>NZ_AYKT01000010.1 GCF_000496575.1 Geobacillus thermodenitrificans subsp. thermodenitrificans DSM 465 | reverse complement strand
AAATCAAGTACATCTTTTGGTGATGAACCTAGCATATTGAAAACATGTTTTTTATTGGAATACTTCGTTTCGTGAACCTAAGAAGATAAAAGGAAATCCATCGATGAAACCCATTCATCAAATGATGAGAGGAGTGTGCAATGATGCCTATTTGTCAACATTGTAAGAAACAATGGACATGGCGGCAAACCTTTTGTAGGATGTTTACGTTGGGAACGAAGCTGATGTGTCCATACTGTCAAAATAAGCAATATTATAGTGCTAGATCGAGAAGAAGGAATGGAGTATTCAATCTTGTGTCACCGCTCATCCTTTTTCTCAGTCTTTCGTTTAACGTTTCACTATTGACAGCGATTGCCCTGATGGTAATGGGTACGCTCTTATCATTGATGATACAACCATTTTTTATCGAGTTATCTAATCAGGAGGAACCGCTTTGGTAACCATGCAGAAAGATTCAACACGTGAAAAAATCAAGGATCTTCTCTCCCGCTGGCTTCCCGTCATCCTCTGGTGTTTAGTCATTTACACGTTTAGCGAGTCTTCGTGGTTCACTGGAGCGAATACCGCTCAAGTTCTGCAAGTGATTCTCTCGTATTTGCCGTTTGGCGGTGGGGAGGAGGAAGGTCCTTCTTTCTTGAACTTCCTTATTCGTAAAGCGGCGCATTTGACCGAATTCGGCATTTTGGCTGTGTTGGTCTGGCGAGCGCTGTTCCCGAGGCGGGCGTCGTATATCGGTGCTTGGCTGTTTGCGACCGCTTATGCGGCGACGGATGAATGGCATCAATCGTTTGAACCTGGGCGGACGGCGACGCCGAAAGATGTCGTGATCGACTCGTGCGGGGCGCTGATTGCGTTGGTGATTGTCTTTGTTTGTCGCCGTTGGCTGAAAGCAAGGCATCGTTCGCTCCATCGCGGCATATGATTATAACAAACTCTCCCCATGTATAGGCCGAGACGAAAAAGGAAAGAATGATAAATAACCAGTTTCGGAGAAAAGGGAGAGATGCCCATGGCCGCGTTTGTTGCTGGAATGTTTGTTGGTTCATTCGTGATGCTTGTCATCATGAGTATGATGGTGGCCGCCAAACGGGCGGATGAAGCGAGTGAACGATGGGAAAAAGAATAGCAAAGAAAACTCCTTGCGTCAGGCAAGGGGTTTTTTGTATTATGGAAAAACGTCCTGAATTTCCCAATACATATTTGTTGCTAAGAGCGGACGTGGTATAATACATATGCACGGTTTACGCAGGGTGGGCAGTGGCCACTCCCTTGATGAAAGGGGGTGCTGCTGGATTGATGACTGTTGCGGAGGCGTTGTCGCTAATGATTTCCTTTGCGTCGCTTGTCGTGGCAGTCATTGTGGTGTCAAAAGAGAAGTAACCCACCCTGCTCGGCCTAGGTAAGGGTGGGTTACTCCTGCTTGCTTCTGGGCCACTGCACTTCTTGCAGTAGCCGTGCGTGTCGATCAGGACATTGGTGGCTGCCAATGTCCTGCTTTTATCGTATGTTTTCCACCTTTATTATAACCATACGTGCGCAAAATCACAATATGACTGACGCGTATGTTCAAAAGTATTCTCGGGATGAGAAAATGCTTGATGGCTTAGTCAAAATCATGTATACTTTGTGTAACCGGTTACATAAAGTGAAAAGAAGGAATTAACAATGGCAACGATTCGTGATGTAGCAAAGCGTGCAGGCGTCTCTGTCGCCACCGTGTCACGCGTGTTAAATCAAAATGGGTACGTGAATGAGGAAACGGAGAAACGCGTCAGACGGGCGATGAAGGAGCTGAACTATAAGCCGAGTGAAGTGGCGAGGGCGTTGTTTAAAAAAACCTCAAAAACGGTTGGGCTCATTGTCCCTGATATTACGAACCCATTTTTCCCGGAACTTGTTCGCGCTGTAGAAGATGTGATGAATATTTATGACTATACGGTTATTCTATGCAATTCCGATGAGAAAGCCGAAAAAGAACGGGAATACATCGAGGTGTTAAAGCAAAAATATGTGGACGGTGTCATTTTGACAACTAATCAATTGACGCCGGATGAAGTGGATGAATGGGATGTTCCCATTGTTGTGCTAGATCGTCCATTCAATGAGAAGTATCCGTCCGTGGTTGTTGATAACTATCGAGGGGCTCGTTTAGCGACTAGACATTTATATGATATGGGGTGTCGACGCATCGCCCATATTCAAGGGCCTATGTATGTGGTGAACGCCGTTGAACGTTTTCGTGGTTATCAAGATGAAATGATGGAGTTAGGGATTTGGGAGCAGCGGTTGGTGATTCAGGGGAACTACCAGCTCAAGCAGGCAAAAGAAGCAGTGATGGCGGCTTTGGCCCAACAGGAGATCGACGGAATTTTTGCCGGTAATGACGCGATGGCAGTGGGTGCTTTGAAAGCGGTTCAACAATGTGGGTTGCGGGTTCCCGATGATATTGCGATTATTGGTTACGATGGCATCCCGCTGACGGAAATGACAACCCCTGAGCTCTCAACTGTATCTCAGCCTATTTACGATATGGGGGCAATCGCAGCAAGAATTTTAATCAAACAAATCGAAGGAAAACCACTAGAAAAACTTCATTACCAACTTCCGGTTCAATTGATTGTACGGCAATCCACGTCAAGGAGGGAACAAATGTGAACAAGCCTATCATTACTGTGATCGGCAGTATCAATATGGACTTAGTAACTGTGGCTGCCCGCTTTCCGAATCAGGGGGAGACGATTTTAGGTAAACAGTTTCTCACCACTCCTGGCGGCAAGGGGGCGAATCAGGCGGTGGCAGCCGCTCGCCTTGGTGCTAACGTGCGGATGATTGGCGCTGTTGGCGAGGATACATTCGGAAAGGAGCTCCTTCGCTCATTGCGAAACGGAGGCATTTCTATCCAGGATGTGAAACCGGTTACACATGAACATACCGGCATTGCTTCGATCACGATTTCTGAACAAGACAATCGCATTATCGTCGTGCCCGGGGCGAACCATGCCTTGACTCCAGAAGATCTTGACAAGTGCGAGTCGATCATCGCCCAAAGCGATGTTTGCCTATTGCAATTGGAAATTCCGATTCCGGTTGTCGAACGGGCCGTTTCGTTGGCTCATCGCCATGGTGTGCGTGTCATTGTTAACCCGGCTCCAGCGCAGCCACTGTCGCCGTCAGTGCTCGAGCAGGTCGATTTTCTAACGCCAAACGAACATGAACGCGCGTTGCTGTTTGCTGGGATAGACGAGGGCAAGTTTGTCAATAAACTGATCGTCACCGAAGGGGCCAAAGGGGTGCGCATTTGGCAGGATGGACAGGAACAGCTCATCCCGAGTTTCCGCGTTCCGGTTGTCGATACGACTGGGGCGGGCGATACGTTTAACGGCGCGCTCGCCGTTGCGCTGGCGGAAGGGAAGCCGCTCGATGAAGCGTGCCGGTTTGCCAACGCGGCCGCAGCGCTATCGGTCACCAAGCTCGGAGCGCAGGCTGGGATGCCGACACGAGAGGATGTGGAATCATTTTTAGCTAAACAGAAAGGGAATCAAGGATGAAAAAGAATGGGATCTTGAATAAAGAATTGAACACATTGCTTGCTTCGCTAGGGCATACCGATACGATCGTGATTGCCGATTGTGGGCTGCCGATTCCAAACGAAGAGGCTCGTATTGACTTAGCACTTGTCAAAGGATTTCCACCCTTTTTATCTGTTTTGGATGCGGTAATTAATGAGTTGGTAGTCGAAGAGATTGTACTAGCTGAGGAAATCAAAACCCAAAATCCAGACGTGTATGAAAGCATCAAAGCAAGAATGAGTGATGTGCCTATTCAATTTGTTCGACATGAAGAATTTAAGGAAATGACAAAACAGGCGAAAGCAGTGATTCGTACAGGGGAGGCAACTCCTTATGCCAATATCATTCTTCGTTCTGGTGTGAACTTTTCATAGGAAAATGTCTGAAAGAAAAGGAGGGCAGAATCGATGAGGCCCTTGATTGACATGCGGTCAATTCAAAAATCATTTGGTTCCCATACCGTTCTCAACGGCGTTGATTTTGAAGTGCTTCCTGGTGAAGTGCACGCGTTAATGGGTGAGAATGGAGCCGGAAAATCAACGCTCATCAAAGTGTTGACGGGCATTTACGAGCGGGATGGAGGAACGATTGTTGTCAATGGGCGCGAAGTGCATTACCGCCATCCGAAAGAGGCAGAGCAGGATGGAATTGTTGTCATTCATCAAGAGTTGAACGTTATTCCGACATTGACGGTGGCAGAAAACATTTTTCTTGGGCGTGAGCCCAAAATTGGGAGGACGGGTATCATCCGTCATAAAGAAATGGAAAAACAGGCGGCCTCCTATTTGCGACGATTAGGAATGGATCTTCACCCGAGAGAACTCACCGGCCAATTATCGGTCGGGAAACAGCAGATGATCGAGATTGCTAGGGCGATTTCGACGAATGCCAAGTGCCTCATTATGGACGAACCGACAGCAGCACTCACGGAGCGGGAAATCCAGGCCTTATTTTCCATCATTCGTACATTGAAAGAGCAAGGCATTGCGATTGTGTACATTTCTCATCGGATGGAAGAGATTTTTACCATCTGCGACCGGATTTCTGTTCTTCGTGATGGCCAGTTCATTGGGACGAAGCGGATTGAAGAAACGAATTTTGATGAAATTGTTCAAATGATGGTTGGACGACAAATTGGGGAACGCTTTCCAAAAAGGAGTGTCACGATCGGGAAAGAACGATTGCGTGTTGAACAGCTGACGAAAAAGGGAGTATTTGAGGGCGTATCGTTTTCTGTGCGAGCTGGTGAGGTGCTTGGTGTGGCGGGGCTGATGGGATCGGGACGAACGGAAATAATGGAAGCAATTTTTGGTGCTAGACCATTCGATGAAGGAAATATATATATTGACGGACGCCCCGTGCACATCCGTTCTCCACGCCAAGCGGTGGAACATGGCATTGCAATGATTACCGAAGATCGAAAACAAAAAGGACTCATCTTGAATATGAGCGTTCATGAGAATCTAACCTTGCCAAAGTCGGAACAATTGGCGACAGCGGGATTCATTCAGTCATCCAAAGAACGAGATATTGTGTCGTCCTTTATTCAGCGGTTGAATATCAAAACTTCTTCACCTGATTTAGCGGTGAAAGCATTAAGCGGAGGAAATCAGCAAAAAGTTGTATTCGGAAAATGGTTAGCAATGAATCCTCAGATTCTTATTTTGGATGAGCCAACACGTGGCGTCGATGTGGGCGCGAAGAAAGAAATATACGAAATGATTAATGAACTAGCTGCGCAAGGTGTTGCAATCATTATGGTTTCTTCCGAGCTTCCTGAAGTACTAGGAATGAGTGATCGTGTCATGGTGATCCACGAAGGAAGAGTTCAAGCCATCTTAGAGAACAATGAGTTGGATCAGGAAACCGTCATGCGTGCAGCGACAGGGGGGAATTGATGATGGAAGCGAAGCGAAAGTGGGATGTAAAAAAGCTTGGGCCCCTTATTGGTTTAGCATTATTATGCATCGTATTGTCCATACTAAGTGAAGATTTTTTAACGATGAATAATTGGCTGAACCTGTTGCGCCAAGTGTCGATTAATGCATTGATCGCTTTTGGTATGACCTTTGTCATTTTAACAGGCGGCATCGATTTATCAGTCGGTTCTGTGTTAGCGCTGTCAAGCGCTATTACGGCAGGTTTAATGGCTCAAGGTGTCGATGGGTTTTTGGCCATTTTAATCGGCTTATTATCAGGTACGGTAATGGGGGTGCTAAATGGAATCATCATTACGAAAGGGAGGGTTGCACCGTTTATTGCGACATTAGCAACGATGACCGCTTTTCGCGGGTTAACACTCGTCTATACGGATGGTCGTCCGATTACAGGATTTGCGTCCGATGATATCATGTTTCAGATGATGGGACGTGGTTATTTCTTTGGTGTTCCTGTACCGATTGTATTGATGCTTGTTGTTTATATCGTTTTGTATGTCGTATTGAAAAAGACGACATTTGGCCGTCATACGTATGCGATTGGTGGGAATGAGGAAGCGAGTCGGTTATCGGGTTTGCGTGTCGATCGGCTCAAAATCTACGTGTATGCGTTAACTGGAACGTTATCAGCTTTAGCTGGTCTCATTTTAACATCCCGTCTGAATTCGGCACAGCCGACAGCGGGGACAGCGTATGAATTGGATGCAATTGCCGCTGTTGTCTTAGGAGGTACAAGTTTATCTGGGGGAAAAGGATGGATTTTCGGTACACTAGTCGGCGCACTCATTATTGGTGTGTTAAATAATGGATTAAATTTGTTGAACGTGTCATCGTTCTATCAACAAGTGATAAAAGGGGCGGTCATTCTTCTTGCGGTGTTGTTAGATCGCCGCAAAGAAGCTTGATCTATAAACCAAATGAAGGGGGAAGTCAAAATGAAAAAGGCATTTCGTTTGTTTACCGCTGTGTTATTTGCAGGAGCCGTATTGGCTGGATGTTCACTGGATCAAAACAATGCCGCGGACAACAAAGAGAAAACGCAAGAAGATGGAGAAGTAAAGATCGGTTTATCGATTTCAACGCTCAATAATCCATTCTTTGTCACATTAAAAGAGGGAGCTGAAAAAGCTGCAAAAGACGAAGAGGCTGAGCTAATTGTCGTCGATGCCCAAAATGACTCGGCGAAACAAATTAACGACATTGAGGACTTAATCCAACAAAATGTCGACATACTGCTTGTAAACCCAACAGATTCCAGTGCAGTAGTTTCAGCCATTGAGTCAGCTAATAACGCCAACATTCCAGTGATTACAGTGGATCGCAGTGCAAGTGGTGGGGAAGTAGTTGCTCACATTGCTTCAGACAACGTGGCTGGCGGAGAAATGGCGGCACAGTTTCTTGTTGAACACTTGAAAAATGGAGGGAATGTTGTAGAACTAGAAGGGATTCCTGGTTCGTCCGCAGCCCGTGAACGCGGAGAAGGATTCCACAAAGTGATTGACAAAGCAACTAATATAAAAGTAGTGGCAAAACAAGCAGCCGATTTTGACCGGGCTAAAGGCTTGTCGGTTATGGAAAACATTTTGCAAAGCCATAAAGACATTCAAGCGGTTTTTGCGCATAATGATGAAATGGCCTTAGGAGCTTTAGAGGCGTTGCAAGCGCGCGGAATGGACGATGTTCTTGTAGTCGGATTCGATGCTACTGATGATGCGGTCAAAGCGGTAAAAGAAGGCAAAATGGCGGCGACCATCGCCCAAAAACCAGCATTAATTGGTGAAAAGGCGGTAAAAGTAGCAATCAGTGTTCACAAAGAAGAGAAAGTGGACGAATTTATCCCGATTTCGCTGGAGTTGGTTCAAAAATAATAACGGTTGGAAACATAAAGAGGGTGTCTCCAAAGCAACGAGACACCCTCTTCATTTTGCATATACGTGCCGGACGAATCACTATATCTGTTGTTTCACCGGAGAGCAGACAGCCTTTTGAGTTAGCCCCCTTTTGAATGCTGAGCGCTTCCGTGAGGCGCTCTCTCGAAGATAGGCAGACATATTTTGGGGTCCATCACCTTTCATGTTGTATGACATGGGTATTCGACCGACGCGAAGCAACAAGCCAATGCTTTTGTATGGTTTTATCCCATCTTTCGTAATGCCGCCCGCACAGGGCTTCCATCGGCATTGACTAAGGGGAGAGGAAGAGCCGCTAGTTCATAGTCCCCAGGGGAAACATGGTCTAACACGAGCCCTTCTAAAATATGAATTCCACAACGATGCAATTCGTGATGGGCAGGCAATTGTTTGCTTGTTAACGGGTCGACAGAGGGCAAATCGATCCCGATCAGACGAACTCCATATTTTTTCAAGTATGGAGCGAGTGGCGGATCAATATAGGGAATAGTTTCAGGGAATGTTGTCCGATTCGTCCATGCCCCCGTGTAGATTAATAAGCGCGTCACTCCATGTAAATCTATCGTTTGCAATTCATCGATCCCGATTTTTTTCGGATTTGAAAGATAGATTACACGGGCAGGTCCGATATAGATATTTAAATCAAGATCGATGACTCTCTTTCCTTCATTATCAAAGTGAAAGGGAGCATCAATGTGTGTGCCTGTATGTGTGCTCATCGTGATTTGGCCCACATTCACGGATCCACTTTCCGCCTTGTTCCAACGAGTGCGATAGGAAAAAGGTGTATCGCCTGGCCATACTGGAATATGCTCATCAAGTCGTTGGGAGATATCGATCCATGGATTCATCATTTTGCCTCCTGAAGTTCTCTGAATCTATAGTTTTGTTCTTAATGTCCATAGCTCAGGAAAGAACGAGCGATCGAGCGATTTTTTTAAGTAGGAGACGCCCGATGATCCTCCGGTTCCTTTTTTGTAGCCAATAATTCGTTCCACTGTATTCATGTGCATGTAACGCCATGTTTGTTGTTGGCTGCCGATATCTACTAGCTTTTCGGCTAGCTCATATAAATCCCAATATCGATCAACATTTCGATATACCGTCAACCATGCTTCTTCCACGCTAGCATTTGGCTGGTAGGTTTGTGAGTAATCTCGATGAAGAACGTCTTCATCGATAGGCAACCCCCGGACGGCCAATGCTTTGATCGCTGCGTCATACACGCTCGGGGAGTGGAGTGCTCTTGTCATCTTTTCATAAATTTCCGGATCGTGTTGGAAAACAGGCAAAACATGTGCATTTTTCTGCCCAAGTGCAAATTCGATTAAACGGTTTTGATAAGACTGGAACCCGGAAGCATGGCCTAGACATTCACGAAATTCCATGTACTCTGACGGAGTCAGCGTCGAAAGGACGCTCCATGATTGAATGAGCTGTTGTTGGATTCTTGAGATACGGGCAAACATTTTAAAGGATGGTTCTAAATCGTCATCTAAAATACATTGAATAGCGGCTTCCATTTCATGTAAAATGAGTTTCATCCAAAGTTCACTTGTTTGGTGAATAATGATAAATAGCATCTCATCATGATGATTAGATAACCGCTGTTGACTCGATAAAATTTTATCAAGCTGAAGATAGCCTGCGTACGACATTTCTTCTTGGAAATCTGTATGAATGCCTTTCTCCAGTTCGAATTGATTTTGTTTATTTTGCATATGTTCTCACCCTTTTCGTAGAATGGTCGATTGATACGATCATTGATTCGCGCTAGTGACTGTTTCATCGGATGGTGTAGAAGGAGTTGCGTTATGGTATGTGGTATGAACCCTTTTCCAAAGGACATACGCAATGGATAGCAACAGTAACCAAGGAATTCCGAATTGCAGCATCGTTTTAAATGGTGTAAACCATGTCGTAATCATCAAGCTGAGTAATAATACGCCACCTAAAATGGTTAAGTAAGGAAATCCAATCATTTTGATGGGCAATGGTCGACCATTCATTTGATTCCACTTGTTTCGGAAAAAGAGATGGGAAACAAAAACCATAAACCAAGTGAAAATTGCCCCAAACATCGAAATCCCCATCATGACAGTATACGATGTATCAGGAAGAAAAGCTGAAACGATGGCTGAAATGGCAATTCCAGCAGTAGAAATAAGTAATGCCTTGATCGGGACTCCTTTTTTGTTCACCTCAGCAAAGAAAGAGGGAGCATACTTTTCTTGCGCCAATGAGAACATCATTCTCGTTGATGCATATAACTGACTATTCATGGCCGATAGCGCCGCAGTGAGAACAATGAAATTTACCACACCGGAAGCACCAGGGATGTTTAAGATTTCCATTACTTTCACAAAAGGACTTTTGTCAATTCCTGCTGCTTTCCACGGAACGATCATCAACATGATGGCGAGCGTGAGTACATAAAAAGTAGACAAACGAAAAACCGTTGCTTTTAATGCTTTGGGAACGGCAATTTCGGGCTCCTTTGCTTCACCTGATGTAACCGCTATCATTTCTGTTCCTAAGAAACTAAATAGGGAAATAAAAATAGCTACCCACATTCCCCACCAGCCAAATGGGAGAAATCCACCATCATTGACGAAATTGGCAGGGCCAATTCCAGATTGTTCCGATGCTCCGAATATAACATATGTTCCAAGGAGAATAAAAAGGATGACTGCACTCACCTTGATCATCGAGAACCAGTACTCAAAAGTAGCAAACGTATGGACGTTGGTAGCATTGACGTAAATGAGAATGCCTCCAAATAGTAGAATCCATAGGATCCCTGGTGTATGCGGAAACCAGTATCTCATATAAACGGCAATGGCACTCACTTCCACCCCTACGGCTAGGACATTGGCGATCCAATACGAATAGCGGACGATAAAACCTGCATAGGGGTGGATGTACCGGTCAGCAATGGTTCCAAAAGAACCTGATGTTGGATGGGCGACCGTCATTTCAGCCAAACACCCCATCAACAACAATACAATGAAAGCGCCAATGGCATAACTAAGTAAAACGCTAGGTCCAGCCGTTTGAATAGCAAGGCCGCTCCCAAGGAACAGCCCAGTGCCAATGGCACATCCCATAGCGATCATGGTTAGTTGGTTCGTCTTTAATTCACGATGTAACCCGGTGTCCTTTTCTTGCGATTTACGCGTATCATGATTTTGCTTGGCCATTCTCTCTCCCCCCTTATATTTAGGCGACTACTTCACGCTCGTTGGAAAACTTCTTATACTGTTTCTCTTGCATGATTTTCTTCATAATTTGTACAACGTTCCATACTTCTTCATAAGATGTGTACAAAGCAATAGGCGCTAAGCGAATAATATTTGGTGCTCGGAAGTCTGGAATGACACCATTTTCTTTTAATGACTTGCAAATGCGGGCAGCTTCCTCGTGTTCCAAGCTAATATGTCCTCCACGGCGCACATCGTCTTTCGGATTGCCAATGATAAAGCCGAAATGGGAAAGCTCTTGTTCGATTAAGTACATAAAGTAATTAGTCAGTTGCAACGACTTTTGACGAATCCGTTCAATTCCGGCTTCTTGGAAGATTTCTAAGGATCCAATCAAAGGAGCTAGACTCAAAAGATGTGGAGTTCCAATTTGATAAGCTCCAGCCGTCAAGGAAGGGGTGAATGTATGTTCCATATCAAATTGTTTATCTTTTTTCGAGCCAAACCATCCAGCCAAGCCAGGTGCTGAACCGAAATGTTTACGATGGACGTAGAGTCCTGCGACACAGCCAGGTCCCCCGTTCATATACTTGTAGTTGCACCAAAAAGCGAAATCAACTCCCCATTCGCTAAATGAATGCGGAATGGCTCCAATGGAGTGGCAAGCATCGAATCCGATCAAGATGCCACGCTTATGTGCTTCATCAGTCAAAAGTTGGATGTCCAAAATTTGACCACTGCGGTATAACACAGTCGGCAAAACAACTAAGGCAACGTCTTCGGACATGGCTGCAATAATATCTTCTTCTTCCAAAAAACGCCCATCACGACTTTTCACTCGAATCAGATGAGTGCTGGGATCATAACCGTGAATACGAAGTTGACTTTGCAACGCATAAATGTCTGATGGGAAGGTCAATTCATCAGCTAAAATCTTTGTCCTCTTTCCTTCTGGTTGGTAAAAGGTAGAAACTAGCTGGTGCAAATTGACAGTGGTAGAACCTGTAGCAATCACTTCTTCCGGTGAAGCACCGACTAATGGCGCCAACATAACTCCTATCTTCTCCGATAGGTCGAACCATGGATAGGTTCCTTTTGTCCACCCATCGATCCCTAACAATTTCCAATCTTGTAATATGGTGAATAGTGTTTTTTCCGCCCTTTTGGAAAGAAGACCTAGTGAGTTGCCATCCATATAAATGGAATTCGGCGGTAAGTAAAATTCATCGCGAAAATGACGTAATGGGTCTTCTTGGTCAAGTTTTCGAGCGAATTCTAATGTAGGTTCCAGGGCTGTGCTGTTCACGAATATAACCTCCTGTTCCATTCGGTGAGATGTTAAAAAAATTTTACATAAAAAGTTGACATGATGTCAATTATTAAATTTTTGAAATATTATATTTTGTTGTTCGTTTTTTGTCTTCTTCTTTCATTTTGATTGGATACCCCTTATGCTAGTAAGCAAGGGAGGATGGCAAGGAGGGATACAGTGGAGCATAAAAAAACAGTCGATCGTCGTCATATGCGTTCCGCGGCCACACGCCAAAAAATATTGCAAGCAGCACGGGAAGTGTTTATCCGAGAGGGATTCCATCATACCACTGTCACTCAAATTATCAAAAAGGCAGGGGTAGGGTATGGTACGGCTTACGTTTACTTTAAAGGGAAAGATGATATTCTGATCACGTTGATGGAGGATGTGATGGGGCAGTTTTATCAAATCGCTGAGCTTCCCTTTTTTCCTACATCAAAGGAGGAAGCACAGCAGATGATTCAACGTCAAGCGTATTCATTTTTGAAAATGGCGGAAGCGGAGCGCGATATGTTACAGGTATTCGAGCAAGCTATTGGTGTTTCCCAAGCCGTATCGGCGAAATGGGCAGAAATCCGTGAGCGATTTGTCCAACGAATTTCTCAAGATATTTCTTATTCCCAACGCAAAGGACTCGCTAGGACGGAATTAAATCCTGAATTAGTGGCGCGTGGTTGGTTTTTTACGAATGAAATGTACTTATGGGACATTGTGCGTGGTCATCATCGTAAATGTTCCATAGAGGAAATTGCTCGGACGATCACTGCGGTGTATACGGAAGGGCTGTATCGATGACGGTTTATTCACTTGTTTTGTTGTTAGTTAAAAAGAGGAGCTCATCCTAAGCTCCCACGTTCCGGTTGTCGATACGACTGGGGCGGGCGATATGTTTAACCGCGCGCTCAATGAAGGAAAGGAAATTTTTCTCAATGATGCAGCGAGCGATTCTTTTGGAATGTAATCATATGGTGAAAAGGAGATTGAACGTTTCTGGCTCATGTGTATGTATTTCGTTCATCCATAAACCTCTTAGCGACGGATTGAACCATATTTGATAAATCGGTTTCAATAGACAAAAAGAAAGCCAATTGAAATGAACTTTTAAGCCCATTTCAATTGGCTTTTGTCGTTTTATTGATGACCCCCTTTGTAAAAACTCCCCCATATCAAATGAACATTAGACCCCTTCAGCAATCATTCCATTAGCAACTTTGATAAATCCGGCAATATTCGCACCGACCATGAGGTTTCCAGGGGAACCGTATTTTTCTGCGCATTCTTTACTTGTTTGATAAATGTGTTTCATAATGTCACGCAGCTTTTCGTCGACTTCATTAAAGGACCAGTAGATGCGACTTGAATTTTGTGCCATTTCTAATGCGGAAGTGGCCACCCCACCTGCATTGGCTGCTTTCGCAGGTCCGAATAATACACCGTTGGATAAATATTCATCGATTGCTTCAGGAGTGGAAGGCATGTTCGCACCTTCTGCGACCACTTTCACTCCGTTCGCAATTAAAATCCGTGCAGATTCTCCGTCAATTTCGTTTTGTGTGGCGCATGGAAGAGCGATGTCGCATGGAATGGTCCAAATGCCTTTGCAACCCTCGGTATAGGTCGCTTTTGGACGATACTTCACATAGTTGTTCATTCGTTCGCCTTTCACTTCTTTGATTTCTTTTATAGCATTTAAATCAATGCCATCTGGATCGTAAACATAACCATTGGAATCAGAGCAAGCGACCACTTTCGCTCCTAATTGTTGTGCTTTTTCCATCGCATAAATAGCAACATTTCCAGATCCAGAAACAACCACCGTTTTTCCTTCAAGAGAATCATTAACATCACGTAACATTTCCTCTACAAAGTAAATGAGTCCGTATCCTGTTGCTTCTTTGCGAACTAAAGAACCGCCATAACCTGGTTGTTTGCCAGTAAGAATACCCGCTTCATGCATTGCTTTTATGCGTTTATACTGTCCCCATAAATAACCGATTTCACGGGCGCCTACGCCAATATCTCCAGCAGGAACATCGACATCAGGACCGATGTGACGATATAACTCTGTCATGAATGCTTGGCAGAAACGCATGATTTCTGTATCGGATTTTCCTTTTGGGTCAAAATCAGAGCCGCCTTTTGCACCGCCAATGGGCAGGCCAGTTAATGCGTTTTTAAAAATTTGTTCAAATGCTAAAAATTTCATGATCGATTCGTTTACTGTTGGATGGAAGCGTAAACCACCTTTATAAGGACCGACAACATTGTTAAACTGGACACGATAACCGCGGTTGACATGAACTCGATTTTGATCATCTTGCCATGTGACACGGAAAGTGATGATGCGATCAGGTTCTACGATTCGTGAAAGAATATTATGCTCAATGTATTCTGGATGTTGTTCAAATACGGGAACTAATGTGGAAAATACTTCTTTTACGGCTTGTAAAAATTCTGGTTGATAACCGTATTTATCTTGAAGTTGATGATATACAGAATCGATATACTCTTTTGCCTTTGATGGACTTTTTACGGCAGTTGTCATGGTCGTTCTCCCTCCCCTAAAAAGCTTACGAGAAAATGGTATTATGATTTTTTTTACAATTCAATCATTATTTTTTTACCAGGGGAAAATAAATTGGTAAAATCAACGAAATAAAATTATATCATAATAATATAATTTCTATATTTTGGGTGAAAGGATTGAGGCGTATGCTCTCCGTTTTGATTGATGTAGATGCCTGTTCAGTCATTGATATTGCTGGGCTTTTTTATCTCAATATGAGATAAAACCGTTCTTGTTTTGCGATAATTCTTATCTCATAGAAAGAGAGGATGCAATAATAATTCAAGTGTCAGAAGGGCGAGATTCCATTGATTTCTCAGTATTGAATGCGGTTTCAAAATATAGTTTTATCATTCCTCGAGATTATGAGTTGGCTGACCTGTGTTTGGATAAGTTTTCCTTTTTGTTGAATCGAAATGGAAAAGAATTTACAGACAAAAATGTTGATCAACTGCTATTTTTTCGGCATGAAAATGCAAAATTTCCCCGTGCAGGTGGTAGAACAAAAGGTCCGAAAAGACATCAGGAGAAAAATAATTTGAACCTCAAAATAAAATTTTGACAAATTTGTGAACAAACCGTTTTATTAGTCTCTTCAACTGCTAATCCTTTTCCTCAATATCGATAAAACGGAACTAATCTCAGCTGCCCATAGGGGATGGCTTTGTCACGAAAGTCTATATCGCTTCTTCCCTCGATCGATTTCAGCATCTATCTAGGTTCATAACGAAGCGCTTCTTGGTTCATACTAAAGGAAAAGATTGCAAAAGAAAGGGACCCGCTATGCTTCGCGACCTTGATTGGATGACGTACATCATGATGATGTTGGCTAGCTATCGGTTTACCCATTTGATCGTGTTTGACAAAATTACTGAATTTCTGCGCGAGCCGTTTATGAAAAAAGAAAAAGTTCGAAGTGAGGACGGCCATACGGAAATCAAGAAAGTGCCGGCCTCCAAATTTGGCTACTTGTTGAATTGTTATTGGTGCGCTGGCGTGTGGAGCGCTATTTTGATCGCACTCGGTTATTTTTTCATTCCGAACATCGCTATGCCGTTGATTTTCATTTTTTCGATCGCAGGGGCGCAGGCGATTCTTGAGACGTTTGTCGGGGTCGGAACGAAGGCGATCGACCTGCTGTCAGCGGCGAAAAAGCGGATGGACTAGAAGAACAGTGAAAAGCAGCTAGTTCCTTTCATCACTTGTTCTTGATTAAAAAGGAAACATAGCTGCTATAGAATTTCTCAATTTGAGAAAATACTCGATGAAGCGAGATTGTCCGTTCCCTCCCCCTATAGGAATCGTAATTGAATGGGGAACAAGATCATGTGCAAGGAGAGGAAAACTGAAGAAATTTCCATCCTTATTTGTTGCGGCAAATCTCCGATCACAAGATAGGCAGGACTAGAAAAGAGTATTCAGATGATTAAGTGTGTGTATAATGGATAAGAGCCACTGATTGATCAAGAGCTGGTTGAGGAACTTAGGAATGAAACGAGGATAGAAAAAAATGATTTTTGAAAAAGCCTATCAGAATCATTTGGGGGAGGAGCCGAATGGAGTTATTTCATAAGTTAGCGCGTCGAAACATCACAATCAGCAAACAATCCGGATTCGGGGCGAAATGGAGACAACAGTGGGAAGAGGTGTTTGCCCGTCATTTGACTGCGGAAGAAAAACGAAACATCCACCTTTATGATGACGATGGGGCAAACGGTTACTTATGGCATGTTTTTAGCTATGAAACGAGAGACTGTTTAACGGAAGAAGAAGCGGAGGCGGCGTTTGATAGGGAAGAGAAAAAGTGCTGCTATATTTTCTTTCAACATAGCGATGATGCGTTCAAAGTGGAGGATGCTTCCGGCTTGAAAGCCGTAGATTTGGTCACTGAAAACGGCGAGTATGCCGATCTATACGTGGTTGACAGCGAGTTCAATTGGACGTTTGTCATCACGCACGAAAGAGGATGGCTTGGCCCTTATTTTAGCCGAAGGTGACAGTGATGGTTCATCACCACACCATGTACTTGACAAGTTCGAGTGTTTGCTGAATATCAAGTGCATCCGCAGCGATTGGTATACAGTTCCTTGCATCCGGATCACATCTTGAAAAATCAAACATTTCTTTTGGTGAAGAACTAGCATGTGACTGCCTATTTTGTTTTGACGGCTTCCTTTAATTGTTCTACCACAGTTTTTAGCCATTGAATTGGAGTCAGTCCAAGGGCGGGAAAATACAACCCGTCCGCACAGTGTTGGATGTATTCATTCTTTTCATGACCTGAATGCTCGCTATTCATGAATTCGGTTAAAAATACAATCGCAGATTCAAGATATTCCTTATTTTCTTCCGTTACGAATTCTTGTAATGCCTCCTCAGGCGAATCGATGTCTTGATGAAAAATTCCAGCGAGAAACTGAAAAACGGGATCTTCCGGATTATGTTTGACGAACAAGCATCTTTGCTCCCTTCTGTGATTGGCCATAGATGAGTATTTTTTATGATGTACACGGGAGTCTCTCTTTTTTGCTGATGGCGATCGGTCCACGTTCCTGAATATCCCTTGGCTGTTCAATTATTGATGATCAAAATGAGATGCTCCAGAACAGGTTTTGAAAAAGAAAAGGCTAATCCTGCGACAAACTTGTGGATTCGTTGACCATATACTCATCGATTTATGAGACAGGAACCTCCTTGTGACAGACTGATGATACATGGATTGCAACATAAGGAGTTAGGTTCATGTCTCCTTTTAAACCGTTCATTACTAATTAGTTACCTGGTAGTGTTTATGTTACCAGGTAACCTTTTTAAAACCAACTCAGATATGATTGTTAATCAATGTATTTATTTTTTAATTGGTCTGATCCTATACGCCCGATGATGAGTAAAGCTAATGGTAAGATATTGGACATGATTTTTGGTAAGCCTTCTGGAATGATAATATCCAAGCCGACCAAGCGATTTAACGCTATAATCAGTAGTTTTGCCACTAATAAAAATATCCCTAATAAAAATACGCCATCAAAGAATGCTTTCCATTTTGGATAGGCCAATTTCTTACCATCACGAATGATTTTTTCCTTCAATGCTTTATCACTCCTCAGCATTTCATCGATTGTAATACCGAATAAATCACTTAAAGCAATGATTACTTCGATACTTAGATAGTTCTTACCAGTTTCCCATTTTGAAACTGATTGTCGACTAACATGAATTTTTTCAGCGAGTTCAGCTTGTGACCAACCTCTTTTTTCAACCGTTCACTAAAAAACATATTGATCCCCCCTTTTCTTTATTTCCAGTATTCATTAAGTATGTATCTCAAGTAAAGATAGTTATAGGTGCACGAGGCGCAACTTTTGGTTGAGAGTGAGATGCATAGTTCATCTTAACGTAAAGCGTTTTAAAAGTGTACTATGACTAACTTCACGTACAACGGTGTCAAAACTCATAAATTTTAACACTGCCATCTAGCTTAACTATAATTTGCTTTATCCATGCTTCTTGAGTCGGGCTCCATCTTTTCCCTCTGGCCATTGAACTTTCTGATTAGGCACACTACAAAACGGGTTTCCTTATTTTGGCGATGTACTTTTAGTGCTTATAGGCAAGTGTTTATTCAGCACTGGGGAGCCCCCCTTGCGAAAAAGAAACCCTGAAAGGAGTTAAACTAATCAAGGTATAAAATTGATTCTTAGTTATCATTTTAGATTAATACAAGACTGGATTTTCTTCTATCTTATCTTTTTACTTTCAGTTTGGAAAAGAAAACACCTCCCCTGCATTTGATAATTTTCCTACGAGGAGGTGTGACTTTTTATATACATTATCCCGCTAAGCTACTCGATAATCATATTTTATCAAGTGAAAATCATTTAAAAGTTTGACCAACACTATTTGACAAAAAAGCATTGTCAATGGGTAACCCCAGAAGACTTGATTAACATAGCGCCATTCAAGATTTTAACATTTATTTTATCGAACTTTTTTTTCTGCCCAAAGTTCTATTATCTTTTTTAACTCATTTGTTTCAATTACACATTCACTTTCTCCCTCAATACTAAAGTTATCAATTATTTTTGTTGTTTCTTTATTAATTTCCAATGTACAATTGTTACCTGTACTTTCCTCATAATTTGACTCGCCACTTAAAACTTTGTTTATTAAATCTAACCACGGTTGACAACTACCTTGAATATCGCCCATTAGAAGTATTGCTACAGGAGAAATAGCATCTGGAACATCTACCACAATACCGCTTTCGGTTTCCCTAAACTTAATTTCATATTTCATACTTTCTACACTCCATTAATATATTGGATAAACCGTTAAAATTTTACCATTAGCGTCTAATCTCATATGAATTTTCATACCGTTAGGTAAAGTCGCTTCATATAAATTATCCTTTACCCTCCGTTTATTGCTATAAAGAAAGAATCATATGAAAGGCCCATGGTCATTCATCTGTTGACTTCCATTGTTAGAATGTGGAATTGTCTCGACAATCATGCCGCGAGCCATCGGTTAAGATTATGCGACGGTTACCATATTGGTAAGCAAAAGGGAAATCATGAAAGCGAGAGAGAGGATATTTCAGTATGGGAACAAGGTCAACATGTGTAGCCATATGAAAGACGGTGTCGTCATGAACGAGCCCATCTATACGAAGCAAGGAACCGGGTTCCTATCTCCTTGTTTGTTTCGGTGTAAATGATGTGAGTAGTTTTTGCTTATCTATCAACTACGGAAATCCAATGAGACAGAAGGAACGCCTGTTTTTAAAATAAAAAAGAGTTCCAACCGATCTTATACGGACCGGGTTGGAACTTTTTTGTTTATCGCTGGTCGGCAGGAAAGACGATGCCGGTTTGTCTTCGTGCTTCGTCCATGATTTCCATCGTCCAAAGCGAATGGCAATGTGAGTTGATTGTTGATTCGTGCTTGCCGCTTTCAATTAAACGGATAAATTCTTCGGCTTCATAATACATCGGCGGTTTATCTTGTGGGACGGTGATGTCCTCAACGCGCCCGTCACGGTAGCGGATTTCGATTTTCGCTGGCGTATGGATGGCGTCAATGATCATGTTTCCGTCTTCGCCTTGGATTTCTGAAGGCAAGTGCGAGTTGGTGATTTTGGAATAAAAGACGACCGCATCCATATCCCCATAATCCAACACGATCGCTCCTTCGCCGTCAACGCCGGATTCGAGCTTCACACTTTGCGCTTTTACGCTGCGGGGCTTACCAAACAAAGTGACCATCGGGTACAGGCAGTAGACGCCAAGATCCATAAGTGCCCCGTTCGAGAAAGTGGGGTTGAAGGCGTTCAACACAGTCCCTTGTTTGTAGGCATCATAACGCGACGAGTATTGGCAATAGTTCGCGGCGTAGCGGCGGATGCGGCCGAGTTTATGTATGTGTTGACGGATGGCCGCAAAGTTCGGCATGAGCGTTGATTTCATCGCCTCCATCAGCACGACACCATTTCGCTCGGCCGCTGCGATCATCGCTTCGACTTCTTTCGCGTTGGAGGCGAGCGGCTTTTCGCACAACACATGTTTGCCGTGATTCATCAACAAAATCGCTTGTTCAGCGTGAAACGCGTTAGGGCTCGCGATGTAGACGGCGTCAATGGCATTGCTTTTCGCTAGTTCTTGTAAATCGGTGAATGTGCGCGGCGCCCCGACTTTCTCGGCAAATCGCTTAGCGGTTTCGTCTGTTCGCGAGTAGACAGCAGCGAGCTCGAAGGAATCGACGAGGCGCGCGGCATTGATAAACGCTTCGGTGATCCAGTTTGTGCCGATTGTCGCGAATCGCACCATGTTGTTTCCCCCTTTGTTGGTATCGACCATCATTGTACCATAAATCGAGTGAGAAGATTTGGTTTTCGTCGATGTGCTTTTTTTCCTCTATTTTTCATACAGCTCAATCGGCAATCCGTCCGGGTCTTGGAAGAAGGTGAACCGTTTGTTGGTCGCTTCATCGATACGAATCGGTTCAGGCTCGATGCCATGGCGGCGTAAATAGGCGATCGCCTCATTCATGTCATCGACGGCCAATGCGAGATGGCGCAGCCCGCACGCTTCCGGGTAGCTTGGGCGTTTGGGTGGGTTTTCAAACGAGAACAGCTCAAGTTGAATTCCGCCGTCCGCTTCTAAATCGAGTTTGTATGAGCGGCGCGCGGCACGGTATTGCTCACGGAGGGGACGAAAGCCAAGAATTTCAGTGTAAAACCGTTTGGATCGCTCATAGTCCGAGCAAATGATGGCGATATGGTGAATGGTCGTAAGACGCATGTCAAATCCTCCTTTATCTATGACGTCTTTTCCGTTCGGTAAACGGAGCGGGCAGGTTAATGGTGACAAGCAATGTGCTCCAACAATAAGATTTCTCCAATAGAGAAGCCTTGACTCTAATGCGCTGGATGACTGAGCGTGGGGGAACGGTTGTTTTTCACCATTCCTCTAAAAAGCTTCCGAATACGAATGTTTCTTTGTTAGCTATCGATTGGACCATCATCGTTCTTCAATGATGTTCTTTGCCTTTGTTGTAAGGGCAAGAAGTTATTATTTTGCAATAATGGAGATCGGTTTCGAGGATTGTCGAAACTAGCGAAAAATGTCCACTCTCCTAATATTGACAGCTTGACAACCTATATACTATCATAAAACTTGTAGGTTGAAAATTTAGAATATTCACTTGCTATTTTTGTAGAAAAAAGAGTTCTTACCACGACTTTTTGTAAGCGCTTAACCTCTGTGATGCCTCATGATCGCAACACCATCGATGCTGCACCATCGTGTTTGTTTCCAATGCCAATTTGAGAATAAGAGGAAGGGGATATGGCCGTGATTTATGAGTTTAAGCTTCCTGATATTGGCGAAGGGCTGCATGAAGCCGAGATCATCCGTTGGCTCGTCCGCGAAGGGGATGTGGTCAACGCCGATCAACCAATTGCTGAAATTCAAACGGATAAGGCTATGGTCGAAATGACGACGCCGGTGGCTGGAAAAGTGATGTCACTTGCCGGGCCGGAAGGAGCCACGGTTAACGTCGGGGAGCCGCTGATTGTATTAGATACCGAAGCAGCGGGAGAACCGAGAGGAAATCAATCAGAACAAAGCACTGGTCTTAAGGAAACATCGGCAACCGTCCAAGCGGATCAGGGAACGCGTCCAGCCCGCAAGCGAGTGATCGCAGCGCCATCGGTGCGCAAGCGGGCGCGGGAGATGGGCGTCCCGATTGAGGAAGTGGAAGGAACAGGCGAAGGCGGTCGGGTGACGCTCGCCGATTTGGAGCGATACGTGCGAGAGCGCGAGGCAGCCGTGACGGTGGCCGAAACGGTACAGAGCGGAATCGGCAAGGTCGAAGAAGCGTCTTTCGCTCGCAGCTCTCATGCCGTCAGCGACCGTATAAGCAAGGCGCTGTTTGCGCCACCTTCGACTGGGCCGTCTCCTCTTACTGAGGAAGAAGAACGGATCCCGCTTCGCGGCTTGCGTAAAAAAATCGCCGAAAAAATGGTGAAATCGGTGTATACGGCGCCGCATGTGACCGGGATGGATGAAATCGATGTGACAAAGCTTGTTGAGATCCGCAAGAGCTTAGCCGCCCAATTGGCTGAAGAACGGATCAAACTCACCTATTTGCCGTTTGTCATTAAGGCGGTGACAAGAGCATTGAAGCAATACCCGATGTTTAACGCCACGCTTGATGAAGAGACGAACGAAATCGTGCTGAAGAAACGTTACCACATCGGCATCGCAACGGCGACAAAAGCCGGACTGTTGGTTCCTGTCATCCGTGACGCCGATCAAAAATCAATTCGCGAGCTGGCGATTGAGATCGCCGAGCTTTCGGAGAAAGCGCACCGCCAGGCGCTTCGCCTTGAGGAACTGCAAGGAAGCACGTTCACGATCACGAGCACCGGCGCCGGTGGGGGATGGTTTGCGACGCCGGTCATCAACTATCCGGAAGTCGCGATTTTCGGCGCGCATGCGATCAAGCGGCGACCGGTTGTGATCGATGATGAGATTGTCATCCGCGACATAATGGGGATGTCGCTCACGTTTGATCATCGCGTCATTGACGGCGAGCCGGCCGGGCGGTTTATGCGGACAGTGGCGCATTATTTGGAGAATCCGGAACTGTTGCTGCTGGATGTGCGGTAGGCGGCCGTTAGTTCACTTTCGTTTTGTGAACCGAATAAGACTGTGAGTCGCAAAAAATGATGGGAGGGGATCGCATGTTTGATCCAAAGGAGCTGCCCGTCGAGATGGTGCAAATTCTTGACGAAAACGGGAATGGGGATGAGGCGAAAATCGCGGCGTTTTCCGATGAGTGGCTGCTCGATGCCTACCGAGCGATGCGGCGGGCACGCGTTGTCGATGAGCGGCTGCTACGCATGCAGCGGCAAGGGCGGATTGGTACATATGCGCCATTTAGCGGCCAAGAGGCAGCCCAAATCGGCAGCGTCCTTGCGCTTCAAAAAGACGACTGGATTTTCCCGAGCTATCGCGAAGTGGCGGTCTGTTTGACGCACGGCATGCCGCTCGAGCAGTTTTTCCATTACGTGCGCGGCCGCCTGTCAGGGAAGAGGATGCCAGAAGAACTGAACATTTTCCCGACACAAATTATCATCGCTGCGCAGACACTGCATGCAGTTGGCTGCGCGTGGGCAACAAAATTGAAAGGCGAATCGCATGTGTCGGTCGCCTATTTCGGCGACGGGGCGACGTCGGAAGGAGATTTTCATGAAGCAATGAATTTTGCCGCGGTGTACAACGTGCCGGTCATCTTTTTCTGCCAAAACAACCAGTATGCGATTAGCGTCCCATACGCGAAACAGACGGCGAGCCGGACGATCGCGCAAAAAGCGCTCGCTTATGGGATGAAGGGGGTGCTGGTCGATGGCAACGATGTGTTGGCCGTCTATGAAACGATGAAACAGGCGGTCGAGGCGGCGCGTCGCGGAGAGGGGCCAATGTTGATTGAGGCGCTCACGTATCGGCTCGGGCCGCACACAACCGCTGATGACCCAACGAAATACCGTCATCCGGAAGAAGTGGAAACATGGCGGAGGAAAGATCCGCTTCACCGCTTGCGGGTGTTGCTTGAGCGGCGCGGGCTGTGGACGGATGCGAAAGAAGAGGAGTTCGTTGCCAAAGTGAACGAGGAAGTGACAGCCGCGTACGAGGCGGCTGTCGCCAGTGAGTCCGGTTCGATTGCGGATGTGTTTGATTATGTGTACAGCGAGGCGCCGAAGTTGCTCGCCGAGCAAAAAGAAGAAGTGATACGGCGAAAGCAAGCGAAAGAGGTGAAATGAGATGGCGGAATTAACGATGATCGAAGCAATCAATGAAGCGATGCGCCAGGAGATGGAGCGTAATTCGCGCGTCATCGTGCTTGGAGAAGATGTCGGCGAAAACGGCGGCGTCTTCCGGGCGACGGACGGGCTGCTTGAGCAGTTTGGCTCCGGGCGCGTGTTTGATACACCGCTGGCTGAATCCGGCATTATCGGCACGTCGATCGGATTGGCAATCAATGGTATGCGGCCGATTGCCGAGATCCAGTTTCTTGGGTTTGTGTACCAAGCGATGGACCAGCTCGCCGCGCAGGCGGCGCGCATCCGCTTCCGCTCCGGCGGTCGGTTTTCATGCCCGATCGTCGTGCGCAGCCCATACGGTGGTGGGGTACGGACGCCAGAGCTGCACTCTGATGCGTTGGAGGCGCTGTTTACCCATTCGCCTGGCTTAAAAGTCGTCATGCCGTCCAATCCGTACGATGCAAAAGGGCTGTTGATTTCCGCCATTCGTGACGATGATCCGGTGCTGTTTTTCGAGCCGATGAAGCTGTACCGGGCGTTCCGTATGGAAGTGCCGGAAGAACCTTACACGATTCCGCTCGGCCAGGCGCGCATCGTGAAGGAGGGTGACGATGTAACGATTCTCACATGGGGGGCGACGGTGCCGCTTGTCGCGAAACTCGCCGACGAGATGCGAATGAGAGGCGTTGACGCGGAAGTAATCGACCTGCGCTGTCTCCAGCCGCTCGATATCGACACGATCATTGCCTCCGTCGAAAAAACAGGGCGGGTGATGATCGTCCATGAAGCGGTAAAAACGAGCGGGTTTGGCGCGGAAGTGGCGGCGCTCATCAGCGAGCGGGCGCTCTTTTCCCTTTCGGCCCCAATCGTGCGCATCGCCGGTTACGATACGCCATACCCGGTGCCGTCGGTCGAGGACGACTGGTTGCCCAACCCTGCCCGCATTGTGGAAGGAATCGAGACGTTGATGCGCTACTAATCAAAACATGCCGCACGGCGTGCTCGACAATTGAAAGGGGAATGGTGCGGCTGTTGTATCCCAGTGATAAGGGGGAGAACGATGAACGTGTACGAATCACTGCTTGAGTTGATCGGCGACCGTGAACGGGTGAGCAGAAACGAGACGGTGCTTGAACACCATAGCAAAGGTATCGCCTACCATGAGCCGCACAAACCGGATGTCGTCGTCTTTCCGAAAACGGCCGAGGAAGTGAGCCGGGTATTAGCGTTTGCGAACGAACACCGCATCCCCGTGACGCCGTTTGGCGCCGGCACGAGCTTAGAAGGGCATATCATTCCGGTCGAAGGCGGCATTAGCCTCGATGTGACACGGATGAACAACATCATCGACATCCGCCCCAACGATTTTCTCGCCATTGTCGAGCCAGGGGTGACGCGCTTGCAGCTTAACCAAGCGCTCAAATCGTACGGACTGTTTTTCCCGGTCGACCCGGGGGCAGATGCGACGATCGGTGGCATGGCGGCAACGAACGCAAGCGGAACGAACTGTGTAAAATATGGCGTCATGCGCGAACAAGTGCTAGGGCTCGAAGTGGTGCTTGCCGACGGTTCAGTCATTCAAACCGGTAGCTTGGCGGTGAAATCATCTGCTGGCTATGACTTGACCGGTTTGTTCGTCGGATCCGAAGGGACGCTCGGGATTTTCACCCGCCTCATCGTCCGGCTGCACGGCATTCCGGAGGCGACGACGGCCATCAAAGTCGGCTTTCCGTCGCTTGAGGCGGCAGCGCAAGCGGCGTTTGCCGTGTTAAAAGCTGGCGTTGGGCCAGGGAAAATCGAACTCGTGGATGAGGCGACGGTCGCAGCTGTCAACGCGTACAAAAAGACCGATTATCCGGTAAAGCCGACGCTGTTTATCGAATTGAGCGGCAGCCGTTCGAGCGTAGATGACGGGGCGGAACTCGTCAAAGAACTGTGCGAAGCGGAGGGAGCAGTTTCGTTTGTGATCGAAACCGACTCGCTCGCCCGTGCGCAGCTTTGGGAAGCGCGCCATCACGCGGCGTTCGCCATTCAAGCCGCGTATCCGGGCAAGGCGATGCTCTCGACTGATGTGTGCGTGCCGCTGTCCGAACTGCCCGGGGCGATTGCAGATACACGCCGGCTTGTTAATGAACACAACATGACTGCCGCTATTTTCGGCCATGTCGGTGACGGCAATTACCATACGGTGCTTGCCTTTGACCCAAATGATGCTGAAGAAATGAAGCGAATCGAGCATGTGCACACCCATATCGTTCGCTACGCTCTGTCGCGCGGTGGTACGTGTACAGGTGAGCACGGCATCGGTATCGGCAAGCGAGCGTTTTTGCGAGAAGAAAAGGGCGATGCAGTATTATGGATGAAGCGGCTGAAACAATTGTTTGACCCAAACGGCATTCTCAACCCGGGGAAAATCTTTTTGCCGTAACGCTTCGTCCGTATGGCGGCTCGATTGATTAGTTTGATAGCGATATTTCTCAAAAACATAAGTTGGATGATTAAGAGGAAGCGGAGACCGTCTTTTATGGGGAAAAGGGTGCTCTCAACGGAACGGAGCACCTTTTTCTTCTTGTGTTTCCCTACAGGAATAGAGAGTGCCGTTTCTCGCATTTCACTGATTTTATGGAAACGTTCTGCATGGCTGGTTTTTGCATACGGCGCGCTTGCTTTTCCTATCCTTTTTGTAACAACTTGTTACTACGAAGAAACAATTGTTTTTCGCGTTCGTCTCGTTACAAAAAGCCGCCGCGCCCTTTACTTTTTTCGTCAAACACGGTTTATTGGTGATAGAACGATTCATCGCCGGTGTTTGTTGTGAGAAAGGAGACGATCTGAATGGAGCATCGTCATCTCAAACCGTTCCCGCCCGAGTTTTTATGGGGTGCGGCATCGGCCGCATATCAAGTCGAGGGGGCGTGGAACGAAGATGGAAAAGGGTTATCGGTATGGGATGTGTTTGCCAAGCAGCCGGGCCGAACGTTTAAGGGGACAAACGGCGACGTCGCGGTCGACCATTATCATCGCTACAAAGAAGATGTAGTGTTGATGGCGGAAATGGGGTTGAAAGCGTATCGGTTTTCGGTGGCGTGGAGCCGAGTGTTTCCTGATGGAAATGGGGACATCAATGAAAAAGGGCTCGATTTTTACGATCGCTTGATTGAGGAGCTGCAAAAACATGGGATCGAGCCGATTGTGACGTTGTACCATTGGGACGTGCCGCAAGCATTGATGGATGCCTATGGGGCATGGGAGTCGCGGCGCATCATTGATGATTTTGACCGGTATGCTGTGACATTGTTTCAACGGTTTGGCGACCGGGTCAAATATTGGGTGACACTCAATGAACAAAACATTTTCATTTCTTTGGGCTATCGGCTTGGCTTGCATCCGCCGGGCGTAAAAGACATGAAACGCATGTATGAGGCGAACCATATCGCTAATTTGGCGAATGCGAAGGTGATTCAATCGTTCCGTCATTATGTGCCTGATGGGAAAATCGGGCCGAGCTTTGCCTACTCGCCAATGTATCCGTGCGACAGCCGCCCGGAAAATATACTCGCTTTTGAAAACGCGGAAGAATTCCAAAACCATTGGTGGATGGATGTGTATGCATGGGGAACGTACCCACAGGTGGCTTGGAACTATCTTGAATCGCAAGGGCTAGAGCCGACGGTGGCGCCGGGCGATTGGGAACTGCTCCAAGCGGCGAAGCCGGACTTTATGGGAGTCAACTATTACCAAACTACGACCGTTGAGCATAATCCGCTAGATGGCGTCAGCGAAGGTGTGATGAATACGACAGGAAAAAAAGGGACATCAACCTCAAGCGGCATTCCTGGACTGTTTAAAACAGTGCGCAACCCGCATCTCGATACGACGAACTGGGATTGGGCGATTGATCCGGTTGGCTTGCATATTGGCCTCCGCCGCATTGCGAACCGTTACCGGTTGCCGATTTTGATCACAGAAAACGGCTTAGGTGAGTTCGATACGCTAGAACCAGGCGATATCGTGAATGACGATTATCGAATCGACTACTTGCGCCGCCATATTCAAGAAATTCAACGCGCCATCACGGATGGTGTTGACGTGCTCGGTTACTGTACTTGGTCGTTCACCGATTTGCTCAGCTGGCTGAACGGTTACCAAAAACGGTACGGATTTGTGTACGTCAACCGTGATGATGAATCGGAAAAAGATTTACGCCGCATCAAAAAGAAAAGCTTTTATTGGTATCAACGGGTTATTGCGACGAACGGTGCCGAGTTGTAGCTTTGTCACCGCCCGTTCGGCCTCGGTCAGTCTGCGTCGGCAGTAACCGATACATTTCCTTCGCGAGCCGCTCAAGCAAATAAACGACCGGTAGCTGTGTCGTCACGTCTGTCTGTCCCATTCGCTCGGCGGTGGCGTAGTATGTCAAGTTGTAGTCGGAGATGTTAGCGAGTGAACAATGTTTTCGATTTGTGATGCTGATGATCGTGCCGCCTTTTTCCTTAAAACGGTGCACTTGAGCGAGCGTGTGCTGTGTTTCGCCGGACACCGACAAGGCGATGACGACACAGTTGGTAAAATAATGGCCGTAAATCGGGAAAAACGGGTCTTTAATGTAAACAGAAAACTTTTGAAACGCGGAAAAATAACGCGAGCCGTATTCGGCCAAAATACCGGAGCTGCCTGAGCCGACAAAAATGACGTGATCGGCCCGGGCAATCACGGTGGCGGCATCCAGAATGGTTCGCTCGTAATCAGCCGTTAATGTCCGCTCAAAAAATTCTCTTAATGCTTCTTGGCTGCTGATGATCGACGTTCGTTCGTTTTCCCGCAAGTGTAGCTTCCATTTCGTTTTGAACTCGCTGAACCCATCGCAGCCGACCTTCTTGCAAAAACGGAGCACAGTCGGCGGCGAGACATGGACAGCCTCGGCAAGCTCGCGAATGCGCATGTAAGCGACTTCATGAGGATGTTTGACCACATAATCGTAGATGGCATAATCCAACTCGGAAAACTGGGCGATTTGTTCGGGGGTAAACATCGGGCTCCCTCGCTTTCGAAAAGAGTGGTGAAAAACTTCCTCCATGCTCAGCAGTTTGCTGGGCACAGCGGAGGACAAGGTTTCCCTAAGCAACTCCGTTGCGGAGCTGCATGGTCGATTCAGCCACCAGCCTTCTAGGGTGGGACGCGCGATGGCTGGGAAGAAGGACGATTGGACGGCCAACGTCAACGATTCGCACGTACGTTCATTATATCATGCCTAACAGGGCGAAAGGGGAAGAGGAGTATGGAAAAACGATTGAAAATTGCGACGATCGGTGGCGGGTCAAGTTATACCCCAGAGTTAGTCGAGGGGTTGATTAAACGTTATCACGAACTGCCGGTCGGGGAGCTATGGTTGGTTGACGTTCCGGAAGGGAAAGAGAAGCTCGAGATTGTCGGCGCTCTCGCCAAGCGGATGGTCGAAAAAGCCGGTGTGCCGATTGAGATTCATTTGACACTAGACCGCCGCCGGGCCTTGGAAGGAGCAGACTTTGTTACGACGCAATTTCGTGTCGGCGGCCTAGAGGCACGGGCGAAAGATGAGCGCATCCCGCTGAAATACGGGGTGATCGGTCAGGAGACGAACGGCCCCGGCGGCTTGTTTAAAGGGTTGCGGACGATCCCGGTTATTTTGGATATCATCCGCGATATGGAAGAGTTATGCCCGGAGGCGTGGCTCATTAACTTCACGAACCCAGCGGGGATGGTGACAGAAGCGGTTTTACGTTATACGAAGCGCGATAAAGTGGTCGGTTTGTGCAACGTACCGATTGGCATGCACATGGGTGTCGCGAAGCTGCTTGGTGTTGATGCCGACCGCGTGCACATCGATTTTGCCGGGCTGAACCATATGGTCTTTGGCTTGCACGTCTATCTAGACGGTGTCGAGATAACTGAGAAGGTGATCGACCTCGTTGCCAATCCGGATCGTTCCGGGGTAACGATGAAAAATATCGTCGACCTCGGCTGGGAACCGGACTTTTTGAAAGGGTTGAAGGTGTTGCCATGTCCGTACCACCGGTACTACTTCCAAACGGACAAAATGTTGGCTGAGGAGCTCGAAGCGGCGAAAACGAAAGGAACGCGCGCCGAAGTCGTACAGCAGCTTGAAAAAGAACTATTTGAGCTGTACAAAGACCCGAACTTGGCCATCAAGCCGCCGCAGCTCGAACAGCGTGGTGGGGCGTACTACAGCGACGCTGCCTGCAGCTTGATCAGTTCGATTTACAATGACAAGCGTGACATCCAACCGGTCAACACAAGAAATAACGGTGCCATCGCCAGCATTCCGTCGGAATCGGCTGTCGAGGTCAACTGTGTCATTACGAAAGAAGGACCGAAACCGATCGCTGTCGGTGACTTGCCGGTTGCGGTGCGCGGACTCGTTCAGCAAATTAAATCGTTCGAGCGTGTTGCCGCTGAAGCCGCCGTCACCGGTGATTACCAAACGGCGTTAGTCGCCATGACGATCAACCCGCTTGTTCCTTCTGATACGGTGGCCAAACAAATTTTGGATGAAATGCTCGAAGCGCATAAAGAACATTTGCCGCAGTTTTTTAAACAGGCCAAAACAGTAGCTGGAAACTAAATCGTTTGGAAAAGCGATTGACAAAGCCGCCCGTCGTTGGCGGCTTTATCGTTGAACACCGTCGTATTCTTCCATTCGCCCTCTTTCTCTATGACGCCATCCGTGATGAATCGTCCTCGTTTGCGCCCCAATTTCCATTTTTAATAGGATTGATTTTCGCTTTCTCACTGTTGAACTGCGTAAACAGCTATGGCATCAGTGCATTCCCACGACACCCCAGCCGCCGCCGTTCGTTAAGCAAAATGGGGGATAATGAAAGAAAGTGTGCGGAAGTGAAAAAAGAAAGTTTGCGCATGCTCATTCACTTGGAGCTCAACAAGGCGAAGCGGTAGAGAAATGGAAAGGATGAAGGGGAGGAGCTTTTTCGAAACGGCGTGATCTGTTTCGGGAGACATTTTTGAATCATCGTTTTTTCTATCCTTGTAGTGAAATGCGGCGTCGCTTTGTTTCTTTTGCTGATTTGGAATACAATGAAAATAAGAAAGCAAATATAGACCCGTTGGGGATGGGGAGAAAGTGATAGAGAGGGAGACGTGTCAGGATGGGTCAAGAGCAAGGGGGAAGAAGATGATTCGCTATGTGAAAAATATGTCGATGAACTTATTTCCTGGCTATTTTGCACTTGTGATGGCGACAGGGGCTTTGTCGATCGCCACGTTTTTGCTTGATATGCATGTCGTTTCTACCGGATTGCTTTATTTCAACATAGTGGTGTATACCATTTTATGGGGGTTGACGCTCTATCGCCTTGCGTTCTTTACTTCTAGGTTTGTGAAAGATTTAACGAGCCATACGCTTGGCCCTGGGTTTTTTACCTTAGTCGCTGGAACGTGTGTATTTGGCAGTCAGCTCATCATCGTGGCTCATCACCCTGAACCTGCCTTGTATTTATGGTTTTTGGCTATTTTCCTTTGGCTCGTGATCATGTATACCTTTTTCACCGCTGTTACGGTGCGAAAAAACAAACCGACGTTGTCAGAAGGAATTAACGGTGCATGGCTGATAGCGGCGGTAGCGACACAGTCGATTTCCGTTCTCGGCACGTTGCTTTCGCCCTACGTCGAGAATGGGCGGGAAATTGTCCTGTTTGTCGCATTATGCATGTACTTGCTTGGATGTATGTTGTATTTAAACATTATTACCCTTATTTTCTACCGGTTTACGTTCGTCGAATTAAAGTTTGCGGCGTTAACGCCGCCGTATTGGATCAATATGGGAGCGGTAGCGATCACGACGCTGGCCGGTTCTACACTTATGCTTCATGTAGACAATTGGTCGTTTCTTAGCGAATTGCTTCCGTTTTTGAAAGGATTTACTCTGTTTTTCTGGATTACCGGGACATGGTGGATTCCGCTTCTGTTCATTTTGATGATTTGGCGTCATTTATATCATCATTATCCACTGAAATACGATCCGCAGTTTTGGGGGATGGCGTTCCCGCTTGCCATGTATACCACGAGTACGTATCAATTATCCAAGGCGTTAAGCCTTCCTTTTTTGCAGGTGATCCCTCGTTTCATGGTGTACGTGGCGATGACGGCATGGTTGATGGTGTTCCTTGGGTTGATTCACCATTTGTATGCGAGTTTTCGCCAACAGAGGGGAGAGGAGAGTAGCTCGTTGTGGCAACGGACGAGAAAAAGGTAAGGGAGGGCAGAAGAAGGCCCTTCCGTATTTTTTATCAAAATCAAGCGAGAAAACTCCCACTTCCACCTAGCGAAGTAAGTGGGGAATGAATCACTGAAAACAAAGGATAATGTGAAGAGATAAGGAGGTGAAAAATGTATTTCTGCATTAAACAGCAATTCAATGGCTTAACGAAAGAAGAATGCTTAACTCTTGGAGAACTATGTCGTATTGCTAAGAATCTGTATAACGCAGGCTTATACAATGTCCGGCAATACTATTTTGAGCATAAAGAATTTCTAAATGACGGAAAAAACTGTCACCTTGTGAAAACGAATGAAAACCATAAGTTGTTAAATAGCAATATAGCACAACAAATTTTGAAAAAGGTCAATGAGGCTTTTCAGTCTTCCTTCGATTTGGCGAAACAAGGAAAAGATGATTATAAAGCGATCAGTCTTGCAAAATATCTTAAAAGAAGTAGACGACCAAAAACCATTGGCGATTGACTTAGGATAGAACAATCTTCCTGTTGGCAACATGAAAGAAAAACTAGAATATCTTTGTACCTACGGCATGAAATTCTTCAGACAGGAAGAAGCATATACATCTCAAGCTAGCTTTTTTGATGGAGATGCAGTATTAAATATAATGCTGATAATCCCAAAGAATATAAATGTAGGGATAAACACATCAAGCGTGGCTTGTATCAAAAAAAGACTGGCAAATGAATGCCGATGTTAATGGTGCTCTAAACATCTTAAAGAAAAGTAAGGCTGGTCTTATGCCTAGCAGCGAAGTGGACACGCCTTAAAGAATAAGGAGTGCTTGACGCAGTCAACTTTCTTTGGAAGCCCCCACTTCAAATTGTCGTTAGTAAATGGTTCACCTAGGCTAGGGCTCGCGTATTTGTGTACAATAGCGGTAAGGGAATGGATTGCACGTAAACATAGATTCCGTGTGAATGGGGAACGATGGGGGGAGTCGAACATGCGTCGGTGGTGGAAACGGCTATTTTATGCAGGCGGTATCGCCTTGTTTATTGGAAGCGCTTCCTTAACTACCTATTTTGCGTGGAATGTGTATATGTATTCGGGGGTGGGAGAAGAAAAGACGCTCGCTAAAGCGAAGGATACGTATCATTTCGTACTCGTACCGGAGGAGCTTGACAATGATTATTGGCGGCTCGTTGAAAAAGGGGCGAAAGCAGCAGCAAGAGAACTTGATGTTGACCTCGAATATATCGGACCGCGGCAGGCAAATATTGATGAACACTTGCGCATTTTGAAAAAGGCGGCAGCAGCGAAGGTTGATGGGATCATCACCCAAGGACTGACGGAAGTGGAATTTGTTCCGGTGATTAACGAAATTGTCGACAAGAATATCCCGGTGTTGACCATTGATACTGATGCCCCAACGAGCCGACGTGTCGGCTATATTGGAACAGACAACTACTACGCTGGATTTATCGCCGGCCGGGCGCTGGTCGAAGATACGCAGGGGATGGTGAATGTCGCTATCATTACCGGCAGTTTGACCGCGGTTCACCAACAGCAACGGGTGCGCGGGTTTCGTGATGCGGTGAAGAATGAGAAACGGATTCGCATCGTGGCGGTCGAGGAGTCGCATATCACAAGAGTGCAAGCGGCTGAAAAGACATACACGATTTTGAAAAAGCACCCGGAAGTCAACGCCTTTTATGGTACGAGTGCTCTTGATGCGATCGGTATTGCCCGAGTGGTAGAACAATTTCACAGGGAGCAGGAAACGTATATTATCGGATTTGACACGCTGCCGGAGACGATCGAGTATTTGCAAAAAGGGACGATTGAAGCGACGGTTGTCCAAGAACCGTATGAAATGGGGTACCGAGCGGTGAAAATGATGACCGACATCGTTGCTGGACATGATGTGCCGGCTATAACGAACACAGAGACGAAAGTCATTCGGAAAGAAGATTTACCGCTGCGCCCGGCGCGCAATTATGAGGTCAAGACACCATGACACTGGCATCTGCGGCTTCTGTAGAAGGCCGGTGAAAACCAGTGTTTTCCTTGAGCGAACGGTCATTGTGTGCAACGAGAAGCTGATGTAAAAAGGCTTTTCCATTTGGGGAACGTTGCTGTGAAACGAGATGTTCTATTCCATCAATCAGTCTAGTAGGACGGGCTGAAATCAGCAGAAGGCGGACGAATGCCGCCGAAACAGTGAGGACGTATGATGAAAAATGAATGTCCTTCGTGTTCGAATACGCCTGGCTTGAACGCGGCGATGTCTTCATTGGTTGGATCAACTTGATGTCCGAGAAAGTTTGACTTGAAGCGGTACAAAGATGATGTAGACAACAAAGCGCTGGTGACAGCGGGGGGAAGCTAGGATGAACATCCGCACAAAGATGTTGCTTTGTTTTACCGTTTTTTTGCTTTTGTTAAATGGAGCGGTGTTTCTTTTATATCAAACTAGTGAAGAGATGATGAGTGATTATGATCGCCGGATGCGCCGATTGTTGTTGCTGAATGAAGTGTCGCAACGGACAAACCGGTTGATGGAGCAGCTGAATGCGTATGTATCGGAAAAAGAGGGGCGATACGCGCGCGCCTATGAGCAGGAGGTACACTGGCTGCAACAACACCGCCGCCAAGTTGGTGCTATCTTGCCGATATTGTCTGACCGGTTGGCGGCAGAAAACTATGAACATATGATCGAAAGTTTGTTAGAGGAAGCAGCGCTCACGGTCTACCATTTTCAGGCCGGAAATATTAGCTTGTACTCATCCCATCTGCATGAAACGATGAATATTGCCCTTTTTTTGCAGGAAGAAACATTAAACTTAATTGATGATGAGTTAACGGCTTATCAACGACGGTACGATAAAGTCGAACAGCGTAACCACTATTTCCGGTATATGGGAATGGGGTTGTTTGCGACAACGCTTTGTTTCGGTGTGCTTCTTGCTGTGTTTTTCTCCGGCAGTTTGACGAGGCCGATCATCCAGCTTGCACATGTAGCCCGAGAGATCGGCGCCGGACGGCTCGATGGGCCAGATGTAAATCCGACAACGAATGATGAACTGCGGCTGCTCACGATCACCTTTAATGACATGCGCCGCAATTTAAAACAGCTGATTGCAGAAATGAAACAAAAAGCCGAGCTCGACCGGCTTGTGAAGGAGCTGGAGCTTAAAAGTTTGCAAAGCCAAATCAATCCGCACTTTTTGTTCAATACGTTGAATACGGTCGCGAAGATGGCGTATTTGGAGGACGCCCCACAAACATCGCGGCTGATTGAGGCAGTGGCAGCGATTTTACGCTACAATCTGGGCGATTTGCAGCGGACGGTGATGCTTGCCGATGAGGTGCGCGTTGCTCGCGAATATTTTTTCATTCAGCAAACGCGCTTTTTTGACCGGATCAAGTTTTCTCTTGAGGCAGAGCCGTCTTGTCTTGGCCAGCGGCTTCCGCCTTTGACGTTGCAACCGCTGATTGAAAATGCGTTTATTCATGGCATCGAATCATATGAACAAGGGGCGGAACTGACGGTGTCGATTGCCGAAGGAGAGAGCCGGGTGATCGTGGAAGTGCGCGACAATGGAGTCGGAATGGACGAGCAAGTGAAAACGGAATTTGAGGCGTTCATTCGCGGGGAAGAGAGGGAATCGCGCCGCGAGGAAGGGCGCGGCCATTCGACCGGCATCGGTTTGCGCAATGTCATTCGCCGCTTGCAATTGTTTTATGGCGTCACCGATGTGGTAGATATCGAGTCGGCGCCGGGGAGAGGAACGACTATCCGGCTGCGGTTGCCCAAATGGACGAAGGAGGGATGAGCGATGAATGTGGTGATCGTCGATGATGAAGCATTGGAGCGCAAGGCGCTTTGCAAAATGATTCGCGACCATCTACCCGAGATGGAAGTGGTGGCGGAGGGTGCCAACGGGCGCGAGGCGGTCGAGATCGCCAAGCGTTATCGTCCAGATATCATGCTGATTGACATCAAAATGCCCGCTCTTGACGGACTGCAAGCGATTGAAGCCATTCGCCGCGACGGCCTCGATATCGAGTTCATTATTGTGTCGGCGTTTGATTTGTTCGACTATGCAAAACAAGCGATGCGCTTTGGGGTCAAAGAGTATTTATTGAAACCGAGCCGGAAGGAGGAGGTGATTTCAGCTTTAGAACGGGTCAGTCAAGCCGTAGCGGCGAAACGGCGACATGAAGAGAGCAACCGCCAGCTGCAGGAGCAGCTTCGCCGGTTGCAGACACTGGTGGAAAGCGAATGGCTGTCCGTCCTGATGACGGAAGACGTATCGGCTGATGAGTGGGAACGGTGGAAGGAGCTGCTGCCGTTTTCGCTAGCGACAGGAATGTTTATTGTCCTTCAGTTTCCTGATAAGGGGAAGGTCGATGAATGGAAATCATGGCTCGACAAACAGCTGGATGAGCGTGCGCCAGTGCGCTATATAATGGGACGGATGGGGAATGGGCGCCTGCCGATTTTGTTTTTCCAAAGCCCCGATGATGGTGAGTTGGCTTGGAAGCCCACTATTCAAACATTGGCATTCGATTTGACGCGGCAGTTTTCCGCTCGGTACGGTGCCGCGCTGTATATCGGACTTGGCTCCCCTGTTTCGCGCTTGGATCAGCTTCGTTCTTCATACTATGAGGCGTTGTCGGCTGTGCGCTATTATGCAGAACGGCAAAAAGCGCAAGTTGGATTTCCGCCCGCAGAGGCGATGTACGCTAGTAGGGCGGCGGAACGGGATCAACAGCTGTTTGAGTCATTGCGCCTTGGTGACATCGAGCAAGCGCGGTTGGTGTGTCGAACGTATATCAAGGAACTGACCTCATCCTACTCACTGCCGTCTGCTGTTCGCAAGGCGGAAGAGGCATTGATATGGATTGGGCGCCGTTTATCTGAACTTGGGATTCGCTACGAGCGGATCGCTTCGTTTACTTCTTGTCGGTCGGCGGCTGAGTTGCAGCAGGCCGTGTTGGATGAATTGGACCGCATTGCTACGGATCTTGAGGTTTGGCGCCACCAGCATGCCCACGGCAAACTCGGCAAGGCGAAAGAGTACATTGACCGTCATTATGCCGAGCCTCTGACGCTTGAAGAAGTGGCCGAACATGCTGGGATGAGCCCGTACTACTTCAGTAAACTGTTCAAAGAACAGTTTGGCGTCACGTTTATTGACTATGTGACGAACGTGCGCATCGAGCGGGCAAAAGAAGCGCTCGTTCGCACCGATTTTAGTTTAAAAGAAATATGCTTTTCCGTTGGCTACAACGATCCGAACTATTTCAGCCGCGTGTTTAAAAAACAAACGGGCTGGTCGCCGAGCGAATACCGAAAAAAACTGCAGAGGCGGTAGCCGATGCAGCCTCACCCATCTCCAACAAAACATTGGCTCGCCTCCCGACTGGGCGGGCTTTTTTGATGTTGTGCGACCGGTGATTCCCCTGCTAAGCTACAAACAGCTTGACAAGAATGGATGCCGATGAGGCAGCTGTCGTGACCTGTACCTTGTCAACGCTCCACCACGTACATTCTAATGTAGAAACAAGAGGCTTCTGCGCTAAAAATGAGGAATATGGACAAGCCGCTTTTCTTTTTTCCCTACAACAAAAAAGTGAAGAAAAACGCAAAAAAGTGAAGGAATCAAGTCGTAATCAGACTAGTGGCGCATGATAAAATCACTATTGAAAAGGTTTTCAAAAAGGGGATAAAGGGGGAGGAACATGCGAAAGAAAGCATCCGCATGGTTGGCGTTGGCGCTTGGTGTCGGGATGGCGCTGTCGGGCTGTAGCTCGAACTCTTCTTCATCCGATGACGCCAAACAAGGCAGCCAAAAAGCAGGAGAGAAGCTAGAGATTTTCAGCTGGTGGACTGGAGCCGGTGAGGAAGACGGTCTCAAAGCATTGATCAAACTGTTCCAAGAAAAACATCCGGATATTGAAGTCGAAAACGCGGCGGTGGCCGGCGGGGCCGGAACGAACGCCAAGGCGGTCCTAGCGAGCCGCATGCAAGGGGACGACCCGCCATCGACGTTCCAAGTGCACGGTGGGGCGGAGCTGAATGAAGGCTGGGTCGCTGCCGGTAAAATGGAGCCACTCAATGACTTGTATGAACAAGAAGGTTGGATGGACAAATTCCCGGAAGCGCTCATTGACATGGTAAGCAAAGATGGCAACATTTACTCCGTTCCGGTGAACATTCACCGCGGCAACGTGCTTTGGTACAACAAAAAAGTATTTGCCGACAACGGGCTGCAGCCGCCGAAAACATTTGACGAGTTTTTCGAAGTGGCGGATCAGCTAAAGGCAAAAGGCGTTACGCCGCTAGCACTTGGCGATAAAGAACCGTGGACCGCGACGCATTTGTTTGAAACGGTGTTGCTTGGCACACTCGGAACGGACAACTACCAAAAACTTTGGAACGGGGAACTGTCGTTTGACGATCCGCAAGTGAAACAAGCAGTTGAAACGTTTAAGAAAATGCTCGGTTACATTAACGAAGACCATAGCTCGCGCAACTGGCAAGATGCGGCTCAGCTTGTTGCGGAAGGAAAAGCGGCCATGTACGTGATGGGGGACTGGGCCAAAGGCTATTTTGTCAACGACTTAAAATTAAAAGTGAATGAAGATTTCGGCTATGTGCCGACCCCGAACACCGACGGCAAGTTTATGGTCATCACTGATACGTTCGGCTTGCCAAAAGGTGTGAAAAATCCGGACGATGTGAAGAAGTTTTTAGCTTTGCTTGGATCGGTCGAGGGGCAAGATGCGTTTAACCCGCTGAAAGGCTCAATTCCAGCCCGTATCGATGCTGACCCGTCAAAGTATGATGAATACGGCAAACAAACGATGGAAGATTTCAAAAACGCAGAACTGGCGCCAAGCTTAGCGCACGGATCAGCAGCGGCAGAAGGCTTTGTCACAAAAGTGAACCAAGCGATTAACATTTTCGTCACGCAAAAGGATGTCAATTCGTTGATTGACACGCTTGTTTCGGCTGCAGCGGAACTGAAGAAGTAATGAAGGAAAAGGGGACGGGAGCCATTCTCCTCCCCTTTTCTCGTATTCATCGCAAGGAGGGATGATGATGGAAACGGTAAAAATCGCGCCAGCGAAAGAAACGACGACCGTTCCTGTGGCGCGGAAAAAGCGAAAATGGACAGCTGATCATTGGCTGGCAACAGCGTTTTTGGCGCCGTCGGTCGTGCTCATTTTCCTATTTGTTTATGGATTTATCGGTTGGACAGGATATGTTTCGGTAAGCAATTGGAATTCGCTCGTTCCGGATTGGTCATTCGCCGGGCTGAAAAATTATCAGTATTTATTCCAAGATTTCCGCTTTCAAGCTGATTTGCGCAATACGATCGTATTTACAGTGCTGTTTATCGCCGTCGTGATTGTGCTCGGCCAACTGCTTGCCATTTTGCTTGACCAAAAGCTGCGAGGGGAATCGTTGTTTCGCAACATTTTCTTTTTCCCGATGGCCTTATCCTTTGTTGTGACCGGGGTGGTGTGGCAATGGTTGTTTAACCCGTCAACGGGCGTGAACTTGTTCTTAAAACCGCTTGGCCTGGATTCCAAATGGTATACGGATACAACGATCTTAGGCGGATTTCAATGGGGCAAAATCGAATTTGGCATTCCATTGGCGATGATTGCGGTTGTGGTGGCAGCGGTCTGGCAAATGACCGGTTTTGCCGTCGCCATGTATTTGGCCGGCTTGCGTGCGATTCCGGATGAAGTGCGCGAAGCGGCGCGAATGGATGGAGCGACCGAGCTTCAATTGTATTGGAAAATCATTTTGCCGTTGTTGCGGCCGATTACGGTCAGTGTCATCATCATTATGGCGCACATTTCACTGAAAATTTTTGATTTAATTTACGCCATGACCGGACCGGGTGCGAACTTTGTCACTGATGTGCCCGGAGTGTATATGTTTGAAACGACGTTCCGCGGCAATTATTATGCGAACGGAGCGGCGATTGCGATTGTGATGTTGCTGTCGGTCGCCATTTTTATCGTTCCGTATCTCATCTCGAGCCGCAAGGGGGAATCGTAATGGCGAAACAGTTATGGGCGCGGCCATTTTTGTATCTGCTTGCACTGGCGATGAGCGTATTTTTCCTCTTGCCAGTGTATGTCATGATTGTGACGAGCTTAAAACCGCTCGATGAAGTGACATTGGCTGATATGTGGAAACTGCCGTCGGCGGTCGATTGGAGCAGCTATGCGACCGCATTTGAGAAACTGGCTCCAAACTTTTGGAACTCGATTTTGCTTGTCGTACCAGCGACACTGCTATCCGCATTGCTAGGGTCACTCAACGGATATGTGCTATCGAAGTGGAAGTTTAAAGGGGCGGATACGCTATTTACGCTTATTTTATTTGGCATGTTCATTCCATATCAAAGCATCTTAATCCCGTTGATTCAATTTTTGCGCGAAATCGGGTTGTACAACACGATTCCGGGGCTGGTGTTCGTCCATGTTGTCTACGGCATCCCGATCACAACACTGATGTTCCGCAATTTTTACGCCGCCATTCCGGATGAGATGATCGAATCGGCGAAAATCGACGGCGCCGGGTTTGTCCGCATTTTCCGTTACATTATGCTGCCGTTGTCGATCACCGGATTTGTCGTTGTTGCTATTTGGCAGTTTACGAATATTTGGAATGAGTTTTTGTTTGCCGTGACGATCACGACGTCGGACAAACAACCGATCATGGTTGCCTTGCAAAACTTATCCGGCAGTCAAATTGTCCAGTGGAACGTACAAATGGCCGGCGCTTTGTTGGCTGCACTGCCAACGTTGTTCGTATACATCTTCCTTGGCAAATACTTCGTCCGTGGACTGCTTGCCGGCTCGGTGAAAGGGTGAGTTGGTGGAAAGGGCAACAGGTGTGTCAGGAGGAGCTGCCTTGTTGGCGGCTCTTTTTCGTTTGGTAAAAATAGTGGCAACAATATTCATTTGCCGCTCTCTGATGATATGGGCGCCTTTTCTTTCAGCAGCAGATAAGTGGACATCGCTTGTAAAAATCGCAAAAGAATAGCCGTTCACGTTTGATCGGTGATGGCAAAAAGAGAAGTACGCTTGATGCCCCTTTTCAGTTTACCGTTGAGTCCCTTTCTATTAAGATAAGAGCAGAACAAGTGAAGAAAGAGGGGAAACACATGATTCTAGGAGCGATTGAAGCTGGGGGGACGAAATTTGTCTGCGCTGTTGGTGATGAGCACGGGAGAATTCACAAGCGAGAGGTGTTTCCAACGACCGTGCCAGAAGAGACAATGGCCAATGTCATCGAGTTTTTCCGTCCGCATGGCATTGAGGCGATCGGCGTCGGGTCGTTTGGCCCGATCGATCTGCGTCCTAGCAGCCTGACGTACGGCTATATTACGAGCACGCCGAAACAGGCGTGGACGAATTTCGATTTTGTTGGCACACTGAAACAACATTTTCCGGTACCGATCGGTTTTGATACGGACGTGAACGCGGCGGCGCTCGGCGAGCTGCGATGGGGGGCGGCGCAAGGGCTGGACAGCTGCCTCTATATGACGGTCGGAACCGGTATTGGCGTTGGCGCGGTGGTGGAAGGGCGGCTGCTTCATGGGCTGCTTCATCCGGAAATGGGGCATATTGTTGTCCGCCGTCATCCGGATGATGCGTTTGCCGGCATATGCCCGTACCATGGCGACTGCTTAGAAGGGATGGCGTCTGGCCCGGCGATCGAGCGGCGCTGGGGGAAAAAGGGAGCAGAATTGGCTGCGCGCAATGAGGTGTGGGAGCTTGAAGCGTTTTACTTAGCTCAAGCTATTGCTGACTATATTCTCATTTTATCACCGGAAAAAGTGATTGTTGGTGGCGGTGTCATGAAACAGACGCACGTGCTGCCGTTAGTCCATCGCTATGTGCAGGAGTGGCTTGGCGGCTATATTCAGCACGAGGCAGTTCTTACAAACATTGAGGAGTATATCGTCCTTCCGGGGTTAGGCGATAATGCTGGCATTTCAGGAGCCTTGGCGCTTGCTGCCGCAGCGTTGGAATAGTAGGATGACGGCTGTTCATGGCCTTTTGCAGGGCTATGGACGGCCGTTTTTGTTGGCGATCCGTCTCTTTGACCGTATGTTCAAAAAACTATTTATATTCGTGACTGTCCGGTCAAAAAACCATGATTTTTTAGTTGCATAAATTGATAATCGTTGTTTATAATAGCGTTGACTGTTTGGTCATAGAGCGTATGGAGGCGAGGACAATGGGCGATGTCCGTCAATTGATTGAATGGTTACGGCAGCGTGGGGTGCGGGCTGATTTTGTAAAGCCACGCGCATTGTTGCCATCTTATCGGCAATGGGAGGCGGCGAATAGGGAAGGAATGAGCGATTGCCATGGATGAACGGCGCGTTCAATTTATCGAAACAGCGATGAAGTTGTTTGCTCAAAAAGGGTATCATGCGACATCGATTCAAGATTTAGTTGAGGCATGGGGCATTTCCAAAGGGGCGTTTTACCATCATTTTACTTCGAAAGAAGAATTGTTGTTGGTGGTACTGAAGTATTATAGTGAGAAGATGATGGCCGATTTGACAGCAGCGGTTGGCGGGTCAGAAAAAGAACAGTTCGTCCGCCAGCTGGCTGCTCATTTTTCGCATGTCCGCCAATACAAAGAGTTTTTGCATATGATCATGTCGGAACAGCTGCCAAAAGTCAATCCGGAAATTGAGCAGTATATGTTCTGCCAACATGGGCGGCTCTTTTTATGGTATTGTTCGCGTCTCAAAGACGTATATGGGGAGGTAGTCGAGCCACATCTTTATGATGTGGCGATGATCGTGAACGGTGTCATCCGACAATATTTGTTTTATTTCTTTTTCCACGAGGAGTCGTTCGACGCTGAGGAGGTAGCTCGCTTTCTCATGCGGCGCTTCGATGCGATCATCGACAGCTTTGCGGCAGATGAACGTCCACTGTTGACGAAGGAGTCATTTGCCTCGTGGATAGAATTGGAAGAGCGCGAGCGACAAAAGCGACGAGAGCGTCTTGCTTCGGCGTTTTCCGCCGTTCGGGAGGCGGCGAAGGAACTTGGCTCGAAGAAGGCGGATGATGTGCTTGAGGCGGTCGACGCGCTCGAAGAAGAGCTGCTCGGGCGTCATGAGCCGCCGCGCGCCTATCTGGTCGATGCGCTGCTTTTATATTTGCGCCATCAACAAGCGCCCTCGCTCGCGGAGGCCTTGGCCGAGCTGAGCCAAGAAATTAAAACGTATCAACAATTGAATGGATAGGAGAGAGACAGATGGAAAAAGCATTAGCAGCGCCAGCAAGTACGATCCGGCATCGTCCGCTGCTTATTACGGGACTCATTATCGCTATGTTGTTTGCAGCACTTGAAGGGACGATCGTCGGAACAGCGATGCCGCGCATCGTGGGAGAGCTCGGCGGGCTTGGCGTGATGACATGGCTGACGACAGCGTATATGTTGACATCGACGACTGTCGTGCCGATCGCTGGTAAGCTCGCCGACTTGCTTGGACGGCGTCTCGTGTATGTGAGTGGGCTTGTCATTTTTATGGCCGGCTCTGCACTTTGTGGCATGGCCAACGATATGACCCAGCTTATTATTTACCGCGGCATTCAAGGAATCGGCGGCGGAATTATGATGCCGATGGCGATGATTGTCGTTGGTGACGTGTTTACGGGGAAAGAGCGTGCGAAATGGCAAGGGGTGTTCGGCGGTTTGTACGGCCTTGCTTCAGTGCTAGGTCCACAAATCGGCGGCTTTATCGTTGACCATTTGAACTGGCGTTGGGTGTTTTATATTAACTTGCCGGTTGGTATTTTAGCAACAGTGCTGATCGCGATGGGCTTAAGCAAATATAAAGCTGAAGGGCCGGTGAAATTTGACGTTGCCGGAATGGCGACGCTGACGGCGGGAGTCGTCAGCTTGTTGCTTGGGTTGACGTTTGGCGGTGACCAATATGCGTGGGGCTCATGGCAAATCATCTCGCTGTTTGCGGCGGCGGTGATCTTTTTCGCCTTGTTCATTTGGGCAGAAAAACGGGCTGACGAGCCGATCATCCCGCTTTGGCTCTTTCGCAATCGGACGTTTACGTTGTTGAACGGCATCGGCTTTTTCATGAGCGTCGGCATGTTCGGAGCCATTATGTTTGTTCCGTTTTTTATGCAAGGCGTGGTTGGGGTGAGCGCCACAGAGTCAGGAACGATCATGACACCGATGATGGTTACGATGATTATCGGCAGTGTCGTTGGCGGTCGACTCGTCTACCGAATTGGCGTGAAAACACAGCTGATCATCGGTATGGCCATTATGTTGGCGGCGTTCGGTTTGCTTAGCACGATGGATGTCGATACGTCCAAATGGACAGCAACAGTATATATGATCATACTCGGGCTCGGCACAGGGCTTGTGATGCCGATTTTAACGCTCGCTTTGCAAGAAAGCTTTCCAAAATCGGAGCTTGGCGTGGTGACGTCTTCAAGCCAATTTTTCCGCTCAATCGGCGGGACATTCGGCATGACCGTTCTTGGCGCCATCATGAACCATCGCTCAAGCGCTTTGCTTGATGAACGATTGATGCCAAAGCTTGAAGCGTTGCCGGGACAGGCGCAAGGGCTTGTTGACCGATTTGCGGATATGATTCATAACGATCCGCAAGGGCTGTATTCCGTCTTGCTCAGCCCGGAAGCGATGAAGAATATTCCGGCCGCACTGCGCGACATGTTCGTGCCGGTATTGAAACAGTCGCTCGTTGATTCACTGCAAGCTGTCTTTTTGTTTGGGCTTGTGTTTATTGCGGTGGGCTTGCTGTTCGTGTTCGGCTTAAAGCGGATTACGCTTTCCGACCGGGACGAGGCGATGAAAAAGATGAAGCAGGCCGAATAAAAGAAAAAACTCCGCGACAGGCGGAGGAGAATGAAAGTGAAGGACCGTGTCGATTGGAATCGGCACGGTCCTTTTGTATGTCTAGCAGGGGGCATCCTGACCATACTGTTTGTCTGTTCGCATTAACCACTTCACTCATGGCTGCGTCCCCTCTCCCGGATGGAGGCCGGCTATGGTTGTGAACGGTGAAATGACACGATCCCGAGGTGACCATGACCTAGGGCGCGCCGCGGGTTAATATGGTCGGTGGGCCTGGACGATGTTTGGTCATTGTCAGCAACTATGGCGTGCTTTTATCCGACGGTTGTCCGAAGACGCGCGAGCGGGTGAGAAAGCGAACGCCTTCCGGGCCTTCAAGCGAAAACATGCCGCCGCGCCCGGGAACGACATCGATAATCAGCTGCGTATGCTTCCAATATTCGTATTGCGCCTTGGCAATGTAAAACGGACAGCCGCCGATTTCGCCAAGTAGAATATCGGAATCGCCAACGATCAGCTCGCCGAGCGGGTAGCACATTGGCGAACTGCCATCGCAGCAGCCGCCAGATTGATGGAACATAAGGGGGCCGTACTTCGCTTTCAGCTTTTCAATTAACGCCAGCGCCGCTTCTGTGGCGACAACTTTCGGTTCATCACTCATTCCGTGCACCTCTTTCGCATGCGTATAGATTTATTTTCGACATTGACGGTAGCCGCCGCTTGGCAGACAATGAGCAAGACAACAACAGTGTCATCAAGACAAAAGAGGGTGTCCCGAACAGAGCGGGACACCTTGGCAAAATGATGAGGATTCGCCTCAAAACGAAGAGGCGATGAAAGGGTGGGTGGGTGAGTATTAGAACAAGCCGAGTTTTTTCGGCGAATAGCTGACGAGCATATTTTTCGTTTGTTGGTAATGGTCGAGCATCATTTTGTGTGTTTCGCGGCCGATGCCGGACATTTTGTAGCCGCCAAACGCGGCGTGGGCTGGGTAGACGTGGTAGCAGTTCGTCCAAACGCGGCCAGCTTGAATGCCGCGCCCGAACCGGTACGCGGTGTTGATGTCGCGCGTCCAGACACCAGCACCAAGGCCGTACAGCGTCTCGTTAGCAATCGCGAGTGCTTCATCGTTGTCTTTGAACGTCGTGACGGCCAACACCGGTCCGAAAATTTCTTCTTGGAAAATACGCATTTTGTTATGGCCTTTGAAAATGGTTGGCTTCACATAGTACCCGCCGGCAAGCTCTCCTTCAAGCATGTTCCGCTCACCGCCTACAAGCAACTCGGCCCCTTCTTGTTTGCCAATATCGATGTATGACAAAATTTTCTCGAGCTGCTCAGACGACGCTTGGGCGCCGATCATCGTTTCAGTATCAAGCGGGTTGCCTTGTTTAATTTGTTTGACGCGCTCAAGCGCCCGTTCCATAAAAGCATCGTAAATCGACTCGTGGATGAGGGCGCGTGATGGGCATGTGCACACTTCACCTTGGTTTAAGGCGAACATCGTAAACCCTTCGAGCGCTTTATCGAGAAAATCATCATCTTTTTCCATTACATCAGCAAAGAAAATGTTCGGGGACTTGCCGCCAAGCTCAAGCGTAACCGGAACGATGTTTTGCGAGGCGTATTGCATGATGAGACGTCCAGTCGTCGTTTCGCCGGTGAATGCCACTTTCGCCACACGCGGGTTTGAGGCGAGCGGCTTGCCGGCTTCCAAGCCAAAACCGTTCACCACGTTGACGACGCCAGGTGGAAGCAAATCTTCGATGAGTTCGATGAGGACGAGAATGGACGTCGGCGTTTGTTCCGCCGGTTTTAAGACGACGCAGTTACCGGCCGCAAGGGCTGGCGCGAGTTTCCAGGCCGCCATTAAAATCGGGAAGTTCCATGGGATGATTTGCCCGACAACGCCGAGCGGTTCTTTAAAGTGGTAGGCGACCGTGTTATGATCGATTTCCGAAATGGTGCCTTCTTGGGCGCGAATGCAGCTGGCAAAATAGCGGAAATGGTCGATGGCAAGCGGAATGTCAGCTGCCAATGTTTCGCGAATCGGTTTGCCGTTTTCCCACGTTTCAGCCACTGCGAGCATTTCTAAGTTTTCTTCCATCCGATCGGCAATTTTGTTCAACAAACGGGCGCGCTTTGCAGGTGACGTGCGTCCCCACTCCTCTTTTGCGGCATGGGCAGCGTCAAGCGCCAGTTCAATATCGGCGGCTTTTGAGCGCGGCACTTCGCAATACGGCTGCCCGGTGATCGGTGTGATGTTTTCAAAATACTCACCGTCCACCGGTGGTACCCATTTGCCGCCAATAAAGTTTTCGTAGCGTTTTTTGAACGTGACAAGCGCCCCTGGCTGGCCTGGTTGTGCGTAAATCATCCCCGATACCCCTTTCATTTTATTGTTGTATACGTTTTCAATTAAAGGAATATTTAAAAAATTCCTTTCAATGCTTAGATTAGCATGGCTGGACAATGTTGTCAAACGAGAAAGGAGCTATCCTAGGAAATTGGTCGGAAACGGTTGTTTGGCTAAAGAAAGCCATTCGGTTCGAGTGCGAAGGGGGGGCTCAAAAGCAAGTGAGCCCCTCTTTTCCACTACGGTATACACTTGAATGGATTGGTAAGTTTCACTTGCGGGCACAGACATCCTGTTGAGTCAGCCCCTTGCCCGAAACGGCTGATTAATCCACCTCAAGCCCCTCAAGCCAGCGGCTCGCGTATACGCCACAAAGGTGATGGAACACTTCGAGCAGTTCGTTCGGATCAGCAGCGAAAAACGTACGCGCAGCCGATTCGTTTTCTTCCCGGCCGAATTCGATTAAAAAATCGGTGGCGATTCGATTAAACAAGAGCAACGCGCTATAAGAGCGTTCCAGTTGACGTTTCCGTTCTGCCGCATCGTCGATTTCGGCAAACGGGCGTTTGTACCGATCGGTGAGCTCTGGCAACTGGCGTCGGATTGCCTGCTGGGCGTCGGTGAGCATTGCCTCGATCGTACCCGGTGACAAAAATGTTTGCTCGCGCAGCATATAGCCCCAAATTTGTTTTAACGCGTGCGCCGATTCGCTCGCAAAAGCGATATTGCTAAGCAAATCGTTCATATACTGTTCCTCGTCCGTTGCTTGAATGCGCAGTTTCATAATGATTTCGAGCACATCGGAATGGACTTTTTCTTTCTGCCAAGGCTTCGTCAATTCGTGAAGCAAGATAGAAAGCAAACGAGCTGCTTCGTCTTTTGTCATCATCAGCCAATCCTTTCGTGGCAAAGTCATCGATTCCATTTTATCACGCTAGCTGGCGAGCCTCCTACCCCCCCTGAAAAAGTACGGGGGATTGGGAATGACTGCGAAGGAAAAGAAAGGGGGAGCGTGTCTGCGATGAAGCGCACGAGAGAGAGGGAGATGTCTGAATTGCCAGAAGACAGCCGTTCGCGTATGATGATGATAATAGGAAAATCGCGCAGGATATCCGGACGAAATCGAAGCATATTCGAGGATGTCTGGCATATGCTCGAACAAACAGAGGAAGAAAGGGGAGAGAGGCATGAAGCCGTTGCGCTTGCGCGGCCATCATTTGCTTTGTGTGCACGGATTTCGCGGCATGGGCTACAGTCCTTCGTTTGTCGAAAAAATGTGGGAGATCGTCAAACGGATTCGTGATGAAGAGGACGATTTTCCGATTGAAGTTGTCGCGGCGCTTGATGAGGCGTGTCTCGCCTGTCCGCACCATGGCGAAGCGACATGCGAAGCCAGTCCGAATTCGGATGACCATGTGCGCTTACTCGATGGAAACGTCATCCGCCATTTAGGTTTGGAGGCGGGGAACGTATATCAGAAGTCGGAGTTGATCCGGCGGATAGCCGAAATGGTTGAGCCGGATGATTTGGATTATTTATGCCGCCATTGTTCGTGGCTGCCGCACGGCGTCTGCAAAGAAGGCATCGCCAATGTCCGCCGCGGAAACACGGCCCAACTATAAATGATTCCGGGGCTCATCGCCATTGTTGTTCCAAAGTGGCACATATTTTCACCATTCGCGGAAATTTCTAAAAAATGAATGATTTCACGAGCGGAAAAATGTGATATGATAAACAATTATAAAGACTTTCGACAGAAAGGGTCATGGAACATGAAAGTAGCCAAATTTGGTGGAAGTTCGGTGGCGAGCGCCGCGCAATTCCGCAAGGTGGCTGATATTGTCAGTTCGGACATTGAACGCCGCATCATCGTCGTATCAGCACCCGGTAAGCGATGCAAAGACGACGTGAAAGTGACGGATATGCTTATTCGGCTGGCTGAACAAGTGTTGGCTGGTGAACCGTACGACGAAACGATGCAGGCGATCACGAAGCGGTACGCTGACATTGCCGATGAGCTCGAACTGGAAGCCAACGGTTTTTTAGCTGAGCTCACAGATGATTTACAGTCAAAAATTAGCGCCTATCGAAATGAGCCAGCCCGCCTGCTTGATGCGATAAAAGCGAGCGGTGAAGATCATAATGCCCGGTTGATGGCGCTCTATTTGCAAGATTTTGGGCTCGAGGCGAGCTATGTTAGCCCACTTGAGGCCGGCATTATCGTGACGGACGAACCTGGCAACGCCCAAGTGCTTCCGGAGTCGTACGACAAGCTGCGGCAGCTGCGTGAGCGTCGCGGTGTGCTCGTGATCCCGGGCTTTTTCGGCTATTCCCTATCCGGCCATATCGTCACCTTCCCGCGCGGTGGATCGGATATTACCGGTTCGATCGTTGCCGCAGGTGTAAAAGCCGACGTGTATGAAAACTTTACTGACGTTGATTCGATTTATTGCGTCAATCCTTCGATTGTCGCCGACGCGCGCAAACTGAAAGAAATTACGTATCGGGAAATGCGCGAGCTGTCGTATTCCGGCTTTTCCGTTTTTCATGATGAGGCGCTCGAGCCGGTATATCGGGCTGGCATCCCGGTTTGCGTGAAAAACACGAATAACCCGGCTGCGCCGGGTACGTGGATCGTTGCCAAACGCAACCATGTAGATGAACCGGTTGCGGGTATTGCCAGCGATACCGGCTTTTGCAGCATCAACATTAGTAAATACTTAATGAACCGCGAAATCGGCTTTGGTCGGCGCGTGTTGCAAATTTTAGAAGACGAGGGCATTTCATATGAACATACGCCGTCTGGTATCGATAACATGTCAGTTATTTTGCGGGCAAGTCAGCTTGCCGATGGAAAAGATGAGCGCATTTTAGCCCGCATCCGCGATGAGCTCGTCGTCGATGAAGTGACGATTGAGTACGGATTGGCGCTTATCATGGTGGTTGGCGAAGGGATGGAAAAAATGGTTGGGATGGCAGCCAAAGCGGCGACGGCGCTCGCGAATGCCAACATTAACTTAGAGATGATCAACCAAGGATCATCGGAGGTCAGCATGATGTTTGGCGTCAAAGAGGATGTCGTCAACGAGGCGGTTCGTGCGCTATATCACGCCTACTTTCAAGAGTTGACCGTTAGTCAGCCGTCATAAGGAAAAGGATGTCCGCGTCGCGGACATCCTTTTTTCATTGATTGTATCGTTTGTTTCCGCCATTGCTGCTTTTCGTACATAGAAAGGAAGAGCTCGGAAAATACTACCAATGTATGCAAGCAGCAATGGAAGGGGGAAAACGATGGTGAAAAAATGGATTATTATGGCTGTTTTTGCGGTGATGTTAGCGTTATCTCCGGTCAGTGCAGCAGCTGCCATTAGCCGTGCGGAACTGGAACAGTACGTGGAAAGTGTCGGCTGGACGGTAAGCGATTTGCTTACTTATTTAGACCGATATGGATTGACCGTTGCTGATTTTCGCACCATGGAGGAGTTGAAACAATGGCTTGGTACGCCGCTGAACGAAGAGCGGCTCCATGCTGTGTTGCATCAGCACGGACTGACCGTCGAGGAGCTCGATGCACTGCTTGGACAGTTTGGCGAAACGGTGCAAGAGTACACGTTTGTGGAAGATTTAGATGCCGCCATTCGCTTTTACTCGCAGCATAACGATGCTATGCAGCAAATGAACGATTTGCTTGGGGCGTTAGGCATGACGGAAAAAGAAGTGAACAAACTCGCTCGTCATATCGCTTCACTTGGCAATCTGCAGCTGTCCGAGCAGCTAACAACGCTTCGTGAGCGGCTGCGTCCGTTTAAAGAAACGGAGGGACCATGGACAAAAGAAGCCCGTCGTAAACTGCAGGCGATTTGGAACGAGGCGCTCGATTTGTTGCAGCTTGAAGCAAAGTTCTATGTTGATGGACAGGAAACGGGATTCTCCGCAGCGACTGCATCGGCCGGAGCGAAACCAATCGTGGTCAAATTGTATAACCGTCAAGACGAGGAAATCGTCGATATTGCCGTTACGAGGGAAATGTTATCATCTGGTTACATCGTCCGCGCTGGGGAGAAAGGGATTGAGGCCGGTTTGTTGGCGCTTAAGATGAAGCGAATGATGTACGGGGAAAAACTCCCCGATACCGCTTCTCCATACTTGATGCACGCTCTCGCCGGTCTGTTGCTTATGTTTGCTGGGTTCTTTCTTTATCGGCAGGTTAGACGGCTCAAAGGATGAGGCGCGATGGGGCATAAGCAACATGCGATCCATCTTCCTTGGCGACGTCGGGTGATTTGCTATGCGGCGTTCATGCTCATGGTCATCGGAATGGCGATAGTCGGCTGGAACGGGTATTGGTACATTGTTGGCTGGAAAGCGGCAAAGCAAGACAATGTCCATTCCCCTACACGGCATGCATCTGAGTTAGAAGCAAAAACGCGCTCGCAGGCTGCCTATTCACCCGAGAGTCAAAAAATCTCTCCTTCTCGGCCACTTGGCGCCTATCTCGGTGAATTGTCCATTCCGAAGCTCGGGGTGGCGATTCCAGTGTATGAAGGGGTCCGTGAACAAGAATTGCGCCGTGGCGTCGGCCATTATCCGGCAAGCGCTTGGCCGGGTGGCAACGGGCATGTCGTGTTGTCCGGCCACCGCGACACCGTATTCCGCCGCTTTGGAGAAATCGACATCGGCGATGCGCTCATCATCCGGACAGATGAGTCGATCGTTCATTATCGTGTCGTCAACATCCGCATTGTTGATGACGACGACCGAACCGTTTTGGTCGACAAGGCGCGGCCAACGCTGACCGTGACAACATGCTACCCGTTTCGTCTGATCGGTCCCGCCCCGAAACGATACATCGTCACAGCCCGCCCTGTTCGGACTGACACCGCCGCTCACATGACTTTGCCGTGACATGCCAATATGTCACATCGTTTCGGGAGAACCCCCTCGTCGATCGAAGCACAGTGAGGAAGTTGATGAACATAAAAAGAGGTGTCTCAAAGTCATGAGACACCTCTTTTATTTACTATATACACATGAAACGGCTTCTTCGTTTATTTCAATGGAGGACAGGCGGCCTTTTCAGTCATCTCCCTTTTATCTTTTCTGGTCATTACGTGTTCTTGCGCTATGACGTTCGTCCATTTGCTGGCGAAATTCTTTGAGCAGTGCTTCACCTTGCAGCCCTTTCTCGACAAGGCCGGCCAGCACGACTTCAGCCAAGTGAGTCCGCCTCGGGATCATCAGTCCTTCCATGAGGACGCTAATATGGCCGTTCATTTTTGTGATCGATCGGACGGCGACAAGCATGTTCGCCGGGTCATTGCCAGGATTGGTAATTGTTACTTGCAACTGAAATTCGGGTTGTTCTTTCAAGCTGGCAAACATCGGCTCATAGTCATCATCCAAATACGCTTCAACAAGCCAGCGGTTTTGGCCATCCTCTTTATTAATGATCAAGCCGTCAATAAACGGAATGTCTTGGCGGCGCATTTCCTCATCAATGACCGAGAGCCCGACAAGCTTGAACGTTTTCATATCGTCCACCTCATTACCGTTGTCTTACCCATGATTATAGCATAGGTAGCGATGGGAAGAAAAACTGGATCATGCGACTGCAGTGGCAAAAGCTATCCCCCTTTTTTGCCGTGAAATGACAAAAACGCCATTTTGCTGCACCATTGTCGATGCAGTCTTCACTTTTTTCGGTGATTGTACAGATAGATTGCGCAAAAAAATGCAAAAATCGCGATTTTACGGCAAAAAACGGGATCGTTTATGATAAGGGTGCGGTGGATAGAAAGGGGGGATGCACCGGAACATGATCAATCAAGTCGTACTTGTCGGCCGATTGACGAAGGATCCAGAGCTTCGTTACACGGCCGAAGGGACGGCCGTTACAACCGTGATCTTGGCGGTAGCAAGAAATTTTCGCAACGCGGAAGGGGGGATTGATGCTGACTTCGTTCCGTGTGTCCTATGGCGGAAAACGGCAGAGCATACTGCCCATTATTGCCAAAAAGGATCGATGGTGGCGGTAACGGGTAGAATCCAGACGCGCCGTTATGAAAACAAAGACGGCCAGCGCGTCTATGTGACGGAAGTCGTAGCCGATTCAGTTCAGTTTCTCCACTCCGGCAAAGTGCGAGAATGGCCGGAGCACGTCTAGTTGTTTCCCCATTCATGCCTTTCTCAGTGAATCCCCAAGAGAAAGAACGTTTCCTCACACATTCCCCAACGATGGCGCTAGCAACTCATGTTAGCGCTTTTTTCTGCTCAGGCATGGTTGCACGGGGAGTCAGCCAATGGCTTCAGCGCATTCCTTAATGATCGTGATCAACATCGTTTCGACATGTTTTCGCTTCTTCTCAGGCAAATTCGCCAACGTGTACATCGCTTCGCTCATATCTTGGTTGTGCAACAAATAATCAATCGCAGTGAGCGTTTTTTCGTTCATTTCCGTTGTTCCGTACAGCCGCTTTACCTCACGCAATACTTCTCGCCGTTGCACTTCGCTGCCAATCAGAAAATCAGCGCTGACATTAAATAGACGGCATAACTTTTCAAGCGACTGTATGTCAGGAAGCGTGCTGCCGTTTTCCCACTTGCTGATTTGCGAGCGGGATACGTTTAACTGTTCAGCCAGTTGCTCCTGTGTCCAGCGTTGTTGTTTCCGCAACCTTTTCAACATCTCGCCGAGTTTTTTCATCATTTGTCACCACGCTTTACATCGTTATCTTAAAGATAGGAAAGCGTGATGGTAATTTTTGTTCCTTTTTAGACCGACGGTTGTATACGTTCTTGATTAGAACAACATTGTATTTCCTGCCAATGGTCGACATCTTTTTTTCTTTTGATTGGACATAGTACAATAAGTAAAAAAGGGGAAATATTTACTATTACTAGGAGAGGAGGGAGCGAAGTGAATATTTATCTGGCCGATTTAGTTGTCCGTGAACGAAATAAGGCGAAAAAAGGGAAAAACATGTACCGTGTATTCATTAAGGAAATGAAAAATCCGTTCTCCATCCGGTTGAAAACGATCGTTCCGACTAATTTCACCGATTCGCTCCGTTGCCTAAGAAGCGAAGGGGAGCAGGGGCGTTTTTCATTCGAAGGTGAGGCGTTGTTCCGTACCGTCACTTGTTCGGATGAGGCCCAGCTTTATTTTGTGTTTAAATGTGTCAGTCAGCTTTACATGTTTATCGTCAAGCTCGATCTCCGACCAAAAAAGTTAGCTGTTGCCCTCTATGAATGGAATCAGCTCCAACAAAAATACACGTTGATCCGCACAAATGAATGGCTGGCCGTGGAAAGGCAGCTCATTTATGAAATTCTACAGTCGATCTACATTTGCGATCACCGCCGCATTTCCTATTTGTTTACGTGTTCAACCCGAAACAACCGTGAAAAGCGACAATGAGCCGATGGCATCTTTCTCCCTTCTATTTCCCAATTAAAAAATGTTTCACGCTAAAGAATTAGTTCGTTACACCTAAAATCGTTGCACTTAAAATAAGAAGGATCCGATGGTCATCCTTCACCCCTCTATTTCCCAATCAAAAAAAATGTTTCCTACTAAGGCATCAGTCCGTTATACTTAAAATAAAAGGGGAAAACGTCAGTTTTTGCTGAAAAATATGCTCTGTTTGTCGGATTTCTCCGCCAAACGGCACACTCGCCGCCGCCAGCGGCAGAAAGAAAAGAGCGAAAAAACAGGGAAGGGAGAGGGAATGAAAGTGAAGTCGAGCAAAGTCGTATTAGCCACCGCCTTTGCCTCTGCGCTTTTTTTGGCACCAGACGATAGCCAAGCAGCGGAATGGAAAGTAGGCATGAGTTCCTCAAAAGTAAAAGAGTTGCAGCAGTTATTAAAGGAAAAAGGGTTTTTTTCTTACCCACAGGCAACTGGCTATTTTGGTCCCATTACCGAAGAGGCAGTGCGGGCGTTTCAAAAGGCTGCGAACCTGCCGGTGACCGGTGTTGTCGATGACGCGACCTACGCGAAGCTACGTGCGTTTGTCCCAACGGCTCGCACGTTATCCGTCGGCATGCGCGGTGACGATGTGAAAGTGCTCCAACAGCGGCTCAAACAGCTTGGCTACTTTAAATACCCGGAGATTACCGGTTATTTCGGAACAGTGACCGAAGCGGCCGTGAAGCAATTTCAACAAGCGAATGGGCTTAAGGTCACTGGAAAAGCTGATGCCGTGACGATTGAACGCCTTCGGCAAGCAGCTAGCAAACAGGCAACTACCACATCGTCTTCATCAGTCACGTTAAAAATCGGTTCACGTGGTTCCGAGGTCAGTGAGCTGCAAAAAAACTTAAAGCTACTCGGCTATTTTACCTACCCAACAGCTACCGGCTATTATGGAACCATTACCGCTGACGCCGTCCGTCGTTTTCAAAAGGACAACGGCTTGCCAGCGACCGGCTCGGTCGATTCAACAACGCTCGGGCGCATTGCGGATGCGGTGAAGAAAAAAACAGCCCCGCCGGCTAAAGAAAACAGTTCTTCTGTTTATTTAAAGATCGGCACGCGTGGGGAAAAGGTGAAGCAGGTTCAAACGAATTTAAAACAGCTTGGCTATTTTACATATCCGGAGATCACCGGTTATTACGGAACCATTACCGCTGATGCTGTTCGTCGTTTTCAAAAGGACAACGGCTTGCCAGTGACCGGCTCGGTCGATTCAACAACGTTCGGACGCATTGAAGATGCGGTGAAGAAAAAAACAGCCTCGCCGGCTAAAGAAAGCAGTTCTTCTGTTTATTTAAAGACCGGTACGCGTGGGGAAAAGGTGAAGCAGGTTCAAACGAATTTAAAACAGCTTGGCTATTTTACATATCCGGAGATCACCGGTTATTACGGAACCATTACCGCTGATGCTGTCCGTCGTTTTCAAAAGGACAACGGCTTGCCAGTGACCGGCTCGGTCGATTCAACAACGTTCGGACGCATTGAAGATGCGGTGAAGAAAAAAACAGCCTCGCCGGCTAAAGAAAGCAGTTCTTCTGTTTATTTAAAGACCGGTACGCGTGGGGAAAAGGTGAAGCAGGTTCAAACGAATTTAAAACAGCTTGGCTATTTTACATATCCGGAGATCACCGGTTATTACGGAACCATTACCGCTGATGCTGTCCGTCGTTTTCAAAAGGACAACGGCTTGCCAGTGACCGGCTCGGTCGATTCAACAACGTTCGGACGCATTGAAGATGCGGTGAAGAAAAAAACAGCCTCGCCGGCTAAAGAAAGCAGTTCTTCTGTTTATTTAAAGACCGGTACGCGTGGGGAAAAGGTGAAGCAGGTTCAAACGAATTTAAAACAGCTTGGCTATTTTACATATCCGGAGATCACCGGTTATTACGGAACCATTACCGCTGATGCTGTTCGTCGTTTTCAAAAGGACAACGGCCTGCCAGTGACCGGCTCGGTCGATTCAACAACGTTCGGGCGCATTGAAGATGCGGTGAAGAAAAAAACAGCCCCGCCGGCCGAAGAAAACCGCACTTCCATTTATTTGACGATCGGTACGCGTGGCGAAGAGGTGAAGCGGGTTCAGACGAAATTAAAACAGCTTGGT
>NZ_AYKT01000009.1 GCF_000496575.1 Geobacillus thermodenitrificans subsp. thermodenitrificans DSM 465 | reverse complement strand
GTTCAAACGAATTTAAAACAGCTTGGCTATTTTACATATCCGGAGATCACCGGTTATTACGGAACCATTACCGCTGATGCTGTTCGTCGTTTTCAAAAGGACAACGGCCTGCCAGTGACCGGCTCGGTCGATTCAACAACGTTCGGGCGCATTGAAGATGCGGTGAAGAAAAAAACAGCCCCGCCGGCCGAAGAAAACCGCACTTCCATTTATTTGACGATCGGTACGCGTGGCGAAGAGGTGAAGCGGGTTCAGACGAAATTAAAACAGCTTGGTTATTTTACATATCCGGAGATCACCGGTTATTACGGAACCATTACCGCTGACGCTGTCCGTCGTTTCCAGAAGGATGCCAAACTTCAGGCGAACGGCATCGTCGATAGCCAAACGTACGAACGTCTCATCGGACAAGCTCCAGCATCCAAAGGTCAAGCCTCAGCGTCCAAACTCGATGTCATGGAACTGATTGCTGATGCGGCTGAGCTGCTCGGCAAGCCATACGTTTGGGGCGGTGAAACTCCGCAGGTTGGCTTTGACTGCAGTGGATTCATCTACTATTTGTTCGCCCAGCAAGGCATTTCGTTGCCGCGGACGGTAGCGGACATTTGGAACGTCGGGAAACCCGTCTCCTCTCCAGCGGTTGGAGACATCGTGTTTTTTGAGACATATAAAAAAGGACCTTCTCACGCTGGCATCTATATCGGCAATGGCCAGTTCATCCATAGCGGTAGTTCGACGGGTGTGACGATCAGCCGCCTTGACCAATCGTATTGGAAGCAACGGTATTTAGGAGCAAAGCGGTATTAGTGCATGAACCGACTCTTTCGAAGGCCCTTCCGCTGCTCGGAAAATGGATGGCGTGACTAGCAAAAAAGCGCTGGTTTTTCTAGAGCCACGAATACTTGGAGCGATAGAATCGACGGTTTTGGCAGGGGAAAAGCGCGGCGGCGCAACCGAGACGTTGGCAGTTTGATTTAGCAGCGGCAGACTGATATAGCGAAATGGAGCACGAACTGCTTATGCGGGGTCGTGCTTTTTCATTTGGCAGCCAACTGCTGTCGAGAAAACCGGTGAAAATCGCCCGTTTTTGATACCGATGGTTTCGGAGAACCTTCAACATCAAAGTCCCCTTTTTGTGCTCTGTTTTTGATTCAATCATCATTCTTCTAGCAGGATGGCGATGGAACGAAACATCCTGCTTTCCAACAATACTTCTCAAAGGGAGAACCTTCGTCACATCAGTTTTTCATTTTGTGGGTCTCACGCTGGTTAGAGGCGATCTTTTTTCACCGGCCTTATAAGGTGAAAGGGAAACGCTGGTGTTGGGTTAGCGCCGCTAGTTATGTCGGTAGAAGCAAGGGTGTTTCCGAGCCGTGAGTTTTTGGAAATGGAAAACCGAAAGTTGAGCAAGCGCCTCACTTATGGTAATGTAATTTGTTGAGGTTTTCTTTACTATAGATGAATCGGAATAAGCAGGTGAAACGATGGGAACGAAACGAAAAGTGATGACGATTTTCGGTACAAGACCCGAAGCAATCAAAATGGCGCCGCTTGTGTTGGAGTTGCAAAAACATTCCGAGTGGATCGAACCGATTGTCACTGTCACCGCGCAACACCGACAAATGTTGGATCAGGTATTGGAAATATTCGGCATTCATCCGGATTACGACTTGAACATTATGAAAGACCGCCAGACACTCGCTGGTATTACAACTCGCGCCTTAGAAGGTCTCGACGACATTATGCGGAAAGTCAAGCCGGATTTAGTGCTCGTGCATGGTGATACGACGACGACGTTTGTCGCTAGTTTAGCTGCTTTTTATCACCAAATTGCGATCGGCCATGTCGAGGCTGGGCTGCGCACATGGAATAAATATTCCCCATTTCCGGAAGAAATGAACCGGCAGCTGACCGGGGTGATGGCTGATCTTCACTTCGCGCCGACGAAAAAAGCGTACGACAATTTAATCCAAGAAAATAAAAAACCGGAGTCGATCTTTATTACCGGCAACACTGCGATCGATGCGTTAAAAACGACGGTGAAAGACGATTACCACCACGACATTCTCAACAAAATCGGTAATGACCGGATGATTTTGTTGACGGCTCATCGCCGTGAAAACCTTGGCGAAACGATGCGGGGCATGTTCCGGGCCATTAAGCGTCTTGTCGAAACATATGACGATATCCAAGTCGTCTACCCTGTCCATTTGAACCCGGCAGTAAGGGAAGCGGCAGCTGAAGTGCTTGGCGATGACCCGCGCATTCATTTAATTGAACCGCTCGATGTCTTCGATTTCCATAACTTTGCTGCTCGGGCGTACTTAATTTTGACCGATTCCGGCGGCGTACAGGAAGAAGCTCCGTCCCTCGGTGTTCCTGTCCTCGTGTTGCGTGACACGACCGAACGGCCGGAAGGTATTGAAGCTGGGACGCTGAAGTTGGCTGGAACGGACGAAGATACGATTTATCAGATGGCGTCAGAGCTCTTAACGAACCGAAACGAATACGAAGCCATGGCGAAGGCATCCAACCCGTACGGAGACGGACAAGCTTCGAAACGAATCGTCGAGGCGATTTTATACCATTTCGGCTATACCGCACAGCGGCCGGAGGCGTTTCATCCGTAAATGGTTACATGTGTCTGCCCGTGAAGGGAAAAAGGGTTCAGAAGAATTTGATGAAAGAGAGGAGGTCAAGGAGAGCAACGATGTTGAACCATCTCCCAAAAGAAGTAAAAATTAGCGTGACAAGATCGATTTCATCGGCGTTTGAAAAATATATGGAATCGATTCAATGGGATGAGCAAAAATACGCAATGGACAAGTTTTTGGCTTATTGGCGAGAATACGCGGAAAAGCATGCATCATGGTTTCACCAGCTAGATGATGCGGTCAAACGCGATCCGCGTTTTCATAAGGAACTAGCGGATAAAATTAATGAAGTAATCGGGAAAATATTGAATGAGCCGCCGACGGAACAGGAAATCAAAACGTTAAATGGACTCATTGACCGGCTGGGGATTGCTGATATTGACTATACGTGTAAAATGGAGGCAAAGTATCATATTCGTCGATTAACGGAACAGGAGCACTTGCCGCACGGCAGTTGCAAATAGAGGAGAGAGCATGTTGACACATTCAAGCGGTGGTCGAACATATATGTGACCATCGCTTTTTTTTGTTTATGAAAAATATACTACTTTATGAAAAATGTACTACAAATCTATTCATGACATCTAGGATTTATGGTAGAATAAGAGAAAAAATTTGTCGAAAAGGGAGACAGGGTGTATGACAAAGAAGATTTTTATCTCTTTTTGTCTTATATGGCTGGCGGTGTGGCCGATGCCGATGAGCCATCCGCAGGCTGCACCGTATTTTCACGACGTGGGCACGACCCACAGGGCAAAAAATGAAATTTATTACTTAGCCGAAGGGGGAATTGTGCTAGGGAGTGTATCGGGCTATTTTTATCCGTCGAAACATGTAACAAGGGCGGAAGCTGCCGCCATTATTGGGCGGACGTTAAACTTTGACGGGAAGCAGCGCGACACCCGTTTCAAAGATGTTGGAAAAGGAAATTTTGCCTCTGGATACATACAAGAAGCAGCTGAGCGCAACATTATCAGCGGCTACAAAGATGGGACGTTCCGACCTAATCAACTTGTAACGCGTGGGGAAATGGCCCTGCTCATTAATCGGGCTTATTCGCTTGGCGGAACTACACGATCAACGGCGGTGCAGCAATTGAAAATCAAGGGAATCGCGGAAGGGAAAGCTGATGGCACATTTGGTGAAGATGAGCCGATTATTCGGGCGGACTTTGCTGTATTTGTTGCAAGAGCCATCAATCCGCAATATCGTGTGAATGGTGGCGAGCTGACACCGATCGGTCAAGCCGTTGTCAACGCTTCGTCATTGAATGTCCGACGCGGTCCGTCTACGAGTTATAGCGCCGTAAGTCTATTATATAAAGGACAGTCTGTCGATATTTTACATATTGTTGGCAACTGGGCGTATATTCGTGCATCAGACTTAGAAGGTTTCGTAAGTCGCAGTTATTTATCGGCCAAGGGTGCTTCACAGCCTGACGCAGGAGATGCGCTATCAAACTATGTAAAAACGCAAACGATCATTATTGACCCTGGGCATGGAGGCAATGACCCTGGTGCGACAGCAAATGGTCTTGTGGAAAAAAATATTAATTTGAATGTCGCACTGAAAGTGAAATCGTTGTTTGAAGGTACGGGCTTTAACATCGCCCTAACGAGGGAGAAAGATGTATTCATTCCGCTCAGCGAGCGCGTCTCCTTTGCGAAAGAGAAGGGAGGAAATGTGTTTGTCAGCATTCATACGAATGCTGGGGGTGGAACGGGAACAGAGACGTATTATTATAGTGCTGCAGCAACAAATCCATATGTCGAACAAAGCAAAAAGCTGGCGCAGTGTATTCAAAAGCGGCTCGTCGCGGCATGGGATGCTGTTGACCGTGGGACAAAAAGAGGCAATTTGCACGTATTGCGCGAAAACAGTATGCCCGCTGCATTAGTGGAGCTAGGTTTTATTGATCGGAAGGAAGATGCACAGAAGCTTGGATCGTCGTATTGGCAAGAACAAGCGGCTAAAGCTATTTATCTTGGTATCCTTGACTACTATGCCTCAGAAACCGGTTTGAACTTTCAACCGTTATATGATCGGGTTCAGTAGCTGCGAAGACAATGCGCCTTCCGATTCATCGAAGTTTTTTGACTATGGAATTGGCTGCTGAAACATAGCGGCTTGACCCAGCTAGTGCGTGAGTTGGGGAGAGGGGTCAGATAATGAAAAAGTGGTGGATGTTGACCATCTGTATTGTGTTTATAGTTGCAGCAGTAGTACCAGTTCGTGCAGCTGCTGCTTCTCATCCATTGTTTGCCAATGTCATTGTCGTGTTTCAACAACAAGTGGATGAACAAGCAGTGAAAACGTTGCATGGGAATGTCACCAAACGGTTTGAAGTGATTCCCGCGGTGGCAGCAACACTTCCTGTTACGGCTGTCGAGTTGTTACGCCGTTGGCCGGGGGTTGATTATGTACAGCAAGATACAACGGTGGCAATTGATGGCCAGATCACCGACTGGGGAGTGGAAAAGGTGAAAGCGCCCGTGATGCACACCCACGGTGTAACAGGAAAAGGAGTGAAAATCGCGATTTTAGATACGGGCGTTGACCTAAAGCACCCGGATTTGCGTGTAGTGGGCGGCGCTTGCGTGTTGTCCTATTGCCCTAATTCCTATCAAGACGATAACGGGCATGGCACTCACGTAGCCGGGATTATTGCGGCAAAAGATAACGATATCGGGACGGTCGGGGTGGCTCCCGATGCGAGTATTTATGCAGTGAAGGTGCTAGACCGTTACGGCGAGGGAAATGTATCCGATATTTTATCAGGCATCGAATGGGCAATGAAGCATCGTGTAGATATAATTAATTTAAGCTTAGCTGCTCCAGAAGATGCTCCTGCCTTGAAAGCGGCCATTCGGAAAGCGTACGAAAGCGGGATTTTAGTCGTTGCTGCCGCTGGTAACAACGGCTATGCTAACGGCACAGGTGATACGGTCGAATATCCAGCGAAGTATGATAGTGCCATTGCTGTCTCTGCTGTGAATAAAGAAAATGTTCGGTTGCCATACTCGGCGACGGGACCAGCGATCGAAGTAGCGGCTCCTGGGGAGGGTGTTTATAGCACTGTGCCGGTTGCTCTTGACGGTGATGGCCGTCGTGACGGATATACGCATATGTCTGGAACGTCGATGGCGGCGCCATTTGTCACAGGGGTGCTCGCTTTGTATAAGCAACAATATCCGGAGCGGACGAATATCGAATTGCGCCAAATGTTAAGAGATCGTGCCTTGGATTTAGGGACACCCGGGAGGGATCCGTGGTACGGCTATGGACTCGTACGGGCCGTGTCCAACCAACCGCCCGAGCTGAAAGTGAAGCTATTGTCGGTGAAAAAAGGAGAAGTCGCTTTTTCCGTCACCTTGTCAGGAAGCGCAGTAAAAGGGTATCGTGTATATCGGAACGGAAAACAGATCGAAACGCTGCAAACAGCGGGGACGTATACAGACTATGTCGTTAAAGGAACATACCAGTACGAATTTGCTTCGATACGCAATGATGGGGCAGAATCAGCATTAACAGCTCCCATCACGGTGAACGTACCGGATCCCTATTATAAAGACGTGTCAGCGAGCGCTTGGTATATGCCGGAGATTGCCTACTTATCAAGCCGAGGGATAGTGTCCGGCTATAACAATGGAACGATTCAGCCTTATAATACGATCACGCGTGCCGAAGTAGCGGTGATGCTTGGTCGGGCGCTGCATCTTGATGCGACAAAGCGAGCGACGGTGTTTCGCGATGTTGCTTCATCCGATTTCGCCTCTGGTTACATTCAATCCGCCTATGAGCGCGGGCTGATCAACGGGTATCCGGATGGAACGTTTCGACCACAGCAGCCGATTACGCGTGCTGAGACAGCTATCATTTTATCGCGGGCTTATCCACTGCCGGGCGGTTCATCGATGATGTTTAAAGATGTGACGGCAAGAGTGACCGGGCATGAGGCCATCGCCAAGCTCGCTGCCGCCCGAATCGCGGAAGGATATCCCGATGGAACGTTTCGGCCATATCAGTTTGTCAAACGACTTGAATTTTTTGTCTTTACGGCTCGTGCCGATAACGAGCGGTTTCGGTGAAACGAAGAGGTTGGTTGGGCAGATTGTTTCTTCTCGCAAAATAACCGCTCGTTCCACAACTATGGCTGAATGTGCATAGACAGGAAAAAGGTGTCCCAGCTGTTTGGGGCACTTTTTTCATCTAGCTAGGAAAGGGAAGCTGCTGACGGTGATTCGCTTCACTTGTCTGTTAACGTTGTTCGCTCCCCAGTTTATACGGCGGACTGGTGCTTGCGTTGCCGAACGCGTCTTCCACTTTAATCCAATAGTTGCCTTTCGACAGTTTGATGGTCAGGTATTCATCATCGCCTTTTGTATAATCATCTCCTTTCGCAATCAGTTTTCCGTTTGCGTTATAGACCGCTATTACCACGTCAAGATCAGAAGGAACGTGCAACTTGTATCGTATATGTGGCCGTTTCGCGGGCGGTAAACTTGTAATAGTCTACATCCCCTTGGGATGATGATACATTCATCTATTCGGTGTTATAACAGGTTCCTTGTTTTGGAGTTCGAAGAGGCAACGGACTTTGACGGCACATTGTGATGCACGGTGGAGTTACGGTCTTCGTCTTGCTGATTAGCTGAATTCGTTTGGCCGTTCGGGGAAAGACCAGGGAGATTGAGCGGCTGGACGATAGTGGTTGGATTTTTTGTCACTGATGCTAGTGCCAGGAATGGTGGGCTGTTCTCTAACAATCTGCGTAAAAAGTCATATCTAGTGACAGAAGGATTCGAGAATGATATCGTTTTTTCAAAGCTTCTCTCCTTTTTCAGAAAGTTAGTAATCGCATAAAGTATTACTATATAATTGAATAAAATCCCTATGTTTTTTCTTGCTGTTTCCGAAAGTATTACAAAAGCAACAAAAATTTAATGTAAATGTAATAAAAATGCAATAAACATATCTGCAATACTTGTTAAAATATGACTATGTCGAAACACTAACCATTTTGTCGTTAGTTCACGGGTAGTACATAAGTCTTTGATCTATCAATCTACAAATAGGATAAATAGGGGAGGAGAAATGATTGCGTCGAATCGTTAGTCTTGTTCTTGTATTGAGTTTATTGTTTGTAAACAGTTCCGTGTCGTTCGCTGATGATATTACTGGTATCGCGTTGGAGAAGGAAATGCGGGCCATGGTGAACCAAGGGATTGTCCAAGGGTATTCGGAAGGGCAATATCGTCCAAACGAGCCAGTGACGCGTGGCCAGTTTGCGACGTTCCTTGCGCGAGCGTTGCAGTTGCCTAAGGTGACAGGAACTGTTTCATTTTCTGATGTTTCACCATCTTCGGCACTGGCCGATGGCATTTACAAAGCAAGTGCGGCCGGCCTTGTCCAAGGGTACTCCAATGGCACCTTCGGTACATATAAACAAATTACAAGAGAAGAAATGGCGCTGATGATTGATCGTGTGTTCGATTATTTGGAAATCGAGAAGCAAAGAGCGGACTTTTCTTCATTTACTGATCTTGACAATCTTTCATCTGCATCGCGGTTGGCGATTGCCAACAGCATTCATTACGGCATTATCCGTGGCATTCCGAATAAGGATGGAAAAACGTTCCGTTTTGACCCGAAAGCAGCAGCAACGCGGGCACATGCAGCGGCGTTTTTGTACCGCCTGCTCGAAGTGTGGGCTGAGCAAATACCGGAGATGGCCTATCAAATTGGGGCGATCGAAAAAGGGGAGCTCGTCATTTGGCCAAAGCGGTATGCCACGTTTGCTCAAGCTGAAGCGGCCTTAACCAATCCCGCTACTCAAGTGATCGTCCAAGGGACGAAAATCGTGAAAATGGCAAACGGCTATGCCATTGCTCAACCAGCTCCTGGAAATTCAACGACAACCATTTACAATGCTAGTTTGAGCACATCGCTTACTTACGTTCAGCCAAATACAGAAATGAAATATTTAGGAGCCGACGAGGAAAAAGTAAAAGTACAAATTGCCGATACAATCGGGTACGTAAAACAGGCTGATGTGTTGCTCGTTCCGACAGCGCTTTTGCAAGGGCGATCGTATTACCAAGTGACAAACGGCAATCTTGTTCATGTGATTTACAACACGACGAGCAATACGTATACGAGTTACACATACGGAAAAGCGCCGTCTTTTATGCAAGTGGGACAGAAGTACTATAGCTGGGATGGCGATACGTTTTATAATGAAGCTGGTCAGCACGTCGGTACGGCCTATCAATATTTCAATGTTCTATCGTTGCGGACAAAAACGAATTATACCGCCGATGAGCTGAATCGGTTTGTTGCCGCCTATCGTTCTCAAAGCCCATTGAAAGAGCTTGGTACCGCGTTTAAACAGGCGGAAGAGAAGTACCAAGTTAATGCTTTATACTTGCTAGCTCAAGCGATTTTAGAAAGCAATTGGGGATTAAGTCAGCTTGCGCAGACGAAAAACAACTTGTTCGGCATTAAAGCGTATGACAGCGATCCGCTCAATAGCGCCGATTCGTTCAAGTCGTTCGAAGAGTGCATCGATTATATGGCGAAAACGATCGTTGCTGGGCGATACGCGAATCCAAGCGATTGGCGCTATAACGGTGCCGTGCTTGGCGATAAGTCAGTCGGTTTTAACGTCCGTTACGCCTCTGACCCGTATTGGGGGCAAAAAATTGCTGGTTGGATGTATCAGGCTGACCAATTTTTAGGCAGAAAAGACATTGGCCGATATAAAGTGATGGTGACGAACACTGAAAGTGTCAATGTTCGACTGCAACCGGCAGTTGTTCCGCCAGTTTGGTATGAATATAAACAAGCGAACACACCGGTGACGGTGGTGGGAACAACGGCGAAACAGCCCGACGGCTACGTCTGGTATGAAATCGTTCCAGATTTGCCGACGCAAAAAGCGTATATTCGCGGCGATTTATTGTCGCCTCTGACCATCGTTAAGTAAAAAGGAAGGTGTCTCGAAAGGTTCGAGACACCTTTTCCTATGTCGGGAGATAGGCGAGCCTCTTTGTTCGATTCAGGCGGCGCAGGCAACGCCAACGGCTGAGAAGAAGGACGTTATGCCGACGGTTTCGGTTTCCGTTTCGAGCGGAGTGTGCGCAGCAACCGGTAAAATCCTTCACGATACAGGGCGTATACGCCCGCGATATAAATGGCTACACCAAGCGGAACAAGCACGGCAAGCGCAAGAAGCGCTGGCCACTGGTGGATGCTGGCCACTTCTTTCAGTCCATAGAGCAATCCCGCCATGATGGCTGTTGCGCTGCCGACGCGGACCAACAAGGATATCAATTTTTTCGCTTCCCCGCGTTCAAACTCTTTATAGACGGCGATTGAGCAGGCGGTGACGTAGTAGAGAGAAACGAGCGAGCTTGACAGCGCAATCCCAGCATAACCGAACGATTGAACGAGGGCATAGTTAAGGATGATATTTAACACAATTGTTGTGACACTAATCCGCAGTACGACCGCTGTTTTCCCTTTCGCATACATCGACTTGGCGACAATATATTGCAGCCCTTGAGTGACAATGAGCGGCAAGTAAAAGAGCAGGGCGACATAGGTGCGGTATGTGTCCGTTTCCGTGAACTGGCCGCGTTCATAGACGATCGCAATCGCAGCATCACCGATCACCCACAGCCCGGCCGCTACCGGCATTAACGTGATGAGAGAGAGCTCCATGCCGGTGAAAAACGTTTGTTGAAATTGGCGCGGCTTGTCCACTTGTTCGGAAAGTAATGTGAACAAAATCGCCGCGACGGTCGTGCCGTAAATCGTATGCGGGATGCTGACGAGCAGCGAGGCATTATTCAAATACGTGACTGCTCCTTCGATTGTGCCCGAGGCGAAGATTTTATCAATGAACATGTTCATTTGCCCGACGAACGCATTCAATAGCGAAGGGACGAGCAGGCGCAAAAACGTCTGTCGAAAATCGGGATCGATGGACAACGTCGGCGTCCATCGGTAACCGCTCCGATACAAATAAACAAACATTAGGACAATGCCTAACATAATTCCAAAGACAAACCCGTAAGCAAGGCTGTAAATGCCCCACACATCGGAAAACAACAGAGCAAACACTGCGCCCATCAGAGTAGCTAACAGCTTCGAAATTTGCGATGGAACAAAGATGCGCCGCCCTTGCAAATATGAATCTAAAATACCGTTTAAGGCAATGGCGCCCATAAACAAAAAGAAAATTTGCGTGATGTGGATCGCCACCGATTCAGTAACAGCTGCCATTCGTCCAAAAATGGCTGGGACGAAGGAGGGAGCCAGTAAATAACCGAGAACGGCAACGAGCAAAAAAATGGCGACAGTGGCGTTCATAATACCATTCGCGTTTCGCTCCGCTGCTTTAGGATTGTTTTGTTTCGCTTGAACGTACAACGGGAGAAAGACGTTATTGAATCCGACTGAAATGACAGCTAACACGAGCGTAATAAACGAAAACGCCAATAAGTAGCCATCCGTATATTCATTGGCGCCGAACTCCTTAGCAATAATGCTTTCTCGCAAAAAACCAGCTACTTTAACGACGAGGGCGAGCAGCGTGATCCAAATCGCCGTCCGTTTTAATGAGGGCATGCGTGTCACTTCCTTCATTCAAAATTGAAAAAGGCCGTCCCTGATGACAAAGAGACGGCCGTGATGTTATGGCGCCAGCGCGGCTCGATAAATGTCTTCGTACTTTTTCGCTGCTGATAAGTGGGAATATTCGTCTTCGATTTTCCGTCTCGCTGCTTGTGCCAGTTGTTGTCCAAACTCCGGATGATCGAGTAGTTCGATGATGGCTTGAGCGAGTTCATCCACATTTTTTTCCTCGACGAGTAGGCCGTCTTGCCGGTGGCTGACGATCTCTTTCAAGCCCCCGACCGCTGAAGCGATGAGCGGCGACCCTGATCCCATGGCTTCTAAGGCAGAAATGGATGTCGCCTCTTCCACTCCGGCGGAGTGGACGCTTGGAACAAGTACAATGTCCGAGAGGGCATAATACTCGGTCATCGTCTCATGCGGAATAGCGCCAAGCAACTTCGCCTTTTCGCTCAGCCCTTGCTGTTCGATGAGCGACTTCAGCTCCTCGTACGCTTCGCCCATTCCGGCATAAATGAGCATGGCGTTTGGGTATTTTTCCAATACGTGTGGCAAGGCAATCGCTGGATAAATGACCCCGTTTTTTTTCGTCAGCCGTCTTGGCACAAAAATGACAGCCGCGTCTTCAGGCAACCCGTGTTTTTTCCGGTAGGCGAGTCGATTCGATTTCTCTGGTTTGAATCGATCCACATCGATAAAGTTGCGAATGGCGGTCGCTTCCACTCCGGCTTTTTCCCGCACATACTTTTTAATGCGTTGGTCAACGGTAATAATTTTCCGCGTTTTCGTATACGCCTCGATTTCTTTCTCCAATAAGTGCTGCGCCTGTTCGCTTCCCTCCACCACTGCACCTCGGCTGATGGCTTCGTACGTCATGTAGCCGTGCACGGTCGTCACCGTCGGGATGCCAGATGGCAGTGCAGCCAACGTCGCAAACACTTCTTGGGCATTGATCACATCATATCGCTCGTTAGCGGCTTTGTCGGCGATGAGACGGGAAAGAAGCCGCTGTCTCACTGCATGGCTCCAAATAATGCCCGTTCCTTTTGACACTTTATTCAGCAAAAAGCTTGGTCCCTTAGCCAGCACCATTTGCTTGGCTGGGGGAACATCGCTGAATGAAACGATGTCTACACGATGCCCCCGTGCCTCAAGCCCAGCTTTCAATGTGGTTACATGGGTGGATAACCCTCCGGCATGCGGATAGTCAAAGACAGTTGCTAGCAAAATATTCATCGGCGATCTTCTCCTTGCGGGAAAAATTTTTCTTTCAACAGCCGAATGTTTTCCATGGCCTCCTGACGCATTTGCTTGGCGTTGTTTTGAACAACCGCACTGACGGCTTCACGCTCAGCGAGCATATACCGGGCGTTGTTCACGAGCCGATCAACGTCGATCTCCTCCAGACGGAACGAATAGTCCCACATGCCGGACCGCTTCAGCAAACTCTCCACTTTCGGGTCATAACTGAGACCGATATGCGGGACGCCTGTCAAGGCCGAAAAAATGAGCGAATGCAAACGCATGCCGATCGTCAAACGGCAACGGCTAATAAAATGTAAATATTGGTTCGGTGTAAAATCTGGGCCGAGAATATGACAAGCGGACCGATGATTCATTTGTTCGACGACTCGCTCAGATGCACGCACATCATGATGTCCTTCCATCGGCACGAAGACCGGCGTAATGCCCTCGAGTTCGATCAACTGATCGAGCGCGCGGGCGATTTTTCCATAATAGTCGCGTTGATCAAGCCACGGACGCACCGATACGGCGACGAGCTGTTCATCGCCACGAAGCGGAAGGCTTTCAAGGCAAGCATTATCTTCCTTATGATGAAAAGCAAAGACAATATCAGCGGTGACGACCGTCTCTGGTCTTGTCACGCCTAGCTCGTGAAGCAACTGTTTCGAATACGCATCGCGGACAGTAATAAAATCAGCCATATTGGCAAACACTTTCATTAAAATCTTTCCCCACGTCGTGTTGACCGGTCCGATCCCTTGCGAGAAAAACATGACTTTCGTCCCGCACAACTTCGCTAAAAACACAATTAATAAATAATAAGGAAGCGGACCGAACAAAAAGCGTGTTGGATACGTATCTTGAAGCAGCCCTCCACCGCCGCTGATTAATAAATCGGCTTCGCGCAGCGCCCGAATTTTTCCTTTATTATCATGGCGCCATCCACGGTATACGCTTTTCACCCCATGCGCTTTCGCTGTTTGTTCGGGAGACAGGGAAAACACAGTAATATCCGGGTTCGGCAATTCGGCTCGAAGATTGTCGATAATCGCTTCTAAAATGGCTTCATCTCCCGTATTGCCAAGTCCATAAAAGCCAGAGATGACAATTTTCAACGACATAACTCCTCCTCTTAAACGAACATCGTTCCACAAAAATCAACCTTAATTGTAGCATTTGCCTATTATAGATTCAATGATGCAAAATGGATGATGGTTTGTTATACTATAACGTGATTGGTCGAAAAAGCTCGAAAAAAGGTAATTCTAGTTTACAAAAAGAGAGGTTTTCACGATGAAAAAAGTGTGTGTCGTCGGGCTAGGTTATATTGGACTTCCGACGTCAGCAATATTTGCCGCTGCTGGATTTGACGTTGTCGGCGTGGATGTGAGCGAAACCGTCGTTGCAACGATCAACAGCGGCAACATTCATATTGAAGAAACAGGATTAGCCGAACTTGTCAACCGGGTCGTCAAAGAAGGGAAATTCCGGGCGCAGCTCGCTCCGGAAGAGGCAGATGTGTTCATCATTGCCGTTCCGACACCGATTCATGACGATTATACTGCCAACATCGACTACGTTATTGAAGCGACGAAATCGGTAGCGCCATATTTGCGGAAAGGAAACGTCGTCATCGTTGAATCGACGATTCCACCACGCACGATGGACGATGTCGTCGCACCGATCATTCGCGAGCACGGTTTTGACCCGGAGCAAGATGTGTATTTGGCTCATTGCCCAGAACGTGTCTTGCCGGGCCGCATTTTAATTGAACTCGTCGAGAACACAAGAATCGTCGGCGGTGTCACGAAAGAGGCAGCAAAACAAGCAGCCGACGTCTACCGGGCGATCGTCAAAGGCGAAGTGATTGAGACGGAAGCTGTGACTGCTGAAATGGCGAAATTAATGGAAAATACGTTCCGTGATGTCAACATCGCTTTAGCAAATGAACTCGTAAAAATCGCGCAACGTGTCGGCGTCAATGCTCATAAAGTCATCGAGCTTGCCAATAAACACCCGCGCGTCAATATTCATTTGCCAGGCCCTGGTGTCGGTGGGCATTGCTTGGCCGTTGATCCGTACTTTATCGTCGAAAAGGCGAAAGAAGAGTCGCAGCTCATCCAAACGGCGCGCCGCATTAATAACTCGATGCCACACTTTGTCGTCGAGCAAGTGAAACGCATGACGGCGGAACTCGAAGCGCCGGTCATCGCCGTCTTCGGCTTAACGTACAAAGGCAATACGGACGATGTGCGCGAGAGCCCGGCCATTGAAATCTACGAAGAGCTGCGGCGGAACGAGCGGTTTGACGTCCGTGCTTACGACCCGCACGTTAAGCCGTCGCAAGTGCCGTTTCCGCTTTCTACGAAAGAGGAAGCACTCGATGGGGCACATCTTGTCGTTGTCTTAGCTGACCATAACGAATTCAAAACACTAACAGCCGAGGAATTGGCGTCGATGAAAACCAAGGTCATCTTCGATACGAAAAATTGCATCGGTCTTGACGATGAAGACGTGACGGTATATCAAATCGGCCATTTATCGGTCGTCCAAGCTATTCAAGAACAACCACCGGAGAGAGTATGATCAGCTATGGAAAAAGAGCAATATTTAGGGGTGTACGTCTCCACCTTAACGTATGACGACATTCTTGCTGATATCGAAAAGCGGATGGAAGCCGGCCAAAAATCGACGATTATTGCCGTCAACCCGGAAAAAGTGATCGCTGCAGGCAAAAATGATGAACTAAAACAGCTCATTAACACGGCGACGTACCAGATTCCGGACGGCATCGGTGTCGTGTTGGCTTCGAAGTTAAAAGGCGGGCATCTCGCATCAAGGGTGACGGGCATCGACTTGATGGAGCGGCTCATCGCTCGGGCAGCGGAAAAAGGATATCGCGTCTTTTTGTATGGTGCCAAAGAAGAGGTCGTGAAAAAAGCGAAAGAAAACCTCGAAGCGAAATACCCTCGTCTTTGCATTGCTGGTTACATGAACGGGTATGTGAACGATGATGAAGCGGTTGTTCAAGCCATTAATGAGGCAAACGCCGATATACTGTTTGTCGCTCTTGGCAGCCCGAGACAAGAGCTATGGATCCGAGCGCACATGGATCGGCTCAACGTGAAAGTGTTTCAAGGAGTCGGCGGGAGCTTTGACGTGTTTGCCGGACATGTCAAACGGGCGCCAAAATTGTTCCGAACGCTTGGCCTCGAATGGCTGTACCGGCTCGTCACCGATCCAAAACGGTTCAAACGGCAGCTCGCCTTGCCGAAATTTCTTTGGAAAGTACTGACCGAAAAACGCACAGCCGGCGAGTCCGGCTGCTAGGGAGAGATGACGGTGAACGTGTTGCACGTCATTAGCGGCGGGGAAACAGGAGGGTCACGCAAACATGTCGTCACCCTTTTATCGAAGTTTGCCCCGGGTACCGCGACACTCGTCGTGTTCCAAGATGGGCCGCTCGCTGCGGAGGCGCGTCAAGCGGGGATCGATGTGCGCCTTCTTGCCCAATCATCCCGCTATGATTTGTCCGTGCTATCGAAGCTTGTTGCGCTCATTCGTCGCGAACGTTTCGATATTTTGCATACACATGGGCCGCGCGCCAATTTGTACGGCGCGCTCATCAAACGGAAAATCGCCATCCCATGGATGACGACTGTCCATAGCGATCCGCGCCTCGATTTTATGAAATCAGGATGGAAAGGAAAATGGTTTACCCGCCTCAACGTGTGGGCACTTCAGAAGGTAGACTATTTTTTTGCCGTCTCGGAACGGTTTAAAGAAAGTTTGATGGAGCTCGGCATTGCCGCTGAACGAATTCAAACGATTTACAACGGCATCGACTTTGATGATGCCCCCCGTCCGCACATGTTGCAGCGCGCTGATCTCGGGCTTCGGGAAGACGATTTGGTGATTGCCATGGTCGCCCGCCTTCACCCGATTAAAGGACATGCCCTCGTCTTTGAAGCCCTCGCCTCGCTTTCCGATCCCGATATGAAGCTGCTTGTTGTTGGCGATGGCCCGCTGGCATCCGAATTGCGTGAAAAAGCAACGCAAAGCGGCATCGGGCGTCAAGTGCAGTTTCTCGGGTTTCGCCGCGATGTGGCGGACATTTACGCGCTGTCTGATGTGGCCTTAATGGCTTCTTATAGCGAAAGCTTTCCGCTCGCCTTGCTTGAGGCGGCCAATGAACGTTTGCCGGTGATCTCCACCGATGTCGGCGGAGTAAGCCAACTCATCGCCTCTAGCGACATGGGGTGGATCGTCCCAGTTGGCGATCGCGCTGCGCTTGCTCAAGCTATGCGCGAAGCGCGCAGCCGAAGGCATGAGCTGAAAACGATGGGGAAACGGCTGTATGAACATGCCTCTACCCATTTTTCTTTACAGCGCTTATATGAAGAAACGATGGCCACGTACGAGCGCGTCTTGGCCATCTATCGAACTAGGAAAAAAGGAGTTTAAACGATGCGAGTTAGACAACCGTTCACATACTACGCCGTCTTATTGGCGCTTTTTCTCATTCCGCTCGTTTCGTACAAAATGTATATCGGCCCACTGCCGCTTTCCGCCGAAGTTGTGATGATTCCGCTCATCACGTTGGCAGCGCTAGTCGATTATAGGCAGAGACGAATCAAACTGAATGATTTTCCGGTGAGGCCGATCTTGTTGGCATTTATTGCCTTTTTGCTCATCGCTATCGTCTCGTTAGTGAAAGCGGCTAGCCTTGCTCCGGCCATCATGGAGCTTGCCCGCTATCTGTCGTATGTCGTTTTGTTTTTCATTGTCGTCAAAGTCCAATTTACCCGCGAGCAATACGTGCGCTTTGCCCAATCGTTCGGACTTTCTGCTCTGCTTGTCGGCGTGTATGGGGTCATCCAGTACATTTTCGACATCTCGCTTAACACAGCAGGACTATACGCCTTGAAAGAAGCAAAAGGGCGCGTTGACTCTACTCTTGTCAATCCGAACTATTACGCGTCGTTTCTCAATCTTGTCATTCCTGCGTTGCTTTTATTCGCCGTTGTCTATTGGCGTGACAAAAAAGCGCAATTGCTGACGTTTGCCGTATACGCCATTTATGTCATCAACCTTGTCTTGACCTACACGCGTGCTGCTTGGGTCGCTATGCTTGGTGGATTGGTGCTTGTTATTCTGCTCATGCCGAAAACGTTCTTCAAAAACGTCATCCGCCCACACATTCTCGTATCGTTCGCGGTACTTTTAACCATTGTGTATTTCATGCCAGATGTGCAATCGCGTACTTACTCAGCAGTTTACGCGATGGAAAAAATCATTAGCCGTCACTTGCACAGTGACTCGACCAATCACGTCGATGGCAACAGCAGCGATGAAGACGGCGGATTTTTGGATGAAGAGCCTGATGATGAAGAAGCAACCCAAGACGAGGAGACGACCAACCGCGCTGTCGTTTCCCGCGTCACCCTTTGGAAGACAGGCTGGGTGATGATGAAAGAAAATCCGGTCATCGGTGTCGGCATCGGTAACTATTTAGTTCGCTATAAAGAGTATGTCACGAAATATCCGGAGCTGTATATTGGCCATGATCAATATTCCGTCCATAACTCGTACTTAAAAGTGGGGGCGGAAACCGGCTTCCTTGGCTTAATTGCTTTTGTTGCCATTTACGTTGTTTATTATGGGTACTTGCTTCGTCTTTACTTCGCGTCATCCGATCGCCTAGGTAAACTTATTACCGTCGCCTTAATCGCTGGCAGTGCTACTTTTATCGTGCAAAACTTATCGAACAACTTAATTTTCATCCCACAGTTGAATACGATCTTTTGGCTTATCTCGGGGCTGGCCATGGCGTTCGTCCATCAGGCCAGCGCCCGGTCGTCAAGAACGCAGGCATAAAGTCTGCGTATTTTTTTACTAAATACATTTACAACTTTTGGGTTTATTGTATAATAGTGTTTGTGACCTATATATTTCCTAATCGCCCAACATGATGAGAATTTTGTAAAAAACAGTTGAAAAATCCTATGTTTTTGATAGAATAGTAGTTGAGTTTGGGAGTTTTGACCTTTGTGGGTTGTACGATAGAATTATTTTTTATCGTGCTAATATACATACTCGTGTGGGTTGATATTCGTGGGTTAATCATCATCGCATGAGGCTGTGTTCCTGATCTCGTTAGCTAATCGAACGGCACAGGCATGCTAATTATCCTGATGCCTTCGATTCACTATAAAAATAAAAATATATGCAAAACGGGGAGGAAATCATTCATGGCTTATCAACCTAAGTCCTATCGCAAATTTGCTGCAACGACAGCAACAGCAGCCATGGTTGCATCTGCGGTAGCCCCTGTTGCTTCTTTAGCTGCAGGATTTACTGACGTTGCGCCGCAATACAAAGATGCGGTCGATTTCTTAGTATCGACAGGTGCAACAAACGGTAAAACAGAAACGCAATTCGGCGTTTACGAACAAATCACTCGCTTGGATGCAGCGGTCATCTTGGCGAAAGTATTGAAACTTGATGTAGAAAACGCAAAAGACGCTGGTTTCACGGATGTACCGAAAGACCGTGCAAAATACGTCAACGCGTTGGTTGAAGCGGGCATCTTGAACGGAAAAGGCAATGGTAAATTTGGTGCATATGACAACCTGACTCGTGTCGAAATGGCGAAAATCATTGCCAACGCTTATAAATTAGAAAAACAAAACGACAACGCGCTTCTGTTCACGGACGTCAACGCAACGTGGGCTCCGTTCGTTAAAGCGCTCTATGACAATGGCGTAGCGAAAGGTAAAACGGAAACAAGCTTCAACGCTTACGCAGATATCACGCGCGGTGAATTTGCGCTGTTGGTATATCGTGCGGCGAACTTGAATGTGGCTCCGGAAGTTGTATCGGTAAGTGCGATTAACTCTACACAAGCGGTTGTAACTTTCAAAGGTGAAATTGGTGAAGCTACAGCTACTAACTTCACAGTTGATAACGGATTAACAGTGGTTAAGGCAGAAATTAACCCTGATAATAAAAAAGAAGTTAAATTAACTTTCAACCAAGAATTTACAGATAAAGAAACTTACAAAATTACTGTGAATGGTGTAAAATCTGCTGCTGGTGTTGAATTAAAAGAAGCAACTACAGTAGAGTTTACTTATGAAATTGGTGAAGTTAGCAAAATTGAATTAACAAAAACTACATTTGTTCCAGGCGAAGACATTGCTGACTTTGTAAAACTAGTAAATGCTAACGGTGTTGATGTAACTGATAAATATACTGTAGAAATTTCTTCTACTTCATCAAAAGTTAGTACAACTGCTGGAACAGTTGGTTCTGTTTCTACAAGTGAAACTGCCTATGTACAAGTCACAGTTAAATCTGGTACTACTGTAGTTAAGCAAAGCGATGCAATTAAGGTTACTTTAGCACCAACTGCTATAACATCACTTGTTGGTTTTGGATTAGGTGATGATGTAGATAATGTATCTGCTTATAAACAAGCAGTAAAAGATGGGAAACTAACTTCTGAAATGAAAAAATCAGAAACTCCTAACTTGGAGCTTCTAGTAAAAGATAATAATGGTTCTGAGAAAGTATTATCTGCTAGCGATGTAACAAAAATTGAAAACTTAACTCCAACTGTTGCTACTGTGTCTGTTGTTGGTGACGAGTTAGTTGTTAATGCTTATTCTACTGGTACTGCGCAAGTTAAGTTAACAATTGGTGGCTTTGTAACTACTGTTAGCTTTACAGTTAAAGCAGATTCTACAATTACAAATGCAAATTTAAGTAAATCCAATGTTTACTTCAATACTGCATTAAATTCTGGCGAGACTGATTCTGTAAATGTCAACATCGTTGACCAATATGGTGAAAAAATCCAAGCAACAGTTACATCTAACGCTGTGTTTGTTGGAGGAACTAAAGTTGGTACATTAACTGCCAAATCTAGCAATACAAATGTTGCTACAGTTACAGTAAATGATGTTGCTTCAGCATCTTCTTCTCTTCCAATAACAATCACTGAAGTTGGAAAAGGAACTGCAACAATTACAGTAGAGTTTAAAGATACTAAAGGTAACGTAGTATTTACAAAAACTTTAACTGTAACAGGTAAAGATGCTGGCGCATTCGCTGGTTATGTAATTGAAACAGATGCTACAGAAATTGATTTGGACAAAGATGTTGCTCCTGAAACAAATGATGATGCAGTAAACTTTGCAGTTTACGAAGTTGATGCTCAAGGAAACAAAATTCAGGCTGTAACATCTGGCGTTACTTTAGAGATTCAAGGTTATGACAAAAACCCTGAAGTGAAAAATTATATTAATGTCGTTGGTCAGTCAGTAGCTGTTGTAAATGCAAATGCATACAAAGCTTTTGCTGGCTCTGGAACATTAAATGTAGATGTTAAAGTAAATAATACAAAGATTGGTACTAAAACAATCGCTTATAAAAATACTGATCCTGTAGCTACAAAAGCGGTTATCAATACTGCAGATATCGTTATTGATAACGATAAAATTAATGGTTCTGCAGATCAACCATTAACACTTACAGAGCTATTCTATGGACACTATGATGCAGTTGCTGGTAAATATACAATTGAGCCGAAGTTATCTATACTAGACCAAGCATCTAAAGCAATTGATTGGGATACAGCGGCTGCTCCTGGAACTTTAGTGAATACAGACACAATATCAAATATTGCATTTATAACAACAAATGAATCTAACGTAACTATTTCAGCTGGTACAGTGACTTTAAAACCAGGAAAAACATCTGGTTCGTTTACAGTAGTAGTTTCTGATGTAGATACTACAGCTGTATCAGATATCTTACCTGCTCCTGTAGCATTCAAAGTAACAATTGTTGACTAATTAATATGCTTAAGGACGGTGCTTGTCACCGCCAGAAAATGCCGAAAAGCTCTGCGGAGAGAAATTTCTGCGGGGCTTTTCTTTTTCCTTTCTTCAATTAAAAAGAAAAAAGGTAAAGCGACAATGGCTTTTCCCTGAAATGGATGTGGATGATATTCTAGTCATTTGAGACTTGAATCAACACCTCTTCTCGTTTCTGTTTTATTTGGTTTTCAAAAACGAACTAGTGAAGAATAAGGTCTTTTTGTCTATTTGTTTTTACCTACTATTTCCCAACCAGACGCCAGTTGGTTCCGTGCCTGCCACTACTACTCGGAAAATGTCCAAAGTTCTGCAGAGAGGATTTTCCGCAGGATTTTTTTCTCTTATACACTGCTATGACTATGCCACGCCACAAACTGCTTCTTCCTTCTTTTTATTTCTTCCGCCCCCATTCCTTTCCGCAATTCGGACATTGAATTACTTGGTCTTTCATTAAACATGACAGGTCAATTTTTATGCCAAACTGGGGGCATTACCATAATAGTGCACTACCATGCTTTTGAAATCAGGTCTCTCTACAAATCAATGCCATGATAGGGAGGGGATTCTTTGCTTTTATCCATGTTTTTTGTCATCGAAAAATACAGAGAAACACGAGAAAAATACATAAGTGTATCAGCCTGAGATTTATGATTGCAAGGCAGGAGGGGAGCGGGGGATGGTAGAGAGAGTGCTCCGTAGATGATAGCTTTTCCCCGTAAAGGCCAAGATAAGGGGGTGATGAACCAAGTGGCCCACCAACGCGGCCGTCAAACGATTTTCCACAAATACCCGATTCCATTATCCAAGCTCTAGATTCGATGTCACAAAATACTTTTTTGATCATGACAGTCAGCGATGATGTGAGACAGCAGTTCTGATGGGTTTTACTCGTTATGCTGAATTTGAAAATGTTCAAAAAAAGAAATGGTTGAAGTAGAAAAAGTGATCCCGAACGGTGTTCTTTGTCCTTTGTTGGCATTGTCTTTTTATGAATGAAAAACTTATAATCCGTGAAAGTACCAAATCTACATTGAGAAGAATTAATAAAGATCAGTTTACCTGATTATCCACCAGTTAAAATTTTCTTCTTTTCAAAAAAGTGTATAAATATGGAATTGACCAACCCCGAGAGCGCTCCACTTCGCTCGCGGGGTTGGTTTGCCCTTGTACACTTAAAACGCCCCGAAAAACCCTTCTAAGAAATATTTCGCCATGTCTCGTTTCCGTACTTGTTGGATCGTTTCTTTTGATGGCTTGTTGATTTCGAGAGGTATCCATACGTTCATTCCTTGTTTTAGGTCGCGGCTCGGGTGGACCATGATGTATTCTTCTTCTGTCAAGCCTTGTTCGATCTCTTGGCGGTTGCCTTGTTTCATTCCTAAGGTGACGCGCCGTTTTTCGAGCTGGCCGTTGCGGATGACGTAGATATACGCCCGATTGTTTTCGTGCCATACGGCTTTAGCAGGAACGGTGATCGCCCCATTTTTTTCTTTTGTCACGATCGTGATGTCGACGTGGTAGCCGAATGGAATCGTTGGTTGCGGCTTGTTGGCATGTTGGGCTTGTTCGACCAGATGTACGGTGAACGGATATTCGCTTCGTTGTCGGAAGCTTGGCTCGTTGATTGGAAATGAGCCGATGTCGCTCACGATGCCGCCTAGTCCTTTCGATTCGTTCGGGAGGTGGATCGTGACGGCTTGGTCGATGGCGAGCTTCCCAACGAGCGACTCGGTGATTTTCCCTTGAATGACGATCGTATGAGACGCGATTGTGATCAGCGGACGGGAGGTTGATGGATTGGGAGCGATGGATTCGACGATGCCGTCCACTGTGCTTTCGACTGTTTGTTCCTCTTTTTGTTTGAGCAGTTCCATCCGTTCTTGTTCATATTGTTGTTGCTGCCACTCTAATTCTGTTTTTTCACGCTCCACTTCTTTTGCTTTTTCTTCCCATTGCTGTTTTTCGAAGTTGTTTTCTGGCGTGGCAGCGACTCTGGACTGGTAGCCTTGGATTTCTTCAGACAGTTGGCTAAGCCGCATGCTTAGTTGTTGTTGCTTCGACGTGAGCTGAGCAAGCTCACGATCGATGGCGTCTGTGCGATAGCGCAACAGCGGGGTGCCGGGCTGGACGGGTTGCCCTTTTTTCACGAGAATTTCATCGATGGCGCCGCGCTGCGGGTCGTAATAGATGAATGTCCGCTCTGCCGGGGCGGTAAAACCTGTTGTTTTGATTGTTTCTTTCACGTTTTGTTGTTTTGGTTTCGTCCATTCTTTCGCGTAAGCCGATTTGGGCACACGGCTGTCATCAGCGAATGCTGCGTAAAATTGGGTGCCGATGAGGCCTATAGCCAAGATGGCGGTTAACGCTCGTTTCATGGTGACCTCTCCTTTCATGATTGGAACCATTCAAATGGGAATTCCGTACATACGGCCGCGAAAAAGGCGAATACGAGATCAACGGCGATGACCGTCGCAACGATGCGGCCGATCGATTGATTTGTGAAGGTGCGCAAGGCAACGACTTGTATATATACGGCCCAAACGGAAAAGAGCGAAACAGAGCGCAACAGCGCCCATACGAATCGGTCGTCCGTTAGATAAGGTCCCCAGACGCCGAGCGAAAACGGTGAAACCAGTGTATCGAGACCAAAAGCCCATTCCAATAGAAGTGATACAGCCTCTCCTATGAGAAAAATGAACCAGACGGAGAGCTGGACGGCGATCAGTTTCGCCAAATTGGTTTCCTCAAACAAGGCATAAAATGCGAACGAGCTGATGAAAAAAAAGAGCAACGGAGCGACCATTCCGCCTACGATGTGCCCCCCGGCAAACAGCAAGTGCAACAGCGTTCGTTGTTCATCGGTGTAGCGGGGGAGATACTTGGCCAACTCTTCCGTTCCGACGCCGATATAAGCACGGACAAACGAAAGAACAGCAGAGAAGAACAGAAAAAGCAAAAGGATCGGGATGACGCGTTTCACTCGTTCCGCTTCTTTTAGCTGCCCAAAAGTAGTGTTTGGGTGAAGCAATTCCTTCCACGGATGGCTTCGGTAAATCATTCGTTCATTCCTCCATCAATCGGTGTAGGCATAATCATATTTTAGTATAAAAGGAGTCCATATGTCACGATTGGACATTTTTTGATAGATTGGTTTTTTAGAGAAAAGTTTAGTAGTAAAATAATAGGGTCATAGTCATATCTGGGTAGAAATAACAATGAAATGGAGGGGTGTATCATTGAAGTATCGGATCTTTTGGCTCGCTTTTTTCCTTCTTCTGTTTTTTGGATGGGAAAAAAGTGGGCAAGCAGAGACTAAGGTCCCGTTATTTATTCAATCAAAAGGAGCATCGGCGCCAGTATACGCCTATGTGGCGAATGATATGCAAAAAGTCGGAACGATTTATAGCGGCAGGGTATTTGAAGTCGTTGATGAAAATAAACATTATTTTTTCATCCGATACGGGTTTGTCAAAGGGATGGTCAAAAAGGACGAAGCGAAGCTTGGGCGCCCGTATGCTTTCACCCGCGAACCGGATCGGCTGCCCAAAAGTGTGATTACGAAGAAAGAGGTACAAGTGTATATTTTTCAAAAAGGAAATAAGCAGGCGATCGGTTCCATTCAGTCTGGAGTCCGTTATCCGATCAAAGCCGAGACCGCCCTATTTTATTTGATTGAATTCGGCGGAAGAGACGGATACATTTACAAGCATGTAACTGAAAGTGATCACGGTGTGCCGGTGTTGTTGTACCATCATATATTAGATGATTTCGATGAGCCACTGTTTCGTTCAACAACAACAGTTCCGTTCAGCCAGTTTTTCAAAGAAATGACATACTTAAAAGAGAACGGCTATACGGCGATTACCCCGGATATGTTGCTTGCCTATGTACGAAATGAGCAATTGCTGCCGCCGAAGTCGGTGCTCATTACGTTTGATGACGGATTGAAGTCAACATACATATACGCGTACCCATTGCTCAAGCGGTACGGCTTTCGGGCAACCGTGTTTATGATTACAGGAAGAATGCGCCCGGCTCCACAGCCGTTCGACCCGACAGGCTTACAGTTTTTAAGCAAACAAGAAATCGCCCAAATGCGTGATATTATGACGTTTGAAAGCCATACGAACCATTTTCACTTGTCGGATCAGGAATATGGCCCGTATTTGCTGTTTAAGCCATATGAAGACGTGATGGCTGATTTATTGGCGAGTAAAGAAAAAATTGGGGCGACGGCCATCGCTTATCCGTTTGGTGCCTATAATCAACGGGTCATTGGTATGGTAAAACAAGCTGGGTTTACCATGGCGTTTACGACGAAAAAAGGGACCGTTTATCCTGGAGATCCAGCGTTTGAGTTAAAACGGCAATGGGTGTATCCACGGATTTCGCTTCGTCAGTTTGAACAGTTATTGCGGCCGTAATCAAAAGCCGCTTCTTCCGTTTTCACGGAGAAGCGGCTTTTTTGCGGCTTGGACGCCATGCGATTGAGGAGAGAAACAGCCCAATCAATAAAAACAAAATCGGCATTAATGGGAGATTGTATCTCGGGTAGGCGAAAAAGACATTGTTTAATGCCGTAAAGTAAGCGATGAGCAAAAGGAAAAACAACAGCTCGCGCCGCTGCCGTTTCAAGGTAAACATGGCGAGCAAAGCGGAGGCGAACGCCAAGCAGACGATGCGCTGATGCCAGGAGGTCATTTTTTGCTTCGAAACGCCGAAAATTTCGATCCAATAGAATGACTGTTCCCATTGTGTTTTTGTTTTTTTGATCGTATAGCTCTCCCACCATTGTTTCGGGTTGGTGCGATACCATGTTTTCATTCGCTCGATGGCGATCGCTTTTTTTAGTTTTTCTTTTTCATAATGGTTTATGTTAGGATGTTGTGTTTCGATCGTGTTGACGATCTCTTTATACGATGGGCCATAACGGTAGCCGTACCCTTGATACGTGCCAAGCAAGAGCGGGTCACCGGAGCTGCCGGTCAGCGGGATGAACTCCCCGTAATGCATGTAGTTTCGCACCCACCATGGACTCAACGCGAGAACGACGAGCACGACCGCTATGGCTACTTGCTTGATTGCCAGCCGAAACGGGTAGCGAATCAGTAAAAAATACCCAAGCAACGCGAACGGAACGAGGGCGATCGTCGGCCGGAAAAACAGGCAAAACAAATAGGCGGCCATCAGCTTATAAAAATCGGCCATGTGCCGATGGCGGCCAAGGCGAATGGCGAAACGGATGAACAACAGGAAACCGAACAAAAACGGTGCCTCGGTTAGTGTTAAATTGTCGGTTTCGATCAAAGGGATAAACAGTGCTGTGCCGAGGGCAGCGATCACGCCCGCCCACGGACGGCCGAGGTCGTTCCCGAGCAAATAAATCAAATAGACGTTTCCGGTGCCAAAGGCGATCATGACGAGTTTCGCGGCATAAAGGCCGACATCTCCTGAACCGAATACGGAAAACAACGCCGCCAGCAACAGCGGCATGCCTGGCATAATGTGGACGGTCGGCTCATCGGGACGATGATAGGTGAGCATGCCCGTCTCAAGCAGCTGTTTCGCGCTGCGGACGTATCCCATATCGTCGCTGTTGAGCGTCAAATGCAGCCCGTACGTCCATAAAGCGAGAAGGCGCAAAGCGAAAGCAAGAAGTACCACGAGCCAAATGGCGATTTTCGGTTGAAAGCGAAATGACATGGTTGTCACTCCTTCATTTGAGCGTTACGAGCCATTGGCGGAAAAACCGATAAATGAGACCCCAAGCATAATAAGGATCACGCCAATGATTTTCGGGACAGAAAGCGGCTCGTGAAAGAACGCATAGGCGCCAAATACCGCCAGTACGTAGGCGAAGCTTTGCAGCGGATAGGCGACACTAAGCGGGACACGCGACAAAATGAACAGCCAGAGGATGGTTGCCGCCCCGTATACGACCAATCCAAGCAAAATCCACGGCGAGAGTAACAGCTTAATGACGGATATAACGTCTAGCTCGAACTTCTGCCGTGTCATGCCGTATTTCCATAAAAACTGACCGGTGACAAGAAGAACAGTGTTGAGTCCGATCCATAGCCAATTACTGACGTTCATCCTTCTCTTCCTCACGTTCGCTCATTTTCTGTTCATGTTTAATTAAGGCGATTTCTTGAATGAGCGTCTTGATTTTTTCCTCATGTTGGGAAAGGACAATCGATTGGTACATCAAGACGTTCAAAACGACTAAAAAGGCGATGGCAAAAACGAGCGCCGGCATGTAGGAAATGCCAAGCACTGCTGCGAAACGGTTGAGCGGCTCTAGGCCAAAAGCGGCCAACAGCCCGATGATGGATAAAGAAAACCAAAGAAATGCCTGCCTGTCCCGCAATTGGTTGCGAACCGAATAGGAAATGACTTGAATTAAGAATAAAAAAGCCAATGCTACTGTAATCCATTGAACGCTACTCATGATCTTTCACCTCTTTTACGAAAAGATCGCACGAATTAATGAGGTGAAAGTGACTTTCGTCATATAGTACAGCGATTTAAATGGGGTAATCGATGACCGTCCCCCTTGGCGCGCATTCATTTCCACTTTCACTTCTTTAATTTTATATCCTTTTTTGGCAAGGCGGGCGATGACTTCCACTTCGGGATAATCAATCGGATACTCGCGGGCAAACTCACGAATGACACGGCGATTGACAATGCGATAGCCTGATGTCGGATCGGTAATTTTCACGCCGCACGCGAGGTAAAGCAAGTAACAGAAGTAAAGAATACCAAGGCGGCGACATCGGCTTCCTTTATAATTTGTTTTTTCGACAAAGCGTGAACCAATGACCATGTCATAGCCAGATGTGATCATTTCCCTAACAAGCGTTTCTAAATCGTTCGGATCGTGTTGGCCGTCGGCATCAAGCTGAATGGCGTAGTCATAACCGTGTTCGAGCGCATAGCGATACCCAGTTTGCATTGCTCCACCGATGCCTAAATTAACAGGCAAATCAAGGTGATGAAACCCGGACTGGTCGAGAATATCGCCCGTTCGATCCGTCGAACCATCGTTAATGACGATATAATCGTACGGACATATGCGCTGCAAGTTGAGCACCGTATTTTGGATGGTGGCTTCCTCGTTATACGCCGGGATGATCACTAATATTTTCAATATTTTACCTCCTTTTCCTGAATATAGATAACCCCGTTCAACTAACTAATTATTATATCATGTTCATAGGAGGGTGTCATGTGTCCTAGAGATACGGTAGTATGATCAAAGCATAGGGAAACTATGCTTTTTACCGTGGTATATAAAAAACTGGATGAAAGAAATGGCTCGTAATTATACTGAGCGTATCTATCGATTTCCCCGATTTTTTGATTACAATGGGAGTGGTTTTGGCCAACGACGGATTATACTCTGAGGGGGATAGATTTAGAAAGGCAGAGGAGACGAATGAAAAGCCGGGTTTTGCACCCGGCTTTTTAGCAAAAAAAAGCGCCAGCCCTCTTTAAGAGAGACTGGCTTATCAACCTAAACCCTATCGATGTCATTGTATATCTTTCGACAAACTATGTCTACAAGTAATTTATTCATTTATAGGATAACAGTGGTGTTGTGGGTGCAACTTGACATCTACTTTTTTCTTTATGGTTTCACAAAGAGCCCATAAAGTTGGATGGATAACCAAAAACTAACATATTGGTAGTTCATTTCGTATAGATTATAAATTTGGTATAATAGATAAGAATTCGTTATAGAGGAGCGAAATACGGATGCTTTCACTCTTGAAAAGAGCGATTGGGTATACAAATGAACGGCAGTTAAAAAAATATATGCGAGTGGTTGAACAAATTAACCGTATGGAACCACAAATGGAAAAACTGACCGATGCCGAATTGCGTAGAAAGACAGATGAGTTCAAAGAACAACTTGCTTCCGGTAAGTCAGTGAATGATATTCAAGTGGAAGCGTTCGCGGTTGTTCGTGAGGTAGCGAAACGGGTGCTTGGAATGCGCCATTTTGACGTCCAGTTGATCGGTGGCCTCGTTTTGGCCGAAGGAAACATTGCGGAAATGGCAACAGGTGAAGGGAAAACGCTTGTTGCTTCCCTCCCAAGCTATTTGCGGGCGCTAGAAGGAAAAGGGGTACACGTTATTACGGCTAACGACTATTTGGCTAAGCGCGACCGGAATTTAATCGGCCAGATTCATGAATTTCTCGGCCTGACAGTCGGGCTCAACTTGCCGCTAATGTCACCGCAGGAAAAAAAGCAAGCGTATCAAGCCGACATTACATACGGCATCGGCACGGAGTTTGGTTTTGACTATTTGCGCGATCATATGGTGTACGATGCCTCGGACAAAGTGCAACGGCCATACCATTATGCGATCATCGACGAAATTGACAGCGTGTTAATTGATGAGGCAAAAACACCGCTCATTATTGCTGGCAAAACTCGTTCAAGTACTGAGCTTCATTATATCGCGGCGAGATTAGTCAAGCGGTTTGAGCGGGAGGTCGACTACATATATGACGGGGAGACAAAAACGGTTAACTTGACAGATGAAGGCATTGAGAAAGTAGAAAAGGCGTTTGGCATTGACAACTTGTACGATGCGGAGCACCAAGTTTTATATCACTACGTCATTCAAGCGTTGCGGGCGCACGTTTTATTTCAACGTGATGTGGATTACATTATCCGCGACGGAAAAGTGTTGCTCGTTGACGCATTTACCGGGCGTGTAATGGAAGGTCGCTCATTAAGCGACGGTCTTCATCAAGCGATTGAGGCAAAAGAGGGACTTGAAATTACGGAAGAGAACAAAACATACGCTTCCATTACCATTCAAAATTATTTCCGTATGTACCCGATTTTATCCGGAATGACAGGAACAGCGAAAACAGAAGAAAAAGAATTCCAACGCATTTATGGGATCGATGTCATTCCGATCCCGACCAACAGACCAAAAATCCGTGTCGATTTGCCTGACCGGGTGTACATGACGCGCCACGATAAATACGTTGCTGTCGCAAAAGAAGTGAAGCGCCGCCATGAGAGCGGGCAACCGGTGTTAATCGGGACAACGTCGATTTTGCAGTCGGAAGAAGTGGCAAAGTATTTAGATCAGGAACAAGTCCCATACGAATTACTTAATGCGAAGACGGTCGAACAAGAAGCGGAAGTGATCGCCAGAGCCGGGCAACGGGGGAGGGTGACGATTGCGACGAACATTGCTGGCCGCGGGACCGATATTTTGCTTGGTGAAGGAGTCAATGAGCTTGGCGGGCTCCATGTCCTTGGCACGGAGCGCCATGAAAGCCGACGGATTGACAATCAGTTGAAAGGGCGGGCCGGTCGCCAAGGGGACCCTGGGTCAAGCCAGTTTTTCATTTCTCTTGAGGATGACATGTTCCGGCGCTTTGCGGCAGAGGAAACGGAAAAGTTAAAGGCGAAGCTGAAAACCGATGAAACAGGATGCATTTTAAACAATGACATCCATGAGTTCGTCGATAAAGTGCAGCGAATCGTGGAAGGGATGAACTTTTCCGTTAGAGAGTATAACTTAAAGCTCGATGATGTCATGAACGAACAGCGCAACGTCATTTATCAAATCCGTGATCGGGTGCTTGAGGAAAATGATCGCGTGGCGCTTGTCGTTCCAATGATCCGCTCGGCCTGTGACCGTATTGTGGATGCATACGCATTGTCGGAACAAATCCCTGAGGAATGGGATGTCAGACGTATGACGGAAGAGTTGAACCGGATCGTATACCGAACGCCGATCACATTTGATCAACCACCGGCCGATTTGGAGGATGTAAAACGAAAAGTGGCAGAAGCGGTCGAGTCATACGTAGCGCTGCTCGAGAAGAAAAAAGCACACACCCAGCTGCAAACGTTATTGAAAAGTGTCATGTTGACCGTCATTGATGATTATTGGATGCGCCATTTAGATCAGATGGCACTGTTAAAAGAGGGAATTGGGTTGCGCCATTATCAACAAGAAGACCCTATTCGTTTATATCAAAAAGAAGGATTTGAGATGTTTAAAGCAATGTATGAAGTGATCGAAAAAGAGATCAGTGTTCATACGGCGCGATTGCTTCAATCGTTAGAACAGGAAGAAGGCCAATCATAAGGGGGAATGTTTTTTGTTTCCATTTTTTAAGAAAAAGAAAAAAAGCGGCGGCGATACAGCCGTAGCGGCTCAGGAAATCATGGGAGAAGCAGGGGAAGTAACGAACACGGAAGACGTACACCCTGAGTTGTCACTTCATCCATCTTGGAACGTGCCGCTCGAAGAGCAATACGTGCTTCGTTTTTTAAACAATGAACTGCCACCATTAAAGCCCAATCAAATTTCGTTGTCGGGCATCAGTTTGTCAAAAGACGTGGATGGAGTAGTCGTATCGGCGTTTGTGCGCCATAGCTTGCCGAAATCGATTCAAATCGGCCGTGTTCCTTTATTATTGCTTCGGGAAGACGGGGGCATTTTGGCTCGAAAAGAGTTTGATTTGGAGGAACTCGGGAACCTTCCACCCAAAACGAGCCGTCCGTGGCGCTTTATATTCGGCTATGAGACGTTGCGGACGGATGAGATCCCGAGTGAAGGTTGGAAGTTAGCGTTTGAACTGAAGCCGAAACATCGGCTTGAGTTGGAGAAGAGTTGGGAAGAAACGCTGCCAGAAGAAGAAAAGGAGAAGCTGCGGCGCATTGTCGAAGAGTTAGGAGCGCCCAAAAGTGGCGAAGTGAACGTTTTTGGCCTCCAAGCTGCGATGAACGATGGGGAGTTGCGTGTGACCGTACTGATTCGTAACGGCAGTGACAAAACGATTTATCTTGAGCAGCTGCCGCTTCAAGTGGAAGATGCAACAGGAGACATCGTTGCTCGGGGAGGCTTTAAATTGGATCGCCTAGAGATCAAAGCAAACACGAGCAAACCGTGGACATTCATTTTTCCTCCATCGCTTGTTCAAAAAGCAGAGCCGGATTTCAGCCGTTGGAAACTCAGCGTCATCCAATCGTGATTTGCCACTCATCAGCTATATAGATGTAACAAAAAGAACGTTCTGTCAGGCAACAGAACGTTCTTTTTATTGGAAAAAGGAAGATACCCGCATCAGCAAGCAGATACCTTCCCCGGCCTCAACCCGCCCATCGCTCCTTCGGTTATACTCATGCAAAACGGAGGACGGTCCTCATTATTTATTGTACCATAACCGGCGTAGCAGACAAGCTAAAATGTAAAAATATTATACAAAATGCATGAATTATCCTCTATATCCATTCATTTCATACTAAAAAATGTAAATTAACGCCCCGCTTTTCATACGTTTTTGCGAATGATTATAAAGGCAAAGTCGTTCAACTATTGAAAATTAAATATTTAATAGTTTTGTTGTCTATGATATAATCCTCAATGGTACGACTCTATTTTTTATAGTATTTTCTTTGTTCGCCGTTTTTATGCAAATGATTTGTTGTCGGTAGCCCAACATATTGGCAAACAATGAAAAAATCGATGGACAAGAAAATGAAATGAATGGTTATGATAAAGATTAAGGAGGATTTTTTATGGGTTACTTTTTGACCTTATTGCTTTGCTTCTTAGCCTCCGTGACCATTACACCGCTGGTCAAAAAATTGGCGTTTATTGTCGGCGCCACTGATCGGCCAAATCAACGGAAAGTGCATCAAAAAATTATGCCGCGTTTGGGCGGATTAGCCATATATATTGCCTTTATGGTCGGTGTGCTGGTTTTGGATCCAGACAACGCTGTGGAAATGCACATTTTGTTAGGGAGTGCTATCATTATTATTACCGGTATGCTTGACGATTTAATCGAACTCTCCCCGAAAGTCAAGCTGGCCGGCCAGCTGTTAGCCGCGTTTGTCGTGGTCGTGTTTGGTGGAATTCAAGTCGAGTACATTAACTTGCCGTTTGGTTCGCAGTTGCATTTTGGTGTGTTCAGCATTCCGCTCACGATCCTTTGGATCGTCGGCATTACGAACGCCATCAACTTAATCGACGGCTTGGATGGCTTAGCAGCTGGTGTCTCTGCCATCGCATTGATTACAATTTCTTGGATGGCATTTTTAAAAGGTGATTTGTTTGTCGCTGGTATGAGCATCATTCTAATTGGCAGCATCTTAGGGTTTTTAGTTTATAATTTCCACCCAGCCAAAATTTTTATGGGTGATACGGGGGCACTCTTCTTAGGGTATATGATCTCCGTGCTGTCGTTGTTAGGGTTTAAAAACGTAACGGCCATTTCCTTCATTATCCCGGTAATCATTTTAGGAGTGCCGATTTCTGACACGTTTTTCGCGATCATTCGTCGCTTGGTAAAGCGGCAGCCGCTATCCGCGCCGGACAAATCGCATTTGCACCATTGCCTGCTTCGACTCGGATACAGTCACCGCCAAACCGTGCTCATTATCTACGGCGTGAGTGCCTTATTTGGGTTGATCGCTGTCATTTTATCCAAAGCTGCCGCTTGGGTATCACTCATTATTTTGACAGTCGTGGTGCTGGCGCTGGAGGTAATGGCAGAAAAAATTGGCTTAGTTGGTCATAATTATCGACCGATTTTACGAATTGTCCAAGGTATTCGTTATGTGAACGGAAAGATGAAATAAACAAGCTGTCCCGAGAGGCGGGACAGCTATTTTTATGCACACGGGGAAGCCGAAAATCGACTTAGCTATAGTCCTTTCCTAACATAGAGAATCTTAATGAATGCCGCTGCTTTGTTTATTATCTTGAACCGAGAAGATCCCCCATTTCTCGGCGTGAGTGCAGATGAGGGGGCATTCAACTTAACCATGATGGATGGAGAAGGTCTTCGGTGTTTTCACCGCTTCTCAAAAAAATGGTGATTTAATGGTAAATCCAACTATATGGGTATATTTGCTAAATTGAAGGGGGATGAATCTTACCCTTCGTCGCATTCGAGAGCCGTTAAGTGGGGAGAAGCTGATGTTGTTCGATGGTTCCCTCTAAAGGGTGGACGGTAATGGAATAGGTGTCCCGCTACTTTCGGGACACCTTCTGTGTTTTTTAATTCCTCTCTTTCTCTAGTTGTGTTCCGGCTGATGCATGCAACTGGGAGCGAAGGGCATCGGATATTTGTTGTACTGATTCCTCGTCCAGTCGATAGTAGTAAACCCCTTCATTGTCATCGGTTCCCTGTAAGACAAGTGATTCGGTTTGGAGTGGGTTGCCGGTTGATACATAGTAAATTAATGCTTTGATGTCATCGAAGGTAAAGTTTGTTTTCATATTGCTTCCGATCGCTTCAATAACATCATCATATTTCGAAATGGAACCGGCATGGCTCGCTTTTTTCAAGATGGCCTGCAAAATTTGCTGCTGCCGCTTGCCTCGTTCAATATCGTTATCTTTTTTGCGGGTTCTCGCCAATGCTAACGCTTCCTCGCCGTTTAAATGTTGGTATCCTTTTTTGAGGACAATGGCGTTCCGATTGTCTTCGGCATCTTTTTCCCGAATGTTATATGGTACTTCCACTTCAATGCCGCCTAGCGCATCGACAACATCGATAAAGGCGTAAAAGTTCATCTTGACGTAATAATCAATCGGGATGTCAAATAAACGCTCGATGGATTCAATTGTGCATTTTGTCCCTCCGTAAGCATGAGCGTGAGTAATTTTATCGTACTTATCTTCACAAGGAATATATACGTACGAATCGCGCGGAATGCTCACCATTTTCACTAATTGCGTGTCAGCATTAAAAGCGGCTAAAATTAAAGCGTCAGAACGCGTATCGCTCTTGAAGTTGCGCGTTTTGCTATCATCAATGCCAATAAACAAAACGGTGAAGCTATCCTTTTTCGGGTCAAGATGGTCGCCTGTATTTTTCTTTGCGCCAATCTCCTCGTATGCTTCATTCATGGCTGTTTTCATTTTATGCATTAAAAAGGAAGCATAGCCGAGGCCGCTGGCGGCCAATACTAGAAACAGCAATAAACACCCGAACATGAGGCGCCGTCTCCGCTTTTTTCTCTTCATTTTCTTTCGATGAAGTTTTCGTTTGTCGGTCATCATGGAAAAGCTCCTTTTCACTCGTTTTCGTTCTTACTTGTCAGAAGGAAGATCCATTTCAACGTACTCCATTTCCCCAACTCGAATCTCTGCTCTTCCGTTTGTCAATTCGGTCATCCATTCAGCGAATGGAAGCTGACCGTCCTCAGGGACGAGAACGTCAAATGTGACCCGGTCGGCATAATGGATGTCTTTTATAGTATATACGGAAGAGCGTAATTCATTTTCGACTTTTCCAATCCATGTGTAGTCAATTGTCACGTGCATGATGCGCATGAGACGGCGCTCGACGATGCCTGCAGCATTCAGCCCTTCGGTGACAGCACGTCCATAAGCGCGCACCAATCCGCCCGCACCGAGTTTAATGCCGCCGAAGTAGCGGGTGACGACCGCAACGGTGTCTTTCAACCCCTTTTTTTTCAGCACTTCAAGCATCGGCACGCCCGCGGTGCCGCTCGGTTCGCCGTCATCATTTGCCTTTTGGATTTGATCATGCTCGCCGATCAAATAGGCTGAGCAGTTGTGCGTCGCATCCCAATGTTTCTTTTTGATTTGTTGAATGAAAGCGACAGCTTCCTCTTCCGTCTCAGCGCGGTTGATGTAGCAAATAAACCGCGATTTTTCGATCACGATTTCCTGCTCACCATATCCTTTGACGGTGTAATATTTTTGTAACAAAACAACACACCTCGACTATAAAAAACGTGAAAACAATTTATTTTTGTTTATGTTTATTTTTTTTTGCATAAACGGCTAGCAGTTTGCCTTAACTATGGTAAACTAAAGATAAAAAATGATAGATAGGGTATGCTTTTACTATTATAAATCGACAACTTTTTTCCTTCAAATAAATTTTGTTGGCGCTCATGCATACTGCTTGGCAGCGCTGCTGGAGGTTGGCAGATGGCAGGGGAAAAACGTTGGGATGAGAAGTATTTAGATAAAATTGTCGAAAAAATGATCGACACCGTTCAACATAGCAAAGACGAAATTTTTCGTATCGGCGAGCAGTCACGCCAAGAGCAAGACTGTTTGTTGCGCGAGTTGGAGGAAGTGAAGTGGTTGACTGTAAGAGTGATCGAAGAGGTCGATCAGCTTGAAGTCAAAGCGCGTCAGGCGCGCCGCCGCTTGTCGGAAGTGAGCCAACACTTTTCGTCCCACTCGGAACAAGATATTCGCGAGGCGTATGAAGTTGCACATGAGCTGCACATGAAGCTGGCGATGGTGCGCGAGCAGGAGAAGCAGCTGCGCCTGCGCCGCGATGAGCTTGAGCGGCGGCTGGCCAGCCTGATACAAATCATCGAGCGCTCCGATCATTTGGTCGGTCAAATTACGGTTGTGCTCAACTATTTAAACAGCGATTTCCGCCAAGTAAGCGAGATCATTGAAGGGGCGAAACAAAAACAAGAATTCGGTCTCAAAATCATTGAAGCACAAGAAGAAGAACGGCGTCGGTTGTCGCGGGAAATTCATGACGGTCCAGCGCAGCTCCTTGCCCATGTGCTCCTTCGGTCGGATCTCGTTGAAAAAGTGATGAAAGACCGAGGGACTGAAGCAGCGATTGCCGAAATTCGCGATTTTCGCAAAATGGTACGCTCCGCCTTATCCGAGGTGCGACGCATTATTTATGACTTACGGCCGATGGCGCTTGATGATTTAGGATTAGTTCCAACACTTAAAAAATACCTACAAACGACCGAAGAATATAATAAGGGAGTCCATATTTCCTTTGTACATATGGGTGAGGAGACTCGATTGCCGTCTCGGATGGAGGTGGCGGTGTTTCGGCTTGTCCAAGAGTCAGTGCAAAACGCCCTAAAACACGCTGAAGCGAGTCAAATTGATGTCAAAATGGAAGTGACATGCCGTGAGTTGCTTGTCAGTGTGAAAGACAATGGCAAAGGGTTCGACCCATCTGTCAAAAAAGAAAATGCATTCGGTTTGATCGGGATGCGGGAGCGGGTCGAGCTGCTTGGAGGCACGTTGACGATCCGCTCAACAATCGGCGGCGGTACCATTGTGTTCATCCGTGTCCCGATTGACCGTTCAGTCCTAGAAACAGCAAACAAGGAGGAGAGGAAATCATGACAACACGCATTGCCATTATTGATGACCACCAACTGTTCCGTGAAGGTATCAAACGTATTTTAGAGTTTGATGGTGATTTTGAAGTCGTGGCCGAAGGGAGCGATGGACGCGAAGCTCTTTCGATCGTTGAAGAGCATCGCCCAGATTTGGTGTTGATGGATATTAACATGCCAGACACGAACGGGGTTGAGGCGACAAAACAGCTGATTGAGACGTATCCTGATACGAAAGTTGTCGTCTTATCGATCCATGATGATGAAAACTATGTCATGCGCGCCTTGCAAACGGGGGCAACCGGGTATTTGCTTAAAGAAATGGATGCCGACACGCTCATTGAAGCAGTGAGAATTGTCGCTGAAGGCGGCTCATACTTGCATCCGAAAGTGACGCACAATTTGATCCGTGAATACCGCCGTCTGACAACGGAAACAAATAGCAATGTAATGGTCCAACAAGAAGTGCGCCGTCCGCTTCATTTATTGACACGGCGTGAATGTGAAGTACTTCAGCTGTTGGCGGACGGTAAAAGCAACCGCGCGATTGGTGAAACGCTCTACATTAGCGAGAAAACGGTAAAAAACCATGTCAGCAGCATCTTACAAAAATTGAACGTCAATGACCGAACACAAGCGGTCGTAGTGGCGATCAAAAACGGTTGGGTCGAAGTGCGCTGATCGTAGGTCTTCCCCCTTACTGGATGACAGGTGAAACTGCTTTGACGTCAATAGTGGCTAGCATCCGCTGCGGCGATGGTTCATCTTTCATCCGCTCACGGGCTCGACAAGCATCTAGAAGGGTGACGATGTAGCGGACAATGCCGATTCATCATGAGAATTCTCCATTGGAGAAATTTTATAAGTTTCTCTTGACACGAGAGCGCCTAATTCGGAAAATATCGCTGTTTGTCGCTAACCTTCTAGAACGCCGTGAAAATTGTGGTTTCTTCCAATGGTTTTGGAGAGCTGAAACGTTTATCTATTAGAGAAGCGCCTTTTGGCGCTTTGTTTTTGCTTCAATCACCACGCTTTGAGTGATTCGCGGACGTCAGCTTTATGATGCCCATTCTGTCGTGATGTTATACATTTCGCTTGTTAGTGGTGGGCGGCCCACCGTTTTGGTATAATGGAGGCAAACATTGAATCAGGAAGGATGGCGTCAGTGAAAACGGCAATTGTCACGGATAGTACGGCTTATCTTCCAAAAGAGGTGCGCGAGAGGCTCGGCATTCGCTTAATTCCGCTCAGCGTCATCTTTGGGGAGGAAACGTATCGCGAAGAAATTGACATGACTACAGATGAATTTTTCGCGAAAGTGAAGCAACACCCGACCTTGCCGACGACGTCCCAACCAGCAGTCGGCGAGTTTGTCGACTTGTTCACTGCCCTTCGCGAGGAAGGATATGATGCTGTCATCAGCATTCACTTATCAAGCGGCATTAGCGGCACGTATCAAGGGGCGGTTACGGCGGGGACGATGGTCGACGGCTTACGCGTTTTGGCGTACGATTCGGAAATCAGCTGCATGGCGCAAGGGTTTTATGCCATGGAAGCAGCGGAAATGGCGCAAGCAGGTCGCACCCCAGAGGAGATCATCGCCCGCTTAGACGAAATCAAGCAAACGTTGCGCGCCTATTTTATGGTCGATGACTTAGCTCACTTACAGCGGGGTGGGCGGCTGACTGGAGCGCAGGCATTCATCGGCGGCCTGTTGCAAATCAAGCCACTCCTTCGCTTTGAAAACAAAGTGATCGTACCGTTTGAAAAAATCCGCACACGCAAAAAAGCGGTGAAACGCATCGAAGAACTGTTCGCCGAAGACGCGGAAAAAGGCATACCGCTGAAAGCCGCCGTCATCCACGCCAATCAGCCGGATGAAGCGGGTCGCTGGCGCGATGAACTGTCCGCTCGTTATCCGCACGTCGAGTTTTTCATCAGCTATTTCGGTCCCGTCATCGCCACCCATGTTGGCGAAGGGGCACTCGGGCTGACGTGGTACCAACCGTAATGGTCGCAGGCTAGCGGAATTCGGCTGCAAGCCGGCGTTAGTCAAAACAAACCGCAAGGCGGTGCTGTTCAGTGATGGTTCCACCTCGCACCGCCTTGTGCTTTAGTGAAGCATTGCTGTTTTTACGGACTTTAGAGAGGGATGAATGGTTATAGCAGTGCTTCTCAAATTGAAAACCCACCACCCCAGCTTCTCTTTTCTTCTAATGATCGAAGTTTCCCCATTTTAGAAAAGCGACGAAAATCGCTCTGTCTATCATCGACGATGGCTGAACGTTCCAGCGATCAAGGTGTTCTTATTGGAAAATGTTTTTTATGCTGCATATTGGATGAAATCCTCTTTCGAGGGCTAGTGAAAAACCTTCATGTTCCCATCGAGCAGCGTTTTGGACGGAAGCAAAGGTTAAAGTTTGTGGCCGTTTTCCATTCGAGAAATTTCTTGATTCTAATCAATCACTGTTCCTCTAGAATACTGACGAAAACCGCCTGTTTGTTTCAAATTAGCGGAACACAAATTCGAAGAAAGCCGTGTGTTATGCTTTTTCATTTCAAACAACCCCCATACAGACACCGTGACTTATAAAGCCACTGACTTTCTAGGAGTGTGTAGCAAGCTCTCCATCGTGATCCGCATGTTTCTTCACTTTGGATGACACAATTTGTCGAGCCGTTTTCATTCCTTAAAAACATTGTCAATATTTCCCCGGGAATTTTGTCGAAAAAAGCTAATTGTCGCAAGAATACTACCCATATGTCGAATGAAAAAGGGGGGATCATGATTGTCTGTTTCTTCACCGCTTATAGCATCGCTATACGGTCAGCGGATTCCGCGAGAACAACTCCCATTTTCCCATGCCGATATTGAGACAGCCTTGCGTGTTGGTTCGCTTCATGAACAGTCAGGTTTGATCAAAACACCCCGTGGTTGGCGCTGTGTGCGCTGCGGAAATGATGAACGGTCATGGTTCGCTTCATTTCCGTGCGCTCGCTGCGGGACGAATTGTTGTTATTGTCGCAAATGTTTGATGATGGGTCGCATCAGTTCTTGCACCCGCTTGGTACATGTGACGATGTCGCTTCCGTCAGAACGATATGCAGTGCCGCTCGCTTGGAACGGAACGCTATCCGCCGCTCAGGAGGAGGCAGCTATGGAGGTCAAACAGGCAGTTCTCAACAGGAGGGAGCTGCTTGTTTGGGCTGTATGCGGGGCGGGAAAAACGGAGATTTTGTTTCCTGCCATCGCCGCCGCATTGGAGGAAGGTTGGCGTGTCTGCCTCGCCACGCCAAGAATTGATGTCGTCCGCGAGCTCGCTCCCCGCTTTCGCCAAGCGTTTCCTCGCGTTCCGCTCGCCGTTTGGTACGGAGGAAGCGAGGAGCGCGGGCAGATCGCCCCGCTCGTTCTTTCCACTACCCACCAACTGTTGCGTGCGTATCGTGTGTTTGATGTCATGATCATCGATGAAGTCGATGCATTTCCGTATTCGGTTGAACCGATGCTGGAATATGCTGTCAGTCAGGCACGGAAAGAACAATCGAGCCTCATTTATTTAACCGCCACCCCATCCCGAGCTTGGCAACTTGACGTTCAGTGTGGCAAGCGGCAAGCCGCCGTCATCCCCGCCCGCTACCACGGCCATCCACTTCCTGTCCCATCGTTCGAATGGTGCGGAAACTGGCGCAAACGGCTCGAGCGCGGCCGTTTGCCCGAAAACGTCCTCGCTTGGGTTCTTCGTCGTTTGGAACAAAGAAAGCAAGCGTTTTTGTTCGTCCCACACATCGATGAATTGGAAGCGGTCACTCGCCTGTTGCAGCGGGTGGACGCTCGCATCGTCGGTGTTCACGCTGAAGCCCCCGCCCGCGCTGAATATGTGCAGGCGTTTCGCGATGGGAGCGTACCGCTGTTGGTCACAACGACGATCCTTGAACGAGGTGTGACCGTGCCTAACATCGATGTCGCCGTCCTTGGTGCGGAAGACCGAATTTTTACGGAAAGTGCCCTCGTCCAAATCGCGGGCCGCGTCGGGAGAAGCGCCGCATTTCCCGATGGGGACGTCCGCTTTTTCCACCATGGGAAAACAACCGAGATGGTACGGGCGCACCGCCATATTGTCCGCATGAACGAGACAGCGCAGAAAAGGGGGCTGTTGCATCGATGAATTGTCTTCTTTGTCATTCCTCGTACAACCCGATCGCCAGCTGGCGCCAACTTCTTTTTCTCGAAGACGTTGATGTCCTTTGCCCGCGTTGCCGCGGTTCGTTTGCGCTCATTGACGGCCGTCTTTGCGAGATGTGCGGTCGTCCGCTCGACGAGGCGTCGCCTTCTCCATGTGCTGACTGTCTCCGCTGGCAAGAAGATGAGCAGTGGGGTGGGGTGCTTGTCAAAAATCGCTCTGTGTACGTATACAACGACTGGATGAAAGAAGTCGTTACCTTATGGAAATTTCGCGGCGATTACGCCATTGTCGATGCGTTTCGCCGCCCGTTTGTCCACGCGTTTCGTCAATCGTTCGGGCGCGAGTGGCACATCGTGCCGATTCCGCTAAGCCCCGAGCGTCTGTACGAACGAGGTTTCAACCAAGCAGAAGCGCTCGCCCGCCAGCTTCCATTTCCGTCCTTTCCTTGGCTTGCCCGCAAACATTCCGAAAAACAATCGAAAAAATCGCGCCGCGAGCGACTGGAGACGGACAATCCATTTTTCCTCACCGACTGCCCACCGCTCACAGGGAAACGAATCGTCCTCATCGATGATATTTACACAACCGGCATCACCGTTCGCCACGCGGCCCGCGTTTTACGTGAAGCTGGGGCGGCTGAAGTGGGATCACTGACGCTAGTGAGGGCGTGAGCAGGCTAAACATTCGCTTGTTGGATGCCGATATAAACAGTAGCAACCGATCGAGCGGAGAGTGAACGGGGATGGAAATTCGTAACATTTTTATGAAACAAGCGATGATAGCATCTGACCAACCAGTTGTGCTGCAAAAAGGTGAAACGTATGATGCGGTGATCAAGGAGAAAAAAGGCAGCGAAGCGATCGTCCATCTCAAAGGAACGGATGTGCGGGTTCGGGCAGAAGGGAAGTGGCCGCGCGAAGGGCGTGTGACGATCAAGATCGTCGCTGAACAAGATGGGGTGCCTGTGGCGCGAATCGTTTCCCACCCGCAACCAGAGGCGAATGAACAAGTGACTCGTTCTTCTGCCTCTGAACCATTAACTACGGAACTGAGGCAAGTCGGAGCTTGGCTGCAAAAACAAGGACAATCGCTCACGAAAGAGACCGTTTCCACCTTACAAACGTTTTTCACCGAAGCTCTAGGCACCGTAGAGCAGAAGTTAGAAACCGTTCGCACTGTCATCAATAAAAAACTGGAACTGACGGGTACTCACCTTGTCGCTATTCATGAGGCACTGCATGGAAAACCATTAGGAGAACAATTAGCCGAGATTGCTAACAACCTCGATCCTTCCTTTACGTTAACCAAACGAGAAGAACAAGGAGCGGCGAAAGAGACGACGCAAAACCTGACCGTTGGATTAGAGCGTCAAGGAAGCCGGACGGAAAAGGCATCAATCAACGGAGCAGCCGACCTTCTCCGACAAGTGCGTGAACAAATCACCCGTGAGCCGAACTTGTCCAAGGCAGTGGAATATGTCCGCCAACAAGTTGTTCACGCACCGAATGCAGATCGGAACGTGGCGGAACAAGTGGATCGTGCGTTGCATGAAGTTGTTCAACTGCAGCGACAAGGGCGGGAAAGTGAAGCGCGGATGCGGTTGAATGAGGCATTGGTGAAGGCGGAACAAGCTGTTCGTGCTTTGAAAGCAACTGTTCGATCCGTGAGTGATGTCTTTGTCCGCCAACTGACCCCAATCGAGTCGATAGCAGCTACAGATAAGGGGCGATCGTCCGTTGTTCAGCCGACATCATCTGTCCACACCGGAGACGGAGTGCGGCATGCTGTCTCTTTGGTGAACAGCCAAAACGAAGTGACAGATGGTGCGACGAACGACGGTCGACCGATCGAACAACTGCGTGAAGCCATTCGTCGAGCGATCAAATCGCTGCAACAAGAGCCCCACTTGGAGAAAGTGTTGGACGCCGTTAAAGGGGATATCGTCGAAGCGTTCCGTGCCCATCCTCACTGGGAACAAGCATGGGCTGATTCGCTTGCCAGTGCGCGAAAGCTGATGGAAAAAGGACGGGAGCTCGCCGCGCGGCAGACAGTATTGAAAACGTTAAATGAGATTGAAACGTCGATCCCATCCACGTCAACTGAGCGCTCGTTGGATGTCGACAGACTATTTGACGGGGCATGGCAAGCGTCCTTGTCGCTTGAATCGAAACAGTTTCTCGTGCAAACGGTCACGAAAAAAATGGCGCAAGCCGCGCTTGATTTCAAAAACGTGAAGCGCGATGTAATGCGCCAGTTAGAGACGGTAGCGCAGTTGACGGAAAACAAAAGCCCCGCCACCCGCTTACAAGCTACATCGATGTTGGAAATGGCGATCAAACAATTGGATAACGCCATTTTAAAAAGCGACATCATGCTGTTTACCGATATGGCGACGGAAAAACAGTTGATGAAAGCCAGCTCCGCGCTCGCTGAGGCGAAAAAACGGCTTCGCCGAGGTGATCCAGTTGGAGCACGGAACATCGTGAATGAAGTGAAGAACATGTTAGCGAATCTTGTGTTCAAACCGTCCGAGGCGAAGGTGAAACATTTTGTGAGGATGCAAGGTGAAACAACAGCCGATTCATCCAAAGTGTTTGTGGAACAAATGAACCAAGTCATGCAACCGCCAGCGGATGGTCCATCGGCGCGGCACGTGTTTGATACGATTCGTCGTCTAGGCTTGACGCATGAGTATGAAGCCGCTGAATGGCTCGTATTTAAGGGAAACCAAGAAGAATCGGCATCGCAAAATATGAAGGGAGTGCTTTTGCGGCTGGCGCAAAGTGGAAATGAATCCGTTGCGCGGCAAGCGGAGCAAGCGTTAACGAATTTGACCGGACAGCAGCTGTTAAACAAGTGGGATGGCACGGCGGGGTGGCAAAGCTTTTTCTTCACGTTGCCGCTGTTATGGCAAAACGAGGTGCAGAACGTCAACGTCTATGTCAATGGCCGCCAACATGGCGAACAAATCGATTGGGAAAACTGCCAGTTGTATTTTCTGCTAGAAACGAGAAAGCTAGGGGATCTCGGCATTTTGCTTCATGCGAATGAACGGAATTTATCGATTACGCTTCGCAACGATCGTGAAGATTTTGCCGAAAAAGCGAAGCCATTCATCGACAGGGCGAAAGAGAAATTGGAAGAGATCGGCTACCGAGTTACAGCGGTGAACGTGACGAAACTGGCGAATGAGGTTCAGCGGAAAGACGAACAATCTTCGCCAGCTTCATCGACTCGCACGTATAGACGATTTGCTGAAAGAGGGTATGATGTGACGATATGATGTCAGCGTATTTTAACCAAAAAAAGCGAAGACACATGAACGGCCCGACGGCGGCGGTCATTCGCTATAACGAAGCGAGCGGCCAGGCGCCGACCGTCGTCGCTCAAGGAAGCGGACACGTGGCGCAAAAGATTATTGAGCTCGCTAAGCAACATCACGTCCATATTCAAGAAGACCCACTGCTCGTGCAACATTTAGTGCAGCTTGATCTCGGGGATCGCATCCCTCCGCAGCTGTACGCGGTCATTGCCGAAATATTGATTTTGATTGAAGAAATTGAGAAAAACCATTAAACACTTGCGGGTAGACGACCGATATAAATGGTAGGGAGTCAATGGAGGGAGCATGGCGTTGGACTTTTTAACCGAAGAATGGATTTATCAGAAAAACTCGCAGCAACTGACAGCGTTGCTATATGAAGGATTGATGGAATGTTTGGAAGAGGCCATCGAGGCCATCAAGCAAAAAGACTATTGGAAAGCGAACAAACAACTGCAAAAAGGAAACGACATTCTTCGTCGGCTCGGTGCTGGGCTGCGCTATGATGCTGGCATCATCGCCCATCAGTTGGACGCGATCTATAACTATATGGCAGAGCGCCTCATTGAGGCCAATATGAAAAAAGATGTCACAGCTGTCCGAGAAGTGCTGCAACTGGCGACGACGATTGCTACGGCGTGGAACGAAGCGCTAAAAAGTGGTGTTTCACCGGTGCAATCCGCGCACAAGCAAAAAGCTGCAGCCTACGAACAATTCATCGCCTATGAGAGATGAGGACTAAAGGAGTGAATGTCCATGCGAATTAACCATAACATTCAAGCGCTGAACGCCTATCGCAACTTAGCGGCCAACCAGTCGAGCATTTCGAAAAACTTAGAGCGCCTCTCGTCGGGCTTGCGTATCAACCGTGCGGCCGATGATGCGGCGGGACTCGCCATTTCGGAAAAAATGCGCTCGCAAATTCGGGGCTTGCAAATGGCAGAACGCAACGCGTTGGATGCCATCTCATTGATCCAAACGGCGGAAGGGGCGTTAAACGAAGTCCATAGTATCTTGCAGCGGATGCGCGAACTGGCCGTGCAAGCGGCGAATGGTACAAACCAAGACACGGACCGCGAGGCTCTTGACAGTGAGTTTCAACAGTTGAAGGCGGCAATTGACCAAATAGGTAAGGATACGCAATTCAATACTATGAAAATTCTTGACTCTGACCAAAATAATATTAAGATTCAGATTCAGATTGGCCCCAATAATGGACAAACGTTGACGATGTCTTGGAAGAAGCAGTTAACAGATTCTCTTGGAGAAAATAAGGTCGACATCAGCGATTTAAGTATCAAAGAAGTTGAGGACGCTCAAAAGGCAATTGGCAGGTTGGATAAAGCCATTGTCTCTGTTTCCCAATCACGTTCTAAAATGGGTGCCTATCAAAACCGCCTCGAGCACACAATCAACAACTTAACAGCCGCAACGGAAAACTTAACTTCTGCCGAATCCCGCATCCGTGATACGGATATGGCGATGGAGATGGCGGAGTTTACGAAAAACAACATTTTGACGCAAGCGGCGCAGGCGATGCTCGCGCAATCGAACCAGCTGCCGCAAGGGATTTTGCAGCTGCTAAAAAGCTAATTGAGTCCGCAGTGGGCGGGGCAATAACGCCTCGCCCTTTTGCTATGATTGTGCGATAATGGTCATAACAAGAGGTGAAAGGCAATGGAAGTGCAAAAAGTAACGCGCGCCAGTATCGCGAACGTCAGCCGCAAGGACAACACGGCGATGGAATCGGTGTCATTTACTGAGGTGATGGCGAAGACGCGCCGTGATGGCCTATGGGAGCGGATCAACGAGCAAGTCCGACAAATCGAAGAACAAGGGAAAAAGCTTGCTGAATCGCGGACCGTTGAAGATTTGCGCAAATATAAGCAGCTCGTTCGATCCTTTTTGGATGACGCCGTGAAAAACGGCCTCCAGCTGGAAGAACAGCGCGGATTCAGCCGTGGCGGACGGGCACGCATCTATAAACTTGTTAAAGAGGTTGACCAAAAGCTGATTGAATTAACGAACGAAGTGTTGAAAAAAGAACAAAAAGGGTTGGACATTCTACGGCTTGTCGGCGAGATTCAAGGGCTCATTATTAATATTTATACGTAACCGTTTGATTGGGCAATCGGGAGGGGGAAAACGGTGGCGGAATTAGCGAACTGCACCAAGTGCGGGCGGTTGTTTGTTAGAATGTCGACTCGTGACGTTTGTGAATCATGTTATCAAGAGGAAGAGCGACAGTTCGAACGTGTCTACACGTTTTTGCGCAAACGGGAAAACCGAACAGCAACGATGGCGCAAATCGTCGAGGCGACAGGAGTGGCAGAAAAGCTCATTACGAAATGGATTCGCGAAGGACGGCTGCAGCTCGTTCGCTTCCCGAATCTGACCTATCCTTGCGAATCCTGCGGGACGATGATTCGTGAGGGACGGCTGTGCGCCAACTGTTTAGGCAAGCTGCAGAAAGATTTACGCCAAATGGAGGCGAGAAAAGACCAGAATGCCCGTTCGCGCTACATCACTTATTACATTCAAGAACAAGAAGATAAAAATAAAAAGAACTAAACATTTTCACCAACGTTCCGATATAAACGATAGCACGATATGAACAGCGCCGGTCAAGCGAGGTGAACGCGATGAAAATCCACCATATTGGTCCGATGAACGTCAATCCGTATCAACGCCAACTGACCAAAACCGAGCGGTTAGCGGCAAGGAAGGCGTCTGGAGACCAAGTGGAAATTTCGAAAGAAGCGAAGGAACTGCAAGAAGCGGCAAGCTGGGAACAGGCGCGGCAGGCGAAACTGGAGGAGCTACGTCAACAAATTGAAAACGGTACGTATACGGTCGACCCGAAGGCGGTCGCGAAACGGATGATCGACTATTACCGAAATCACCGATAAAGGAAGCGGTTTGTGATGACATTTGCCGAACTCATTCATCTATTGCGGGCGCATGTCGAGTTGCATGAAAGCTTGTTAGTGCTAGCGCGGCGGAAAACGGAAGTGTTGAAGAAAAACGACATCGAGGCACTATCGGCACTTCTTGCTGACGAACAAAAGCATCTTTTTGCCATTCGTCAACTCGAAGAACGGCGGCGGCGCTGGCTGAAGGAGAGGCTTGGTGACGAATCGGTGACGATCGACGCATGCCAAGCGATGGCGAACGGGAAAGAGCGCCAACAGTTGCGCGAATGCGGGGAGCGGTTGATGGCGGCGGTCAACTCGTTGGCCGAGGCCAATGAGTTAAACCGCCAGCTCATTGAGCAGTCGCTCCAGTTCGTTACGGCCATGATCGAGACATTCGCCCCAACGCCGTCCACTTACAGCCGCACACAAGAGTACGCGCCATCGCCAGACCGCCCGCTGTTTGAATCGAAAGCGTGAGGGGGAGAACGATGCTCTCGACATTCCACGGACTAGAAGCCGCTCGGCGCGCCATGATGGCCCAGCAAGCGGCGTTGTATACGACAGGACATAATATTGCCAATGCCAATACGGAAGGATACACACGCCAGCGTGTTCAACTCGAGGCGACAACGCCGTTCCCAACGCCTGGGCTCAATCGCCCGAACATCCCGGGGCAAATGGGGACAGGGGTGGAGGCGGCGTCGGTCGAACGGGTGCGTGAATACTTTTTGGACATCCAATACCGCGGCGAAAACAGTAAGCTCGGCTACTGGGAAGCACGCGCCGACGCGGTGGCGAAAATGGAAGACATTATGAACGAACCGTCCGACAGCGGCCTCGCCAAAACGATGGACCAGTTTTGGCAAGCCCTCCAAGACTTGAGCACCCACCCGGAAAACGAAGGGGCGCGCTCTGTCGTCCGCCAGCGCGGTCTTGCCGTCGTCGAGACGTTCCATTATTTATCGAATTCACTGACGCAAATCCGTACGGACATCGGCACGCAAATCGGGGTGACGGTGACGAAGATCAATTCTATTCTGGACCAAATCAGCAAATTAAACGCACAAATTGCCGAAATCGAGCCGAACGGCTATTTGCCGAACGACTTATATGACGAGCGCGATCGGTTGGTTGACGAGCTCTCGAAGTTCATCGATATTCAAGTCGAGAAACACCCCGTTGGTGGCAACGCCTTGCCAGCGGCGGAAGGGATGTATGATGTATATATCCTCAACGGCAATGAAAAAGTGTATCTCGTCCAAGGACGTACAGCTTCGTCTATTTCCTTCCCGGATGGCAGTGACGTGGATGGTGATGGTGTAAAGGAAATGCCGCCTAGTGAAGGCATTGGAACACTCTATGTTGGAGGAGAATCTATTTCGTTTTCCAATCTTCCAAGCGGTAAGTTGCGCGGACTGATCGAAGGATATGGATACTACGAAAACGGAGCCAACGGGAACGTGAAAGGACTGTATCCGGAGATGCTCGCCAATTTGGACAAACTCGCTTATACGTTTGGCACGTTGTTTAACGCTGTCCACGAACAAGGCTATGGATTGAACGGAAACAAGGGGCTTGCGTTTTTTTCCGGACTTGACCAAGTGAACGGTGCGGCGAAAACAATTGAGCTTGCCTCGGATATCGATGATTTGGACAACATCGCCGCGGCGACGAGAGACAAGGAGTCAGGAAACGGAAACAACGCCATCAATCTCGCCAACGTCCGCAGCTTGCTTTTATCCAATACAACCGTTTCGCTGCAAGATGGGATCTCGGTGGATCTTGCCTCGCTCGGATTGCCGCTTATCTCAGGCACGATTGAAACGAACTACCAAGGCTGGATTGGGCAGCTTGGCGTCGCTGGCGAGCAGGCGAATCGGATGAAAAGTAATAGCGAAACGTTGCGCCAGTCGGTGGAAGAAAGGCGACAATCGGTAAGCGCAGTGTCGCTTGATGAAGAGATGATGAACATGATCAAATTCCAGCACGCCTATAACGCCGCGGCGCGTCAAATTACCGCGATTGACGAGATGCTTGATAAAATTATCAACGGTATGGGTGTGGTCGGAAGGTAGGTGAAGAGGATGCGCATTACACAAAGCATGTTAGCGAATAATATGCTGAAACAAATCACTCGAAGCTATGAAAAATTGGATCAATATCAAACACAATTGTCGACGGGCAAAAAAATCACCCGCCCGTCCGATGATCCAGTCGTAGCGATGAAAGGGATCGCCTATCGCTCGAACTTAGCCGAAGTCGAGCAGTTTAAACGCAATTTCTCGGAAGCGTACAACTGGGTTGAAAACTCCGATGCCGCTCTCGATAAGGCGACTCAGGCGTTGCAACGCATCCGTGAGCTCGTCGTTCAGGCGAGCAACGATACGTACGAAGAGACACAGCGCCAGTCGATCGCTAAAGAAGTGCGCCAGCTGACGGAACATTTGGTGACGCTCGCCAATACGAAAGTCGGCGACAAATATATCTTCAACGGCGCTCACACGACCGAACCGCCCGTCAAGGTGAACGCGGACGGGACGATCACCGTGTCAACGAATGACCAACAGTTGAACATCGAGTTGGCCAAAGGCGTTTACATTCCCGTCAACATTCCGCCCAGCACGGCGTTTGGGGCGGGCAACGGATTGTTTTCCGACTTGCAGAAGCTGGCTGCTTCTTTAGAAAATCCGAGTACGACAGGGGATGAATTGACGGGCTATTTGGACAAGCTCGACAACCATTTGACCCATTTGCTTGGCGTCCGCGCTGAACTTGGCGCGCGCATGAACCGGATCGAGCTGATGGAAGACCGCGTCGATGGACAACAAGTAATCGCGGAAAAAATATTGTCGGACAACGAAGACGTTGATCTTGAGAAAGTCATCATTGACTTGAAAACACAAGAAAGCGTCCACCGCGCCGCGTTGGCGGTCGGCGCGCGCATCATTCAGCCGACGCTGGTTGACTTTTTGCGCTAAGCTAGCGTTTCGTTGATGGGTCGTCTAGTTTTTCACGCCAAAGCCTAGCGGTCACTGTTTCTTTTCGCGCGGTGGTGTCCATCCAACCTTCGAAAGGAGGAAAGACATGCGTGTCCCACAACTGAGGATGGAAGCGACGTATGCGAGGTTGGCGATTTCGACGACACCCGCGCGGCTTGACATCACCCAACCGCCCGCCGAGCTGACGATTGCACAGCCGCCTGCAGAGATGAACATCGCTTCTGTTCCTGCGCGCTTGACGATCGACCAGTCACGGGCATGGGCGGCGATGAACAATAAGCATGTGTTTGAGTTCATTCGGGATGGCGCCGAAGATGGTCGGCAAGCCGTGCTCAACTATATCGCCCGCACCGCCAGCCAAGGTGATGAGCTGATGCGCATTGAAAATGGCGGTAACCCGATCGTCGACCAAGCCGTCGTAAACAGTGAAGACCCGCCACTTGAGTTCAATATCGCCTTCGTTCCGCCGCCGTTCAGCGTCAAGATTGGCTACGAACCTGGGCGACTTGACATCGATTGGCGCATCCAACCGCCGCGTATCGACGTGAAACGACATGAGCCGATCATCCACTACCAACGAGGAGCTGTCCAAATCGATCTTGCCCAACACCCGTCGCTTCGCATTGACGTCGTCATTTGACAAAGCAGGAGGAACCATTCATGAATATCGACACCAAATACCACGGAACCGTGGTGGTGAAGGAAGAAGACATTATCCATTTCCCACATGGCTTGCCAGGATTTGCGGATGAGAAGCGGTTCGTCCTTCTCCCACTTGCCGACACACCGTTTGTCATCTTGCAGTCGGTCGATACGCCTGCGCTTGGATTTGTGTTGATCGAGCCGTTTTCATGCTTTCCGTCGTACGAGTTTGAACTCGACGAGACAACGGTCGAACAGCTTGAGATCGAAAGCGAACGCGACGTCGCGGTGTATGTCATCCTCACCGTTGCCGATCCGTTTGACCATACGACCGCCAACTTGCAGGCGCCTGTGGTCATCCACGTCTGCAAACGACTCGGCAAGCAAATCATTTTAACGAACACCACGTACCGAACGAAACATCGCCTCTTCCCAGAAAAAGTGGCGAAATAAGGAGGCGGCCCGATGCTTGTCCTAACACGCAAACTGAAAGAAGCGATTCAAATTGGTGATGACATCGAAATTACCGTCCTCGCCATCCAAGGCGACCAAGTGAAGCTCGGCATCAACGCGCCCAAGCACATCGACATCCATCGCAAAGAAGTATACCTCGCCATTCAAGCGGAAAACAGCGCCGCCTCCGAAGCGTCCGAAGCGTCGCTCGCCGCACTGACCGCCAAGCTGAAGCAATGGAAACGACCATAACCCCCAAGCGCCCAAACGGCGCTTTTTTCGTCCCGCCAAAAAATTTTTTCTCTTTCTCTATTAAACTTTCAAAAAATGAGCCGATATAAATAATGAGCGTGGCATATGGCGAAAGGCGGCCGACTTTCGCCCTGTGCCAGCGCGTTCCACAAGGACGTGGAAAAAAACAGTTCAAGGAGGAAGAAACGATGCGAATCAACCACAACATCGCGGCGTTGAACACGTATCGCCAACTGACGATCGGTCAAGGCGCTGCAACGAAAAACATGGAAAAACTGTCTTCTGGTCTGCGCATTAACCGCGCGGGCGATGACGCGGCAGGCTTGGCAATCTCCGAAAAAATGAGAGGGCAAATTCGTGGTCTGGAAATGGCTTCTAAAAATGCGCAAGACGCAATCTCACTGATCCAAACGGCAGAGGGAGCATTGAATGAGACCCACTCGATTTTGCAACGGATGCGGGAGCTGGCAGTGCAAGCTGCGAACGATACTAATACTGCAGATGACCGTGCTGAAATTCAAAAAGAGATCAATCAGTTGAAAGACGAAATTGATAGAATTTCTGAAACTACTGAGTTTAATACGAAGAAACTTTTAAATGGAAATGTAGCGATCACAGCGACTGTAGGAGAAACTAATGAAGCCAATATTGGTAATGTGGAAGTCGTAAATGCGAGATTAGCTAGTGGAGCGTATACCTTACAAGTTACTGACACAGACAACCAGGAGGTCACTAACATTGTTGATGCCGGTACTGGAATGGGGGACAGTGATATAAGTATCCAAGCAGGTGAGGAAGCAAAAGTTAAATATGGTAGCTATCAACTTAAAATAGCTGATGATGCTCAAAATAGTGGTAAGAAGGTATTTACTTTGGTTGATGCAGCTACTGGTGAGGTAGTGGCTAAACAGAATAATGTTGGTGTAGGTTCAGGTACTTCTTCGATTACATTAGCGGGAATAACTTTTGACACAACAAAAGTTACGGGAAACGGTACGGTATCTTTTGACGTCGAAGGCGACCATACTTTTACCTTAATGAAAGATTCGGATACTATTGCTACTGTCACAGTAACAGATTTTAACAGATCTGAAGTCGAAATTGCAGGGTTAAAACTTTCTTTCAACTACAACATTGCTAACGGTAATACCACAATTACAATTGTAGATAATTCATTGTTGATGCATATAGGAGCTAATGAGGGCCAGACGATGAATGTAGGCATTAATAATATGTCTTCGCAAGCTCTTGGGGTGAGTGATGTAGATATCACTTCTACGTCTGGAGCAGAAGAAGCCATTACCTCTATTGATAATGCTATTAAACAAGTTTCTGCAGAACGTTCAAAACTTGGTGCTTATCAAAACCGTCTCGAACATACGATTAACAACTTAGGCACTTCGGCAGAAAACTTAACAGCAGCAGAATCCCGCATCCGTGACGTTGATATGGCCAAAGAAATGATGGAATTCACGAAAAACAACATTCTGATGCAAGCATCACAAGCGATGTTGGCTCAATCAAACCAACTGCCGCAAGCGGTGTTGCAGCTGCTTCGGTAGGTTGGTTTGGCGGGCGTCTTAGCTGGAAACAGCTAAGAGGATGACTGGGTGAATTGCTGGGAAGCCCTGAGAGCCTTTGGCGCCACAACGGAGTTGGAAACGGCAGACGTGACGGCGGAAAAAGCCAAAGGATTGGGCAATCAGCAGCCGAGCTCCTGTCCCGAAAGGGTGGAGAAGGTTCAACGACTAGGGCATACCACCTACGGCGTATGCTATGGTGATGAAGCCCGTAGGGGAGGCCGATGCCGAACCAAAGCGCCCAGCCCCTAACAGGTTATGCTGAGGGTGAAGAGGTAGTCTACACAACGGTCGAAAGACGTTGAGGCATGGCAAGCCAACCAACAACCACAAGCAGTATTGCAATTGCTTCGTTAATTTTACTAAGTCAATTTTTGAAAAAGGTGTCCCCAAAAATGTGGGACACCTTTTCTCGTGATCGTAATGTGGAAGAATTCATGAGATGAGGTAATGCATCCCTTCTACAGAAATTCCTTGATGATTTTAGTACATGATAAGAGGAATGTAACGAGATCTAGTACTCAGATCATGATGTACTTCAGATAGCACTCTTTAAGTGAGGAGGATAGCCATGAAAAATGGCCATAAGGAATCTATAAATATGGAAATGATAAAAAGTCAACTGTCAGGTAGCAGAGATTTATTAGGTCGGAAGACGATAGCGAAGTAATTAGAGATATCCTTAAAAATAGCTCCAAATGTTCCAATCCCACTACTCTCATCTCCTTTGCTTTTGATATCTTCATTTATACACCACTCTTTCACTCTTCCTAAACCACCTTTCGTTCAGATGAAATTGTCGTTCCCCCTTCACACTCCCTGTGTTTCATCCGATATAAACGATAGAAAGCGTTCAAAGCAAGGGAGCGGATCTGTATGACGATTGAACGAGTATCTTCTTCTTTCCTTTCGTATGCATTGAGGCGAGGCGAACAGGTGAAAGCAAACGTTGAGGCTTCGGCAGCACGGCCGCAAGAAGGAGAGGTTACTTCTCCTTCGCATCTGTTTTCGAACGATGAGTTGGAGAACGTCGTCAATGGCTTGAATGAGTTGTTGCAGCCGAGCCATACATCGATTCGGTTTGAGCTGCATAAGGAGCTGAATGAGTATTACGTGCAAGTGGTGGATGTAAAAACACAGGAAGTGGTTCGTGAAATTCCACCGAAAAAGCTGTTGGATATGTATGCGGCGATGATGGAGTTTGTCGGATTGCTGGTGGATCGAAAAATTTAATGGTGGTGAAGAAACGTGGCAGGGAATTTGCGCATTAGCGGTTTGGCGAGCGGAATGGATATTGACCAAATCGTCAAAGATTTGATGAGAGCGGAGCGGATGCCGCTGGATAAGCTGTATCAAAAAAAGCAGCTGCTTGAGTGGCAGCGTGATGATTACCGGGCGATGAACACGCTGTTGCAAGGGTTGGATGACTACTTGTTCAGCAACATCACCCTCCAAAGCAGCATGCTCAAAAAAACCATCTCGAGCTCGAATGAAGCGGTCGTGACAGCGACAGCAAGCGCCAGCGCGGCGAATGTGGCGACGACGATTCAAGTCGATCAGGTGGCAACGTCAGCCGTTTGGTTATCCAATGTGAGTGTGCGCAAGGACGATTTTTCCGTTGATGCTGATACGACGTTGACGATCAAAGTGACGAACGGCGATGGCAGCACGAACACAGTGGAAATAACGGTGAAACAAGGAACAACGTTGGACGGATTGATCGCCCAATTGAACAGCAATGCCAATCTTGGCGTCAGCGCGTTTTACGATGAACAAACCGGACGGATTTCGATTATGAAGAAAGAGACAGGAGCGCAGGCCAGTTTGGTGCTGGATGACGAAGAGACGGCCAACTTTTTCGCGCAAAAACTGGGGTTTACAGGAGCAGCGGCAGAGCAGGAGCTCACTGGAAAAACCGAAGGACAGGATGCGCAAGTGACGATTAACGGCTTAAAGACTAGCCGTTCGTCAAACACGTTCACGATTAATGGTGTGACGTATACGGTCAAAGGGACGGGGACGGCGACGGTTTCGGTGGAGACCGATGTCGATGCGATGGTGAACGTGATTAAAGGATTTGTCGATAAATACAATGAAGTGGTCGCCAAAATCAACGCCGAGCTGAAAGAGGAGCGCTACCGGAGCTATCCGCCGCTCACTGACGAGCAAAAAGAAGCGATGACGGAAAAGCAAATTGAGCTGTGGGAAGAAAAAGCGCGAAGCGGGATGCTTCGCGGCGATTCGATTTTATCAAGCGCCCTTAGCCAAATGCGGATGGATGTGTACACGAAAGTGGAAGGAGCGAACATCCCGAGCGGGCTTTCGCAGCTGGCCCAGCTCGGCATTACAACGTCGTCGAACTATCTCGATGGCGGGAAATTGATCATTGACGAGACGAAGCTGCGGGAGAAGATTAAAGAAAACCCGGAAGCGGTGTATCAGCTGTTTAACCAAAACGGCACGACGGACGCGGAAAAAGGCATTGCCCGCCGTTTGCGTGATACGATTAAAGAAACGATCGGGAAGATTGAGCAAAAGGCCGGGAAGGCGCTTTGGACGAACCAGCAGTTTGCGATCGGGCGTGAGTTGATTCAAATCAATAATCAAATGGACCGGTTTGAAGACCGTCTGAAACTGATCGAAGACCGCTACTACCGACAGTTTATGGCGATGGAAGAGGCGATTCAGCGCGCCAATCAGCAAAGCATGTATTTAATGAACGCCTTCTTCGGCGGCATGCAAGGGTGATAGTGCATTGGACGGCCGTTTGATTAGATCAGGCGCGCCCAGTTGAGTGGTGAATGATGAGCAGGGGCTGGCTTCAGCGTTTTTTGATTTTTTCATAACGTGCATGACTTACGGTGATGAAGACCATTGCAATGCCTACAATCGTTTTTCTAGAACACTATATTGCTTGTCTAGTATATATGGTGAAGGCCGTTTTTTCGGGACAGAACGCGTTAACAATCGTTGCTTGTTTAATTTTATAGGGAATCTCCTATTTTGTGATGACTGAGAAGGAGTGAAGGTGATGGCAATGAACAACCCGTATCAACAATATCAAACGAATGCCGTGCAGACGGCATCGCCCGGTGAGTTGACGCTCATGTTGTATAACGGCTGCTTGAAGTTTATCAAACTCGCGCGCCAGGCGATCGAGACGGGCGATGTGACGGCGCGCAATGAGAACTTGATTAAAGCGCAAAACATCATTTTGGAACTGATGAAGACATTGAAGATGGAGTATGAGGTTGCGAAATCGATGATGACGATGTATGACTACATCTACCGCCGCCTGATCGAGGCGAATGTGAAACATGATGCGGCGATTTTGGACGAAGTGGAAGGGTATGTCACGGAGTTTCGCGATACGTGGAAGCAAGTGATTCAGTTGAATCGGCAACGGCAATACGCGGAAGGCGGACAGGCGTAATGGGCGTAGTGCACGATGTTTGGGTGGTGACGAAACAGCTGCTTGAAGCGACGGCGCTGCCGTGGCCAGCTGAGGAGCGCGAGACGTGGCTGTCGCAGGTCGATGAGCTGCTTCGGCGACGCGAGAGGCTGCTTCACAAGCTGCGGCCGCCATACAGTGAGGAAGAGCAGCGGCTTGGCCGCGAGATCGTCGCTTGGAATCAGGAGATTGAGGCGCGGCTTCGTCAAGTGCGCGATGAGATTCGCGATGATTTGCGGATGGCAGGGGCGAAGCGGCAGGCGAATGCTCACTACGTTCACCCATACGAGCAGCCGCTTTCCTTTGACGGGATGTTTTATGATAAGCGACGATAGGTGGGATTCAGGATGGTGGAATTGACAAGCACGGCGCTGAATATCATACGCCAATACGCGGCGCTGCTCGAGACGGTCGAAGAAGGACTTGATTATGTGGAGGCGAGTTTTTCCGACCCGCGGCGGATGCATGCGGATATGGTGCTGGCGGATATTTTGTTGGCGCTTGGGAAAATCGGCGAGACGAACGTTTACTTATGCCAGCTGTTCGCTGATGAGAGTGATTTCGTCGGTCATATCGAACGGTTTGCGGATGTGCTCGAAGCGGCAGCGGCGCTTGATGGGCAGTTTGCCGATGCGGCGGTGAAAAAGCGGATTATATGCGGACGGTTGTCGCCGGCGTTTCAGGCGTGGAAGATCGCGGTGGAGAGCGGCTTGCGTCGGTATGTTGTTCAATGAGAAACGGAGTGTGAGGCAGGATAGGCGTGCGATCCCATTGGTGAGGATGGGGCTGGAAGTTGGGGTGAAGATGCAGTCAACCATCAGCCTCTTCGAACACAGGAGAGGAGTCCTGTCATATGTCAGTCGTTTGTTGGATGTCGAAATCACAAACGAACGGTGGAACTTGCGGCGCAACGCGATAGGGAGCGAATGATTGGCAGAGGGCTGATGTGGATTGTTTGGCAACGGTGGGTAACTTGCCGTGGCTGTTTCTTTTGGTGTACCGGTGTTCAGGTTGGGAGTATGGAAAAGGACAGCACAGACTGTCCTTTTTCCTTATCCAATTTTCGTTACTCTCCACCGAGCGAAGAAACGAGACGAAGCAGCATTTTTGCCTGACGAAGGTGGTCATCATGTCGTATACGCACCAACTGCTGGCGTAAAATCAGGCTAATCAGCGGACGGATGTCATATATTTGCTTACCATCGATATACATGTATTGAACCCCTTTGCCAAAGAGAACGAAGGTCGTCGTTGGTCAGCCGTACGCCGCGCGAGAGCCGCACGTTGCTGCTTTTGGGAAATATGGTCCTTTCCCATTTGTTTACAAACTACATATGTCCAACGTCATAAGGGAAAATGTATCTCTATGACTATATTTTTCTATGCTTTTCACAAAATCTTCGCAAATATTTTTGATTGAAGTCGGGGTTTAGTGGGTAATTAAAAAGTGTAGGGATCTATAGTTTGAAAATAAGGAGTGGTCAGCAATGATGTATAACATTCGTGGGGAAAACATCGAAGTAACGCCAGCTTTGCGCGAGTATGTGGAGAAAAAAATCGGGAAACTGGAGCGGTACTTTGATGACACCGATCACGTTCATGTAAACGTTAACTTGAAAGTCTACAACGATGGACAAGGAAAAATCGAGGTGACCATTCCGATTCCGCATCTATTGTTGCGCGCGGAGGAGCGCCACGACGATATGTATGCGGCCATTGACTTAGTAACCGATAAATTGGAGCGGCAAATCCGCAAGCATAAAACGAAAGTCAATCGGAAGCTGCGCGACCGTGAGAAAGGAGTGAAGTTGGCGGCTCCTGTGCCAAACGGCGCTGCTGCGGTGGAGAACGACGAGGAATTTGAAATCGTGCGCACGAAACATTTCAGCTTAAAGCCGATGGACAGCGAAGAAGCGATTTTGCAGATGAATTTGTTAGGGCACAACTTCTTTATCTTTACGAACGCCGAAACGAATCGGACAAACATCGTCTACCGCCGCAAAGACGGACGATACGGATTGATTGAGGCAAACTGACACCGGTTGTTGACAAGACGCATCCCCTGCTTGTTGGGCAGGGGATGTTTCTCATGATACGGGGAGAATGTTTAGGGAAATATTGGTTAACGTTCGGCAGATGAAAAAATGGATTTCGCGTTTCCAGACGACGTTCGTTAGCGTTTTGCGCAGGTTGACGACCGTTTGGCAAAAAGGAACGGGCCATGGCCTCGTTGACTGCTCGCGTCGAGGTGTTCGCAGGCTGCGTGGATGAAAGGAGTGGCCCGCCTTGAGCGGGGAATGGGAGAAGTGAAGGAACGGTTGGACCGTGGGGAAGCTGAATAAACAGAAGTGAAGGAGTCGTTTCAGCGAGTGGGATACAGCTAGGGGAGGGGGGACAAATGCGGCTTCATACAATCCATGAAAGGCACTATACCAACAGCGATCGAACAACTGCCGACCAAGGCATGACCGCTCCGTGGACAAGCCGCATCCTTTTACGCCTGCGCGATGGTTGTCACTGTACCCTCTCAAGTGATATGATTAATAAGTAAGTCCATTGAAAAAATAAGGAGCGTTTCCTATGCTTGGAGTCTTAAAAAAGGTATTTGACCCGAACAAGCGCCAGTTGGCACGGCTTGAGAAAATCGCTGACCAAGTCGATGCGCTCGGGCCGGAGATGGCGCGGTTGTCGGATGAACAGTTGCGGCAAAAGACCGAGGAGTTTAAAGCCCGCTACCAGCAAGGTGAATCGCTGGATGATCTGCTTGTGGAAGCGTTCGCTGTTGTGCGTGAAGGGGCGAAGCGTGTTCTCGGCTTGTACCCATATAAAGTGCAAATTATGGGCGGTGTTGTCCTGCACGAAGGCGACATCGCTGAGATGAAAACCGGGGAAGGGAAAACGTTGACGGCGACGATGCCGGTCTACTTAAACGCGTTGACCGGGCGCGGGGTGCATGTGGTGACCGTCAACGAATATTTGGCATCGCGCGACGCGAAAGAAATGGGCCAGCTGTACGAGTTTTTAGGGTTGACTGTCGGCCTGAACTTAAGCGGCATGTCGCGCGAGGAGAAACAGGCGGCGTACAATGCCGATATTACGTACGGGACGAACAATGAGTTCGGCTTTGACTATTTGCGCGACAACATGGTGCTGTATAAAGAACATATCGTGCAGCGCCCGCTTTATTTTGCCGTTGTCGACGAGGTCGACTCGATTTTGATCGATGAGGCGCGGACACCGCTCATCATTTCCGGGACGGCGCAAAAATCGACGAAGCTGTATGTGCAGGCGAACGCGTTCGTGCGCACGCTTCGCAAAGATGTCGATTATACGTATGATGAAAAATCGAAAAGCGTCCAGCTGACTGAGGAAGGGATGAATAAAGCGGAGCGGGCGTTTGGCATCGACAACTTGTTCGATTTAAAACACGTCACGCTCAACCATCATATTCAGCTGGCGCTGCGGGCGCATGTGACGATGCAGCGTGACGTCGATTACGTCGTGCAAGACGGGAAAGTCATCATCGTCGACCCGTTCACCGGGCGTTTGATGCATGGCCGACGCTACAGCGACGGGCTTCATCAGGCCATCGAGGCGAAAGAGGGCCTCGAGATTCAAAACGAGTCGATGACACTCGCGACGATTACGTTCCAAAACTATTTCCGCATGTATGAAAAATTGGCGGGGATGACCGGGACGGCGAAAACGGAAGAAGAGGAGTTCCGCAACATCTACAACATGCGCGTCGTTGTCATTCCGACGAACCGTCCGGTCATTCGCGAAGACCGTCCGGATTTGATTTATCGGACGATGGAGGGGAAATTCCGCGCTGTCGTCGAGGATATCGCCCAGCGCCATGCAAAAGGGCAGCCGGTGCTTGTCGGCACAGTGGCGATCGAGACGTCGGAACTGTTATCAGAGATGTTGAAAAAACGCGGTATTCCGCATAACGTCTTAAACGCGAAAAACCATGCGAAAGAGGCCGAGATCATTGCCCAAGCGGGTCAGAAAGGCGCGGTGACGATCGCGACGAACATGGCCGGGCGCGGGACGGACATTAAGCTCGGCGAAGGAGTCAAGGAGCTTGGCGGGCTGGCCGTCATCGGCACGGAGCGGCATGAAAGCCGGCGGATCGACAACCAGCTGCGCGGCCGTTCGGGGCGCCAAGGCGACCCGGGAGTGTCACAGTTTTACTTGTCGCTTGAAGATGAGTTGATGCGCCGCTTTGGCTCCGAGAGCCTCATGGCGATGATGGATCGGCTCGGCATGGACGATTCGCAGCCGATTCAAAGCAAAATGGTGACACGGGCGGTCGAGTCGGCGCAAAAACGCGTCGAAGGCAACAACTTTGATGCCCGTAAACAGTTGCTTCAGTATGACGACGTGTTGCGCGAACAGCGGGAAGTCATTTATCGCCAGCGCTTTGAAGTGCTCGATGCCGACAATTTGCGCGGCATTATCGAGAAAATGATCCGGTCGGTGATCGAGCGCGTCGTCAACACCTACACGCCGAAAGAAGACTTGCCGGAAGAGTGGAACTTGAAAGGGGTGGTCGATTACCTTAACGCCTACTTGCTTCCGGAAGGCGACGTGACGGAAGGCGACTTGCGCGGCAAAGAGCCGGAAGAGATGATCGAGCTCATCTGGGCGAAAGTCAAAGCGCGCTATGACGAGAAGGAAACGCAAATTCCGCCAGAACAAATGCGCGAATTTGAACGGGTCGTTGTGCTGCGCGCTGTCGATATGAAATGGATGAACCATATCGATGCGATGGAACAGCTCCGCCAAGGCATCCATTTGCGCGCTTACGGGCAGGTTGACCCGCTCCGTGAATACCAGATGGAAGGCTATGCGATGTTTGAAAACATGATTGCGGCGATCGAAGAGGAAGTCGCGACGTACATCATGAAGGCGGAAATCCATCATAACCTCGAACGCCAAGAAGTGGCGAAAGGCGAGGCGGTTCACCCGAAAGAAGACGGTGAAGAACCGAAGAAAAAACCGATCCGCAAAGCGGTGCGCGTCGGGCGCAACGATCCGTGCCCGTGCGGAAGCGGCAAAAAATATAAACATTGTTGCGGAAGAGCGGTATAACCGTTTATAAATAATAAGAGAGGCATCGCCTCTCTTTTGAATGGCAAACGCAAATGATGCGCATACGATATTCATGATGAGGTGAGGACAACATGATCGATTTAGTGGAAATCAAGCAAGAGTTAGAAAAAATGGCTAAGCGATTAGCGGAAATCAGGGGGTCTCTTTGACCTCGAAACAAAGCAGACGCGCATTCAAGAATTAGAGGAGCAAATGGCCGCGCCCGGCTTTTGGGATGACCAGAAAGCGGCGCAGGCGATCATTTCCGAAGCGAATGCGCTCAAGGAATTAGTCGGCGAGTTTGAATCGCTCGCGGAACGGTTCGACAACTTGGAAGTGACGTATGAGTTGTTGAAAGAGGAGCCGGATGACGAGCTGCAGGCTGAACTTGTGGAAGAAGCGAAAAAATTGACGAAAGACTTCAGCCAGTTTGAGCTGCAGCTGTTGCTCAACGAGCCGTACGACCAAAATAACGCGATTTTGGAGCTTCATCCGGGTGCGGGCGGCACGGAATCGCAAGACTGGGCGTCGATGCTGTTGCGCATGTACACGCGCTGGGCGGAGAAAAAAGGATTTAAAGTCGAAACACTGGATTATCTCCCAGGCGAGGAAGCCGGGGTGAAAAGCGTCACCTTGCTTATCAAGGGACATAATGCATACGGCTACTTAAAGGCGGAAAAAGGGGTACACCGGCTTGTGCGCATCTCCCCGTTTGACGCCTCAGGCCGCCGCCATACGTCGTTCGTGTCATGCGAAGTCGTGCCGGAGATGGACGATAACATTGAGATTGAGATCCGTCCGGAAGAGCTGAAAATCGACACGTACCGCTCAAGCGGTGCGGGCGGGCAGCACGTCAACACGACCGACTCCGCGGTGCGCATCACCCACTTGCCGACCGGCATTGTCGTTACGTGCCAATCGGAGCGGTCGCAAATTAAAAACCGCGAAAAAGCGATGAATATGTTAAAAGCGAAGCTGTATCAAAAGAAAATGGAGGAACAGCAAGCTGAACTCGCCGAGCTGCGCGGCGAGCAAAAAGAAATCGGCTGGGGCAGCCAAATCCGCTCCTACGTCTTCCATCCGTATTCGCTTGTCAAAGACCATCGGACGAATGTGGAGGTCGGCAACGTGCAAGCGGTGATGGATGGGGAAATCGATGTGTTCATTGACGCGTATTTGCGCGCGAAATTGAAGTAAAGAGCGATCATCTGATCGCTCTTTTTTTCTTTATCATAGTAGACCATTATCGCGTTAACTGACTGTCATTTACTTAAAAAAACGGGCATGCTATACTCACAGAGGAAGGTGGGGAAGCATGCGGAGAAAAAGAGATAAAGCGATGTCTCCAACGGTGGAGACGGCCTTGGAGTATGTGTACGTTCTTGTTGGCGCGGCGATTGTCGCCGTCGCGTTTAACGTGTTTTTGTTGCCGAACCGGATTGCTTCCGGCGGGGTGAGCGGCATTAGCACGATTGTGCATGCGCTGTTTGGCATCCAGCCCGCCTATGTTCAATGGGCGCTCAACATCCCGCTGTTTATCGCTGGCGTCGTGCTCTTAGGCCGGCAGTTTGGCATCAAGACGTTTGTCGGGACGGTGTTTTTGCCGCTTGTCGTCTACATCACCAAAGGGATGGAGCCGGCGACGGTCAATCCGCTTCTTGGAGCATTGTTTGGCGGCATTGGCGTCGGGCTTGGTCTCGGTATTGTGTTTCGCGGCCGTGCCTCGACGGGCGGTACGGATTTGGCAGCGCAAATCATTCATAAATATACCGGACTGTCGCTTGGGGTGTGCGTCATTTTGATTGACGGCTTGATCGTCTTGACGGCGGCGTTCGTGTTCGATATTGAACGGGCGCTTTATGCTTTGATCGCGTTGTATGTGACAAGCAAAACGATCGACCTCGTCCAAGTCGGGCTTGGCTATTCAAAAATCGCCCTCATCATTACAAATGAAGAGGAAAAAGTGCGGCGCGCCATTTTGCATGAAATCGACCGCGGGGTGACGCGGTTGCCGGCGTATGGCGGGTATACGGAGCATGAACGGCCAGTGCTCATGTGTGTCGTCGCTCAATCGGAGTTCACAAAATTGAAACAAATCGTGCGAACCATTGATCCGACGGCGTTTGTCATCGTTGCCAACGCCTCTGAAGTGCTTGGGGAAGGATTTCAACGTACGTAAAATTGAAGAAATCGGTTATAATAACGAAGGAAGCGAATTTTTGTTTTTAGGGGGAGTTCATCATGAAGTGGAAATTAGCAACCGTGTTCCTCGGCGCTTCATTGGCGCTTGCAGCATGTGGCGGCGGCGATGATAACGCTGGGGAGCAAAACGGCGGCAACAACGGTGGAGGGGATACCACTGCTGCTGCTGAGCAAGTCTATCAACAAAGCTGTGCATCATGTCACGGCCAAGACCTTTCGGGAGGGGTCGGCCCGAACTTACAAAAAGTAGGAAGCAAATACTCGGCAGACGAAATTAAAGAGGTCATCGCCAAAGGCCGCGGCTCTATGCCAGGAGGAATCATCCAAGGCGAAGACGCTGACAAAGTGGCGGAATGGCTCGCCGCGAAAAAATAAGTCACGAAAACGAAACAAGCGCCGTCCAGTTTCCTTTCAGGGACTGGGCGGTCTTTTATTTTTCTTCGCCTCTCACGAATGTTCCACGCGATAGATCAGTTGTAGATGGCGTTCACAAGATCTTAGAGAGAAGGATGGTAGTACTTACAGTGTACAGAGTGAAGAGAAGATTCACTCTTTATATTGCATATATAGGTCTTTTATGCTAGTTTTGCTATTGTTTCCTATTTGAAATATAAATGTAAAATTCGACAGCAAGAAATCGTGCTATAATAAGCCTTGTGGAATTTTGTACAATTGGTTCGAAACAACTCGAGAAATGACAGTAAGCGAGTCGAAAAATAGGTGATTATGATGATTGAAATGCAAGATGTATATAAGACATACCCAAACGGAGTCGTAGCGCTAAACGGCGTTAGCGTTCGCATTAAGCAGGGAGAATTCGTCTATGTCGTTGGGCCTAGCGGAGCAGGCAAATCGACATTTATTAAAATGATGTACCGTGAAGAAAAGCCGACGAGCGGCACCATTATGGTCAACGGTGTCAATCTTGCCAACATCAAAGACAGTAAAGTTCCGTTGCTGCGCCGCAACATCGGTGTTGTGTTCCAAGATTTTAAGCTGCTTCCGACGCTCACCGTGTATGAAAATGTGGCCTTTGCTTTGGAAGTGATTGAAGAATCGCCGAAAGTGATTCGCAAAAAAGTGATGGAAGTACTCGATCTAGTCGGCCTCAAACATAAAATCCGCTCTTACCCAAACGAACTGTCTGGCGGCGAACAGCAACGTGTCTCGATCGCCCGCTCGATCGTCAATTCCCCGAAAATCGTGATTGCTGATGAACCGACAGGAAATTTGGATCCTGAAACATCGTGGGGCATTATGGAACTGTTTGAGAAAATTAATGAACGGGGCACGACGATTGTAATGGCGACTCATAATAAAGAGATCGTCAATGCTACCCGTCGACGCGTTATTGCGATCGAAAATGGGACAATCGTCCGTGACGAGGCGAAGGGGGAATACGGCTATGACGCTTAACACGTTCAAACGCCACGTTCGGGAGAGCGTGAAAAGTCTTGGCCGCAACGGTTGGATGACGTTTGCATCCGCGAGCGCCGTCACGGTGACGCTACTGCTGGTCGGTGTCTTTTTTGCCGTCATGTTCAACATTAACTATTTTGCGAAAAAAGTGGAAAATGAAGTCGAAATTCGCGTCCATATCGATTTGGCCGCTGACAATAAAGAGAAGGATGTGCTGCGCCAGCGAATCGAAGCCCTTCCAAGTGTGAAAGAAGTTCACTACTCATCAAAAGATGAAGAGCTGAAGCGGTTGATTGAAAGCATGGGTGAGGAAGGCTCATCGTTCCAGCTGTTTGAGCAAGACAACCCATTAAGCGATGTGTATGTTGTGAAAGCTGCTAATCCGCAAGATACCGTTAAAATTGCAAAGCAAATTGAAACGTTCCAGTCCGTTCATAAAGTCAATTATGGACAAGGGACGGTTGAAAAGCTATTTGATGCGCTTAAGGTCATGCGCAACGTCGGATTGGTGCTGATTTTTGGTCTGTTGTTTACAGCGATGTTTTTAATTTCTAATACCATTAAAATTACGATTTTTGCCCGTCGCCGTGAGATTGAAATTATGCGGCTCGTCGGGGCGACGAATGGGTTCATCCGCTGGCCGTTTTTCCTTGAAGGGCTATGGCTTGGGATGCTCGGTTCGATCGTTCCGATCGTCGTACTGGCGCTCGTTTATTACAATGTGCACCGTCTATACAAACAGCAGTTTTCCCTGCAGCTGTTCGAGCTTTTGCCGTTTTCTCCATTCATTTGGCAACTGAGCGCCTTGTTGTTGGGCATTGGCGCTTTGATCGGTGTCTGGGGAAGCGTCATGTCAGTGCGTAAGTTTTTGAAAGTATAAAAATCAATTTGATAGGGAGAGGGGAAAAGCCATGAAAAAGAAAAAGATGATGGTGCTCGCTGTCGTGGCAACACTCGGATTGGGCGTTCTCCCGCCGGCGGCGAACGCTGTTAGCAACCGCGATATCGAGCAAAAACGAAGCGAAATCAATGCGCTGCGCTCGAAACGGTCGGGCGTTGAAGAGAAAATTAGCGAGTCGCAAAAAAACATTAAAGCCCTGCAATCGCAGCAAAAACAAGTCGCTAATGACATTGAAAAACTCAATAGCGCCATTGAGGAAACGAGCGGCAAAATTCGCAAAGTCAGCACGGACATTGATGAAACCGAACGGGCGATTGACAAGCTGCAACAAGAAATTGCCGAGATTCAGGAGCGGATTGAAAAACGGAATGAAATCTTAAAAGCGCGCATCCGTTCGCTCCAAGAAAGCGGTGGAGCGGTCAGCTACTTGGAAGTGTTGCTTGGCGCTCAAAGCTTTAGTGACTTCATCGACCGAATGAGCGCGGTGACAGCCATCATGGAAGCTGACCAACAAATCCTCCGCGAGCAGGAAGCGGATAAAGCGCTCAAAGAGAAAAAAGAAACTGAGCTGACGCAAAAGCGGAACAAACTGCAAGCGGACTTGCAGGAGCTGAAACAGCTGCAAGCCAAACTTGATGCCCAGCTTGAACAGAAAAACCGCTTAATGTCGGATTTGAAAGAGAAAGAGGAAGAAGAGCATCATCATAAAATGGAACTTGAAGAGGAAAAAGAACTGATCGCGAAACAAGAAGCCGCTGTGAAGCAGCAGCTCGCCGAACTTGAGCGGCAGAAACGGGTCGAGGAAGAGGCAGCGAAACAGCGTGCACGTACATATACAGCGCCGAAATCTTCGCCGTCGACATCTTCGTCTTCATCGTCAACATCGAAAAGCGGCGGAGAAACGCCATCCGGCGGCAGCACACCGCCTGTATCAAGCGGAGCGTTTACTCGCCCGGCCAACGGACCGATCACATCCGGTTTTGGCTACCGGTTTGGCGGCTCCGATTTTCACCCGGCGGTTGACATCGGCAAGCGTGCCCCGGTCGTTCCGGTCGTTGCGGCTGCTGATGGGGTCGTGTTCCGTTCCTACTATTCTAGCAGCTACGGCAACGCCATTTTCGTCAGCCACGTCATTAACGGTCAAGTGTATACGACCGTTTACGCCCATCTCGAGGCGCGCTTGGTCGGAGAAGGACAACGTGTCAGCAAAGGACAAATCATCGGCTATATGGGCAACACTGGACATTCAACCGGCCCACACCTTCACTTTGAGTTGCATCGCGGCAGTTGGAACCCTGGGAAAACGAATGCGGTCGACCCGCGTAGTTATATCGCGTTCTAACGCTTACACCACCTCGTATACGCAACTTGCCTGCCTCGTTGAGGAAGGCGAGTTGCGTATTTTTTTGTGGCCATCGCTTCTGGAGAGGGGACGCCATCGTCATCCGGGAAACGACCGGCGTGCCCGCTGCCCGCATGAAGACCGCCTCTAACCTGCCCAATGGTTGACTTGTTGCTCGAAGAAAGGCAATAAAATGCATAGGAGCAAGGAGAAGCAGACACAAACAGGCGGTTGACAAAAGAAGTATGCTCTTATATAATAATCTCGAATTCGAGATTTATGAATTAATGAGGTTTAGTGAATATCGCTGACAGTTTACGATTCGTATCATCTTCAAAGGAATGAAGGAGTGAAAACGGATGATCCGTATTGACCGGGCTTCGTCCCGTTATCATGCTGATTACGGTTGGTTGAAGACGTACCATAGTTTTTCGTTTGGTGAATATTACGATCCGAACAACATTCAGTTCGGGCCGCTGCGGGTGTTAAATGATGATGTCATCGCACCGCTGGCTGGTTTTGGTGCTCACCCGCACCGGGAGATGGAAATTGTGTCGATCGTGTTAAAAGGGTATTTGCAACATGAAGACAGCACCGGGCATAAGGCAGTGACGACGTTTGGCGGCGTGCAGCGGATGTCCGCGGGTACCGGCATCGTTCATTCGGAAGTAAATCCGTCGGCGACAGAAGAGGTCAACTTTCTGCAACTTTGGTTTTTGCCGGAAGAGTATGGATTAACGCCTTCGTACGAGCGGGTTGAATTTCCAGTCGAAAAGATGAGAAACGCGCTGCTGCCTGTCGTGGCGAAACAGCCTTCTTCTCCGGGAATTGCTCACATTCATCAAGATTTGACCATTTACCTTTCTGACTTGGAAGCCGGACATGAACTGACATTTACCCAGCCAGAGGAGCGAAACATCTTTGTCTTTGTCATCGAGGGAGACTTGTCATTGAACGGTGAGGCGGACTTGCAACGGCGCGATGCGGCTCGCATAACGGAGACGCCGACGCTTCGCCTGTTGACGAACGAAGGGGCGCGGTTCATGCTCATTGACTTACCAAACTAACACCAAAAGGAAGAGACATCTTTCGCCAATGAGGCGGGGTGTCTCTTTTTTTGAGCCCGTATGAGTTGAGAAATCAAAAGGGAGCGTGTAAACTAATAGCAGACGACGCTTCCCCTATGGCGACAATGGGGAAGCATACTCAGTACAAGCCTGACATATGATGGAGATAAGGGCATGGCACGGCATGATGCGGTGCTTTTCCTTTATGTATAGGGTGAGGAGGAAACAACGTGAAAAAAACAACGACGGCCGTATTGATGGCCCTATCGATGCTCATCGGGGCCGGTGGGACGTATGTCGGCTTGCAGCTGGCCGGCGGAGCAGAGGACAGTCCGATGTCAGCAGTCATTCCGAATGAATCGTCCAAGGGGGCAAACGACGAAGAAGAGATAAAAAAAATCCGCCAGGCATATGAGCTGATCAAAAGCCGGTACGTGGAAAAAGTAGATGAGGAAAAATTGGCGGAAGGCGCCATTCAAGGGATGATTGGTACGCTTGACGATCCGTATTCTGTCTATATGGATGCGGAAACGACCGAACAGTTTAACGAATCGCTTGATTCATCATTTGAGGGGATCGGTGCTGAAGTGAGCATGATTGACGGGAAAGTGACGATCGTTGCACCGATTAAAAACTCGCCGGCGGAAAAAGCGGGGCTGAAACCGAACGATCAAATTTTGCGCGTCAACGGGGAAAGCCTTGAGGGGCTCGATTTGTATGAGGCAGTGCTGAAAATCCGCGGCAAAAAAGGGACGACGGTGGAGCTTGAGATTCTCCGCCCGGGCGCCAAAAATGCGATGAAAGTCAAAGTCGTCCGTGACGAAATCCCGATCGAAACGGTGTATGAGGCGGTGAAAACGTATGATGGCAAAAAGGCCGGCTATTTGCAAATCACATCGTTTTCGGAAAATACAGCCGCCGATTTTAAAAAGAAACTAGCGAAGCTTGAGGCTGAGAAAATCGACGGGCTCATTATCGACGTGCGCGGCAATCCGGGGGGCTATTTGCAAAGCATCGAGGAAATTTTAAAAGACCTTGTCCCGAAACATAAACCGTACGTGCAAATTGAAGAGCGCAATGGCGACAAGCAAAAATTTTATTCTGATATAACAGAGAAAAAGCCATACCCGATCGTTGTGCTCATTGACAAAGGCAGTGCGTCGGCATCGGAAATTTTAGCGGGAGCGATGAAGGAAGCCGGCGGTTACAAGCTCGTCGGTGAGACGACGTTCGGTAAAGGAACGGTGCAGCAGGCGATTCCAATGGGCGATGGCAGCAACATTAAGCTGACGCTTTACAAATGGCTGACGCCGGATGGGCATTGGATCCATGGAAAAGGAATCAAGCCAGATGTGGCCGTTGAGCAGCCTGAGTTTTTCCACGTCGCTCCGCTTCATGTAGAAAAACCGTTCACGTATGATATGAATGATGAACAAATTGCGAATGCACAAAAAATGTTAAAAGGACTCGGTTTTGACCCGGGCCGTACGGACGGCTATTTCAGCAAAGAAACGGAAACAGCGGTGAAAGCATTCCAAAAAGCGAATAAGCTTCCGGCCACCGGTCGTATCGATGAAACGACGGCTAACGTACTGCAAACAAAAATTATGGAAGCGATCCGCGATCCGAAGCACGATGTACAGCTGAAAGCGGCGTTACACGTATTGTTCCCATAAATAGCGATGGGGCTCCCGAGCAAGGGAGCTCTTTTCTATCAACATGAGCGTTTCGTCTCGGGATGAAGTGTCAAATCCATTCATGAACGTTTTTGTGCAAAAAAAAACGCCCTGCATGGGACAGAGCGCATGGGCCTTAAGCAAACAATCCCATCACCCGCCCGAGGCCGCGCCGTTTCCGCTTTGGTTCCTTCGGTGTTTCGTGGGAGGAAGGCGGCCGATTGTTCAGCTGCTGTTCAAGACGGGCGACAAGCTGCTCGAGGGCAGTGAGGCGGGCAGCGATTTCTTCCATTTCCTTTCGATGATGAAGCAGTTGGACCGAAACAACATCATCGGCTTTTTGCTCCAGTTGTTGTTCGAGTTGATTAAGGCGTGAGGTGACGCGTTCGATTTCCGGTTCAACATACTCTTGGAATAAGGCATGAATGGAGCTGTTCCGCGGCGGTGTCGAGGGACGGTCAGGAGCCGGAGGCGCTTCGAGTGCCGCACCTTGTTCAAATTTGACCCGTTCGAGCAAGGCGACTGTTTTTTCGTCAAACAAGAAGTGGCCGGCTTCGTTTCTCCGCAGCGGAATGTCATATTTCCGTACCCAACGTTGAACGGTTTTCGGCGAAACGCCAAGACGGGCGGCGACATCGGTCGTTTTTAACTCCATTGTTCCACTCCTCCTTTTCATCTTCTGTTATATCCTTTTTCTATCTTTATTGAAAATCCTGCCTAGCCGACAAAACTAGTGCCTATTCGGCAAAGAAAGTGGAAAACGGCACAAATTCGTCATGAGCGGCAAAAAAGATGGCCGCAGGCATGGGATTTGCCGTGGCCATTTGGTAGAATAGAAGATAAAGACTGGTGAACGAAGCAAGGGGGGAAGCGGATGGCAACATGGGGGCTGGAATTGCTTGAAGGGATCGCGGCCGTATGGCGGCAGCCGCTCCTTTATTATGGCGTCCTTTTAGCTATTGTCGCCGGCTGGCGGCGGGTAAAGCGGGAACGCCGTGACTTTCATGTGCGCGTCCATCATCCATGGCAAGAATGGCGCGGGCTCTGGACATGGGGATGGGCAGCCGGTGCGGTGTTGTCTGTGGTGGCGATCAGCGCTGGAGTCGCGTTGCCGCGCGAGGCGGTGTGGATGGTGACAGCGCTGACCGTTGTCATTGGCTTCACGATGGAAGCGCGCCTCTTATCGCCAGCGTACACCGTTGGCGGTGCGATCGTGCTGCTCGGTTTGATCGGGCAAAGCGGGATGGTGAGCGACTTATTCCCTGATGGCCCAACGGCGGGGGCGGCCTTGGCTTTGTTTCTTACGTTGTTGTTGGCGGCTGAAGGGTGGCTCATCCTCCGTTCCCAAAAAGGGACGGCGTCGCCGCAGCTCGTGAAAAGCAAGCGGGGGATGACGATTGGCATGCAATGGACGCAACGTTTTTGGTTTGTGCCGATCGTGCTCCCGGTATCTGGCGGTGCGTTGTCACCGGTCTCATGGTGGCCGCTTCTTCCGGCTGGGGACGGTTATTCGTTTTGGTTGGTGCCGTTTCTTCTTGGATTTTCGCAACGCCGGCAACACGTCATGCCGCCGGAAGCGGCTCATGAGGAAGGGCGGCGTGTGCTTCGGCTTGCGCTCCTTGTCGCTCTGCTAGCCGTTGTTGGTATATGGTACTTGCCGTTGGCGTTTGTTGCGGGGGCTGTGGCGATTATCGGCCGCGAGTGGATCGCTTTTTCTGGGCACCGCGCTGACCGAGCCCGACCGCCCCGCTTCGCCCGTCATTCGCAAGGGGTAGTGATTGTCGGCGTGCTCCCTGGCTCGAAAGCGGAGAAAATGGGGCTACAAATCGGGGAAATCATTATGAAAGCGAACGGTGTCCACGTGCGGACGGAGGCGGAGTTTTATGAAGAGCTGCAGCGTAATCGGGCGTTTTGTAAGCTTGACGTCATCGGGCATAACGGTGAAGTCCGCTTTGTCCAAGGGGCGTTGTATGAAGATGAACATCATGAGCTTGGCTTGTTATTTGTCCACAATCGGGGCGCGTCGGCGTCCGAAGCTGTTTCGTAAAGGAGACTGAGCATATGTGGTTTCTCGCCGCACTCATCATTCCGTGCTTTCTTGTCTTGTTGTTTACACGGGTGACTTACAATCGATACATCGCGGTGTTGTTGACGATCGCGTTGCTTGTCGCTTCGTATGCCAAAGGGTATACGGATGAACTGCATGAAATCGTCGCCGATATTGCGTCGACGATCGCCGGTTTCTTATTGGCCGGCCGTATGTTGAACAATTTGAAAAAGTGACAGACAGGCGGGCTTTAAAGAGGCCCGCTTTTTCCTATTCTATAAGCAGACAAATGAGGAGCGGGCAATGGAAATCGTTACGTCGTTTGGTACGAATATCAGTTCGCATTTTTTGTGCATCCTTTAAGAGGATGTGATACAATGAGGAGAGACGGATCGGAGAAGGAGGAGAAACGGTGGACAACCGTTTTCAATTAGTGTCATCATATCAACCACAAGGCGATCAGCCGCAGGCGATTGAAAAGTTGGTTGACGGTTTAAAGCGTGGAGTGAAGCATCAAACGCTGCTCGGGGCGACGGGAACAGGCAAAACGTTCACGATTTCCAACGTCATTGCCAAAGTGAACAAGCCAACGCTTGTCATCGCCCATAACAAAACGCTCGCCGGGCAGTTGTACAGCGAGTTGAAAGAGTTTTTCCCGAACAACGCTGTCGAATATTTTGTCAGCTATTACGACTATTACCAACCAGAAGCGTACGTGCCGCAGACGGATACGTATATTGAAAAAGACGCGAAAATTAATGATGAAATCGATAAATTGCGGCACTCGGCGACATCGGCTTTGTTTGAGCGGCGGGATGTCATCATCGTCGCCAGCGTGTCGTGCATTTATGGCTTAGGGTCGCCGGAAGAATACCGCGAGCTTGTGGTTTCGCTGCGCGTCGGCATGGAGATTGAACGCAACACGTTGTTGCGGCGGTTGGTTGATATCCAGTATGACCGCAATGATATTGACTTTCAGCGCGGCACGTTTCGCGTCCGCGGGGATGTCGTTGAGATTTTCCCGGCATCGCGCGATGAACATTGCATCCGTGTCGAGTTTTTTGGCGACGAAATCGACCGCATTCGTGAAGTCGACGCCTTGACTGGCGAAGTGCTCGGTGAGCGCGAGCATGTGGCTATTTTCCCGGCGTCGCACTTTGTCACGCGTGAGGAGAAAATGAAGCTCGCGATTGCCAACATTGAAAAAGAACTCGAGGAGCGGCTTGCTGAGCTGCGCGAACAAGGGAAGCTGTTAGAAGCGCAGCGGCTGGAGCAGCGGACGCGCTATGACCTTGAGATGATGCGCGAAATGGGATTTTGTTCTGGAATCGAAAACTACTCGCGCCATTTGGCGCTTCGGCCGCCGGGCTCAACGCCGTACACGCTGCTCGATTATTTTCCGGATGATTTTTTGATTATCATCGATGAGTCACACGTCACGTTGCCGCAGCTGCGCGGCATGTACAACGGCGACCGAGCGCGCAAGCAAGTGCTGGTTGATCACGGCTTTCGCTTGCCGTCGGCGCTAGACAACCGTCCGCTCACGTTTGACGAGTTCGAACAAAAAATTAACCAAATTATTTACGTCTCGGCGACGCCAGGACCGTATGAGCTCGAACATAGCCCGGGTGTCGTCGAACAAATCATCCGCCCGACGGGTCTTCTTGATCCGACGATTGACGTTCGCCCGATCGCCGGGCAAATTGATGATTTGATCAGCGAAATTCACGAGCGCGTTGAACGGAACGAACGGACATTGGTGACGACGCTGACGAAAAAAATGGCGGAAGATTTAACGGATTACTTGAAAGAAGCGGGCTTTAAAGTCGCCTATTTGCATTCGGAAATTAAAACGCTTGAGCGCATAGAAATTATTCGCGATTTGCGGCTTGGCAAATATGATGTGCTAGTCGGCATCAACTTGCTTCGGGAAGGGCTCGATATTCCGGAAGTGTCGCTCGTTGCCATTTTGGACGCCGACAAAGAAGGATTTTTGCGCTCGGAGCGCTCGCTCATTCAGACGATCGGCCGGGCGGCGCGCAACGCGAACGGCCACGTGATCATGTACGCCGATACGATCACCAAATCAATGGAAATCGCCATTCAAGAGACGAAGCGGCGTCGGACGATTCAGGAAGAATACAACAAGAAACACGGCATCGTGCCGCGCACGATCCAAAAGGATATTCGCGACGTCATCCGCGCGACCTATGCGGCGGAGGAGACGGAAACGTACGAGGCCAAGCCGACGGCTGCCAACATGACAAAACAAGAACGGGAAGAGCTCATCCGCCAGCTGGAAGCGGAGATGAAAGAAGCGGCAAAAGCGCTCGACTTCGAGCGAGCCGCCCAGCTGCGTGATGTCATTTTCGAGTTGAAAGCGGAAGGATGATGACTCGGTGAACGGAACCGATAAAATTATCGTGAAAGGGGCTCGCGCCCATAATTTAAAAAACATTGACGTTGAAATTCCGCGCGGACAGCTTGTTGTGTTGACCGGGCTGTCCGGGTCGGGAAAGTCGTCGTTGGCGTTTGATACGATTTATGCTGAAGGGCAGCGGCGCTACGTCGAGTCGCTATCGGCGTATGCCCGCCAATTTTTAGGGCAGATGGACAAGCCGGATGTCGATGCGATTGAAGGGTTGTCGCCGGCCATTTCGATCGACCAAAAGACGACGAGCCGCAACCCGCGCTCAACGGTCGGTACGGTGACGGAAATTTACGATTATTTGCGGCTACTGTTTGCCCGCATCGGCCGTCCGGTCTGCCCGACGCACGGCATTGAAATTGCCTCACAGACGATCGAGCAAATGGTCGACCGCCTGCTCTCTTACCCGGAACGGACGAAAATGCAAATTTTTGCCCCGATCGTCTCGGGAAGAAAAGGGACGCATGCGAAAGTGCTTGATGACATCCGCAAGCAAGGGTATGTACGCGTCCGCATTGACGGTGAGATGCGCGAGTTGACGGAAGACATTGAGCTTGAAAAAAATAAAAAACATTCGATTGATGTCATCGTCGACCGGATCGTGATCAAAGACGGTGTTGCCGCAAGGCTCGCCGATTCGCTTGAGACGGCATTAAAACTGGCGGATGGCAAAGTAGTCGTTGATGTGATCGGCGAGGAGGAGCTGTTGTTTAGCGAAAAGCACGCCTGCCCGTATTGCGGCTTTTCCATTGGGGAGCTTGAGCCGCGCCTCTTTTCGTTCAACAGCCCGTACGGCGCTTGTCCGGACTGCGACGGGCTCGGGGCAAAGCTCGAAGTCGATCTCGATCTCGTCATTCCGAACGACAAATTGACGCTAAAAGAGCATGCTATTGCGCCATGGGAGCCGCAAAGCTCGCAATATTACCCGCAGCTGCTCGAGGCGGTGTGCCGCCATTACGGCATTCCGATGGATGTGCCAGTGAAAGATTTGCCGAAAGAGCAGCTTGACAAAATTTTATACGGCAGCGGCGAGGAGCCGATTTATTTCCGCTATACAACTGATTTTGGCAAGGTGCGAGAACAGTACATCCAGTTTGAAGGCGTCATTTCGAATATTGAACGTCGCTATCGGGAGACGAGCTCCGATTATGTTCGCGAACAAATGGAAAAATACATGACCGAACAGCCGTGCCCGACATGTAAAGGCTACCGGCTGAAAAAAGAGAGCTTGGCCGTTCTGGTCGGTGGTAAACATATCGGTGAAGTGACCGCCATGTCGGTGACGGAGGCGCTTGCCTTTTTTGAAGGGCTTGAGCTGACGGAAAAAGAAGCGCAAATCGCCCGTCTCATTTTGCGTGAAATTCGCGAACGGCTCGGCTTCTTGAAAAACGTCGGTCTCGACTATTTAACGCTCAGCCGCTCAGCCGGAACGCTCTCGGGCGGTGAAGCGCAGCGCATTCGATTGGCGACACAAATCGGCTCGCGGTTGACGGGCGTTTTGTATGTGCTTGATGAGCCGTCCATCGGGCTTCACCAACGCGACAACGATCGGCTAATCGCGACGTTAAAAAGCATGCGCGATCTTGGCAACACCCTCATTGTCGTGGAACATGATGAAGATACGATGCTCGCGGCTGATTATTTGATTGACATCGGCCCCGGAGCGGGCATTCATGGCGGTGAAGTCGTCGCTGCCGGCACGCCAGAGGAAGTGATGAACGATCCGAACTCGCTCACTGGCCAATATTTATCCGGGAAAAAATTCATCCCGATTCCAGCCCAGCGGCGCCAGCCGGACGGCCGCTGGCTGGAGGTGGTCGGCGCACGCGAGCATAACTTGAAAAACGTCACTGTAAAAATCCCACTCGGCACGTTTATTGCCGTCACCGGGGTATCGGGTTCAGGAAAAAGCACGCTCGTAAACGAGGTGCTCTATAAGGCGCTAGCGCAAAAACTGCACCGAGCGAAAGCAAAACCGGGGGAACACCGCGACATTCGTGGGCTCGAGCACCTCGATAAAGTGATTGACATCGACCAGTCGCCGATCGGCCGCACGCCGCGATCCAACCCGGCGACATACACCGGTGTGTTTGATGACATTCGCGAGGTGTTTGCTTCGACGAACGAGGCGAAGGTGCGCGGCTATAAAAAAGGACGTTTCAGCTTTAACGTCAAAGGCGGGCGCTGCGAGGCGTGCCATGGTGATGGGATCATTAAAATCGAAATGCACTTTTTGCCGGACGTGTATGTCCCGTGTGAAGTGTGCCACGGTAAACGGTACAGCCGTGAGACGCTTGAGGTGACGTATAAAGGGAAAAACATCGCAGAAGTGCTTGACATGACAGTCGAAGATGCGCTTGACTTTTTTGCTCCGATCCCGAAAATTAAACGCAAGCTTGAGACGCTGTACGATGTCGGCCTTGGCTATATGAAGCTCGGCCAGCCAGCAACAACGCTTTCGGGCGGCGAGGCGCAGCGCGTCAAGCTCGCTGCGGAGTTGCATCGTCGCTCGAACGGCCGGACGCTCTACATTTTAGATGAGCCGACGACCGGTCTGCACGTCGATGACATCGCCCGATTGCTGAATGTACTTCATCGGTTGGTGGAGAACGGCGATACGGTGCTTGTCATCGAGCATAACTTAGACGTCATAAAAACGGCTGACTATATTATTGACTTAGGTCCAGAAGGCGGCAGCCGCGGTGGGCAAATTGTTGCCGCCGGCACGCCGGAACAAGTGGCGGAGGTCGAGGCATCGCACACTGGCCGCTACTTAAAACCCATTTTGGAACGTGACCGGGCGCGCATGCAAGCGCGATATGAAGCGGCAAAGGCGTAGTGCTTTGCCGCTTTTTCTATCGTTTGGGGAGAGTGATGGGCGCTATCTTTTTACGGTCAGAGGGAAACTTTTGACGATGATCGTCGTATATAAAAGGTGAAGAAATGGAGAAAGGAGTTATCGAATTGTCCACCAATAAAGTTATATCTTCCCTTTGTTATTTCAGCATCTTTTTTGCGCCATTCATTTTGCCGATCGTTGTGTATTTTGTTGTGGAAGATCCAGGTGTGAAACACCATGCGAAACGGTCGCTTTTTTCTCACTTAATTCCGGCGATTACCATTGTTGTGTTTATTGCGTTCGCCTTTGTTCCTTTTTTGTTCGGTCAACAGGGAGAGGAAGCGTTCTTGTTTGGCGGCGGCCTTATTTGGCTCGGTTTCCTCGTCGCTGGAGCTTTGAACCTTGTTGTGTTGATTTGGAATATCATTAAAGGGATTCAGGTGTTAAAATAAAAGTGAGATAGAACTGACCTACATTTTGCGTAAGCGGGTCGACGGAGTGCATTGTTTCGGCCGGCATGTGCAATGTTTGCCTTGTTTTATGGCACTATAATAGAAAAAGGCATCTGCTCATGCAGGGAGAACGTTCGGCAACCGATTTTAGAGCAAAGATGGTGATGTGATGCTGAATTGGTTGATTGGAGTTTTTATTAATACCGTTTTGCTCATGGCGATTGATGGCTATTTTGCCGATATTCATTTCAGCGGCATTGGCGCCGCGTTTTTGGCGAGTTTGATTTTAGCGGTGTTAAATGTCGTTGTCCGCCCGGTGCTCATTTTATTGACGCTGCCCGTGACGGTGTTGACGCTCGGGTTGTTTTTGTTTGTCATCAACGCTATCACGCTGATGATGACGGCAGCGCTGATGGGCGATGCGTTTCAAATTGGAGGGTTCGGCACGGCGCTGCTCGCCTCGATCGTCTTGTCGTTTTTCCATCTGCTTGTGCAAAAAGCGATTGTTGAGCCGCTTCGCAAACGGTCGTAACGGAGACGGGATGAACCGTCTCCATTTTGTTTCCCCGATGTTTTCCATTCAACGGCGAAACAAAACGTGCTACAATGGAAAAAGATGAAGAAAGGGGAGAAAGGCTGATTATGCCAAAAGTGCGGACAAAAGACATCATTGAACAGTTCCAGCTTGAGCTTGTCAGCGGCGCCGAAGGCATTTACCGCCCGATTACGACAAGCGACCTGTCGCGGCCAGGGATCGAGATGGCGGGTTATTTTGCCTACTATCCGGCAGAGCGTCTGCAGCTGCTTGGCCGAACGGAGCTGTCGTTTTACGAAACGTTGACCCCGGAAGAAAAGCGGGCGCGGATGCAGCGGCTTTGTACCGATATTACGCCCGGAATTATCGTCTCGCGTGGCTTAGACGTGCCGCCGGAGCTGATCGAAGCGTCCGAGCGCCAGTCGGTGCCGGTGATGCGTTCGACTATGAAAACGACCCGGCTCTCTAGCCGATTGACCAACTATTTGGAAAGCAAGCTGGCCCCAACAACAGCGGTGCACGGCGTACTCGTCGATGTGTACGGCGTTGGCGTATTGATTACAGGCAAAAGCGGGGTCGGTAAAAGTGAAACGGCGCTTGAGCTTGTGAAGCGCGGCCATCGGTTGGTCGCCGATGACTGTGTCGAAATCCGCCAGGAGGATGAAGATACATTGATCGGCAGCGCACCGGAGCTGATTGAGCATTTGCTCGAGATTCGCGGACTTGGCATTATTAATATGATGACCTTGTTCGGTGCTGGGGCGGTGCTGCCGCATAAGCGCATTTCCTTAGTCATCGATTTAGAGCTATGGGATCCGGAGAAGCAATACGATCGTCTTGGTTTGGAAGAAGAAAAGATGAAAATTTTAGATATCGAATTGCCGAGATTAACGATTCCGGTACGCCCAGGGCGCAACTTGGCCGTCATTGTTGAAGTGGCAGCGATGAACTTCCGGTTGAAGCGGATGGGCGTTAACGCGGCTGAGGAATTTTCGGCACGACTGAGCGATGCCATTGAAGAAGGGGAACGTGACTGAAAACCGGTAAAAAACAGTGATGTTTCTTCTATCGCTCGTTTTTAGGGAAGAAAGAAACAGGGTGTTCATGCAGGGGGATTCTGCGTGAAATCATCATCTAGGAAGCTGGAGAAAATCACTGCTTTCTGTCACCAGTGATTTTTGAGAATTCAAAAAATCAAAGTTTCTCAATGAAAACTATGCTTCTTTATGCCTTATTCCTCTCTAGGATGAACAAGGAAATTCCGATAAGGATGGCCACGGAGATATGACGATGATGAGCAAATGGACAGGGGGGAGCGGCCATCCGTCATCGCAAAGGAGGTGTTCATGATGGAACCGGCAATCGAGCCGCTGGACCGTGTGTTTTTGCAGCTCGGTCCGATTACAATTTACTGGTATGGCGTCATTATCGGCACGGGCGTGTTGATTGGTTTATGGCTGGCGACGCGTGAATCGGTGCGGCGCGGCTTGCCGAAAGAGACATTTGTCGATTTGGTGCTGTTTGCCGTGCCGATTGCCATTGTCTGCGCCCGGGCGTACTACGTACTGTTTGAATGGGACTATTATTCCAAGCATTTGGCCGAGATCCCGAAAATTTGGCAAGGTGGCCTTGCGATTCACGGGGGATTAATCGGCGTGGTGGCGACAGGAGCGGTGTTTGCCCAGGTGCGTGGGCTGCCGTTTTGGAAGTTGGCTGATATTGCTGCCCCAAGCATCATTTTAGGACAGGCGATTGGACGCTGGGGCAATTTTATGAACCAAGAGGCGCACGGCGGGCCGGTGTCACGCGAATTTCTGGAAAATTTGTATTTGCCGGATTGGATCATCAACCAAATGTATATTAATGGCCAATATTGGCACCCGACCTTTTTGTACGAATCGCTTTGGAATCTTGTCGGCTTTTGCTTGCTTCTTTGGCTGCGGCGCGTCAATTTGCGGCGCGGCGAGCTGTTTTTGTCGTATGTGATTTGGTATTCGCTCGGGCGCTTTTGGATTGAAGGGATGCGCACCGATAGCTTAATGCTCGCTGAACATTTGCGCATGGCGCAAGTGATGTCGATTACCCTTATTATTATTGCGCTCGTCTTGTGGATGGTGCGTCGGGCAAAAGGATGGGCAAGAGAACGGTATATGGACTAGTGGCGCCATAGGTCGCCTCTTACATATGGAAGACAAGCAAAGGAGAGAGGAGAACATGATCGGAACGTTGCAGCGCGGCGTGCTCGCCGGGCTGAAGACGTCGTGGGCGCTCGGGAAAATCATTTTTCCGGTGACGCTCCTTTTGGCATTATTGCAGCCGACGCCGCTTTTTTCATGGCTCATTGACTTTGTTGCTCCGTTCATGAAATGGCTCGGTTTATCCGGCGATGCGGCCGTGCCGCTTGTGCTCGGCAATTTGCTTGGGCTATACGCGGCGATCGGGGCGATGTTGACGATCGAGTTTACGGTGAAGGAAGTGTTGATTTTGGCGATCATGCTTTCTTTTTGCCATAACTTGATCGTCGAATCATCGGTTGCCTCGCGTACGGGAATGAGCGTGACGCTCATGGTCATCGTGCGCGTCGGACTCGCCATTGTGTCCGCATTGCTGATCGCCCATTTATGGGATGGAGGCCAGGAAATCGCCCAATACGGCTTTATGCCGCAGGAAGACGCGCCGCCTGTCGGCTGGGGAGCGATCGCCTTGGTGGCGTTGAAGAAAGCGGCTACTGGCATCGTGCAGTTGGTCGTGATCGTCATTCCGCTGATGACGGTCATTCAAGTGTTGAAAGAACGCCATTGGATTGAGACATTTTCGCGATGGATGTCACCGGCGACGAAGGCGCTCGGCATGAGCCCGAACACGTCGCTGACGCTGGCGGCCGGGTTTGTGTTCGGCCTTGCTTATGGCGCCGGCGTCATGATTCAAGCGGCGAAAGAAGACGGCGTCTCCAAGCGTGACTTAACGTTGGCGTTCATTTTTCTCGTCTCGTGCCATGCGGTTGTGGAGGACACACTCATTTTCGTTCCGCTTGGCATTCCGGTATGGCCGCTGCTTGTGATCCGCCTAGTGACGGCCGTATTGCTGACGATGGCGGTGGCGTTCATTTGGCGCCGCCTGGAACAACCGAAAAGAAAGGAAGCCGCTTCATGACGATTCGTACCATTTTATTTGACCTTGACGGAACGTTGATTGATACAAATGAGCTGATCATCCAGTCGTTTTTGCATACGCTCGAGAGGTACTATCCGGGCCGCTATGGGCGTGAGGACGTCCTGCCGTTCATCGGCCCGTCGTTGTATGAGACGTTCGGATCACTCGATCCAGAACGGATGGAAGAAATGGTCAAGACTTACCGCACGTTTAACCATGCCCGTCATGATGAGTTGATTCGCGAGTTTGACACGGTGTATGAGACGATCGAAACGCTTCACCGCCATGGCTTCCGCCTTGGCGTGGTGACGACGAAAATTCATGACACAGCGCTCATGGGCTTGCGGAAAACGCGTTTAGAGCCGTTTTTCTCGTGCGTCATCGGTCTCGATGACGTTAGTCGTCCAAAACCGGATCCGGAACCAATTTATAAAGCGCTTGATGTGCTTCGGTCGACACCGAACGAAGCGCTCATGGTCGGCGACAACTACCACGACATCTTAGCCGGCAAAAACGCCGGTGTAAAAACAGCCGGCGTGGCGTGGTCGATTAAAGGGCGCAAGTATTTGGAACAATATGAACCGGACTTTATGCTGGAAAAAATGAGCGATTTGTTGGCCATTGTCGGCATGAACGAATGAAAGGAGGAACCGTCCTCCCAGTGAGACGAACGACGAAATACCCCGTGCAAGGGGCGAACTCACTCTGGCAATTGTACCGCACCGTATCGTTTTGGAAAGTGCTGAAAAACGTCATCATTATCCAAATTGGGCGCTACACGCCGTTTTTGCCGCTGAAAAACTGGCTGTACCGCACGTTTCTTGGCATGAAGATTGGCGAACAAACGGCGCTTGCCTTTATGGTTATGCCAGATATTTTGTTTCCGGAAAACATCCGTATCGGCCGCAATTGTGTCATCGGCTACAACACGACGATTCTCGCCCACGAATATTTGGTGGACGAATACCGCCTTGGCGATGTCGTGATCGGCGATGAGGTGATGATTGGCGCCAACTCCACCATTTTGCCTGGTGTCGTCATCGGCGACCGCGCCGTCGTCGCCGCGGGCACTGTCGTCCATAAAGACGTCCCACCCGGGGCGATGGTTGCCGGCTGCCCGATGCGCATCGTTCGGATGAATGAACCGCCTTCCGAGTAACGGGGGCGGTTTTTGATTTATATAAAGAAAAGATTCTGAAAAAATGGTAAAATGAATGAAAAAACTATTTTTATCGTGTTGGAGGAGATTGACGAAAAAGGTTTTGAAAAGAAGAACGTTCATTCGTAATTCGGTCATGGCGATAACGAACGACAAGTAGCTTAAAGTGGTGAACTACTTCCATTTCGTCTTGCTTGAAGCAGGAGCGCTTGTCGGTTCTACGACGAAAGTGACCTTTCGTCTCGCTGAGCGTCACCTACATATCCGATGATTCGAAGTTCTTTCGCGCCTTGGATCATTTGGTTAAGTAGCCACATGCACAAGGTGGAGCGAAATGGACAGGCGTTTCTTCGTTTGGAAGAGTCTTTGTCCATTTTGTTGTCGATGGCGCGTTTTCTCTTGACGTAGGAGACAGCAAGGAGTAAACTACTAATAACTTCACTTCTCTACCATATTAGCAAACTAAAGTATTTAGATAAAGGGCGTGGGGACATGGCAAAAAGGCTGTTCATGTTTGAAAAACCGTTAGGCATGCGCGATACGCTGCCGTTTTTATATGAAATGAAAAAGCAAGTGCGCCGCACGATGGCGGAGGAAATCGAACGGTGGGGCTATGAGTTTATCGAGACGCCGACGTTGGAATATTATGAAACGGTTGGGACGGCGTCGGCGATTGCTGATCATCGGTTGTTTAAGCTGTTGGATCAGCAAGGACATACGCTCGTGTTGCGGCCGGATATGACGGCGCCGATCGCTCGGGTGGCGGCATCGCGGCTGTATGAGGACAGCAACCCGCTTCGATTGGCGTACAATGCCAACGTGTTCCGCGCTCAGCAGCGTGAAGGTGGCCGGCCGGCGGAGTTTGAACAAATCGGTGTCGAGTTGATCGGCGATGGCACGGTGATGGCTGATGCCGAGGTGATTAGCTTAATGGCCGCGTTGTTGAAGCGCGTGGGGCTTAGTCACTTTTCGGTGGCGGTCGGCCATATCGGCTATGTGAACGCGTTGTTTTTGGAGATTTTAGGGAATGAAGAGCGGGCGAGCGTGCTGCGCCGTTTCTTATATGAAAAAAATTACGTTGGCTACCGCGAACATGTGAAGTCGTTGCCGCTTTCGTCCATTGATCAAAAACGTCTTCTCGATCTTCTTTCCTTGCGCGGCGGCAGTGAAGCGATCGAGGCGGCAAAAGCGCTGGTGACAAGCGAGGAAGGACAGCGAGCAGCGGATGAGCTGGCGGCGCTGTTGGCAGCGCTTAAGACGTATGGGGTGTCCGAGGCGGTGAAACTCGATATGGCACTCGTGAGCCATATGAGCTATTATACTGGCATTTTGTTTGAAGTATACGCCGAGCAAGTCGGGTTTCCGATTGGCAACGGCGGTCGGTATGATGATTTATTGGCCAAATTCTCCCGTCCGGCGCCGGCGACGGGGTTTGGGTTGCGTGTTGATCGGCTGATCGAGGCGATTGGCGAGACGGACGTCCGGGGAGAAATTGAGTGCATCGTCTTCAGCCAAGAGCGGCTTGCGGAAGCGGTTGAGCTGGCGGAGGCGAAGCGAGCGGAAGGTCAGCGCGTCGTTTTACAGCATATCACTGGTATTCGCGACATTGACGCCTACAGTCAGCGCTATCGGTCGATTGTCTATTTGCTTGGCCGGAGCGGGCACGACGGGCAGTAAACAGGGCGTCGAAGGAAGCCGGCCGAGTGGCCGAAACGGCGAGAGCGGGGCGCGCTGACAAAGAAAACGTGCACGCGGCGTGAATGGAATCCAACCCATTGCCGCAGGGATGGCTGCGCGGTTTATGGAGCTGACATGACAAGGAGCAGGGAGGAAGAGCGATGCTGACGATTGCGATGCCGAAAGGGCGCATTTTTGAAGAGGCGGTCGAGCTGCTGCGCCGGGCGGACTATATGCTGCCGCCGGAATTTGAAGAATCGCGAAAACTCGTCATTGACGTCGCAGAGGAAAATATGCGCTTTATTTTGGCGAAACCGATGGATGTCGTGACGTATGTGGAGCATGGGGTGGCGGATTTAGGCATAGCGGGCAAAGATGTCTTGATGGAGGAAGAACGGAACGTCTATGAGCTGCTGGATTTGCAAATCAGCCGCTGCCATTTGGCGGTGGCGGGGCTGCCCGGCGTCAAAATGAATGGGATCGCGCCCCGGGTGGCGACAAAATATCCGAATGTCGCGTCAACGTATTTCCGCGAACAAGGCGAGCAAGTTGAAATCATCCGCTTGAACGGATCGATTGAACTCGCTCCGCTTATCGGTTTGGCCGACCGGATTGTGGATATTGTTTCGACAGGAAGGACGTTGAAAGAAAACGGGCTTGTTGAACTCGAACGGATCGCTGACGTGACGTCGCGTCTTATTGTCAATCCGGCAAGCTACCGGTTGAATGGCGAGGTGATTGAGCGGTTGGTCGACCGATTAGCGGCGGTCATCCCACAACCGTAGGAAAAGGGGAACCGGGCGGTTTCCCATGAATGGATTGGTAGAGATTCGGGACTGGTGTTGCCGAATGGTGGAGCGGCGTTGACAGCGCTGAAAAGGTTGCCAATGGACGAAAACCGATGGACGTCACAGAAAGGGGAGCGAACGATGAAAATCGAACGGGTGCAAGGAGGCGTCTCGCTAAGGCGCACGATTGAAAGCGGGACGGACGAGCAGCGACGAGCGGTGCTCGACATTATCGCCGCAGTGCGCGCCCGCGGTGACGCGGCGTTGAAAGAGTATACAGAACAGTTTGACGGCGTCAAGTTGGAGACGCTTCAGGTGACGGAGGAAGAAATGAAGCGGGCTCATGCGGCGCTGAGCCCGGAGATGCTGGCAGTCATCCGTGAAGCGGCGACGAACATTCGCGACTATCATGAGCGGCAAAAGCGCCAATCATGGTGGATGACGAAAGAAGATGGCACGATTCTCGGGCAAAAGGTGACGCCGCTTGACGCGGTCGGGCTGTATGTGCCAGGAGGGACAGCCGCCTATCCGTCGTCCGTGCTCATGAACGTCATCCCTGCGCAAGTGGCGGGCGTGAAGCGGATTGTCATTGCCTCTCCTCCGAATGCGGACGGCTCGCTTCCTGACGGGGTGCTGGCCGCGGCGTATGAGCTGGGAGTGACGGAAGTTTACAAAGTGGGCGGTGCGCAGGCGATCGCCGCTCTTGCTTATGGAACGGAAACGATTCGGCCGGTCGATAAAATTTTCGGGCCGGGCAACATTTATGTGGCGTTGGCGAAACGGGAAGTGTTTGGACATGTGGCGATCGACATGATTGCCGGGCCGAGCGAAATTGTCGTATTGGCTGATGAGACAGCCTATGCGGATGAAATTGCTGCTGACTTGTTGTCACAGGCCGAGCATGATGTACGGGCGTCGGCCATTTTAGTGACGCCATCGATGAAACTCGCCTTGGCGGTGGCAAGTGAGGTGGAACGGCAGTTGGAGACGCTGCCGCGTCGTGAGATTGCCCAAGCGGCGTTAGAAACCTACGGTGCCATTTATGTGACCGAGACGCTTGATGAGGCGGTTGATGTGGTCAATGAGCTGGCGCCCGAGCATTTGGAAGTGATGACGGCAGAGCCGATGTCGCTATTAGGGAAGCTTCGTCATGCCGGGGCAATGTTTTTTGGCCGTTTCAGCTCCGAGCCGGTTGGTGACTATTTTGCCGGGCCGAACCATGTGCTGCCGACGAACGGGACGGCGAGATTCTCAAGCGGCTTGAGCGTCGATGAGTTTGTGAAAAAATCGAGCGTGATCGTTTACAGTGAGACCGCACTTCGTGAGCACGGTGAGGGCATCGCTGCGTTTGCCCGCTTAGAGGGGCTTGAGGCGCATGCGCGCGCTATCGAGGTGCGGTTGAAAAAAGAAAGAGGGGAACGATAATGGCGAGAGAAGCGACGATCGCAAGAACGACGAACGAGACAAGCATTCAGTTGTCGTTTTCGTTGGATGGTGAAGGGAAGGCCGAGCTCGAGACGGGGGTGCCGTTTTTGACTCATATGCTCGATTTGTTTGCCAAACATGGCCAGTTTGATTTGCGAGTCGATGCGAAAGGTGATACGCATATTGACGATCACCATACGACTGAAGATATCGGCATTTGCCTCGGACAAGCGATTAAAGAAGCGCTTGGCGACAAAAAAGGAATCAAGCGATACGGCAACGCGTTTGTGCCGATGGATGACGCGTTGGCGCAAGTCGTCATCGACTTAAGCAACCGCCCGCATTTTGAGTTTCGCGGCGAATTTCCGGCGGCCAAAGTCGGCACGTTCGACGTCGAGCTGGTTTATGAGTTTTTATGGAAGCTGGCGCTTGAGGCGCGGATGAACTTGCATGTCATCGTCCATTATGGACGCAATACGCACCATATGATCGAAGCCGTGTTTAAAGCGCTTGGGCGGGCGCTCGATGAAGCGACGATGGTCGACCCGCGCGTCAAAGGCGTCCCGTCGACAAAAGGCATGCTTTGACGCTGCGCTTGACGTACCATTGATGAAAGGAATGGAATGACGATGATCGGGGTAATCGATTATGGCATGGGCAACTTATATAGCGTCAGCAAAGCGCTCGAGCGGCTCGGCTGCCCGTATATCGTGAGCGGCGACAAAGAGGAGTTGGCGCGGGTGCGCGGGCTCATTTTGCCTGGGGTTGGTTCGTTCCGCGATGCGATGCACATTTTACGTGAAACCGGGTTGGCTGATTTTATTCGTTCGGCGGTCCAGGATGGCACGCCGTTGTTAGGCATTTGTTTAGGGATGCAGTTGCTGTTTGACGAAAGTGAGGAAAACGGACCGACCGAAGGGCTCGGTTTGCTTCGCGGTCGCGTTGTCCGTTTTCCAGGTGTGACGAATGACGGCGAGCCGTACAAAGTGCCGCATATGGGGTGGAATCGGCTTCGTTTCCATCGCTCGTCGCCGCTTCTTGACGGCGTCGAGGAAGGGCATGTGTATTTTGTCCATTCGTATTACGTCGTCCCAGGCGAAGAAGAAGTCGTGCTCGCAAGCAGTGAATACGACGTTGATGTTCCAGCGGTCGTTGGGCGCGACAATGTGTTTGGCACACAGTTTCATCCGGAAAAAAGCGGCGCGGTCGGCATGAGCATTTTGAACCGTTATGTCGGCATCGTCACAGGAAGGGAGAATGGCTGATGGCATCGTTTACGATTTACCCGGCCATCGATATGCGCGGCGGCAAATGTGTTCGCCTGCTGCAAGGTGATTACAACAAAGAAACGGTGTACGGTGATTCACCAGTCGCGATGGCTGAGCAATTCGCCGCCCAAGGGGCAGAGTGGATTCATATGGTGGATTTGGATGGGGCCAAAGAAGGACGCCGGGTGAACGATCGGTTTGTGATTGAAGCGGCCAATCGGCTTTCGGTGAATGTCCAAGTCGGCGGCGGCATTCGTACGGAGGAAGATGTCGCTTACTATTTGGAACGCGGCGTCGCCCGTGTCATCTTAGGGAGTGCCGCCATTTCCAATCCGACGTTTGTGAAAAAGATGTTGCAAACGTACGGCCGCCGCATCGTCATCGGCATCGACGCTCGCGACGGCTTCGTGGCGACAGAAGGCTGGCTTGAGACGTCGAACGTGAAAGCGGAAGAGCTCGGCCAAATGCTTGCTGAAGCGGGGGCGGAGACGTTTATTTTCACCGATATTGCCACTGATGGCACGCTGTCGGGGCCGAACATCACCGCTGCGGTCCGGTTGGCGGAGGCGACGGGAAAAGAAGTCATCGCCTCCGGTGGCGTCCGTTCTCTGGATGATTTGCGCGCGCTCCGCGAATACGCCGAACAAGGCATCGGTGGGGCGATCGTTGGCAAGGCGCTGTACACAAACCAATTTACGCTCGCGGAAGCGTTAAAGGCGGTGAACGAGCGGTGATCACAAAGCGCATCATTCCGTGCTTGGATGTGAAAGACGGCCGCGTTGTCAAAGGGGTGCAGTTCGTTCAGTTGCGCGATGCTGGTGATCCAGTCGAACTCGCGAAAGCATACGATGAACAAGGGGCGGACGAGCTCGTCTTTTTAGATATTTCCGCCTCGCACGAAGGACGGAAAACGATGGTTGATGTCGTCGAGCGCGTCGCTGCCCAGCTGGCTATTCCGTTTACAGTTGGCGGCGGCATTCATTCACTTGACGATATGAAACGCATTTTACGCGCGGGCGCGGACAAAGTGTCGCTCAATACGGCGGCGGTGCTTCATCCATCGTTAGTAACCGAAGGAGCGGACTTTTTCGGCTCGCAATGCATCGTCGTTGCGATTGATGCGAAATATGATGACACGATCGGGTCATGGCGCGTCTATACGCACGGCGGCCGCAATGCGACAGAATGGGAAGTCGTCGCCTGGGCGAAAGAAGCGGTGCGCCTTGGTGCTGGAGAAATTTTGTTAACGAGCATGGATGCCGACGGCGGGAAAAACGGCTTTGACGTTGAGTTGACACGGCGAGTGAGCGAAGCGGTCTCCGTTCCGGTTATCGCGTCTGGCGGCGCCGGTAAGGCGGAGCATTTTTTGGACGTCTTTGAGCGGGGGAAAGCCGATGCGGCGTTGGCAGCGTCTATTTTCCATTATAAAGAAACGTCCGTCGGGCAAGTGAAGGCGTACTTAAGAGAGAGGGGGGTCAACGTGCGATGATAGCGGACATTCGGTTTGACGAGAAGGGGCTTGTGCCTGCCATCGTTCAAGATGCGCAAAGCAAAGAAGTGCTCATGCTTGCGTATATGAACAAAGAATCGCTCGAAAAAACGCTCGAGACAGGGGAAACGTGGTTTTACAGCCGCTCTCGTCAAGAACTTTGGCATAAAGGAGCGACGTCAGGAAACGTGCAGCGTGTCGTGGACATTCGTTACGACTGTGACGCCGATACGCTCCTTGTGCTTGTTGAGCCGGCCGGCCCGGCTTGCCATACCGGGTCGTATTCCTGCTTTTCCCGCTCGCTAAATGGCGAGGCGCGCACGCCAACCGCCGATCGGTTCGCGATTTTGAATGAGCTTGAACAAATTATTGCCCAGCGCGACGCTGAACGGCCGGAAGGCGCGTATACGACGTATTTGTTTGAGAAAGGCGTCGATAAAATTTTGAAAAAGGTCGGTGAAGAGGCGGCAGAGGTGATTATCGCCGCGAAAAATCGGAGCCATGATGAGTTAAAATGGGAAGCGGCCGACTTGCTGTATCATTTGCTTGTGCTGTTGCGTGAACAAAAACTGCCGCTTGACGCGGTGCTGGCAACGCTTGTCGAGCGGCATGCGCAAAAAACAGGAGCAGTCGAAAATAAATAATTAAGAACTAATCGGGAACGACGCTTGTTTCCGAGGGGAAAACAGGATGCCCGTTGATGCCCGCCTGCACGGTCCATTGTTCATCTTGACGAACGATGGGAAGCAGGTGAACAGGCAAGGGCATCTTTTTTATGCGAGCGCATGCTCCGTTACCAAGTGTTTGCCGATGGTGTTTAGCAGGAGGAGATGGACTGAGTTTTTGGTCTCTTCCTTTTTAGGTGGGGAGGGGGTGTGCCCGTCAGCGGTGACAAAGTTTTTTGTTTGTTTCCGGCGGCAGTATGGTATACTGTTGTTCGACGAATTTTACGGACGACGGAGGACAGAATGGGGAAACAACTGAAGCGACCACCACGAAAAGCAACGATTGTGCCATTTATCCAAAGCGCGGACTATTTTTTTAAAAAAGGGATGAGAGCGTACGAGCGGGGCGATTTATATAAAGCAAGGAAATATTTTGAGCGCGCTGTCCGGCTTGATGAGCGCGATGCATCGTTCGCCTTGCAGCTTGCCCTTGTATTGTCCGAGCTTGGCGAATACCAAGTGTCCAATCAATGGTTACTCAAAATTATTCACGATTTAGACGAAACGATGTACGATTGTCTATATTTTTTGGCGAACAATTACGCTTGTCTTGGCTTGTTTCGTGAAGCGACGCAATATGCGGAACAGTATTTGACATGCGAATCAGACGGGGAGTTCGCTGATGATGCCGCCGATTTGTTGGAGCTGCTTAAACTCGACCGCCACGATGTAAGCGAAGAGCAAGAGCAGCTGATCACCATGCAGGAGCGGGCCCGGCATTTGCTTGAGCAAGAGCGGTTTGCGGAAGCGATTGAGGCGTTAGAAGCGATCGTTTCCCGGTATCCGGAATTTTGGTCGGCGCACAACAATTTGGCGCTTGCTTATTTTTACAACGGTGACGTGGAAAGGGCGAAACAAAAGCTGCTTGAGGTGTTGAAGCGTGATCCCGGTAATTTGCATGCACTTTGCAATGCGCTCGTTTTCGCCTATTATTTGCATGATCAAGAAGAGGTGGCTGCTCTTTGCGAGACGCTCGCTTCGGTCTACCCGTTTTTCCGCGAACACCAATATAAGCTTGGCGCCACCTTTGCCCTTGTCGGGCGGTTCGACTCGGCGTTTCGCTGGTTGTACCGCCTCTATAAGAACGGTTTTGACGGCGACGGGCCGTTTTACTACTGGCTTGCTTATTCCGCGTATCATATTGGACACGAATCGCTAGCCCGACAAGTGTGGGAAACGCTCACTACCCTTCACCCGGAAAAGCGCGGCGAGGAGCCTTGGGCTGTTCCGGCGCTGTTCGATGAAACACTCCTCCGCATTGTTCACTTGTTTGAGGGAGAAGAGCTCGCTGACCGGCTGTGCGGGTTGTATTTGTTCAGCCGTTCGCCGCAAGCGGAAGAGACCGCATTGTCGCTGGCTGTCTGCCGTCTTTTGCCGGCCGACCCGCGCCTGCGCCCGTTTATTGATTCTTTTTTGTTCGGATTGGATGATGGGCGGTCCGCTTGGGCAGCGAATATCGGCCGCATGGTCGATGTGCTTTTGGCAAATAATGAGGAAAAGGAGGCGCTCTGCCGCTTCGCCTTCACAATGGCTGCCCACCCGTCAGCCCAGGGCGAACCGTTTGTGAACGGAGCTGCATGGGCGGCAGCGATCGAATATGTTTGGCGCCAGCAACAAGGGGAACGTGTGACGCAAAAAACGATGGCGGCGAAATACGGCGTTTCTACGACGACTGTAAAAAAGTATGTACAAAAAGCGCGCCAGTTGGATTCATGAGCCACCATGGGGACGGCGAATGTGTGAGCAAATCAATAGACGTCATGCTGTGACTTTTATACGATGAAGATGGAGTGATTTTTGAGCGAAGGAGTGGACGTTGTGGCAGACGAAAAAATTTATGACGTCATTATTGCTGGAGCCGGGCCGGCAGGGCTAACGGCGGCTGTGTATACATCACGTGCCAATTTGTCAACGCTGATGATCGAACGCGGCGTCCCGGGCGGGCAAATGGTCAATACGGAAGAAGTCGAGAACTATCCTGGATTTGAGACGATTTTAGGACCGGAATTGGCCACAAAAATGTTTGAACATGCGAAAAAATTTGGTGCGGAATACGCCTACGGTGATGTGAAAGAAATCATTGACGGTGAGGCGTACAAAACAGTCGTTGTCGGCGACAAAGAATATAAAGCGCGCGCGGTCATTATCGCCACCGGGGCCGAATATAAAAAGCTCGGCGTGCCAGGTGAAGCAGAGCTTGGCGGCCGCGGCGTCTCGTACTGTGCCGTTTGTGATGGGGCATTCTTTAAAGGAAAAGACTTGGTTGTCGTCGGCGGCGGCGACTCAGCGGTTGAAGAAGGGGTGTATTTAACCCGCTTTGCCAATAAAGTGACGATTGTCCACCGCCGCGACCAACTGCGGGCGCAAAAAATTTTGCAAGACCGGGCGTTTGCGAATGAAAAAGTGGATTTTATTTGGAATCATACAGTGAAACAAATCAATGAAAAAGATGGAAAAGTTGGCAGCGTGACGCTTGTTCATACGCAGACTGGGGAAGAGCGTGAATTCCCGTGTGATGGTGTCTTTATTTACATCGGGATGGTGCCGCTCTCCAAGCCATTTGCGAACCTCGGCATCACGAACGAAAATGGCTATATTGTGACGAACGAGAAAATGGAAACAAAAGTACCTGGCATTTTCGCTGCCGGTGATGTGCGGGAAAAAATGCTCCGGCAAATCGTCACGGCAACCGGCGATGGCAGCATTGCCGCGCAAAGAGCCCAACATTACGTCGAGGAACTGAAAGAAAAATTGAATGCGCAAGGGGCCAACTGAGCCGGTAACGAAACCGCAACGAAACCGTAATGGTTATTTAATCCAGATGTAACACGAATGCAACACATATGTCGTATGCTATAAGTAAGTAATTGACCCCCTTTTATATAGATCTTTATGGATCGGCGTGGACGTTTGTCCGCGCCTCTTTTTTTGGGGCTGTTTGCCGGCTATTTTCGTTTCCAACGGTTTGTCGATGGGATTGGCTTAACTATTTATGTATTTATGGTAAAATGGAAATGATGATGGATGTGTTTGTTCCATGTTTGGGGTGAATGAATTGCAACGGGTAACGAATTGCGTATTATATAAAGACGGCCGAGTGCTGCTTTTGCAAAAGCCGAAGCGGGGCTGGTGGGTCGCCCCGGGCGGCAAAATGGAGCCTGGTGAGACGGTGCGCGAAGCATGCATTCGCGAATACCGGGAAGAGACGGGGATTTATTTAAAAAACCCGCGGCTCAAAGGCGTGTTTACCGTCATGATCAAAGACGGTGAGCAAACGGTGTCCGAATGGATGATGTTTACCTTTTTCGCTGAGGACTTCGTTGGTGAAAATGTAGCGTCTTCGGAAGAAGGCACGCTTGCTTGGCACGATGTTGAGACGCTTTCGGAACTGCCAATGGCTCCAGGTGACTACCATATTTTAGACTACGCCTTAAAAGGCGAAGGGGTCATGTACGGCGCCTTTGTGTATACGGAGGAGTTTGAGCTGCTTTCGTATCGCCTTGATCCGAGTTGACGGAGAGGAGAGAAGGAAATGGGGCAAAACGGGACGGTGCAACCGACCCAGCTCGTGATTATTACCGGCATGTCCGGAGCGGGGAAAACGGTGGCGATTCAAAGTTTTGAAGACCTTGGCTTTTTTTGTGTCGACAATTTGCCGCCAACGTTGTTGCCGAAGTTTTTGGAGCTTGTGAAAGAGTCCGGGAATAAAATGAATAAAGTCGCGCTCGTCATGGACTTGCGCAGCCGCGACTTTTTTGACCATTTGTTCGTTGCGTTGGATGAATTGGCCGAACAGGAGTGGATTGTGCCGCAAATTTTGTTTTTAGACGCCCAAGACTCAACCCTTGTCGCGCGCTACAAGGAAACGCGGCGGACGCACCCGCTTGCGCCGAACGAGCCGCCGCTTGAAGGGATCCGCCTGGAGCGGCAGCTGCTTGAGGAAATTAAAGGGCGGGCGCAAATCATTTACGATACAACCGGGCTCAAGCCGCGCGAGCTGCGCGAAAAAATTGTCCGTCAGTTTTCCGTGCACGCCCAGTCGGGGTTTATGGTCAACGTCATGTCGTTCGGATTTAAATACGGCATCCCGATTGACGCCGATTTAGTGTTTGATGTCCGCTTTTTGCCGAATCCATATTATATTGAGCATATGCGCCCGAAAACCGGGCTCGATGACGAAGTGTCATCGTATGTGCTAAAATGGGGAGAAACACAAAAATTTTTAGAAAAGTTGCTTGACTTATTGGCGTTTATGTTGCCTTATTACCAGCGCGAGGGGAAAAGCCAGTTGGTCATTGCCATCGGTTGCACGGGAGGGCAACACCGCTCGGTGGCGTTGGCGGAATATATCGCTCGCCATTTTTCTGCCGATTATAAAACGGTTGTCTCGCACCGGGACATGGAGAGGAGAAAGGAAGCGCATCGATGAGAGATGAACAAACAGCAAAAGTTGTTGTCATCGGCGGTGGCACCGGGCTTCCTGTCTTGTTGCGGGGGCTGAAGCAATATGATCTTGACTTAACTGCCATTGTCACCGTCGCCGATGACGGGGGAAGCTCCGGGCGGCTGCGCGATGAGTTGCGCGTCCCCCCGCCTGGGGATGTTCGCAACGTGTTGGCAGCGCTGTCTGACGTCGAACCGCTCATTGTCGAGTTGTTTCAACATCGCTTTCAAAATGGCAATGGCTTATCCGGCCATTCGCTCGGCAATTTAATTTTAGCGGCGCTCACATCGATCACCGGTGATTTTATGACGGCGATTCGCGAAATGAGCAAAGTGCTGAACGTGCACGGTCAAGTGCTGCCAGCGGCGAACAAAAGTGTCGTGCTTCATGCTGAAATGGAAGATGGTTCGATTGTTTCCGGCGAGTCCAAAATTCCGAATACGGGAAAAAAGATTCAGAGGGTGTTTTTAACTCCGGAAGATATTGAACCGCTGCCGGAAACGATTGACGCCATCCGCTGCGCCGATTTGATCGTCATCGCACCGGGAAGTCTATATACGAGCATTTTGCCAAATTTGCTCGTGCCAAAAATCGGGCAGGAAGTATGCAAGGCGAAAGCGAAAAAAGTATATATATGCAACATTATGACCCAGGCTGGCGAGACGCCTCACTATACGGTGAGTGATCATGTGAAGGCGCTTCACAGCCACCTTGGCTGCCCGTTTTTAGATGCAGTGATCGTCAACAACGGGGCGATTCCGGAAGCGATCCGCCGCCGCTACGAGGAGGAGCGGGCCGAGCCGGTGCGTGACGATAGCAGCGGACTTGGCGTCCAAGTGATTCATGACAACATCGTTACGTATGATGATGGGGTCATTCGTCATAATACAACGAAAGTCGCCTCCCTTCTTCTTGGGCTGCTTCCCCGCCGCTAGGCAGACGCCGGGCGGCTCGGGGCAAGATATTGTGATGAAGCACCGGAGTGAGGAGGCGACAGATGGCCGCGCCGAGGTTCAGACACCTCCAACCGGCCGATGCGGGGAACGAATGGAGGTGAAGCGATCGTGTCTTTTGCGTCAGAAACGAAAAAAGAACTCACCAATCTAGAAGTGAAGCACTGTTGTCTGCGGGCGGAACTGTCGGCGCTGTTGCGTATGAACGGTTCGCTGTCGTTTTCCGGCGGGCGGATGACGGTCGATGTTCAGACAGAAAACGCGGCGATTGCCCGGCGTATTTATATGTTGCTCCGAAAAGGATATGATGTCGCCGTTGAGCTGTTTGTCCGCAAAAAGATGCGTTTAAAGAAAAATAACGTTTATATCGTCCGCATTACTGACGGTGCGGCCTCATTGCTTCGGGAGCTTTATATTTGGAACGGTGATTTTTCGTTCGTTCACGATATTTCTCCGGAGCTCATCAAGAAAAAGTGCTGTAAGCGTTCGTATTTGCGAGGCGCATTTTTGGCGGGCGGTTCGGTCAACAACCCGGAGACATCCTCGTACCATTTAGAGATTTTTTCTTTGTATGAGGAACATAATCGGTCGTTATGTGAATTAATGAACAGTCACTTTTTTTTAAATGCCAAAACGTTGGAACGGAAAAAGGGGTTTATTACGTATTTAAAAGAGGCGGAAAAAATCGCGGAGTTTTTAAACATTATCGGCGCCCACCAAGCGCTGCTTCGCTTTGAAGATATTCGCATCGTCCGCGATATGCGCAACTCGGTCAATCGGCTCGTCAACTGTGAAACGGCCAATTTGAACAAAACGATCGGCGCCGCGCTCCGCCAAGTGGAAAACATCCGCTACATCGATGAAACGATCGGCCTTGATTCACTGCCGGCGAAACTGCGGGAAATTGCCAAACTCCGCATCGAGCATCAAGATGTCACCTTAAAGGAACTTGGTGAGATGGTCGCGGGTGGAAAAATCAGCAAATCCGGCATCAACCACCGCCTGCGCAAAATTGACGAAATTGCTGAACGGCTGAGAGCCGGAAAGCCGGTCGATTTCCATAAATCGCTGTAAGGGGGAGATGGAGAATGGTCGAAAAACAAGTTGAAGTGAAACTAAAAACCGGACTGCAAGCGCGCCCGGCGGCGTTGTTCGTCCAAGAGGCGAACCGTTTTTCGGCGGACGTCTTTTTAGAGAAAGACGGCAAGCGGGTGAACGCGAAAAGCATTATGGGCTTGATGAGCCTAGCGATCGGCCATGGGGCTGTCATCACGTTGATCGCCGACGGTCCGGATGCACAGGAAGCGGTCGAAAAGCTTGCCGCCTATGTACAAAAAGAAAAATGAGCGGCGCGCTTGTACGGGTGATGTGGAAAGTTTCACCGGAGGAAGGCAAACAAGAAAAAAGGCTGCTCCGTTCGTAACGGAAGCAGCCTTTTGTGTTTACTTATCTTCCAAGCGTGTCAGCACGCGGTCAATAATGCCGTATTCTTGCGCTTTTTGCGCCGTCATAAAGTTGTCGCGATCCGTATCGCGCTCGATTACTTCGATCGGCTGACCAGTATTTTCCGCCAAAATGCGGTTTAATTTGTCACGCAAGAACAAGATGCGTTTCGCTGCGATTTCGATTTCTGTCGCTTGCCCTTGGGCACCGCCGAGCGGTTGGTGAATCATCACTTCGCTGTTCGGAAGCGCAAACCGTTTTCCTTTCGCTCCCGCTGCTAACAAAAACGCTCCCATCGACGCGGCCATGCCGATGCAAATCGTCGACACGTCCGGTTTAATGAATTGCATCGTGTCGTAAATCGCTAAGCCCGCTGTGATCGAGCCGCCCGGGCTGTTAATGTAGAGAGAAATGTCTTTTTCCGGATCTTCAGCGGCCAAGAACAACAGCTGTGACACGATCGAGTTCGCCACTTGATCATCGATTGGGCTGCCGAGGAAAATAATCCGGTCTTTCAACAACCGTGAATAAATGTCATACGCCCGCTCCCCGCGGTTGGTCTGTTCAATGACAGTCGGGATTAAATACATGCAAAACGCCTCCTTTTCCACTATAAGGGTCCCTATGTACGCCTTAATCATACATGAATGGTCAATGAAGGTCAAACAAAACGCCTTCTCCCATTCACCTATATATATTCGCGAACAACAGCGAACATCCCTCTTTTCATCATAACCGCTTTTTCAGTTTTTAAACCAAGGTTTCCCTCGCTTCCTTTGTTGGCGATCGCGATAAAAGATAGGAACGCCAACAGCAGGGAATAGCCATCCAATTTTTCCTCTTTTTTTATTGTATTTTTCCTCTTGCATTTTTTTTTGATCCTGCTATAATAGAACATGCGACGGAACGAAGCAGAAAAAACAACAACATAACATGCCCTCGTAGTGTAGTGGATAGCACGAGAGATTCCGGTTCTCTTAGCGTGGGTTCGAATCCTGCCGAGGGCGTCTCAACAAAACGGTTGCGTCAGCAACCGTTTTTCATTTGCCAAGCTGTTGCCGTGATGCCGCGGAATGGTTGTGGAGCGGTAAACGAAGTGTCTTTTTCGGTTTTGCACGTTTGAATGATATTGTAACAAAAGATCTGCCCCCAAATCCCTGTGTCATACATTTTTCATAGACGGGATTATCTGAGAAGCTCCCACTTCAATCAAACCATAAGGTGGATTAAGTGGTGGGGGCACAGAAAAGATGTTGTCTTCGGCCCGAGCATGAACGTGGCATCCAACGTACGTACATGTTCATAGAAAAGACCCATGAGCGTTTCACCTAGGCATGAGACCTAAGGAGAGCGCGTTTTGCTCTCTGCTCAAGTATGAAAGGTGGCCTTTTAGGCATATCCGTGTTCAACGAAAAGAGGAATGAAAGCATCCGAGTCCTCGGGTGCTTTTGTTTTGCCTGCGGGCGGCCGTCAAAAATTTCTCCTACCCCCCATCGTCACTGTTGTGTACAATAAAAGAAAGGGGGCGTGACGATGAGGGCGGAGTTATGGCAAGAGCAGCGGCTGCAGTTGTCGCTGACGAAGGAGCTTGTGCAGGCGATTGAACTGCTGCAATATTCGGCACTTGATTTGGAAGCGTTTTTATACGAACAGTCGCTTGAAAACCCATTTTTAGAAATTCGCCGCGGTCGGATGCGGCGGAGAACAAGCCGAACGGACAAAGATCGGAAGCAATGGCTCGAAAATATCAGCGGTCGGACGGAGACGCTTGCTGGCCACTTGCTTGCCCAACTTCCGGGATTGATGCTGCCGGCGAAGGAAGAGCGCATGGTTCGTCATCTGATCGCTGCGCTGGATGAAGATGGCTATTTGCGCGTACCGCTTGCCGAGTTGGCAGCGCGATTCTCCGTATCGGAGCAAGAGGTCGAACGTGCGCTGCGTTTTGTGCAATCGCTTGACCCACCGGGAGTCGGTGCGCGTGATTTGGCCGAGTGTCTCCTTCTGCAGCTTGAGCGCCGGCCGGAGCGCGATGAGTTGGCGGAGACGATCGTTCGCCATCATTTTGTCGCCTTTGCCGAAAAAGCGTGGAAGACGCTTGCGAAACAACTCGGCGTCAGCCTCGGTGAGCTGCAGCGTGTCTTCGAGCTCATCCGCACGCTTGAGCCGCGGCCCGGTATCCATTATGCGAACGAAACGCCGCATTTTATCGTGCCCGATTTGATCGTCACCCGCCAAGCGGACGGCGGTTGGATTGTTACCTATAACGATGACATCCATCCGGAGCTCGGGTGGAATAAGGAATACGAGCGGCATATTGTTGCCGTTGGCGATCGGCACGCTGAGCGATTTATGAAAGAAAAGTATCGGCAGTTTACATGGCTCGCCAAAAGTTTAGAACAACGGAAGCAGACGCTAGTTCACCTCATGGGCATCATTATTGACCGCCAGCGCTCTTGTTTTGAAAGCGGCCTGTCGGCGCTGAAGCCGATGACGATGCGCGAAGTGGCCGAAGAACTCGGCGTCCATGAATCAACTGTGAGCCGTGCGGTCCGGCATAAATATGTGCAAACGCCGTTTGGCATGATCGAGCTGCGTCGCTTTTTTTCCAGTGCTGCCACGGCTGGAGCGGGGGAGACGGCTTCCTCTGTTCAAGTGAAAGCGATCATTCAAACGCTCATTTCCGCCGAAGACCGGCGGGCGCCGCTTTCCGACCAACAGCTTGCCGATTTGCTTCGCGATCAGCATGGCATTGCCATCTCACGACGCACGGTCGCCAAATATCGCGAACAGCTGCGCATTCCGTCATCAGCCAAACGAAAACAATATACGAGCCTGCCGTAAAGGCAATGAACAGAAAACAAGTGGCAAACGCTATAAGAAAGAAAGGAAGAAACGCATGCACATCCGTCTGTATACAAAAACGAACTGTCCGCTTTGTGAAAAGGCCAAAGCCGTTTTAACCGAGCTGCAAGCGGACTATTCATTCACGATCGAAGAGATCGATATTTATCAAGATGACGCGTTGCTTGAGAAATACCAGTTAATGATCCCAGTCATCGAACTCGACGGTGAAGAAATCGGATACGGGATGATTGAAAAAGAAATGGTGAGAAAGCGGTTGCGGCAGGCGCAAAAAGGTTGAACACCTTTATTCCTCCTGCTATAATGAAGATGAAGCGGGAGGAATTTTTTATGGACTAGTGGGACATAATATGTCATACCGGGACGTATAATGTCCCTATGATTGGTTAGGGAGAAAGGTCTGATGCAATCGTTATTAGAGGCACAAAAAAAATTATTGCCTGACTTGCTTGAGGTTATGCAAAAACGGTATCAAATTTTGCACTCTATTTCGCTCATGGCACCGATCGGGAGACGGGCGCTAGCCGCCAGCCTTGGCATGAGCGAGCGAGTGCTTCGATCGGAAACCGAATTTTTAAAAGGGCAAAACTTGCTTTCTACCGATGTGTCAGGCATGCGGTTAACGGAAGAAGGCCAGGCGTTGCTTCACACGCTTAATGACTTGATGAGGGAAGCGCTTGGGCTCAAGGAATTGGAAACAGCGCTGAAACAGCGGTTGAACGTTGCGCGCGTTGTTGTGGTCGCTGGGGATAGTGACCGTTCTCCTTGGGTAAAAAAAGAATTGGGAAGAGCGTGTGTCGCCTGCATGAAAGAACAGCTCCGGCCCGGCGATATTGTCGCTGTGGCTGGCGGAACGACCATGGCAGCGGTGGCTGAAATGATGACGCCGGATCCGAAGCTTGCTGATGTGTTGTTCGTCCCGGCGCGCGGAGGGCTTGGTGAAGATGTTGAAAACCAAGCGAATACGATTTGCGCCAAAATGGCGGAAAAAGCGACCGGCCGTTACCGGCTGTTGCATGTACCTGACCAGCTGAGCGGTGAGGCGTATGCATCGCTCATTGAAGAACCGGCAGTGAAAGAAGTACTTGAGCTGATTCAATCGTGCCGTATGGTCGTCCATGGCATCGGCGAAGCAGTGACGATGGCGAAACGGCGGAAGACGCCGCCTGTGGAGATGGAAAAAATCATCGCCCGCCATGCGGTCGCCGAGGCGTTTGGTTATTATTTCAATGAACACGGTGATGTCGTCCACAAAGTAAAAACCGTCGGCATTCAGCTCGAAAACCTCCCGCATGTTGAACATGTCATCGCCGTCGCTGGAGGCGCCTCGAAGGCGAAGGCCATTCAGGCGTACATAAAGCGGGCACCGCATTCCCTCTTGGTGACGGACGAAGGCGCCGCCAAAGCGTTAGTAGGGGATTAACGTCCCTTGCCGATACAAATCATCCATAATGTAAGGAGGAAAATACGATGGCAGTAAAAATTGGGATTAACGGATTTGGCCGTATCGGGCGTAACGTGTTCCGTGCGGCATTGAAAAACCCGGACATTGAAGTAGTGGCAGTCAACGATTTAACAGATGCGAACACGCTGGCTCATTTGTTGAAATATGACTCGGTTCATGGTCCGCTTGATGCCGAAGTGTCGGTGAACGGCAATAACTTAGTCGTCAACGGCAAAGAAATTATCGTAAAAGCAGAACGCGATCCAGCACAACTCGCATGGGGCGATATTGGCGTTGAGATCGTTGTCGAATCGACGGGCCGCTTCACGAAACGTGAAGATGCAGCCAAACATTTAGAAGCAGGCGCGAAAAAAGTCATCATTTCCGCTCCGGCGAAAAACGAAGATATTACGATCGTGATGGGTGTCAACCAAGACAAATACGATCCGCAAAACCATCATGTCATCTCGAACGCTTCGTGCACGACAAACTGCTTGGCGCCGTTTGCGAAAGTGCTGCATGAAAAATTCGGTATCGTTCGTGGTATGATGACGACCGTTCACTCGTATACGAACGACCAACAAATTTTGGACTTGCCGCATAAAGACTTGCGCCGGGCTCGCGCTGCTGCGGAATCGATCATTCCGACGACGACTGGTGCAGCAAAAGCTGTTGCCCTTGTTTTACCGGAATTGAAAGGAAAATTAAACGGAATGGCAATGCGCGTGCCGACGCCGAACGTATCGGTTGTTGACTTGGTTGCTGAACTTGAAAAAGAAGTAACGGTTGAAGAAGTGAACGCTGCGTTGAAAGCTGCTGCGGAAGGCGAGTTAAAAGGTATTTTGGCCTATAGCGAAGAGCCGCTCGTTTCGCGCGATTACAACGGCAACCCGGCGTCGTCCACGATCGATGCGCTTTCGACGATGGTCATCGAAGGCAAAATGGTCAAAGTGGTTTCTTGGTATGACAACGAAACGGGTTATTCGAACCGTGTTGTTGATTTGGCCGCCTACATTGCGTCAAAAGGACTGTAAGACTAGCTTGGCATTGAGTTTTCCATTGATTCAAGTCTATAATAGGGAAATGGAGGGGAGCGGGGAAATGATCCCCACTCCTTTTCCTTTGCCAAAACTGTGACCAAAGGGGGCCAGAACGATGAACAAGAAGACGATCCGCGACGTTGAGGTGAGGGGAAAGCGCGTCTTTTGCCGTGTCGATTTTAACGTGCCGATGGAAGATGGCGCCATCACCGATGATACACGCATTCGTGCGGCACTGCCGACGATCCAGTATTTGATCGAACACGGAGCGAAAGTCATTTTGGCCAGCCACCTCGGCCGTCCGAAAGGAAAAGTCGTCGAAGAACTGCGCTTAGATGCCGTCGCCAAGCGTCTCGGTGAATTGCTTGAGCGGCCGGTCGTGAAAACGAACGAAGCAATCGGCGATGAAGTAAAAGCGGCAGTCGCCAACTTAAATGAAGGCGACGTCCTCTTGCTTGAGAACGTCCGTTTTTATCCTGGTGAAGAGAAAAACGATCCCGAACTCGCTCGGGCGTTTGCCGAACTGGCTGATCTGTACGTGAACGATGCATTCGGAGCGGCGCACCGTGCCCATGCGTCAACCGAAGGGATCGCTCATTACTTACCAGCCGTTGCTGGGTTTTTGATGGAAAAAGAAATCGAAGTGCTTGGCAAGGCGCTTTCGAACCCTGATCGCCCGTTTACGGCGATTATCGGCGGCGCAAAAGTGAAAGATAAAATCGGAGTCATCGAAAACTTGCTCGATAAAGTCGACAACTTGATTATCGGCGGCGGGCTGGCGTATACGTTCGTAAAAGCGCTCGGCCATGACGTCGGCAAGTCGTTGCTTGAGGAAGATAAAATCGAGCTGGCGAAATCGTTTATGGAAAAAGCGAAAGAAAAAGGCGTCCGTTTTTACATGCCGGTTGATGTGGTTGTGGCAGACCGGTTTGCCAATGATGCCAATACAAAAGTGGTGCCGATTGACGCCATTCCAAGCGATTGGGAGGCGCTTGACATCGGTCCGCAAACGCGTGAATTGTACCGCGATGTCATTCGCCAATCCAAACTTGTCGTCTGGAACGGCCCGATGGGCGTCTTTGAAATGGAGACGTTCTCTCATGGGACGAGAGCAGTCGCCGAAGCGCTCGCTGAAGCTGCGGATACATACTCGGTCATCGGCGGCGGAGACTCGGCTGCGGCGGTTGAAAAATTTGACTTGGCGGACAAAATGGACCACATTTCTACGGGTGGCGGCGCTTCCCTTGAGTTTATGGAAGGCAAGCAGCTGCCAGGGGTCGTAGCGTTAAACGACAAATGATTTAGCGCGTCCGATGGGACGCCCCTGGCGGCAGTCGCCGCCTAGCGAAAGGAAAGGTGAACGATGAGAAAACCGATCATTGCAGGCAACTGGAAAATGCATAAAACATTGACGGAAGCTGTTCAGTTTGTCGAGGAAGTCAAAGGGCTTGTACCTCCGAAAGCGGAAGTTGATTCCGTCATTTGTGCACCATTTTTGTTTTTAGATCGGTTGGTGCAAAATACAAACGGCACCGATTTACAAATCGGGGCGCAAACGATGCATTTTGCCGACCAAGGAGCATATACCGGTGAAGTGAGCCCGGTGATGCTCAAAGACCTTGGTGTGACGTATGTCATTCTCGGCCATTCCGAGCGTCGACAAATGTTTGCCGAAACGGATGAAACGGTCAATAAGAAAGTGTTGGCCGCCTTCACCCGTGGTCTCGTGCCGATCATTTGTTGCGGCGAGACGCTCGAAGAACGGGAAGCAGGGCAGACGAATGCGGTTGTCGCTTCACAAGTGGAAAAAGCGCTCGCTGGATTGACGCCAGATCAAGTGAAGCAAGCGGTTATCGCTTACGAGCCGATTTGGGCGATCGGCACTGGCAAATCGTCGACCGCTGAAGATGCCAACAACGTCTGCGGCCATATCCGTTCTGTCGTCGCACGTCTGTTTGGCGCGGAAGCGGCGGAGGCCATCCGCATCCAATACGGTGGCAGCGTCAAACCGGAAAATATCAGCGACTTTTTAGCACAAGAACACATCGATGGAGCGTTAGTTGGTGGCGCGAGCCTTGAACCGGCTTCGTTCTTGAAGCTTGTGGAGGCGGGGCGCCATGAGTAAACGTCCGGTTGCTCTCATCATTTTAGACGGATTTGCGCTGCGCGAGGAAACGTATGGCAATGCGGTTGCCCAAGCGAACAAGCCGAATTTTGACCGTTATTGGAACGAGTATCCGCATGCGACATTGAAAGCGTGCGGCGAGGCGGTCGGGTTGCCGGAAGGGCAAATGGGCAACTCGGAAGTCGGACACTTGAACATCGGCGCCGGCCGCATTGTGTACCAAAGCTTGACGCGAGTGAATATCGCTATTCGCGAAGGCGAATTTGACCGGAACGAAACGTTTTTAGCGGCGATGAACCATGTGAAACAACATGGGACAAGCTTGCATTTGTTCGGCTTGCTTTCCGACGGCGGAGTCCATAGCCACATCCATCACTTGTACGCTCTTTTGCGCCTAGCGGCGAAAGAAGGCGTAAAACGCGTGTACATCCATGGCTTTTTGGACGGCCGTGACGTTGGCCCGCAGACAGCGCCGCAATACATTAAAGAACTACAGGAAAAAATCAAGGAATACGGCGTCGGCGAAATCGCCACCTTATCAGGACGCTACTACTCGATGGACCGCGATAAACGGTGGGAGCGTGTTGAAAAGGCATATCGGGCGATGGTGTACGGCGAAGGCCCGACCTACCGCGATCCGCTCGAGTGTATCGAAGACTCATACAAAAACGGCATTTACGATGAGTTCGTGCTTCCATCGGTCATCGTCCGCGAAGACGGTTCACCGGTGGCGACGATTCAAGACAATGACGCGATTATTTTCTATAACTTCCGTCCAGACCGGGCGATCCAAATTTCGAACACATTTACGAATGAAGATTTCCGCGAGTTTGATCGCGGCCCGAAACATCCGAAAAACTTGTTTTTCGTCTGCTTGACGCATTTCAGCGAAACGGTGAAAGGCTATGTCGCGTTCAAGCCGACGAACCTCGACAACACGATCGGCGAAGTGTTGTCGCAGCACGGCTTGCGCCAATTGCGCATCGCGGAAACCGAAAAATATCCGCATGTGACGTTTTTCATGAGCGGCGGCCGTGAGGAGAAATTTCCAGGCGAAGACCGGATTTTGATCAACTCGCCGAAAGTGGCGACGTATGACTTAAAACCGGAAATGAGCGCCTATGAAGTGACGGAGGCGTTGTTAAAAGAGATTGCAGCGGACAAGTACGACGCGATCATTTTGAACTACGCCAATCCGGATATGGTCGGCCACTCCGGCATGCTCGAACCGACGATTAAGGCGGTCGAAGCGGTCGATGAGTGCCTTGGCAAAGTCGTCGATGCCATTTTAGAAAAAGGTGGAATTGCCATCATCACTGCCGACCACGGTAATGCTGATGAAGTGCTGACGCCAGAGGGCAAGCCGCAAACGGCTCATACGACGAATCCGGTGCCGGTCATTGTCACCAAACACGGCATCGAGTTGCGCAAAGACGGCATTTTAGGCGATTTGGCGCCGACGATGCTTGATTTGCTCGGCTTGCCGCAACCGAAAGAAATGACCGGAAAAACGTTAATCGTTAAATAACAAACACGGAAAAGGAGAGTGTCGATATGTCTGCGATTATTGATGTGTATGCGCGTGAAGTGCTCGATTCGCGCGGCAATCCAACCGTAGAAGTGGAAGTATACACGGAAGAAGGCGGCTTCGGCCGTGCGTTAGTGCCAAGCGGCGCTTCGACGGGCGAATATGAAGCGGTTGAATTGCGTGACGGCGACAAAAACCGCTACCTCGGCAAAGGGGTGCTCAAAGCGGTTGAGAACGTCAACGAAGTGATTGCTCCGGAAATCATCGGCTTAGAAGTGACTGATCAAGTGGCGATCGACCGCGCGTTGATTGAACTTGACGGCACGGAAAACAAAGGAAAGCTTGGGGCGAATGCTATTTTAGGCGTGTCGCTCGCGGTCGCTCGCGCTGCGGCTGATGAGCTTGGCTTGCCGTTGTACCAATACTTGGGCGGCTTTAACGCTAAAACGCTGCCTGTACCGATGATGAACATTTTAAACGGCGGCGCGCATGCGGACAACAACGTTGACATTCAAGAATTCATGATCATGCCGGTCGGTGCGGAAAGCTTCCGTGAAGCGCTGCGCATGGGTGCAGAAATTTTCCATAGCTTAAAAGCTGTGTTAAAAGCGAAAGGCTACAACACGGCTGTCGGTGACGAAGGCGGATTTGCTCCGAACTTAAAATCGAACGAAGAAGCGCTGCAAACGATCATTGAAGCGATCGAAAAAGCCGGCTACAAACCAGGCGAACAAGTGATGCTCGCTATGGACGTTGCTTCGTCGGAGCTGTACAACAAAGAAGATGGCAAATATCATTTGGAAGGCGAAGGCGTCGTCAAAACATCAGAAGAAATGGTTGCTTGGTATGAAGAGCTTGTGTCGAAATATCCGATCATCTCGATCGAAGACGGACTTGACGAAAATGACTGGGAAGGCCATAAACTGCTTACTGAGCGCCTTGGCCACAAAGTGCAGCTCGTCGGTGACGACTTGTTTGTAACGAACACGAAAAAACTGGCCGAAGGCATTGAAAAAGGCGTCGGCAACTCGATTTTAATTAAAGTGAACCAAATCGGTACACTGACGGAAACGTTCGATGCCATTGAGATGGCCAAACGCGCCGGCTACACGGCGGTTGTGTCGCACCGTTCCGGTGAAACGGAAGACAGCACGATTGCCGATATCGCTGTCGCAACAAACGCTGGCCAAATCAAAACGGGAGCACCGTCGCGTACGGACCGCGTCGCAAAATACAACCAGCTGCTCCGCATTGAAGACGAACTTGGCCACACGGCTATTTACCAAGGCATTCGTTCGTTTTACAATTTGAAAAAATAACCGATAACAGAATCATTACAGGCACCTTTCGGCTGTTTGCCAAGAAAGGTGCCTTTTTTTGCGGCGGGCGAGGATAGCAAAGGGTCGCATCAAAAGCGCGTTATGAAGACTCCACATAGACCATCCCCTTGAGTATCGGAGGGATGTTCAAGGATGGAGTCGCCCTTGACCAACACCCGACAAAGGTGGGAAAGAATCGTCAAGGGCGGTGGAGACAAAAAGAAGGCAATCGTTTTCCCATATTACACCCATTACATACACAGTGATTGAATATTGGGTCTTGGGGATTTCAAACAAATCGGCGAATCATTTGGGCAACAAGCTTGTCACTTCTTTGTTCTGGTAAAGTTCTTTTTCATCTTCCGTACAACAATCAATACACTTAACTATTTTGAGAAGATCAATTTTGATTTGATTATATTTTTTAATTTTCTTGCAAATATTTCCCATGATTTCACTCTCATACTTAAACAATCACATCTTTGTCTCTAGAAGGCCGGTGAAAAACGAGGATACTTGAGAAATCGACGAAGCTGAATGAGAAACAAAAGCACGTTTTATCAAGGTTTCTGAATTTGAGAAAATATAGGTTTTACCTCGTTGCTAAGTAAATCACCGGGCTCCTAGAGATAAGTTGAAATTCCTTTTGAAGCTTCTTACTTCTTGTTTGTAGAAGAGCTTAAAAAACCAATGGGGACTGATAAAATAATGGAAGGTGAAATCGCACCCGAAGCCTGGTATGAGGGATGCTTAGTTTCCTATGGTTCTGGTAATGGGAAATATTGTTACCAAAATTACTTTGGAGCCAAGTGTAGAAGTGGAACACCAATTAACGCATTAGACCGATGCTGCCAAGCTTACGATCGTTGTTGGGCTAATTTTGGGAAAGGAGACGATGGTTGCGATTACGAATGATATCTCTGTGCATACGCTACTTATGATCCGGGCTGGTGGATGGTTGCCGAGTTTGGATTATTGTGCTCGCAAGGAAAATTAGGTAGCATTTTCTAAATGTTTTTATGAAAAGAGAAGGTCTATTCCAACCTTCTCTTTTCGTGCTCTTATCCTCCCATAACACGGGCTAAATAATAATAAAAACTCCAAAGACCTAAAGAACTAAGGCTACTTAACAAGACAGCAAGCGATAAAAATAGGTTGGCATTGGATTCCTTTCTATAACGAACTAGAAACATAATGGACAGGATGATACCAGCAACGAAAAAGGGTAGCCATACCAGCCATAAAGAACCGAAGGGGAACCCGGTATCTATGAGGTAACCCACTATAAAAACAAGATTGATAAATAAAATTACAGGAAGAATTATTTTCTTCATTTACACTTTCACCTTTTACTGGAAAATGGATTGAACAAAATCTTTTATATAATTTTAACAAAAATAGAAAGGTTTTAAATAGTTTTTTTATCTGTAGATGAGTATTTTTCATTATAATAATTTCCATGTCATAAGAGGTAAACAGGGTACTCCTTAGGCGACATGGAGCTGTTTTTTGATCGCATCAATGGGAATATCTTGCTTCGCAGCGTTATCAATGAACTCGACGATGCTGTGGCCTTTCCGCGATCGAAGCAACTCCAGCCCAGCGGAAAGGGTTTGTCGGGATTCGGCAATGCTGTACACGCAGGCTAAAGCACCACTGCCCCATACCGTTTCACCGCCCGAACATGGCGAACGCGGTATCCATCTAGCTTCAGTTGCTCTTTCGCCTGCCGGAAAGCGCATTCGCTCGTTCAACGCTGGGCATCGTAACGCGAGATGTCTTCGTCGCTAAGCTCCCGATCGGTGCTCAAGAAGACACGGAGATGGTCCGGAGTCATCGGCTGATCCGCCTTCTAAGCCAGCAGCACCACCGCGTCATCGAGGCCATGGATCGACCCCTCATAGCGATACACGCGGTAACGCTCCTGACCCACCGTGACGAGGCGGGGGCTTGAGGCTTGATATAGCGGGCCAACGACTTGGCTTGGATGGCGATGCCTTTCGGATCAAGAATCCGGTTCGTCTTGAGCATGGCGATGACATGGAATCCCTGTTTCAGGCAGGTTTCGATGAGTTCCTTGGACGGATACCATGAATCCATAAGTACATACATCGGACGAGCCCGTTTCCCTTTGAGCAAGGAAAGCATCTCGATTGCCAGGTCCATTTTGCTGGTTTCCACTTTTTTGTCATACAAGTGGAACGCGAACGGAAACGCTTGCGTGAAGGTGTGCACCATCAGCCAAACGAGCGAATGCCCCCCAGACCATTTGATGATCTTTATGGGAGTCATGACAATCACATCCTTGAATGACGTGCGTTGCCCGTGACGAAGGCTTCGTTTTTTGGCAAATCGTATCATCCATCGAAAGGAAAAGGGGCTGATTGGTCCGTTTGGCCAGGCGTTCGATCTGGGGAAGAACCCGCTCTTGAAGCTTCTCAAACAGCCTTTCCTCGTTCCAAGGGCTTTTCGTGAAAATGAGTTTGCTTTTCGAAAAGGGCATGACTACGGAGTGGCGATCATGGATGCCGAAACGGGAGAAGTGTATGCCAGTGAAGCAGGAAAGAACAGGAAGCCATTGGACGTGCATGGACTCATGTGTGTCGTGAGCGATTGGGTCCCAAGCGATGAAAAAAGCGATTCAAGGGGGGTGCCCAGAGACGACACATGTGGTGGATTATTTTCATGTCATTCAGCTGTTTACCGATGTGTTAGAACGTTGTCGCAAATATGTGGACAAAGGGGGGCAAGAAACACGGAAATGTTCGTTACGTTTGCCGGTTATTGAGCCAATGCCTAGAGAAGTTGACGGAGGAAGAACGTCAAATCATAGGAGAATGGTGTAACGAAAGCGATGTGATTATTATGTGTTATAGTTGGAAGATATGGAATGGCTCGTCCATTTCTTTAACTAATGAGTATCCATGATGCTAGGATTGGCATCATGGATCTGTTTTTAGGGAATGATACGTATTTCTTAGTTTATCGGCTGAAACAGACGCCAACAACATCATCACAGCGGAATATACATGGGACGCATTGGGCCACCCGGTCACGATGACGAAAGGCGGAGCCACTTACTACTATCATTTGAACGGTCATGGAGCTGTCGTGGCATTGACGGACGCAAGCGGAAATGTCGTTGTCCAATACGAGTATGACGCATGGGGCAACATTGTGAACCGGCGCGCTGGCGTTGGCGGCAGTCCGGGAAATCCGTATACATTGGGGGCTTGAGTTTGATACCATGCATGGAGTGACTTAAACAAAATGTCTTTGGCGTGATCGCGCCTCGAATCATCTCCTTCATGGTGTTCACTGCTTCGGCTGCGGCTATCTTTACTTTTGTACATGGGCGAGGCATCTCTCTTTTCGAAGCGGCATGAACACCTCTCATGCGGGCGCAAAACGATAGACGTGGGTGAGGTGGTGGTTTATACTATTTTTGAATCATTTGAATATTCAGGAGTGATAAGGATGGAACAAACCGTTGTTGAAACAAAGTACGGTCGGTTGCGCGGGGGAACAAATGAAGGGGTTTTCTATTGGAAAGGGATTCCGTACGCGAAAGCGCCGGTCGGTGAACGCCGTTTTTTGCCGCCGGAACCGCCCGATGCATGGGACGGAGTGCGTGAGGCGACATCGTTTGGACCGGTCGTCATGCAGCCGTCCGATTCGATGTTCAGCCAGCTGCTCGGACGGATGAATGAACCAATGAGCGAGGATGGGTTGTATCTGAACATTTGGTCACCGGCGGCGGATGGGAAGAAGCGCCCGGTATTGTTTTGGATTCATGGCGGCGCTTTTTTATTCGGCTCCGGTTCATTTCCATGGTATGATGGAACGGCGTTTGCCAAACACGGCGATGTCGTTGTCGTGACGATCAACTATCGGATGAGCGTGTTTGGCTTTTTGTATTTGGGAGATGCGTTTGGCGAAACGTATGCCCAGGCGGGAAATCTTGGCATATTGGATCAAGTGGCGGCGCTGCGCTGGGTGAAAGAGAACATTGAGGCGTTCGGCGGTGATCCGGACAACATTACGATTTTTGGCGAATCAGCCGGAGCGGCAAGCGTTGGCGTGCTGTTGTCGCTTCCGGAAGCAAGCGGGCTGTTTCGACGCGCTATATTGCAAAGCGGATCGGGTTCGCTTCTTCTTCGTTCTCCGGAGACGGCGATGGCTCTGACTGAACGCATTTTAGAACGTGCCGGCATCCGTCCGGGTGACCGCGATCGGCTGCTGTCGATTCCAGCAGCAGAGCTATTGCAGGCGGCGATGTCGCTCGGCCCAGGAATCACGTACGGTCCGGTGGTTGACGGACATGTGTTGCGACGCCATCCGATCGAAGCGCTCCACGACGGGGCAGCAAGTGATATTCCAATCCTAATTGGCGTGACGAAAGACGAATACAATTTGTTTTCATTGACTGATCCGTCATTGACAAGACTCGAAGAAAAAGAACTGCTTGACCGGATGAACCGTGAGGTCGGGCCTATTCCGGAGGAGGCGATACGCTATTACGCGGAAACAGCGGATCGGTCGGCACCCGCGTGGCAAACATGGCTGCGCATCATGACGTACCTTGTTTTTGTCGACGGAATGTTGCGAACGGCGGATGCCCAAGCAGCGCAAGGGGCGAATGTGTACATGTATCGGTTTGATTATGAAACGCCGGCGTTTGGTGGACAACTGAAAGCGTGCCATACGCTCGAGTTGCCGTTTGTGTTTCATAACCTCCATCAGCCTGGTGTCGAGAATTTCGTCGGCAACCGACCAGAGCGTGAGGCGATTGCCAGCGAAATGCATGGTGCCTGGCTTTCGTTCGCCCGCACCGGCAACCCGAACGGCGCTCATTTACCAGAGAAGTGGCCCGTATACACAAAAGAGCACAAACCGGTGTTTGTCTTTTCGGCTGCGAGCCATGTGGAAGACGATCTGTTCGGTCGCGAGCGGGAAGCGTGGCAAGGACGCCTTTGACGAAAAAATCCATAAGCAACATGTGTCCTTCGTCTGAACACGATCAAGGTACGCGCATTTTCGCGGAAAAGACCGTGGGCAAACGTTCGCCTTTACCTCTAAAAGGAATGACGCAACGTGTCTGCACTTCACAGGAAAGAGGACGAAACGGTTGGTTTTCAGAATAGGAAAAGGTGTCCCGTTTTTTGGGACACCTTCTTCTATGTATCGCTCAATCATTCGCTTCTGTGGCAGGAAGCCCGAATCGCTCGGCGAGTGCCGGATCACGATCGATCGCCTCAATCAGTTTCCGCATGACGTTCACATCAAACGTAAAATTCGAACCGATTGGCGAGGTGACGAAAATTTTCCCTTCTTTCGCCTCGCGTGCTCGTTTAAATTGATAGCCGTCAATCGCAATGACGACTCGTTCGTCTGGCCTTGCCATTAGGAATCCCTCCATCGCTGTTTTTTCTTTCATTGTACTTGATTTTGAGGATGAACACCAACGTTCATGACACGCTCTTAAGGATAACGGATGGGAGAGCGTTAGAGGGCGGTGAATTTCATCAAGAACGTGGCACAAAACGACATTTTTTCATTATAGACGTCTTGATGTTTGGAATGATCGGAAAAGGCGATTGTTAGGCGGGGATCATGATCCACTAGCGGATGAAAGTGAAGAGCAACGAAATAGTCTCTTTGTTTCACAACAAATGAATTGGTGCCATTCAGGGCGGAGACAGGTGAGGCAGTTGCTGCAAACGATAATGTATGGTATAGTAAAAATATTGCAACGTAGGTCGTTGGAGGTGTCAGGCATGCATGCCTTGCTTGTGACGTTGCTTGTCATTGTATCGATTGCGCTGATTGCGATTGTGTTGCTGCAGTCAGGCCGAAGCGCAGGGCTGTCGGGGGCGATTACCGGCGGTGCCGAGCAGCTGTTTGGCAAACAGAAAGCGCGCGGGCTTGATGCAGTGTTTCAGCGCGTGACGGTCGTGTTGGCCATTTTGTTTTTTGTGCTGACGATTCTCGTCGCATATGTTCAACCATCATAAGCGAAAAGCGGGGGGCGGTCCTTACAAAAACGGGCTGCCTTTTCTATTTCATCTAGAGAGGAAGGAGAACGATGATGAAAATTGTTCCGCCAAAACCGTTTTTCTTTGAAGCCGGGGAGCGTGCCGTTTTGCTTTTGCATGGATTTACCGGAAACTCCGCTGATGTTCGGATGCTCGGACGCTTTCTCGAATCAAAAGGCTACACGTGCCATGCGCCGATTTACAAAGGGCATGGCGTGCCGCCGGAAGAGCTCGTCCATACCGGTCCGGACGATTGGTGGCAAGATGTGATGAACGGTTATCAGTTTTTGAAAAACAAAGGATATGAAAAAATCGCGGTTGCTGGGTTGTCGCTTGGAGGCGTATTTTCCTTAAAATTAGGTTACACTGTACCTATAGAAGGAATTGTGACCATGTGCGCACCGATGTACATCAAAAGCGAAGAAACGATGTATGAAGGTGTGCTTGAGTATGCGCGCGAATATAAAAAACGGGAAGGAAAATCGGCAGAACAAATCGAACAGGAAATGGAACGGTTCAAACAAACGCCGATGAAAACATTAAAAGCGCTGCAAGCGTTGATCGCCGATGTGCGTGAGCAACTGGATTTGATTTACGCGCCGACGTTTGTCGTTCAAGCGCGCCATGACCACATGATCAACCCGGACAGCGCCAACATCATTTATAACGAAATTGAATCGCCGGTCAAGCAAATCAAATGGTACGAACAATCCGGCCATGTTATTACGCTTGATCAAGAAAAAGAGCAGCTGCATGAAGATATTTATGCGTTTCTTGAGTCGTTAGATTGGTAACGACGGAAAGGAGGAGAGGGCCGATGGATCACGCATTGGCCGAACGAATTTTAACGTTTATGCGCGACGAGGCGTACAAGCCGCTGACAGTTCAAGAGCTCGAAGAAGCGTTTGGGATCACGGAGGCGGACGAATTTAAAACGTTCGTTAAAACGCTTGTCGCCATGGAAGAGGAAGGGCTTGTCGTTCGGACACGCAGCAACCGCTACGGTGTGCCTGAACGGATGAATCTCGTGCGCGGTAAAGTGACTGGCCATGCGAAAGGATTTGCCTTCGTCACGCCGGAAGAACCGGGAATGGACGACATTTTCATCCCGCCGTCGGAGCTGAAAAATGCCATGCACGGCGACACGGTGCTCGTACGCGTCCAATCCGAGTCCGGCGGAGCGCGCCGCGAAGGGACGATCGTCCGCATTTTGGAGCGTGGGGTGAAAGAAGTCGTCGGTACATATACGGAAAGCAAATATTTCGGCTTTGTCATCCCCGATGATAAGCGGATCGTCAACGATATTTTCATCCCGAAAAACGCGGCGAACGGGGCGGTCGAAGGGCATAAAGTCGTCGTCCGGCTCACATCATACCCGGAAGGACGAATGAGCGCCGAAGGGGAAGTCGTCCAAATTCTTGGCCATAAAAACGACCCGGGCGTCGATATTTTATCGGTCATCTATAAGCACGGCTTACCGCTTCAGTTTCCGGATGATGTCATCGATCATGCCAATCGTGTTCCTGATGTGATTACGGAAAAGGATCTCGAGGGGCGCCGCGACTTGCGCGGTGAGATGATCGTCACCATCGACGGCGAAGATGCGAAAGACTTGGACGATGCGGTGACCGTGACAAAACTTGAGAACGGAAACTATAAACTGGGCGTCCATATTGCCGATGTGAGCCATTATGTCGAAGAAGGCTCGCCGATTGACCGCGAAGCGTACGAACGCGGAACGAGCGTCTATTTGGTCGATCGTGTCATTCCGATGATTCCGCACCGGTTGTCGAACGGCATTTGCTCGCTCAACCCGAAAGTCGACCGGTTGACGCTATCGTGTGAAATGGAAATCACTCCGCAAGGCGAAGTCGTCAGCCATGACATTTTCCAAAGCGTCATCCGCACGACGGAACGGATGACATATTCTGACGTCAATAAAATTTTGGTCGATAAAGATGAGGCGTTGCGTGAAAAATACGCGCCGCTTGTGCCGATGTTTGAACTCATGGCTGAGCTCGCCGACATTTTGCGAACGAAGCGGATGAAGCGCGGGGCGATCGATTTCGATTTTAAAGAAGCGAAAGTGCTCGTTGATGAAAACGGCAAGCCATATGACGTCGTTTTGCGCGAGCGATCCGTTGCCGAGCGGCTCATTGAAGAGTTTATGTTGGTGGCGAACGAAACGGTCGCCGAGCATTTCCATTGGCTCAACGTGCCGTTTATGTACCGCGTCCATGAGGATCCGAAGCCGGAGAAACTGCAGCGCTTTTTGGAATTCATTACGAACTTCGGCTATGTCGTCAAAGGGACGGGCAACCAAATCCATCCGCGCGCCTTGCAGCAAATTCTCGAAGCGGTGCGCGGCGAACCGGAAGAAATGGTCATTTCCACCGTCATGCTCCGGTCGATGAAGCAAGCCCGTTATGACGCGGAAAGCCTTGGCCATTATGGCTTGTCCACCGAGTTTTACACCCATTTTACGTCCCCGATCCGCCGCTATCCGGACTTAATCGTCCACCGGTTGATTCGGACGTATCTCATTAACGGACAGATGGATCCTGACACCCAGCAAAAATGGGCGGAAAAGCTGCCTGACATCGCCGAACATGCGTCCAACATGGAACGGCGCGCCGTCGAGGCTGAGCGTGAAACCGATGACTTAAAGAAAACAGAGTTTATGGAAGATAAAATCGGGATGGAATTTGACGGCATCATTAGTTCCGTCACGAACTTCGGTTTGTTTGTGGAGCTCCCGAATACGATCGAAGGGTTGGTGCACGTCAGCTATTTAACGGATGATTATTACCGTTACGATGAGCGCAACTATGCCATGGTCGGCGAGCGGACGGGGAAAATGTACCGCATCGGTGATGAAATTACCGTCCGCGTCATTAACGTCAACAAAGACGAACGAATCGTTGATTTTGAAATCGTCGGCATGAAAGGGCGCCGCCCGCCGAAAGCGAAAGCGGCACCGGTTGTCATTGAAGGGAAAAAGCAAAAGAAAGCAAAGGCACAAGCGAAAAAGAACAACGCTGGCCGCCATACCAAAGCGAAAAAGAAGAAAAAGAAAAAACGGTGAGGAAAAGCCGAGCAGGCGGCTTTTCCTTCTTTTTCGTTTTTGGTACAATAAAAGCGCTACGAATGAGGAGGAGGACGTTCATGCCAAAAGGGGAAGGAAAAGTCATCGCGCAAAACAAAAAAGCGCGCCATGATTATTTTATTGAAGAAACGTATGAAGCGGGTCTTGTTTTGCAAGGGACGGAAATTAAATCGATCCGCAACGGACGGGTGAACTTAAAAGATTCGTTCGCCAAAGTGGAAAAAGGGGAAGTATTTCTCCATAATATGCATATTAGTCCGTATGAACAAGGCAACCGCTACAACCATGATCCGCTGCGGACGCGCAAGCTCCTCCTGCACCGCCGCGAAATCAACAAACTGATCGGCTACACGAAAGAGCAAGGGTATACGCTCGTACCGCTGAAATTGTATATCAAAAACGGCTTTGCCAAAGTGGAACTTGGTGTCGCCAAAGGGAAGAAAAAATACGACAAGCGCGAAGACATGAAGCGGAAAGAAGCGCAGCGAGAAATCGAGCGGGCGTTCCGTGAGCGGCAAAAAATTTAGCGCATATTTCCATTGAAAATGCGCTCAGCCATGATATAATAAGAGTACGAAAGCCAGTGATTCATGCTTAAGCTCCGATCTTTCTTCGCAACCGCGGGGACGATCCGGATTCGACAGGGGTAGGTCGAGCTTAAGCGGCGAGCCGAGGGAGACGTCCTCGTAAAAACGTCACCTAAAGATAACTGGCAAAGAAAACTACGCTTTAGCTGCCTAATTGCTGCAGCTAGCTCCTCCCGCCATCGCCCGTGTGGCGTCCGAGGGGTTCATATGAAGCGGGCTACGCCCAAATCCGCCGCCTGAGGACGAGGGAAGAGATGAACCAGGCTAGCCGTCGGGAGGCCTGTCGGTAGGCGGAACGAACGGCGAAGCAAAATATACCGACTACGCTCGTAGATGCTTAAGTGGCGATGCCTCTGGACGTGGGTTCAACTCCCACCGTCTCCATTCATTTGATGTCGTAAGTGCCAAAATCCTTGATTAAGGGTTTTGGCACTTTTTGATTTTGAAGCTATTTCTCGAAAGCGACGGATCTCTAAGAAAGAGCGAATGGAGAACATCCGTCGTTTTCTTCATTCGCTCTTTTTTGGACATTCCGGTTTATGATGCGTTAGGCATTCGCAGCTGCTTTTAAAGCCTCTTCAATCGCATGTTCGAGATCGATGATGGAATCTGTAGGTTCAAATCGTTTCAGGACTTGTCCGTTGGCATCCACTAAAAATTTGGTAAAGTTCCAACGAATGTTCTTGCCGTCAAGGAAGAATGGGTTGATTTCTTGAATTTTCGTTTTCAGCATTTTCTCTTCCAAATTAACACCGAACTCGCGACAATCTGCTTGTTCTTTTAAGTATTGGAAAAGTGGATGGGCGTGTTCTCCGTTGACATCAATCACTTCAAAAATAGGGAACGTTACACCGAATTTGACTTTACACATCGTTGCCGTCTCTTGGCCGTTTTCAGGATTTTGCTCTGCAAACTGATTGCTTGGGAAACCTAAAATCACGAATCCTTGATGGGCAAACTTTTTATACAATCTTTGTAAATCTTCAAATTGATATGTAAAACGACAGTGGTTTGCTGTGTTCACAATTAACATCGTTTTATTTCGGTATGTTTCCATGGATAAGATTTCACCATTAGGCTTTTTTACTAGATAATCATAAATCGTTGTCATCAGCCATCCCCTTCTTAAGAATGATTTTTATCTAATGATTAGTATATCTTTCCTCTTTGTTCCTTCAACTAATATGCAACGACTTAAAGATAGGAATGATGAGCCGCTCCCGCTTCTACAAGTGAGAGAGGTTCATTAAGGCATACACACGAAAAAACGCATCAAAGAAAGCCTCTTTTTCCTTTGCGGATGAAGAGGCTTTTTATATTTACTGTTTTTGTCGTGCCAGTGATGCGAAACAACTTGGAACGCGCTGCTTGACTGGGCTTGGTTGTTGTCATGTTTTCGGTGGGGCTTCATACGTATAAAGAGGAGCGATTTTTTACTTTGTTTATAAGGAGGAACAGCGCATGAACCAACCGTATGCCTCCCCTCAGCTCGTTTCGCTCATTGATCCTTATGTATATCATGCTCTTCAATCACTGCTCGGTCAACAGGTGGTGGTGGAAACGACTCGGAATTCGCTGCTTGGCACGTTGAGAGACGTCAAGCCGGATCATCTCGTGCTTACGGCTCATCAAAAGGTGTATTATATTCGCTTGGCGCAAGTCGTTTCCGTTCACCTTGGCGACGTGGGGAAAGGAGGAGCATACCGTGGTGTTTCAGAGGATTGATCGGTTGGCCATCGAATTGCCGCCACCGAAGTACGCGGACGCGAATGCGGCGGCCGCTGTTCAAGAGCTGCTAGGCGGCCGCTTTGGGGAAATGTCCACGTTGAACAATTATTTGTTTCAGTCATTCAACTTTCGGCAAAAATCAAAACTGCGCCCGTTTTACGAACTGGTGGCGAGCATTACGGCGGAAGAATTCGGCCATGTCGAGCTTGTCGCCAATACGATCAACCTTTGTTTGACTGGGACCACCCACCCCGGCGATCCTGATTGTACACCGATGAGGGAGGCAAAAGACAAACGCAATTCGTATCATTTCATTGCCACCGCGCAAACCGCCTTTCCTGGTGATTCCATGGGCAATCCGTGGAAGGGAGAGTATGTGTTCAACAGCGGCAACTTGATTTTGGATTTGCTTCATAACTTTTTCTTGGAATGCGGCGCGCGCACGCATAAAATGCGCGTGTATGAAATGACGAACCATCCAACTGCCCGTGAGATGATCGGCTACTTGTTGGTGCGGGGCGGTGTTCATATTTTAGCGTATGCGAAAGCATTGGAAGTGGCGACTGGCGTTGATGTGAAGAAGATGTTGCCGATCCCGAAGTTAGATAACCGGGCGTTCGATGAAGCGCGCAAATATGAAGACCAAGGCCTCCATCGCCGTTTGTATACGTTCAGCGATCGATATTACAAGGAGATCGCCCGCATTTGGCATGGGACGCATCCGAGTGACGGACAGCCGCTGGAAGTGGTGGAAGGCGCCCCGCAAGGAGGAACGATTCCGGATTTGGATGCCGTGCCGGAAGAATTTGCCCCTGGCATTTCCATGGAAGACTTTTTGGACATTGGCAAGCGGCTGATGCGTTCGGCTGGGTTGTAGAAAAGCTGTTTGCGTTCATCTATCACCATCTTTGGGCATGGACGGATCGAGGGGTCCCTATATAAACGAGCCCCTCTTTTTTCTATGCGCATCGATCCCACGGTATGACCATTCGCATTCCCTCGGCAGTTGGCTTTCTCCCACTTGGCATCGGAACTCGATTGCTCCTTTCTGCCTCATTTCGTTTCACACATGGTTGCTTTTTTCGTTCATGATGGGCATGGCGACGGTTTGTTGCAACAGGTTGAGAAAATGATGGACGCTTTTGGGCACATAGCGTTGTCGATCGATGATGACGGCGGCTTCTGCTTTCATTGATGAATCAACAATTGGGAGGACGCGAATGCCAGGAAGACGAAACAAGGAAACGGTTGACTGTGGCACAATGGTGGCGCCCATGCCTTGGGCGACAAGGGAAAGCAAAATGGTTGCATCCGGGCATTCGCATAGAACGTTTGGCTCAAACCCATGACGGCGGCATTCCTCGACGACCCGTTCGTACTGTCCGGCACCGTGTACACGGTGAAGAAGGAGGAGCGGCCACTCTGCAAAATCGCGCATCGATAAGGAAGAGCGGCTCAATGCCCAATGCTCAGGCAAGACGGCGACATAACGGTCGCTTGGCAGCGGAATGATGTCGTAATGAGACGAATCGATCGGTAGGCGGACAATGCCGATGTCAATGTGCCGCTCTTGAAGAAGCTGGCAAATGGAAAACGTATCTCCTTCGCGAAGATGAAACGTGACGTTCGGAAACTGTTCGTGGAATTGGCGGATCGTTTGGGCCAAATAGGAAAAGCACGATTTGACGCAGCCGACAGCCAATGTTCCCGTTGCCCCCGTTTCGATTTCTTTCACTTCCGCGATGGCGTCATCTAGCTGGTGCAACAGTTGTTTCGCCTTTTCGTAAAACAATTTGCCCGGTGCGGTGAGCTCCATTTTTTTCGCTTTCCGGTCAAACAATGGGACGCCGAGCTTTTCTTCGAGTTGCTTCAACTGTTGGCTGAGCGGCGGCTGAGCGATATGAAGTTTTTGTGCCGCCTTCGTGATTTGTCCCTCTTCGGCGATGGTAACGAAGTATTTTAGCTGTTTCACATCGATCATGTCCGTGTCTCCTTTCTCTACCGCTTCTATATATTTTTCATATAGAATAGTTGATTCTTTTTGTATTTTTCATATATGAAATCATATGTTATATTAATTTTGAACATTCTGAATGATAGCGCTTACTTCATCTATTATACTTGAAAATGGGAGGAATGAAAATGCCAGCCAAAACAGGAAATCAGTATATGGAGAGGCTGAAGCAGGCGAAAAGCAGCGTGTACATTCATGGGGAAAAAGTCGAAGATGTCACCGTCCACCCGGCGTTTCGCAATGTCGTTCGCTCCATGGCGGCGCTGTACGACCGGCAATATGAAAAGCCGGACAAGATGTTGTATCGGTCGCCGACAACCGGACAGTTGGTCGGGATGACGTTTATCCAGCCGACCACGATCGATGAGCTCATCGCCCGCCGCGAAGCAACGCAAGAGTGGGCGCGGATGTCGGCCGGAATGATGGGGCGCTCGCCGGATTACTTAAACGCCGAAGTGATGGCGATGGGCATCGCCAATGATTTGTTTGCCGAAGACGACCCGATGTTTGCCGAGAATGCGAGAAACTATTATGAATATGCGCGGGAAAATGACATCAGCTTGACCCATACGCTCATCCATCCGCAAATGAACCGCGCCAAGGCGCTTCACGAGCAAAAAGACGCCGATGTGCCGCTCCATTTGGTGGAACGGCGAAAAGACGGCATCATCGTCAGCGGTATCCGTCTGTTGGCGACGCAAGGTGGAATCACAGATGAAATTTTAGTGTTCCCGTCTACGGTGAAAAAATCGACAGCGGGTGAAGATCCGTATGCGCTCGCCTTTGCCATCCCGAACAATACGCCGGGGGTGAAGTTCATTTGCCGCGAGGCGTTCGATTACGGGCGCAGCACGTGGGATCATCCGCTCGCGTCTCGATTTGAAGAAGGCGATGCGATCGTTTCGTTTGAAAACGTGTTTGTGCCATGGGAGCGCGTCTTTGTTTGCGGCAATTCGTCGATTTGTAACCGGACGTTCCGTGAAACGAATGCGGTCGTTCATATGTCCCATCAAGTTGTGGCGAAAAACATCGTCAAAACGGAGTTTTTGCTTGGGGTTACCCTTTGTCTCATTGAAGCAATCGGCATTGGTGAGTTTCAACATGTGAAGGACAAAGGGGCGGAAATCATGCTTGCTCTCGAAACGATGAAAAGCCACTTGTACCGGGCTGAGCATAACGCAAAGCCAGATCGTTGGGGAACGATGACACCGGATTTTGCCGCTTTGGATGCTGCGCGCAACTGGTATCCGCGCGTGTATCCGCGTTTGGTGGAAATCATCCGCATTTTAGGGGCGTCCGGCTTGATGGCGATTCCGACGGAAGCAGATTTTGAACATGAAGAAATTGGGGACATCGTCCGCCGGGCGATGCAAGGGGCGACGGTGGACGGTTATGAACGTGTCCAACTGTTCCGGCTGGCTTGGGATTTGACGATGAGCGCGTTCGGTGCGCGGCAGACGCACTATGAATATTACTTTTTCGGTGACCCCGTGCGGATGGGGATGGCCTATTTCGACGGCTATGAAAAAGAGTCGTATAAACAGTTTGTGCAAGAATTTTTGCGTACGAAAAAAAGTGTTTCGATTCCGTTGAACAGCGATCATTGATTAGAGGGGGAGAGGAACAATGACGTTTTCCATCATTCGTTGTGCTCGCGCGGTGCTACATGTGACTGATTTGGCCGCGTCGCGTGACTTTTACGAACGGGTGCTTGGATTTGTCGTGACGGAAGCGGATCGTGAGCATATCTATTTGCGCGGGTTGGAAGAATACCACCACCATAGCTTAGTGCTGAAAAAAGCGTCGCGTCCGGCGGTTGAAGCACTTAGCTACAAAGTCGGTTCCGAGCAAGAACTCGAAGCGCTGTACGAATGGTTTGCGGCGCAACAGCTGAACCCGAGATGGCTTGAGGACGGCTCGCAGCGTGCCATCGGACGGGCGTTTCGCGTCCAAGACCCATTAGGGCTGCCGCTTGAGTTTTTCGCGCATATGGAGAAAACCGAGCGGTTGTTGCAGCGCTATGACTTGTATCGCGGTGCCCGCGTCCAACGCATTGACCATTTCAACTGCGCAATAACGGATGTCCAGAAAGGATACGATTTTTACGTCCGCGGTTTAGGTTTTGCCTGCTCAGAATATACGGAAACAAAGGATGGCAAGCTGTGGGCGGCTTGGCTGCATCGGAAGCAAAATGTCCATGATTTGGCGCTCATGAACGGGAAAGGTCCGCGCCTTCATCATATCGGTTTTTGGCTGCCGGATCCGCTCAGCCTGATTCATGCGTGCGATGTGCTGGCGGCATCGGGATATAGCTCCAGCATTGAACGGGGGCCGGGGCGGCATGGGTTATCCAATGCGTTCTTTGTCTATTTGCGTGACCCGGACGGCCATCGAATCGAGTTGTATAACGGTGATTATTTGACGAGCGATCCGGATTTTCCGCCGATTCGCTGGGATTTGGACGATCCGCGGCGCCAGACGTTTTGGGGGCATGCGGCGCCGGACAGTTGGTTTGAAGAGGCGTCGGACATGTTGGACGTCCATAGCGGCGAACCGATTGAACTGAACGAACCGGCGTTGCAGAAAGTGAAACCGACCTTTTTGATCTAACAAAAATCATATATGATTTTATAGTTGATTTGATATATATTATCCTGTATAATGTGATTAAGATTCTGAAAAATCAGTCCATTAGGAGGCAAGGGGGATGGCATACCGCGAGGTGAAAGAGCGGCTGCGCGGCTCGATTGCGCCGGTCGTCACGCCGTTTGATGAAGAAGGAAACGTTGATTTGACCACGTTGACATCGCTCATTGATTGGCATATAAAAAGCGGCACACACGGCATTTCGGTGACAGGAACATCCGGGGAACCGAGCTCGCTGACGCTTGACGAGCGAAAACAAGTGATGGAAACAGCGAAAAAGGCGGTCGCCGGGCGCGTGCCGTTCGTGCCGGGGACAGGCTCGACGAACCATGCGGAAACGATTGAGTTAACCAAATTTGCGCAAGAGATAGGGGCCGATGCCGCCATGGTCATCGTCCCGTATTACAACCGCCCGTCCCAGCAGGCGCTGTATAAGCATTTTAAGGCGGTGGCTGAGTCGGTTGACATTCCCATCATCGTCTACAATATCCCAGGGCGTACGGCGGTCAATTTGGAAGTTAAAACGTTGGCGCGGCTCGTCGAGGACTGCCCGAACATTATCGGGGTGAAGGAGTCCAACAAAGATTTCGAACATGTCAATCGGGTGCTATGGCATTGCGGGCGCGATTTTCTACTGTTCTCCGGCATCGAGCTGTTGTGCTATCCGATGTTGGCGATCGGCGGCGCCGGTTCGATCAGCGCAACGGCCAACGTGGTGCCGCAGAAGGTAGCCGAGCTGCATGATGCTTGGTTTGACGGCGACGTCAAGCGGGCGCAAGACCTTCACTTTGAACTGATGGAGCTCAATGATGTGCTGTTTATTGAAACGAACCCAGGACCGGTAAAGGCAGCGCTTGGCATGTTGGGAAAAATCACCCCGAAGCTTCGCCTGCCGCTTGATTTGCCGAGTGAAGAGCACCAGGAACAAATCCGCCGCACGCTCGTCAAATATGGGTTGTTGACTGAGGCGGCACAGCAGCCGGCGAAATAAGCGTTGCCGGCTGTTCCGCCTGAAGGAAGGCGGGCGGCGCGCCCACCGGTCTTGACATGGAGAGGCTGTGACGTTGATTACCGCGATGGAAGGGAGAGAGGCGATCGTGAATGTGCGGCTGCGCCTGGCCGGACGGCGGCATTCGATTGAGGCGGAAGTGGACTGGCGCGGCGGGACGGTGACGTTGGACAGACGAACATCGCGCATCGATGAATGGGAGTGGGATGCGCCGGAAGTCGGTGCCGTGTATGGGGTGGCGCTCAATGATCGACGGGAATGGGAGGCGATGGCCGAGGCGATGACCGCCCCGCCGTATCGGAAGCCACCGGAAGGTCCGGTGCTGTATATGAAGCCGGCCAATACGATCAACGCCCATCGGAGGCCGGTCGTTCTCCCGTCCGGCGTCAACCGGCTTCGCACTGCTCCAGCGATCGGCCTTGTCATCGGGCGGACGGCCGCGCGCGTCCGTCCTGAGGGGGCGCTCGATGTCGTATTCGGCTATACGATTGTAAACGATTTGTCCATCCCGCATGAGCAGCTGTACCGCCCGGCGGTGAAGGAGCAGGCGCGCGACGGGTTCACTCCGATCGGTCCATGGGTGGTGCCAAAAGAGGAAACCGTGCCGCTGTCGTCGTTGGCGGCACGCGTATATGTAAACGGCCGTCTTGTTCAATGCGTCGATCTCCGTCGTTTTCGGCGCCCGCCTGAACAATGGCTCGCGGACGTGACCGAGTTTATGACGCTTGAGCAGGGCGATGTGCTGTTTTTCAGCTGGCCGGCCGACGCCCCGCTCGTTTCGGCAGGGGATGTGGTGCGCATCGAAATGGACGGGATCGGCGCGTTGGAAAATCCGATCGTTGCCGAAGAAGGAGGAGAAGGGGAATGAAGCAGGCGCGCGTCGCGTGGAACGGAACGGTGACCGAAGCCGAGCCGCTTGACAGCGGCCGCCTTCTTCTGCCGGATGGAACGATCGTCGATGAGCATGAGGTGATGTGGCTTCCCCCGGTCGAGCCGCGCACGATCGTGGCGCTTGGGTTGAATTACGCGGATCATGCCGGGGAGTTGTCGTTTGCCGCTCCGAAAGAGCCGCTTTTATTTTTCAAAGGGAAAAACACGCTAATCGGCCACCGCGGCCGCACCGTCCGGCCGGCAGGGGTTGACATGATGCATTACGAATGCGAACTCGCCGTGGTCATCGGCCGCCCGGCTCGTCGAGTGAAGGCAGAACAGGCGTATGATTACATTTGGGGGTACACGATTGCCAACGATTACGCTGTTCGCGATTACTTGGAAAATTACTACCGACCGAATTTTCGCGTTAAAAACCGTGACCGAACAACGCCGCTCGGCCCGTGGATTGTCAGCCATGAGGAGGTTGGCGATCCGATGGCGCTGGCGTTGCGGACGTATGTTAATGGAGCGCTCGTGCAGGAAGGATATACAGGCGATATGATTTTTTCCATTCCGTATTTGCTTGAATATATTACGAGTTTTATGACGCTCGCGCCAGGCGATCTGATTTTGACCGGCACGCCGAAAGGGGCGGTGAACGTTCAGCCCGGCGATGAAGTCGTCGCGGAAATTGAGCGTATCGGCCGGCTCATCAATTACATTGAATAACCAGCATCCAACGATGCGCGAACCATTCAGTTAAAGAGCACGGGGCCTTTTCAGAACGAAAGGGAGGAAGCGCGATGCCGCACTTTGTTTTGGAATATACGGACAATCTTGGCGAAGAGGCCGACATTCGCGGCTTGCTGATGAAAATCAATCAAGCATTGATACGCCGGAGCGATTGGTTTCCGATCGGCGGCATCCGTTCGCGAGCCATCCGGCTTCATGAGTATTGTGTGGCGGACGGCTCCCATGATGATGCTTTTGTGCATGGGACGCTGAAAATCGGTGCCGGTCGCCCAGAGGCAGTGAAAAAAGCAGTCGGCGATGAACTGTTTGCGATTATGAAAGACCATTTCGCCCCGCTGTTTGCCAAGCGGTATTTGGCGTTGTCGCTTGAGTTATATGAATTCAGCGAGGCGGGGACGTACAAGCATAACAACATTCATGCGCGTTATCGAACAACGCCGTAGCAGAGGGGGAGACGAATGGCAACGCAACCGAACGTGCTTCATTATATTAATGGGCGGTTTGTCGAAAGTGCGAACGGCGCGTTTTTTGACAACATAAACCCTTTTACGAATGAACCGATTAACCAAGTGGCGGAAGGGAACAAAGAAGATATCGATGCGGCGGTCTGGGCTGCGAAGGACACGTTTGATGGCGGCCCGTGGCGGACGATGCCGGTCGAGGAGCGGCTTCGTTACGTGCTTCGCATCGCTGAGTTGATTGAACGGTATAAAGAAGAGATCGCCTACTTAGAGGCGCTCGACACCGGCATTCCGATCAGCCAAGCGAAAAAACAGGCTGCCCGTGCGGCGGAAAACTTCCGTTTTTACGCCGAAATGGTAAAAACGCGCCTTGTCGGTGAGGCGTATCACGTCAATGGCCAGTTTTTAAACTATACGGTCTATAAACCGGTCGGAGTCGCGGGTCTGATCACGCCATGGAATACGCCGTTTATGCTGGAGACGTGGAAAGTTGCCCCGGCGCTCGCAACCGGCAATACGGTCGTCTTGAAACCGGCTGAGTGGTCACCGTTGACGGCTAATAAACTGGCAGAAATCATCGATGAAGCCGGATTGCCCGCCGGAGTGTTCAACGTTGTGCATGGATTTGGTGAGACAGCGGGTGCTGCGCTTGTTGCCCATCCGGACGTGCGCCTCATATCCTTCACCGGGGAGACGACAACCGGCATGGAAATCATCCGCAACAGTGCCGCGACGTTGAAGAAAACGTCGATGGAACTTGGCGGCAAGTCACCGCTCATCGTCTTTGCCGACGCGGACATGGAACGGGCGCTCGATGCGGCAGTGTGGGGCGTGTTTTCGCTCAATGGCGAACGGTGCACCGCCAATTCGCGATTGTTGTTGGAACAATCGATATATGATGAGTTTGTGGAACGGCTGAAACAGCGCGTCGATCAAATCGTCATCGGCGATCCGATGAATCCGGCGACCGAGCTGGGTCCGCTCATTCATCGCGCCCACTGGGAGCGGGTGAACCGCTACATTGAGATCGCCAAGCAAGAAGGAGCGGACGTTTACGCCGCACGCGTGCCGGAAGGATTGGAAAAAGGCAATTTCGTGCCGCCGACGCTGCTGCTTGGCTGTCATAATCGCATGAAGGTGGCGCAAGAAGAAATCTTTGGCCCCGTGATGGCGGTCATGGCGTTTGCTGATGAACAAGAGGCGATCCGGTTGGCAAATGATGTGAAATACGGGCTAGCAGCATACGTCTGGACGAACGATATGAAGCGTGGACACCGCGTCGCCCAAGCGATCGAAAGCGGGATGGCGTGGGTCAACTCGCCGAACGTCCGCGATTTGCGCATTCCATTTGGTGGGACAAAATATAGCGGCATCGGCCGAGAAGGCGGGCATTACAGCTTTGACTTTTACACGGAAGTGCAAGTTGTCCATGTCGCCGTCGGCGACCCGCCGATTCCTTCATTCGGCAAAACGAAGCCTTCATCCGCCTTATCGGTCGAACAGAAATAACTGCTAGCGGACATATATGGCATGGTATATGATAAACGTATGGAAGCAAAAGCGAAAAACAAGACACAGTTGGCGTATGAGTATATTTTGTCCCACATCGAAAGCGGCGCCTACGGGCCAGGATATCGTGTCGTCATCGATCAAATTGCTCGCGAGTTGGGGTTAAGCAGCATCCCGGTGCGCGAGGCGATCCGCCAGCTCGAGGCGGAAGGATTGGTCGAGTTTAAGCCGTATGCTGGCGCCGTTGTCAGCACGATTAACGAGAAAGAATACGTGGAAACCTTGTCTGTGTTGGCGGTTTTAGAGGGCTATGCGACGGCGCTCGGCTCCGCTAAACTAACGAAGGAGGCGATCAAGCAGCTGGAACAGTTGAACGAGCAGATGGAGCGAGCGCTGGAAGAGCTGGAGCTGGAACGGTTCAGCGAGCTGAACTATGCGTTCCATTCTTTGATTTATTCGCACTGTGGCAATGCGTATTTAGAAGAGCAAATCAAGCAAATTTGGCAGCGCATGAAGCGCATTCGCGTTTACGGGTTCACCTTCGTCCCGCAGCGGGCGAAAGCTTCGATTGGAGAACATCGGGAAATGATCCGCCTGTTGCGCGAACAAGCACCGCCGCACGAGGTGGAGCAGTATGCGCGCCAACATAAAATGAACACCATCGAAGCATTTTTGCGGCGGCGTTAACTTCCTTCCGCCAAGCAGGAGCGCTTGGCGGAGGAAGGCTGATTTGATTGGAAGCGATTTCAATTAAAAGGGGGGATAAAGACGATGAGAAAAAGGGTGTATGCTTGTTTGGCGGCATTGCTCGTTCTTTTGGTTGCCGCCTGTGGAAAGACGGCGACATCGGGAACTGAGGATGAAATCAAAATTGGCGCCATTTTCTCTGCTTCCGGAGGAGCGGCCCCGCTCGGCAAACCGGAAATGGAGACTGTCAAAATGTTGGTGGAGCAATGGAATAAACAAGGCGGTATAGATGGAAAGAAAATCAAGTTGATTGCCTATGATGACAAGTCCAACCAAAACGAGGCCGTATTATCCACGAAAAAACTGATCGAGCAAGACAAAGTGACGGCGCTGATTGGCGGCACGATCAGTGGCAACTCCCTAGCTATGATCCCGCTCATCGAAAAGGCAGGCATTCCTTACATTTCCCTCGCAGCAAGTAAACAAATCGTCAACCCAAGCGATGGGTCCTCACGCCATTGGACATTCAAAACAGCCCAAGGAGATGACATCGTCATTCAGAAACTGCTCAGCTTTTTGAAAGAAAAAGGATGGACAAGCATCGCCTGGCTCAACGTCGCCAATGCCTATGGCACAAGCGGGCATAGCGAATTTGCGCACTATGCTCCGGAGTACGGAGTCAAAGCTGTGATTGAAGAGGAATTTGAGGCGACAGTCGACGATGCGAAGGCGATGTTGACAAGAGTGAAAAAAGCCAATCCGCAGGCGATCGTCGTCTGGGGAACAGCGCAAGAATCAGCAGTTGTGACGAAGAATATCCGCGAGTTGGGCATCGATGTGCCGATTATTGAAAGCCACGGTGTTGGTACAAAAAGCTTTATCGATTTGGCTGGCGAAGCGGCGAACGGCGTCATTCTCCCTGCTGGGCGTATTTTAGTGGCTGATCAGCTCCCGGACAGCGATCCACAAAAGGAGACGCTATTAACCTATAAAGAACAGTTTGAGAAAACATACAACTATGAACCGACGACATTTGGCGGGCATGCTTGGGATGCGTTCCATCTGTTGATGAACGCCATCAAAGAAGGGAAAACCGACAAAGAAAATATACGAGAAGCGTTGGAAAAGACAACGGATTTTGTCGGCATCTCAGGTGTGTTCCGGATGTCGAAAGACGATCATACCGGGCTGGATGCTGACAGTTTGGTGATGGTACAGATTCAAGATGGAAAATTCGTACTGGCAGAGGATTAAGAAAGTGAAAGGGAATTAGGATGCTAATTCCCTTTTGTTTCACCTAGCCAATGGGGGAGGACAAAGCTGATGGAAGCATGGAGCCAGTTTGTGCAGCTGCTGTTTTCTGGGCTGACGATCGGCAGCATTTATGCATTAGTGGCGCTTGGATTTGTCATTACGTACAGTGTGACCGGCATTTTGAATTTGGCCCAAGGTGATTTCGCGATGTTAGGCGCCCTGATTTGTATTGCGTTGGTCAACAGCGGCGTGCCGTTTGTTCTTGCCATCGGGTTGAGCATGATGGCTGCGATGGTGATCGGCGGACTGTTTGAGCGGCTGGCGATTCAGCCGGCGCGTCATTCGTCTGTCGCCGTGCTCATTATTATTACGATCGGCGCATCATTTGTCTTTCGCGGGATCGCTTTGCTTGTTTGGGGGACGGATCCGTATGCCTTGCGCCCGTTTGCTGGGGGTGGATCGCTTTCGATGTTTGGGGCGGTGATCCAATGGCAAAGCGTTTGGGCGATCGTCATTTCGCTCGCTAGTTTTATCGGGTTACACTTGTTCTTTCACCGGACGTATTTTGGGAAAGCGGTGACCGCTTGTGTGATCAATCCGTTTGCTGCTCGCCTGATGGGCATTGACATCCGCAAAATGTCTCTTGGCGCCATTGCGGTCAGCGCGGGACTTGGTGCTTTGGCGGGAATTGTCATCGCCCCGATCTCCGGCGCCTCATATGATATGGGGATTATGATCGGGTTGAAAGCATTTATCGCGGCTGTTGTCGGTGGATTGACGAACGCTCCGGCCGCGATCGCGGGGGCGTTTCTTGTCGGCTTGCTCGAATCGTTTGCCGAAGGGTATTTGTCTTCCGGATATAAAGACGCGGTTAGTTTCGGGTTGCTGTTGCTTGTACTCTTTGTCATGCCGAATGGATTGTTTGCGAAAATGACAGGGAAACGGGTATAAGGAGGGATGGCGGTGGAGCGGGATGAACGGATCAAAGGTGGACGAAGGCGGCTAGTGCTGCTCGTTTTGGTGGCCGCCTGGCTTGGTTTCCCTTGGCTTGTGGCAGGAAACAATTATTTGTTGAGCACGCTCATTATCATTGGGGTCTATGCGCTAGTCAGTACAGGGATGACGCTGTTGATGGGATACGCTGGGCAAATTTCGCTCGGCCAAGCCGCTTTTTATGGTGTCGGCGCTTACACGTCTGCCTATTTGACCGCTCATGCAGGATGGCCGCCTTGGCTAGCGATGGCAGTTGGGGCGGTATTGGCCGCTTTGGTGGCGTTTGTCGTGGGTATCCCGGTGTTTCGGTTGCGTGAGCATTATTTAGCCTTGGCGACGTTAGGATTTGGTGTCATTATGTTTACGCTGTTTAAGGAGTGGGAAGCGATCACCGGAGGGTTAAACGGCTTTTTTGGTATTCCGCCGATTAGCGTATTGGGGATGTCCTTGCAGACCGATATTCAGTTTTATTACCTTGTTTGGCTGTTTGTCCTTGCCGGTTTATGGTTTGCCCATAACATCGTCCGCTCTCGGGTCGGAAGGGCGTTGCGGGCGATTCACGGAAGCGAAGTGGCGGCCAGTTCACTTGGGGTGAACATCACCAAATACAAGCTGCAAATCTTTATGCTTAGCGCCATGTATGCTTCGGTTGCCGGCAGTTTGTATGCCCATTATGTGACGTTTATCAACCCGGACTTATTTGGTATCGTTCCTTCGATTTATTTTCTCATTATGGTCGTCATTGGCGGAACGGCGGGCGTATGGGGTGGCCTTGTTGGCGCTGCTGTTTATGTTTGCTTAGGCGAATGGCTAAAAGCGGTCGTTCCAATATTGATGCCGGATGCCGGCGGGGAGTTTGAAATCGTCTTTTTTGGCTTGCTGCTTATTATCATGCTTATTTACATGCCTAGCGGATTGACAGGCGCCGTGCAAAAGGGAATGAAACGCTTTAGGACAACGGCTGGAAGTCAGACAGGAACAACAGCAACGACCGAACGCCATGAGGCGCGTTCGATAGGGGGAGGGCACGGATGAGCGCCATGCTGTTGGAAGTCGAACAATTGTCCAAATCATTTGGCGGGGTTCAGGCGGTGCAACGTGTGTCATTTGGGGTGAAAAAAGGAGACATCGTCGCTGTGATCGGGCCGAACGGGGCAGGAAAAACCACATTGTTCAACGTCATCAGCGGCATTACTCCGCCGACAGATGGTGTCGTCCGTTTTCGCGGAATGACGGTCAATGGCAAGCGGCCGGATGAGCTGGCGATGCTTGGCATGACAAGAACGTTTCAAAACTTGCAGCTGTTTGCCGATATGACCGTATTGGAAAACGTGATGGTCGGATACCATCCGCGTTTGAAAAGCGGGATCATAAGCGCCGGTTTTCGCTTGCCGCATACGGTCAAAGAGGAGAAACGGGCGCGGGAAGAGGCGTTCGCCTGCCTCGAGCAAGTCGGATTGGCCGATTTGGCGATGGAGCAGGTGGGAACGCTCCCATATGGGATACAGCGGCTTGTGGAAATTGCCAGGGCTGCTGTCTCCCGCCCTTCGCTCATTTTGCTTGACGAACCGATGGCCGGGCTCAATCCGCAAGAGTCAAAGCAGCTTGTTGATGTATGGTTGGCGATGAGGGAGCAAGGGATCACGTTTTTGTTCGTGGAGCATGATATGGAAACGGTCATGTCGGTCGCCGATCGAATTGTCGTCCTCGATTACGGCCAAAAAATCGCCGAAGGGACACCGGAAGAAATCGCCCGCCATCCGGATGTCATTAAGGCGTATTTAGGTGAAGAGGAGGCGGCGCCATGTTGATAGTTGGCAACGTCCATGTGCATCATGGCCATTTGCACGTGTTAAAAGAGGTAGATCTGCAAGTGAGAGAAGGAGAAATTGTCGCTGTCGTCGGAGCCAACGGGGCGGGGAAAAGTACGTTGCTTGGGACAATTGCCGGCATTTATGCCCCGAAGGAAGGGGAAATTCTCTTTGAAAATGAACCGCTCCCGTATGGAAAGGTGGAACAAGTCGTCGAAAGAGGAATTTGCCTTGTTCCAGAGAGACGGCAAATTTTTGATGGCTTGTCTGTCAAGGATAATATACTTCTTGGGGCCTATCGTCGCTATCGCCGCGATCTTCATGAAGTAAAGCGCGATTACGAGCAAGTACTTGAGTTGTTTCCGAAATTGAAAACGATGCTTGATCGCCCAGGTGGATTGTTAAGCGGCGGGGAGCAGCAAATGTTGGCGATCGCTCGTGGCTTAATGGCAAAACCGAAACTGTTGCTGCTTGACGAACCATCGCTCGGGTTGGCGCCGCTCATCGTTAAAGAAATGATGGAGTTGCTGAAGCGATTGCGCGACCAGCTTCATACCGCCATTGTGCTTGTCGAGCAAAACGTGCGCGCTGCGCTGCAAACGGCGGATTATGCGTATGTTCTCGAACGCGGTCGGATCGTGGCAAACGGGAAAGCCGCTGATCTGCTTGTTGATGAGCGGGTGGCCGAGGCGTATCTCGGATCGGCGGGCCATGGACGATAGTGGTTATGATTGCTTTCTTTATTTACCATGATCAGGAGGGCCTTTGCCGTATAACATCGAAATGATGGGACGGCCATCGCTTTAGGCTCTGTCCTTTAGCTGTGCAAACGAAGTTTACGAAAAGGGAAAGGATGGGAGAACTGATGGATGATCGCACATTTCGCAACGCGATGGGGAAATTCGCAA
>NZ_AYKT01000008.1 GCF_000496575.1 Geobacillus thermodenitrificans subsp. thermodenitrificans DSM 465 | reverse complement strand
GGCAACACCATGCGTATGCGGTCGTGGACAGCTTGCCGATCGAGCTGTGTCATTCAGCTCGAATGCATCGCGTCAAACGATTCCGTGGAATTGCCGATATTGGCTATTGTGCTTCCAAAAGGATCACTTTCTATGGGTGGAAACTTCACCTGCAGGTCACCGACCAAGGGCTTCCGATGGGATATGTTGTCACCGAAGCGTCTTGTCACGACCGGGTGGCCGCTGAAACCGTCATGACGCAAATTCCACATCCGTATAACCTCGGTGACAAAGGGTATATCAGCCAAAAGCTGCAAAAGAAGCTGTACGAAGAGCACCGAGTCGCTTTTTGGACGCCCGTTCGAAAAAATCAGCGAATTCGCCAATCGGACGCATGGAAACAGTGGATGAAGCGAAAACGTAAAGTGGTGGAAACCGTGTTTTCGATTTTAGTCGATTCGTATCGGATCACCGAGATTCGAGCGAACTCGGTTTCTGGATTTGAAACGGCACTGGATGGTATTTTACTGACTTACTCGCTTGTTGTTCTTGGGCTAGTTGAGCGTTAAGACTCAACTAGCACCACGGGTTATAAATATATCATTCGGTAATTTATTAATAAAAATCCAGACATGACGAAAGGTTTCATGTCTGGATTTTTTATTTAATCCACCGTGTTGTGAAATGGCTTAATGCACTGACTGGTCTTTCTTTCTCTTTTTGAGAATTCCCTTAATCAATAATATACTTCCATTAATAAAGGTTGCTATACCAAAAGTCACTCCAGCCATTCCGCCTGCAAATCCATCTCCTAGGTATATTCCGGAAAGAATACCACCGATAAAAAATACTAGGAAGCTACCCAAAAGCATGATGATTAGTCCAGAAGTGATCCAACGTTTGGCTGTAGAACCCGAATACTTAACAATAAAAATATTAAGAAATAGGAGAAGTAGAAAAAAAATCGAAAAAAGAAGCAATTCCTTTGGGGACATGAATAACACTCCTTTATTTCATTTAATATTTATCAGTAGTGACTCCGAGAGAAGCGGCTCGTACAAACGGCACGTGATTAAATTTTTTCATTTCGCTAGGCGTTCCGGTAATTACTACACCAATAATTTCAAGGTTTTCAGCTGACAGTTTTTCTTTGTTATTATTCGTGATGTTTTGAATAATTTTATCGGCTACATCTTTATAAGAATTGTTCTGCTTAAGGTCCTGTAGGGTACGAATGAAGTATTCCGCTCCCCACTTGCTCTCTGGCTGATTGATATAATGAAAACCCACTGCATTATCACCAAGAATAGTAAAATCTTTTCCTGTTTTTTTAATAAAGTTATTATATTTTTTTATGTCTGATTCACTATAGGTATTAACCCAAAACCAAGAGATATTTTCTTTGAAAATTTTTTGAACATCAGTTACTTTATAGCCTTTATCAAACGAAAGAGCTAATTCGACTACTTTATCATCATTCATGTTGGAAACTATGGTTCTATCATCAAATAAAGAAGAGTGGACATTTGGATGAATAAACTCAGTGACTCTTTCTCCATTAAAGTACACCGGAATTCTTTTTTCATCTGCATTTCCCGTTCCGCTTGCTCCTTCTGAAGTGATCGTTTTTGATAGACCGAAGAGGGAATACACTTTCTCGACAGTCGTCCAAGGTACAGGAATGCCATCTATTTTTTTGATAAACTCTGTTTTTGTAGTGGCTGAAAATAACGAATAATGAATACTTGTTCCTTGTGCTTCTATATTAGCACCGTGGATACTATGCCATAATCCATCACTTCTTACTTCCTTATTAACCTTAGTGATTATAATGAAGTTACCAATATAGTAAAAAGCGGTAATAACAACTATGCTTATAATGAGAGATATGGTAACTGTCCTTAAAGTAGACTTTCTTTTTGCTTTTTTAACCAGTTTTCGGAAATCTGGATCTTTTGGAAGAAACTCATGCTCATCGTTCATGATGATACCTCCTGTATTCCTCTATGAATTGTTTTCGGGCTCTGTGAATGATCGTCTTTACAGAATCTACTTTCATATCATATAAAGCTGCAATTTCTGTTAGTTTTAATCCTATACTGTATTTTAAAATTAATAATTGCGCATATTTTGGTTTGAGTCGGTCTAAGAGGGTATAAATGTCTTTTTCTAATTCCTTTTGAAGGACTGCTTTTTCAGGAGTGAATTCCTCAAACAACTCTTTGTAATTGAATTTCAATGAAATATTTTTTTGTCTGTTACGTTTTCGGCATAAATCGTAATATTGGTTAACTGCTACACGAAAAAGCCACTTTTCTACATTTTCAATTTTGACGGAGTCTATATAAGTTAAAAATTTATAAACCGTTTCTTGAATAGCATCCTCAGCATCCTGAAGATTTGCTCCTGTTTTTAAAAGATAAACCTTCACTCGCTCCAATTGCTCATACAGCTTTTCTTCTAGCTCAAAATCATTCATGTATGACCCCCTATTGAAAAGACGTTTATGTATGCAAAAGGTAAACAGGAAATAAAAAAAGTTCATTCATTACCATTATATAGAAATGATCATATACATGTGGATTCATTTTTATTTTTGGTTGTAACTTTCTCCATGTCAGCTAATAAAAACAAGAAGGATACTGAAATGAGGGGAGTAGGTAATTAATTTAGCCTAAGCAGAAATTAAAGAACGAATTTCAACATCTGATTCATGAAATAGGGGGGACGAAAATGTTGACTTGAGTGAGGATACCGTTGAGGCTATCCGAGCGATGGAGTGTGAACCGTTGAAGCGGCAGACCAGCTTTTGTAAGATTTCCTTAAGTATCTTATGTAAACCATGCAGATTCAGTTTTTTACCGTTTTTATTTAAACATACCGGTTGGAAAGGGGGAACTGATATTCCTTTAAACTCTCCATATAGCTGTTTATTAAAGGGACAACCATCGGATGAAGAAGGGAGAGTAAGCATTTTTTATAATATATACGTATCGTGTTGTTCGATAAATCAATTTGTTCCCAAGTGAGTTCAACCATTTCACATCTTCGCATCCTCGTGGTGGCTAACAGCTTAAATAGAAGATGGGTTCTTATCGCCATTCGGCTATTGCCTTGTTCCAAAAAATGGAACAGATTTCGTAGTTCAGACAAAGACATATAAGTCGGTAATTTGCTATCCGTTTTAGGAGTATCAATTCGCGGAGTTGAACCTTCATAAATAATCCGTCTTTATTTTTTAATAATGGTTATATTTTGTTAAAACTATACAATCAAATGGATCCATTTCCTTAATAAACTTTTCTCAACACAACACCTATTTACAAAATAGTTCCCTGTCTTCAAAAAATACGGTAATACCGATTATCAATTACTTTTTTATACAAAGGCCCAGATTAATATTATGGTTATCACAATCCCACTCCATCTACAAAACATAGATTGTGACAAACGAGTAATCGTATTGTATCCGCTTTCGCTTATACTATAACTAAGGGGGAACTACCTCATGCTTGATAAGAAAAGCTCCGAATTACTTCAATTGCTCATGTCAACGCGGCCAAAGTCTTATCCTATCTTTATAGAAACTCACAGTTTGAGTGCAAGACAGTTTTTCTATCATTTAGAAAAGATCAATTATTGGTTGCGACAGAATGATTTACCAGAAATCGATACAAAACAAACAGAACTTATCATTCCGAATGAAGTTATTAAATATTGGAAGGACTATCAAACAAAATCAAAAGGAATTAACGCAAAAAATTTCCATTTTAACGAAAATGAGCGCATTCTCGTCTTGTTGCTATACACCTTCATCAGAAAAGAATCCATTTCTAGTGCACATTATCAATTCTTATTGAATGTTAGTAAAAATACAGTGACTACCGATGTCAAACGTGCAAATGACTTCAGCGAAAAGTTCAGAGTGAAAATTAAATATACGAGGGAAAGCGGCTTCCATTTAAAAGGATCTGAGGAAGACAAAAGAAACTTAATGCTTAAGTGTATCTCAATGTTTTCTTCTCACCCTCACAAACACGAAATACTTGAATATCTTTTTACGCAGCATAACTATCAAAACAAGTTTGATATTTATGAAAAAAAGTTAAAAGAGATGGAACAAGCCTTCAACTTAACGTTTATTGAAGAAAGAATGTTTGACTTTATTTATTTGCTGCAAATGATCCACATTCGTCAGCACCAGCAAAAGTGGGTACAAATCCACTCAGATACGAAAGAGTTTTTGAAAAAGCATGATATGTATCCAGTCGCATTAACAATACAGCGAGAATTAAGAGAAAGCACACGATCTGAAGAGCTTGCTTATTTAACGATTTTGCTCTTAGGTATTACACAAGGTCAATTATCACCGACATCAACAGAATTATTAACTTCGATTACTGAAAAAATTATCAATGATTTTGAAAGATATGCTTGTTTTCAAATAAAAGACAAACAAAAAGCAATTGAATCTTTTTATACTCATTTTAAACCTGCATATTATCGCATGCTTTATAAAATACCAATTACTAACCCATTGTTAAATGAAATAAAAGAAGAGCATACGACATTGTTCAACTTTGTATCTGAAGTGATGAAGCCTATTCAAGAAATGTTAAACATCGATATTCCTGAAGATGAAATTGGATTTTTAACACTCCATTTTGGTGCACTACTAGAACAAAATGCGTTTGAAGGAAGAAGCCAAATACGCGCAGTGATTGTTTGTCCTGATGGGATTAGCTCAAGTTTAATGGTTGAAACATATTTATGTTCTTTATTTCCAAATTTTCGCTGGATCTCATGCGTTTCAAAGGATTCGTTTTCAAAAATGGACGAACAAGAATACGATATCGTTTTCTCAACCGTTCCGATTCAAACAAACAAAACGTTTTTCATTGTCAAACCAATCATGAGTGAAGCTGAAAAAAAGCTTCTTCATCATGCGGTCATGCAGCAACTATTTTCGCATTCAACACCTTACCCAACACCAGATCAAATCATAAAAATTATCGAAAAATATTGTGTAGTTAAGGATGCAAATAAATTAAAAGAAGAGATTACGATCGCATTATACGGTCAACCAAGCAGAACAAACATTAGGAGGAGACAACCATTGCTAAATGAACTATTAACGGAAGATATGATTCAATTCGAAACAAGAATCTCAAATTGGAAAGAAGCCATCGCAAAAGCAGCAGAACCTTTACTAAAGAATGGATATATTAAACAATCCTATATTGATAAGATGATTGAAAACGTGGAGAAGATCGGACCTTATTTCATTATCCATCCAGAATTGGCGATTCCGCATGCAAGACCAGAATTTGGAGTTCAAAAATTAGGAATGAGCTTTTTAAAAATAGAAGAACCCACTTACTTATTAAATGAAGAGAAAAATGCAGTAAAAGTCTTTATTTGTCTTGCTGCCATCGATAATACGACACACTTAAAAGCTCTTGCCCAATTAACTAAGCTATTAGGAAATAAAGAAAGTCTTAAAGAGATTTTCGAAGTCAAAAATAAAGAAGAGCTATTAAATTTAATCAACAAATATTCAATTGCTTAAATCATTTCTTTTACTGTATGCATTTTACAAAAAAATTTTTAAAGGAGGTGATCCACAAAAATACAATAGAACGAATTCCTCTATCAAAGAGGCACTTCACACTCATAAAAAGCATTATGATTAGAAAAACTTTACAACTACACAAAAGTGAAGTCTCTGTAATTTAACTATTACTTTTAAGGGGGTTATGATTTTGAAAATTTTAGCAATTTGCGGTTCAGGTCTTGGAAGCAGCTTTATGTTAGAAATGAATATTCAACAAGCGTTAAGAGAATTAGGAGTCGACAACATTGAAGTCGAGCATTGTGATCTCAGTTCAGCAACGAGCGATATGGCTGATTTGTTCGTAATGGCAAAAGATATCGCTGAAGGTGCAAGCCATTTAGGAGACAGGATAGTATTAGAGAGTATTATCGATCAAGAAGAAATTATGAATAAACTAAAACAAAAATTGGAGGAATTAGGAATTTTATAAGGAGGGCTTTAGATGGGGAAAGAAATACTAAAGCTTATCATGGATATTTTAAGTGAGCCCGCTGTATTAGTTTCAGTAATTGCATTGATAGGATTATTAATTCAGAAAAAATCTGCTAGCGACGTCATTAAAGGAACTACAAAATCATTTTTAGGCTTTATCGTTATTTCTGCAGGTGCCGGTATCTTAGTTAGTTCATTAGATCCTTTCGGTAAAATGTTTCAGAAAGCGTTCGATGTGAATGGTGTCGTGCCGAATAACGAAGCAATCGTTGCTATGGCCTTATCAGAATACGGATCATCAACAGCCCTCATCATGTTTTTTGGAATGCTTGCCAATATTTTAGTCGCCCGTTTTACAAACTTAAAATACATTTTCTTAACTGGGCATCACACTTTATATATGGCGTGTATGATCGCAGTCATTTTAGTCGTCGCCGGACTAAAGGGATTCCAACTTGTCCTAGTTGGCTCTTTAGCGCTTGGATTAATTATGGCGATTTTCCCTGCAATTGCTCAACCATTTATGAGAAAAATTACTGGTAATGATCAAGTAGGATTTGGACATTTCAGTACACTTGGCTATGCATTATCTGGTGTTATTGGAAGTCTTGTTGGTAAAAATTCACGTTCAACAGAAAAAATTAATTTCCCAAAAGGACTTGGCTTTTTAAGAGATAGTTCGATTAGCATCTCATTAACAATGACCATTCTCTATATAATCGTTGCAGTTATAGCAGGACCAGACTATATTGAAGAAAACTTAAGCGGCGGAAAACACTTTATTGTATATTCAGTCATTCAAGCGATTACATTTGCCGCTGGAGTATTTATTATCTTATCAGGAGTTCGCCTCGTGTTAGCAGAAATCGTTCCTGCGTTCAAAGGGATTTCAAATAAGCTTGTACCAAATGCAAAACCAGCTCTTGATTGCCCAATTGTATTCCCATATGCACCAAATGCAGTATTAATCGGATTTTTCTGCAGCTTCTTAGGCGGGATCGTTGGTATGATTATCCTAAGTGCTGTTGGCGCAGTTATTATTTTACCAGGTGTTGTTCCACATTTCTTTACTGGTGCAACTGCAGGAGTTTTCGGAAACGCAACTGGTGGAATACGAGGTGCAACAATCGGTTCATTTGCCAATGGATTGTTAATTACATTCTTACCAGTATTCTTAATGCCAGTATTAGGGGACTTAGGATTTGCTAACACAACCTTCTCTGATTCAGACTTTGGAGTTTCAGGAATCGTATTGGGCTATATTGCGAATTATTTCAGCTCAACCGGAATCACAATCGCAGTCATTGCCGCTGTTTTAATTCCTGTTATCCTATATTTCGCTCGCGGTAAAAAAAATGTTTCTATTGATAATTCTACAAATGCCTGATTGTTCTCGATGAATACAACAAAAAACTTTTGTTTGCAACCCCCGCCACGAGATAACCATCATTAAGGAGGCTATAGGCTATAAAAAATGAATGACCTAGAACGATTCAGAGACAAAATCAGACTGTGGACGTTAAAACAATTAAATCACTTAGGATTTGGCCATTATGGAGGGAGTCTTTCGATCGTAGAAGTACTTGCAGTTTTATACGGAAAAATCATGAATATTTCTCCAGGACAGATGAATGATGAGCATCGTGATCGCTTCGTTTTATCAAAAGGACATGGCGGGCCAGCGCTCTATGCGGCGTTGGCCATAAAAGGATTTTTCCCATACGAAATGCTCTACACATTAAATCAAAACGGCACAAAGCTTCCATCTCATCCCGATCGAAATTTAACCCCTGGTGTAGAAATGACAACTGGATCTCTCGGTCAAGGTATTTCAGTCGCTGTTGGAATAGCTTTATCACAAAAATTATCAAATATTCCATCCTATACTTATACAATTGTGGGTGATGGAGAATTAAATGAAGGTCAATGTTGGGAAGCCATTCAATTTGCCGCTCATCATAAGCTTCACCGACTATTTGTTTTTGTTGATGACAATAAAAAGCAGCTTGACGGCTGGACAAAGGATATATGTGATCCGATAGATTTTGTTGAAAAGTTCCGTTCCTTTGGGTTTTGGACGTGCAGAGTAAATGGCGCTAGTTTGGAAGAAATTGAAGCAGCTATACTTGAAGGTAAAAAACAATCAAAAAAACCAGTTGCTATTATTCTCGACACGATCAAAGGTCAAGGTGTTCCTTATTTAGAACAGAAAGAAGATAACCACCATATACGACCATCAGCAGAAGATCAAAAAGCGATTGAGGAAGCGATCCTTGAACTAGAGCAGAAATGTTCATCAGAGGAAGTGAACGTATGAGTACAACACCTTTACAATTTGGATTAGATGAAAAAGAAATGCGTCAAGTCTATGCTGAGACCATTTTAGAGCTCGCACAAAACGATCCAAGCGTCATCGCATTAGAAGCGGATTTAATGAGTTCTATCTCGACGAATAAAATACAACCGCTTATTCCCAATCAGATCATCAACTGCGGAATTATGGAAGCGCATATGATGGGGGTTGCCGCTGGTTTCTCATTAACTGGAAAAATTCCTTTTGTGCATACATTTGCACAATTTGCGACAAGAAGAGCATTTGACCAACTGTTTGTGTCATGTGCATACGCAAGATTGAACGTGAAAATCATTGGTTCAGACGCAGGGGTTACTGCCGAACATAACGGCGGGACACATATGGCTTTTGAAGATCTTGGACTCATGAGACTTATTCCGAACGCAACCGTTTATGAAGCAAGCGATAGCACCATGTTTAAAGCACTTCTTAAACAAATATATGGAGAATACGGAATTCATTATATTCGCACCATCCGTAAAAAAGCGAAGCGATTATATTCAAGTTCAGAACAATTCCCAAAAGGTAAAGGAAAGCTATTACGGGATGGAAAAGATGTTGCCATCGTCGCATCGGGAATTATGGTAGAAGAAGCATTGAAAGCATCCGATCTGTTAGCGAATAAAGGAATAGAAGCAATGGTGATCGACATGTACTCGATCAAGCCGATTGATCAAAATCTATTGATATACGCGGCAGAAAAAACAGGCTTTATCATCACAGCTGAAAATCATAATGTCATTGGTGGTTTAGGCAGCGCAGTCGCAGAAACACTTATGGAAACTTACCCAGTGTCAATGTACCGCATTGGTGTCCGCGAGCAATTCGGTCAAGTTGGAAAAACGGATTATTTGAAAGAATTTTATGGGTTAACTGCTGAACATATCGTAAAAGCGGTTATGGATAAATTAGAGGAAACTGAATAATAATGGAGTAATTGGTTCATAAAAAAACACGCATAAATTTTGACGCGTGTTTTTTTATATTCGGTTTGCTATTAATGTAGGATTCATTCGTATCACACTTTTTGCTCTATCTAAAAGGACTTTTGCTCAAGATAAAACCGAGAAAAAGTGTTGGTGGTGACTTCGATTTTTGTTCCATCCAGAAAATAATCCTCTAACTTGCCTAATTCCTTCTTACTGCTGCATCCTTATGTAAGTTTTGCGACACCATTTTATACTTAATGTAAGATGTCGATTTAGAAATATTTTACTTTTTGTTAAATGAAAGTGATTTATATCATTGATACAATATAGTCATCAATAAAATAATCCACAGAATTAAAATTAAAAATTTGTTGATAGCGCTACCATTTACGTCTTTTGGTGGATATTTATGAACAGGGAAGTTATTACAGTAGATCAAAAGAATTCAATGGTCGAATCTGTAGCTGTAAAAAGCAACCGTATCATAGGGGGTTGGTTCAAACCTTCTTGGATTTATTGATTCTCATATTCATCTGATGTTATATGGTGTTTTCAGTTAGGGGGGGAGCTGTAAAGCTCCTCATATCGACTCTGTTGCAGCTTTGTTAGATGATCTGAAGAAAAAAGCCTTAGAAACTCATCAAAGGTAAATGGATACGAGCTAGGGGCTTTAACGAAACCGCGGTAATGGAAGCTATTAACCTTTACTTCCAAGAGACTTGGTCTAAAAACTATAGGAAATAGCTTTCCTGGTTAGTAAGTATAAGACGGTCACAAATATATTGTATAGGGTTACTAAATTGTTTGAAAGGGGAATACACATTATGAAACAACAAAAACTATTAATTAATGGTGAGAGGCTAAAAAATACGCTTGAACAATTTGCAAATTTTGGACGTACAGAAAACAATGGAGTAACACGTTTATCATTGTCTGAAGAGGATAGATTGGCTCGAGATTATTTTTGTTCTTGCTGCAAAGAATTAGGTATGTCCATAAAGATCGATGATATGGGGAATATTTATGCTACTTTAGAAGGGATTGAAAACAAGCCGCCAATAGTGATAGGTTCGCATTTAGATACTGTAAAAAATGGCGGACGGTTTGATGGAGTCTTAGGAGTGGTTGCTGGCTTAGAAGTGGTACGAACTTTATTAGAAAATAATATTAAACCGCGAATTCCACTTACGATTGTTAATTTTACAAATGAAGAAGGCGCTAGATTCGAACCTTCATTGATGGCATCTGGAGTTCTTTCAGGTAAATTTGAAAAATCTATCATGTTACAAAAAACAGATGCTGATGGTATTACTTTTGAAGAAGCATTAAAATCCATTGGTTATGCAGGTAAAGAAGAGGCACGTTTGAAAGAAGCCACTGCTTTTTTAGAATTGCATATTGAACAAGGTCCAATTCTTGAGAGAGAATCATGCTCTATTGGTATCGTTGAATGTGTAGTTGGAATGGTGTGCTATGAGATTGAAGTCACTGGGGAATCTGACCATGCCGGAACTACTCCGATGGACATGAGAAGAGATGCTCTCTTTACAGCAAACAACTTAATAACTGAAATAAGGCAAAAAATGAGTGTTCTTGATAATGAATTGGTGTATACCGTTGGAAGAATGAACGTATTTCCTAATATACACACGGTTATTCCAAATAAAGTGGTCTTTTCACTGGAAGCTAGACATAAAGATCCAGCCATTATCAAGCAAGTGGAGGAAATTATTCAAGGACTTGCACATTCATCTTTCAAAGAAGGATGTGAAGTCACAACAAAAAAATTATGGGATCGAGATACGGTTTGGTTTAATCGTCAAATCTGCGATCTGTTAGAACAATCTACAAAAGCATTAGGCTATTCATATAGAAGAATGGTTAGCGGTGCGGGGCATGATGCTCAATTCATAGCTAGCTATATACCAACTGCCATGGTTTTTGTTCCAAGCATCAATGGAAAGAGCCATAGTGAAGATGAACTTACCACTTGGGAAGATTGTGAAAAGGGAGTAAATGTAATATTGGAAACTGTTCTTGCAATGCAAAAAAAGTTTTAAATCATAAAAAACCTCTTGATCTCAATTCCTATTCACTTTCACTACTTTGGTAGAAGTCAGCCAATGTTTGAGGCAGTTCAGTCTGTTAAACCTGAGATCTTAACATAAATGCAAATCATGAAAATGAAAGGGAATGACCATGGAAGGGAGGGGTGTAACCACTCCTTTTTTCTTTTGTTCCACAAGCAGTTCAACAATTTCAGATCTTCGCATACCCGTAGTGGTTAATTTACTATCCGTTTTAGGAGTATCTCTCCGATAGATCGTTCGAGGCTTGACATGTTCTTTTGTCATCTGATGCTGGATGAAGCGACGAACATGCGTTTTTGTAATGTCATGAAGTTGTACAGAATAACCATGTTGAACTAAGAAGTTCTCGAAACATCTCAAATCATACGCATAACCATCAACGGTGTGGTGTTAAGTGAATAGTTTTTTCAATTTGCAAATACAAAAGAAATTCATCAATGGCTTGTCGAAACAACATAAAAAAACACCTCCAGTTGATCATCAACGACCAATGATAATCGGTAAACCACAATGATAATTCGTTTAAAATTGATAGACGCAAAAAATTAGGTTAACAAGTTCCGGATAATTGATTTTATGGGCACTTGAGGGAAGAGCTCTTGATATTTCGGGAAAATAATAAGTTAACATAATATAAAGTGAAACGATAAAAAAATGATAAAATAGTAAGTTAACTTAATAATCGAGGATAAATTTTGATAATTTGTACAAAAAAATGATAATTGTAGATAAAAAATAAGTTGCTAATTTATAATATATATTAGCACATGTGTTCTTATTTGTCTAGAAAATTATAAAGATAGAAAATTATGTAGGAGAGAAGTAGAATTAAATGTTCTAACTATTCGAGGGTGTTGCAAAACAATGGTATTGGTGGATCGTACCGCTTCTCGAAACAGTCTTTACGATTCACAAGCCAAATGGAGAATGTCTGCCCGCTGCCACTGGTTTAAAGGCGATAAGCTCCATTTCGGTCTTGGACGATCTTCTCCTTTTAAATTAAGTAATTTAATTACGAAAAAACTTTATTTAACCCAGCCTTGTCCACCCTTAGAACTGGCTTTACGACATCCGTTTTTCATCGATTTCAATCAACACGGCGCCAACGAGGCGATACACCGATTTCCAGGAAAGATGCGGATGACCCGTTCTCCTGTTTCTACTCCGTTGGTCGTACACAGACGCCGACGATAACGGTTCGGATAGTCCAATACGGCGGTGGCGCCTTCGAATCCCTCTTCGAGGATTTGCATGGCTTTTGGGGCTTTTTCTTCCCATTTGGCCGGCACTTGTTCCAATAACAACAGAATAACAGCTGAGCCGTTTGCTTATTTGGAGCATGAAGAATCCCACGAATCTTCTCGAGCAAAAGCCATCCCGCATATACTTTGGTGCGGCATCGAGGATATTGCGAATAAAATATGTCTGGCATCGTTGCCATGTAGCGCCTTGGGAATGCTTTTCAATGGCTTGCACTAGCCCGATGATCAAGTCCACTCCCCGGAGTCCCCGATCTTTCAGCCATTCGAAGAACTCGCTCCGGCTCGACTCCGATTCACTGTTTCCGATTTGCGGGTCAAGAATTTCCCGATATCCTTCCTCATTTACTCCTGTAGCGATCAAATCATTAGTTGTGAGACTATGAAGCTCTATTAAAAAGAAACTGGATAGAAATGAGCTGCTCTTTTATCCGAAAGAAATCATTGCTTATACTGAAAATATATCGAATTTAGTAAGATTTTATGCTTTCATCACCTTCATGTTTTGGCCTTGGATTACAAAGAAAGCCGTCTGAAAGCTCACGGTTTCAGTCGGGGGATGAAAGACGGCGTTGCTTGGTAATTTTTCGTTTTGATTATGTTAAAGTTTTATAAAGCCGGTCAATTTTATGCAACCATTCCTCATTTTCATCTTCTCACTTTCTAAACAAACAAACTGAACGATGAAGAAGCTATTTCGAACGGTTGATCGATGACGTATCCTCGGTATTCGCTTCGATCAACGCGGTTTACGCAATCCGGAGCGAGGAAGGACTTGGCATAGAGATTTTCTGCTTTTTGTTAAAATTATCAAGAGGTGAAGCGGAATTTTAAAGGATTACGACAACCATCCCTAAAGAAAGATGGCAATCTTCTATATTCTATATTAATTAATTCGCCTTTTTATGGTAAATTAAAAATGTGAGTTTATTGAATTTTTGGAGGACAGAAATGTATATTTCCAAGATTTCGATTAAAAATTACCGTAACTTTGGAAACAAACCTTTTAAAATGAAGTTGAATAAATTTACTGCTATTATTGGCGAAAATAATGTAGGCAAAACGAATTTGCTTGATTCAATAGGATTAATTTTAAGTCAAGATATTACTGTGTTCAAAAAAAGAATGCTTGAACTGGAAGATATAAACTATGAAAGCAGGAAAAAATTTAAATACGATGTATTGAACACTTCAATTAAGCCAGAGAACGTTGAATTTCCCGAAGTCGAAATCCAAATTATCCTTGAAAGCATGAATAAAAAACAACTGTCAGTAGTTGGAGATTGGTTTTGTGATACCTCATTGGAAAAAGCACGATTAACCTATATTTTTAAACCCAGAAGCGGTTTTGATCGAAAAGAGTGGGTAAAAGAACAAAGAGAACTAATAGATAAAATCAGAAAGGAAAAAGGAATTGAAAATCCGGACTATCTTGTAAAACTGATAGAATTTCCGATAAAACAATATGAATATACAATTTATGGGGGTAATGATGTAACAAATCGCTGCGATCCGTATTTTCTGAGAATGTTAAAGTTTGAATTACTAGATGCTTTGCGTGATTCTAAGCGCGAACTAATTGCCAACGGAGAGTCTAAACTGTTATACAAAATTTTAAATTACAAAAGTGAAGGAGCATATGAAGATATCAAAGAAGTTTTAAGCAGTTTGGATGAGAAAATGCAAAATAATCCTCGATTAAAGGATATTAAAGAAACGCTAGTCAGTCAGTTAAATAAACTTTCCTTACAAGAAAAAGAAGGGTATAACAATATTGATTTTCATTTCTCATCGCCCGAGACAGGGGAGTTGCTGAAAAAATTAAGTTTAATCTATGGACAAGACCCTATTACAATCGAACGAAACGGACTGGGAAGAAATAATTTGTTATATATTTCCCTCATTCTTTCTCATTTAGCTGAGTATAAAATTTCAGAAGATATCTGTTTTCGAGTTGTAGGAATTGAAGAGCCGGAAGCACATTTGCATCCTCACTTACAAATGCATCTTGCAACGAATATCGAAAGTATAAATAGTGACAGAGATGACTTACAAATTATATTGACTTCTCATTCATCACATATTACTAGTTCATTAAATTTAGATAACATTGCTATTTTATATAAAGAAAATAATGAAATTAAGGCACATTACATAACTCATGGCTTTCAAAGCGATAAAAAAGGCAAAAATCATCGCCGATATCTTGAAAAATACTTGGACGCAACAAAGTCAAATATGTTTTTTGCCCGAAAAGTTATCCTTGTAGAAGGTATTGCCGAACAAATACTTATTCCTAAGTTATTTGAATTACATACAGGCAAAACCTTAGAGCGCGTAGGGTGCAACATAGTAAATGTAAATGGCGTTGCTTTTAGCCATTTCCTAGAAATAATAAGAAATGGCTATTTTATAAAATGTGTTGTTTTAACAGATGGAGATTTAGGAACCAAAACCAAAGAACGTGCAGAAAAACTCAAGAAAGAATATGAAAATGATTATATCAAAGTAGAAATTAACAAAGAAACTTTTGAAAAAGAACTTATAGAAGCAAACAAAATAGGAGAAGGGAAGCAAATTTTACTGAGAGCCTTGAAGCAGACCAGAAGCCAAAAAGGTGCTGAATATGAAGAAGAAATAGGAGATGGAACATTGGATATCGACAGTTTTTTTACATTAATTGAAGATTATAAATCAGAATTTGCTTTTAACCTTCATGAAGAATTAAAAGGACTGAAACAAGGGGAAGCAGTCTCGTTTAATCTGCCTGAGTACATAAGAAGAGCATTTGATTTCCTAGAGGGGTAATGAAGGATGTCCCAAAAGTTAAAGCCGATGTTAGTCATTGCAGGTCCGGGTGCAGGAAAAACTCATTATTTGGTTGAAAAAATTTTCGAAAGTCTTCCATCACTGGAATCTCACAGATTTCTTGCGGTTATAACATATACAAACACAGCAACCGACGAAATCAAGGAGCGCTTATTAAAGAAGGTAGAAATACCACAAAATGTATTTATTGGGACAATACATAGTTTTTTGATCCGTTTTATACTTAAACCATTCGGAAGTATATATGGAGTGTTGCCGAATAACCCAATATATAAAGAAGTAAATGTAAATGCCAAAGATAAGAAAGAAGAACATATTATAAAAAGCCAAATTGTAAAAAAGGGCGTTGTTCCTTATGAAAAAATAATTAGTTTGTCTAAGAATTTAATGAAAGACTATGAAAAGGTAAGAGTCCTTGTTTCTGAAAGATTGCAATATCTATTTGTTGATGAATTTCAGGATATCGATTCTGGACAATATGAAATTTTCGAGAGTATTCGGAAACAACAAAAAACAAAAATGTATTTTGTAGGGGATCCTGAACAAAGTATTATGACTTTTCGAAATAACGGTCCTAAAACGCCGCTAAATAAGCGGCCAATTTATAAGGCTATGCAGTCTAAAATGATTGAAAAAAAGTTTTTATACAACAATCATCGTTCTAGTATTACCATTATTGATTTTTTAAACAAATTTCATACTTCCTTAAAGCAAGTAAAAAGCAATGAAGAAATTGACTCCCAAAATAAAGTTGTTTTTATTGACGCGCAAGATATTAGAAAGATAATTGAAGAATTTAACCGTCTCTGCAATGACCAAAAGTATTGCAGGAATAAACCTAAATCGCGTTTTTTTCTTGGATTTAAGGGAGATACCTATACAAAAGTTGAAAATGAATATGGATTAATACAAAAAGAGAGCCACGAATCAAACCTGCCTAAGTTCATTGAAGAAGCTTCACATTTTATTACTAAGCTCTTAAATACAAATCAGAATAATATTATTAGTTATATGGGGATTGACGATTTGCAATATAGAATGCTTTGTTTAAGTGTAATAGATATAATTAAGCAAAATCCGTTTATAAGCAGCAAAAGTTTGATTGATTATATAAAAGTAATATTTAAGGGGGATCCTTACGAGACAATTCATAACAAGATTCAGCATAAACCAGATAGAATTGCTGAAGAGTTTATAAAAAAATTAATTCTGAATTACAAATAAGATTTAATTTGCAAAAAACTGAAGATTACCACTTAACTATTCATAAATCCAAAGGTCTTCAGGCAGATGCTGTTCTAGTTATTGCCGGAAACAAAAAAGAATTAATGAAATGGCTTGAAACAGATGTGGAGACTAGATTGGCAGATAAACAGGATACTTGCCGCGTGGGATATGTGGCGTTTAGCCGTGCAAAGGAGTTTTTATGCATTGCTTGTTTGGAAAAAGTTGATAGTGAATTGCGTGAACATATGGTTAAACTAGGTATAGAGATAGTTCCAACAGTCCAGATGTTACTTACAGTTTGAAGATATTTTTGAGATAGATGTGAGCGGAACAAATCAGTAATTCAATCTCAACTTTATATTCCAAATCTTTTATGGAAATAAACGCTAAAGAGTTGAGGGTATTTCTTTTTAACTAAAACAAGAACAGCAATGCTTTTTACTATTAAAACTATTAGAAAGGAAAGTAAACATCATGGAGTTTACGCGACAGCTTAAATATGAAATAAGATTAGCCTGCTCTCAGCATATAAAGGACAAAGTAAAAAATATTTAGATGACTTCTTCTATAACAATGGTTCGAAGATTGGTTTTTTAATTCATTATCCACTTTTATTACTAGAAACTTTATTTGATAAGGCATTTCCCGATTACTATAAAATTAATATCGAAAGACAAATTATTAGTTGGTTTATAAAAGAAATGAGAAAAAGAAATTTTGATAACAATAGCAATATGATTACTTTTAACGAATTAGATTTTAATAAATTCAAGAAGCAATATATTCAAATTAAAAAAGCATACAAAGACCTTCAGTATAGCAAACTCCAGAACTGCTTGAAATCGTATATATATGCTCATTGAAAAGTTAACGTTTGTATAAGTGGTACTCACTCCGGTTATACTGCTTCTAAGGAAAAGTATGGGAAAGAAGCGGAATTCTGCATGAAACGTCTCAAAATCACCAACGATCACGGACGGACACCTCGGACACTTCGCAAACAGGTACGGAAAATCAAAAACACCCTTCTTCGCCAACGGGTGATAGCGGTTCGCCTGGTCATGGAAGGCTATTTGGGCAAAGAGGCGGCCTCCATGGTCAACGTGTTTAGGTTTGGCCCAATCTGCTACAGATGGCTGCTTAGCAAAAGAATCACAGTTGCAGAGGCTCTGGATTAAGCCTTTAATAGCGAGAATTTGATTGAGTTTTTATTCAATATAACAGAATTTATATATGTAATACCCCGCACTTTTTTCTTACAAAAAAACAACAAAAGCTGAGTGATTGGTTAGCGATAACTTGTTCCTCTGTTGATGAAAACTCAATTATTTGTAAAACTCATTTAGAAAACTGCTCAGGTGACATCTACGCTACCCGTAGGAATTTCCCGCTCTGATATCTCAATACATCCAAATCTCTTCTTTTCATAATAACTTTTCATTTCTTCAAAATTATCAATGCTTGCGGGTCAAGGCCGACAATTTGGCGGACGAGTAAGGTTGACAGATTAGGATAGCGATATCATCCGCAATTTTAAATATATCCGCTATCCCTTTTTTCGCAAACCGATACCGCACTTTATCGGCTTTTTCCTTAATCTCTAGCCTAAAGCAGTTCTTTTTCGTTAATCAACCGTTATCCACTCCTTTCCATATCGGTTCCATAGGAATCAATACCTTTTGTTTTTGAAGTTTTAAACTAGTTTTCAATGTGTATATCAACTGTGTCAAACTTTGAATAGCCTTCTTCCTTGAATAATTCTTTAAGAACAGGAAAAAGATGCTACAATTAAGTTAATATTAATACGATTAGCATGAAAGATTGAAAAAGCCGATCTAGGTGTTTTTGGCAATTAAAAAATGCATGAAATGGCAAATAAGAATATTTAATGATCTGTATAAAATTTCATACCTGTTGTCGCTTGACATGGAGCCTCTGCGGGCATGCTTTCTGGCAAAGGGGGCTAGCCACAGGACTTTGCAAGGCATATAAGCCTATCATACCCGCCACTCCATGTAAAGCGGTGAATATGCAATAAATTATGCATATCCTTAATTGCCAAACACTACAATTCTTAATTGCCACTAACAGGTTTGTAAAAAGTAGAGGTTTTCGGTACGGGATTTTGTAAAAAGTTAAAAGCCATTTAAATAAATATGTATCTCTAACAAATTTGTAGTATTAGTTTTTTTTGCACCAAATTCAAGTTAATTTTCATTCGCAAAATGGGTATGAATTAGGAGCTATGAGATACTAATTCCTGGCTTGGAAGGGTGGTTTTTTAATCTCCATAACATTAATTTGAAGCGGCTCTTGGGGGATAAATGTTATGAATTTGTTCATAGGTTTAACTGGGTAGGTTATAAATATACCCAGTTAAACTCAAGAATCTTGTGAAAAATTCTTAATTGTATAGAGATGATTAAGATATAACAAATCACTGGTTAGAATAATTAATGTACCATTCTTACTTACTTTTCCACTTTAACAATATAATATTTGGTAGCCTTTGCTTCTAGAAATTGCTTAACAATTATCGGTAAGGATGTTGATTTCAGTGGATGGTTGTTTGCAAAACGTCTTGAAACACCATTGCTCCTTCTTCTGCAAAATAGAGGTAGCGTTCATTATAGCCGAGATAATAAACGTAAAGGCCTTTACCCTCATATAAGTTAGCAGTACTTGTTAAGTTAGAATAAGGAATAAATCCCAATTTATTAACTTTTGAACGTGTTGTCACTTCTACTCCTTCTTTTGTTAACTTATGTACTCTAACCTTGGTTGTCTGATTAATGTAAAAACCGGTTTTATCGGGCTTATTTGACAAAAAAATCAAAGTTAACTCTCCTTTCATTTAAAAATTTCTCAACAAGTATTAGTGTTATGAGTGATAAGTTTATGAATATTTTATAAAATAAATTTTAGACATTCAAAACAAACAAAATAAAATTTTATATCAAGTTTGGCATATTAGCTCTGGGTTCTCAATTACCTTGATTTTCCACTAGGAGAACGTAAGAACCATGAATCGTTTCCTTATAAACACTAAGAGGGTTTTTCTTTTTCTATTTTTAAAAGATAAAAAGGAGAATCTTTACATCCTTGTTCTTTACTACTCCCGCTCCCATTCCTTTCCGCAATCCGGACATTTCCATTTGATGACACGATCTTCTTCCCGACTGTAAATACCAATTTTTCTGGATCCATGAGTAGCGCCGTAATGATGCTGGATTTCTTTCGGGATCGGTGGTCCTTGCAAATCAGCCCCGCAAAACGGGCAATATTCTTTGCTATCATCCATGTTTCTTTTGCTCCTTTCGATTGGGCTTTGGATTTATTTTTATCTTTGTAATCAGAATACCATAACTCTTAGGATCCGATCGATAAGTGGTTTTCTGGAGAAAGCCGATCAGGCCTTATATCGGGCGAAGAAAACGGAGAGAAAAGGCCTCTTTCATATCATGGAACATAGGGTGTAAAGCCGGCACACAAAGCCTCCAAACCTCTTTTCAAGTGATGATGTTCAACTATATCGTGAAAAAGGAAGAAGGTCATGACTGAGAGTGGATGAGGCTCGCCAATGGGCAAGCCTATGTTTATGGATATTTTATGTCAGGCAAAAAATAAAAGCGAGAGGGAAGAGGAATACGTCTAAATCATCGAGGATGGAGGGATGGAGCGGATGACGCGACCGCTATTGATTATAGGGGAAAGCTTCACCATAACGGACAAAACCCGCTCAACGGATCAAAAAAGTGGAGTGGATTGATTATTTTGCAGGAAGAAGTTCGAAGTAAATGGTTAAAAAGGGGGCAATCGAGCTGGCGCTTGTCGGGATTCTAACATCGTCATTTTTTGTTCTTTGGATCATCGTTACAAGCAATAGATACTATACATGATCCATTTTTCAACGAATTCCTTTGCGTCTATGAATGAAAGGGATGGGAGTTGATGATCGCTCCAATACAGGAAGGGTAACCAGCTATCGAAACACTCCGTAAAAATTTCATCTATTCGCCAATGACTATCTTCATAAGTTTACAATGTGAAACACTCCTGATAAAACATCGAGATCATTCAAAAATCAGGAGCGGATTTGGAGCTGTGAAGATCCTAATTCTCTTCTTGGAAAGAGGGGATTTTGATAAAAAAACGTGATTTGACGCGGTTGTGGAAAGAAAAGGGGAATGAAATTGTTCATAGAGTTAACTGGATAGGTTATTCTATATCCAGTTAACCTTATGAATTGATAGGTTCCATCAACACCATTTTGTCCGAATCCGCTAATCCATCATCCCCCTGTCCTTTTAGCTATGGCTCTATTTTTCTGTCGACACGACCATTGGGGAACAAGTAATTGCATGCCATGCCGTATGTTCTTTTCTGCAGATCAGCGGGCGTTATTCTCTCTCTTAGGCTCAATATTTGGAAACACCTTATCATTACGTTGATTCGGCACGATGATTCGTCTCTTTTGTTGGTCCCAATTAGGGATCAACAAGCGGCCATGGCGCCAAACCATTCTGTTCTGAAGTGATTGACGTGGTAACGCATATAGGAAACAAAAAGTAAAAACGCAGGAGGATCAGGACAAGGAAAACCCAATGGCTACGATGAATCGATACGCACTTTCGTTACCATTTGTTTTTTACAAGAAAAAGGTGCAGAACATTGCGGTATATAAATTCCATATATAATGTGTTAAAGCAGATGATAAAATCCCCAATATAGCCGAATAAAATTCCTCACTTACAATAGAACTATAATGTCAATAAGAGGAGCAATGGTTCATGATTACGAGTTATGACGCATTCCTGCGAAGGGAAAGATTATGAAAGAACTATTCGGAGTTTTTGTTCCGCTTATCCGCTTATTAGAGGCAGAAATCGTCAAAAGGCAGGAACGATTGATCCAAACGCTCATCAAGATCCAAACTGCCGTATCGCAAGACGATCGATACGTTTGATTTTACCGCGCAACCCTCGCTAGATGAGCGATGGATTCGAGAGCTGCTTACGTTGTCGTGTATTGACCGAAAAGAAAATATCCTTTTTCTCGGTCCACCGGGGATTAGAAAGACACACCTGGTGATTTCGATTGGAATGGAGGCGATCGCAAGAGGATATCAAACGTATTTTGTTACCGCCCATGATTTGGTCACTCAGTTAAGAAGAGGCAGCCAAGAAAGAAAGTTGGAGAAAAAGCTTCGTGTCTTTGTGAATCCAACTGTTCTCATGATCGATGAAATGGGGTACCTAAAACTGGATCCGAACAGCGCTCATTGCTTATTTCTAGTGATCCCCCGACGGTACGAGCATACCCCAACAAAAGCTCTAGGAAATGGGGGAGAACGTGGGAGACTCGGTTCTTGCGACGGCGATGTTAGATCGATTGCTGCATCATTCCATACTTAATGGGGGAAAGCTATCGATTACGGGAAAAGAGGATCCAAAAAGAAAAACAGAGGGACCCATGAGATCTTTCTGGGGAATGGTTAAACCGGCGATTTTGGGGAAAACATAATCAACCTTGACATACGAAGCGTGTGCCTACGAAAATCAACGTATTTTTCTAGTGTATAGACTAAAAGGCTTTTTCTGAATTGTCCTTGCCTAAAATGGACTGTCGAACTCGGAGTACAGAAAATATGTAAAAACTCCTTCCCGGTACGGAAATTTTGTAAAAAGTCCCTCTCTGGTACGGGATTTTTGTAAAAAGTTCTTTGTCGGTACGGATTTTTTGTAAAAAAGAAGGGGGTCACTGGTACGGAAAATATGTAAAAACTACTTTCCGCCTATTCCTCTCGCTCCTATTTGTCATCTGGACATTGTCATTTGATTATTCGATTAATTTTTCTCTTGGATGTATTCGTACTTCTTCCCGTTTCTTTTTCATTTCATTACCACAAATATACTGTAAGTTTCTTTTGCTTGCCTCTATATTGAATTCCCTACCTGGGTGGCCATTATTTTATCTACCCAGTCTTCACTTTTGTCGAGCAGATTTGTTATTTTACAGGGAGAAATTCGATGAAATGGGTTAAAAAAAGGCAAAGGGTAAGATAGAATGATAATAGATAATCGATTTTGTTTTTTACTTTTCTTTCCTTTTACAATTAATATAACAGAAGGCCTTTTTGGTCCAGAGAAATGGTGAAAAATCATCGGTAAGGATGTATGACGAAAACAGTCGTTGGCATTCTTGCCGATGTTTTTTTATTTACAAAATATGTTGGAGGGATTGTGTATGAATCAGTATTATGTCGTGAGAAGAGTGAAAGGGAGAGATGAAGAATTTGCAGTAATCGATGCTTTATCTTTGGATGAAGCCAATGCCATTTTTGAAGTGCGTTATAAAACGTTTAAAGAAAACATGGAAAAAGGTGAATCGTTCTTTATTTTTCAACCGGACGGACCGCTGACATTTGATAAGAATCATCAAGTCAAATTTCCGAGAGGGAGAATGGCGATCATTCACAAATTGTCTTAAAGCAAAAAGAAAGAGGCTGTTCCAAAAGGTCGTAAAAACCTTTTGAGGACAGCCTTCTGTTTTGTTTTTACATATCATCTGGAGATTTGAAGGCTTCTGAATGGTTTAGAAGCCATCTTTTTTCATTTCCTTCGATGGTTACGGGCAATCATCATAATCCATCATAAAGGATCTTTTCTTAAACCTGATTATTATTGCCGCGGTCATCGTTACGATTTATTGTGACCCATTATTGTATCGAAGCTTTGGATGATATGTCCTACGTATCCTCAGTGTCTAACTGGATAAATGTGATGTTCTCACTTGGCATCTCCAACTCTTCCTCTATGTCCTTTAAATCATGATCACCTTGCGGAGCAGGGATGATATACGGAGTTCGCTCCGAATGAAGTACGATTTGTTCAACTTCCTCTGGCTACAGTTGTTTCACTTCATTTCGATAAATCTCCATTAGTCTTTGAATAAATTGATGCAAGTTGGTGTACAAGGATGAGTCATATGCATTGCTCACATGTACGTAAACGATTTTAAATAATTGGCCTGATTTTCTAATAAATAGAAGAACACAATGATAACCTCGTTAAGCAGTTGCTTGGTTGCTTTGTTGAATTGCATACACTTCATTTCATTTCAAAACGTATGGTTTCTTCCAACCTATTCAACGATGTCATAAGCAGGCGAATATCCGTTGCTTAATCCGGGGGCCATACTCTTAAAGGTAGATAATACGTTCATTCAACGTCAAGGCATTTCATAATACATTACATTTGCTGCTTCTCATTGGTAAGGAAAACAATTCCCTTAAATGGAATGGGTAAGTGTCAACCCAGAAAGTGTAATTTATTTTAATAGAAAATCTAGATCAAATTAGGAGTCAGGGTATAGTAATAGTCGTCTAGATAGGTCATTCTTCTAAATTTGAGAACACTTGATTTGAGGACGTTTTTAAACTATTAGGTATATGAAGTTGTTCATACAGTTAACTGGGTAGGTTTTAATATACCCAGTTAACCCTATGAATCTGTAACTCAATGTGAGATATTTTAGCATTTCATTGGAGTTGAATAGAAAAAATATACTTTTAAATCGCTCAATAAAAGAAAGGTTGCATGACGGTCAATACTATTTCGATAAGTGATGGGGCGGATGTATTTTAATTCGTATCTTTTATTTGTATCGTTCGACCGGGCATTGTAAAACTGCTGATAAGGCCATCGATTAAGTATAGATTGATCAAAATATCATGATAAATTTTGAATACATTCTTTTCAGAATCCGTAGCACATCTGAATTTATATGGCTATAAATTGCCACAAATATTCTGCAAAAGTTATTAAAATTTAGCACAAGCGAAGTTATAATGTTTAAAACAATCGGAGGTGATTTAAATGAAATTAATAGAAGCATTAGAACAGTTAAACAACGGAAAATCATTGGCAGAGGTTGCAACTATGGCAGGAATAAATGAAAAAGACTTAGAAAGAAAACTGGCAAATGCAGCAATTGAATTTGATCAAGAAGAAAATGAATATAAATATAAAGGTATTGCACCAGAAGAATCATTGAGTAGAGATGTAAAAAGTAGAATCGTCGTTTTATTAGTTGATAAACCCTTTGTAAAAAAGAAACAAGAAAATCGAACGCCAATAAACGTTGAAGAGAATTTCGATTTGGAATATAAAATGTTCAAAGATTACTTAAAAGTAGATCATTCGTTGTTAAAAGAGAAGAAAACCTTTTTCTTAACAGAAGAAATGTATAACACAATAAAAAATCTAAGTGTAGAAAAATCATTTAAAATAAATGCACTAGTAAATGTTTTGCTGGAAAGAGGGTTGGAATATTACAAGGTTGATTTAAAAGAAAAGGATGGCTGATGATTGGTAATAATCGTCACTTATGATTGCAGATTCTTTGCTCTTATTATTATATTTTGCAAAATAATTGTTGACTTTTCATCATAATCTGATAAAATACAAAACAAATGAATAACTTAATATACGACAAGGGAAAACCCCAAGCTTTACAGCGCTACCTATGCGTATATACACGCATAAGAAGTAGCGGTGTTTGGCTTGGGGTTTTTTGTATTTTAAGCTCAATTATTTTTATACGGAGGTAATAGATCATGAGCAAGACAAATATTTCAGCTAAATCTACTTTAATTGAGGCTTTTAATGAATATGAAAAAAGCCAGTTTTGGTCAAAAAACACTAGACGTACCTACCGTAAAAATGTAATTTACATGTCAGAATATATGTTAAACCAAGGGTTAAATCCAGTGCTTGAGAATATCGATTATGAATTTGTGAAGATATGGGAAAATGATCAACGAAAACAAGGCTATAGTCCGAGAACGATAAAACAACATCAGGCAACGATGCAATCTATGTTTACGCATTATAACCGGCTCGGAGTTATTAACGGAAATCCATTCGCAGCATTAAAAATCACAGATTCTAATAAACAAAAACATCATTCGAGAGCATTAAATATTACCGAATTATACCAAGTTTACAAAGCTGCGTTTGAGTTGCAAGAAAGAGGTGTTAATGTATTAGTTCCAACCCTAATAGATATGTTTACTGCTCTCAGAGTCACATCGCTCGAAAAACTAACCGTTCGTTCAGTCTCTACTACTATGAACGGTCTAGTTTATGAGTTCGATCCCAAAAAAGATCGAGTAAAAGAAGATAAACTTCTTGACCAATATCTAGAGGAAGGGGATAAACACACTGACAATTCGCCAAACAGCAAAAACAAAGACTTCTTTATTCCATTACCACCTAAGCTCATGAAATTACTCACCCAATATATAGAACACATGGAACCAAATGATGCATTGTTATACGGCTTGAGAGGAAAGCCGCTCATTAACAAGCAGATGAATTATATAATCGATAAAGTATGTGAACATTTGGGATGGGTGAAAGTAGAATATGAACAACCAGAGAATAATGAAAATCATAATAATGCAAAAGAGAAGGGAAGAAGAAACAAAATAATCCGTAAAACAGAGAAGTATTTCACACCGCACGGATTACGATACACTCTTTCTACCTTGTTTCATGAAATGGGGGTCTCAGATGATGCTATACGCTTTTTGCTTGGACACTCTAAATATGAGCTTGGCGCTCTGCAGCATTATATTTTAAGTGATGCAAAGTATATTAAAGAAATTCGAGCGGCCCAAGTAATAATCGAAACTCTTTTTGAAACCGCTATGGAACTTGAATCTAATTATAATATCACGCTAGATTTAGAAGAAATTTTTGATGAAGTTCCTAAAGTTTACTCGAATCAATTGAAAAACAAAAATTACATCAATCTGTTTAAAGAACATCTTATAAAGTATGCATTTGCGGTATTACAGCAAAAAATACTTAAAGAATCAGGGAATAATCATTCTGATTATTTTACATTTCAAGCACCAGAACTTTATAATCAGATTACTATGGCGCAGCAAGGGTATTTTCCACATGCTCCAATGCCTTATCAGCAAACTCATGGAATGCACTCAATGTCATACGACCTCACGCATCCAGTGCCTTTGTATCCGCCAACTCATATTCACATGAAATAACTACCCGGCTAGGGTAGTTATTTCCGTACTAGGCAGGTCTCAAAATATGTTAAATGTTTCAATCGCTTTTTTCTTTTGCTCAAAATCAACATGCGTGTATACTTGCGTCGTGACTAAGCTTTCATGGCCGAGTAGTTCTTGTACGGTACGCAAATCAACATTTTCTTTATTTTCTTGTATCAACAAGGTAGCAAACGTATGCCGCAAATGATGGAGTGAGAACCGTTGAGGTGGCAGACCTGCTTTTTGTAAGATTTCTTTAAATATCTTATGTAAACCACGCGGATTTAGTTTTTTGCCGTTTTTATTTAAAAATACCGGTTGGGAAGGATGGAGCTGATATTCCTCTAAACTTCCCATATAACTTTTAATTAAAGGAACAACCATAGGATGAAGGGGGAGTAAGCGCTCTTTTTTTCCTTTCCCATATATGCGTATCGTGTTGTTCGATAAATCAATTTGTTCCCAAGTTAGTTCAACAATTTCAGATCTTCGCATACCCGTAGTGGCTAACAGTTTAAATAGAAGATGGTTTCTCATCGCCATTCGGCTATTGTCTTGCTCTAAAAAATGAAACAGTTTTCGTAGTTCAGACAAAGACATATAAGTCGGTAATTTGCTATCCGTTTTAGGAGTATCAATTCCGATCATAAAATCGCTGTCGATTAGATTTTCTTTGACGCAGTATTTACTGAACGATTTCAAGCAAGAAATTCTCCGATAGACCGTTCTAGGTTTAACATTTTCTTTTGTAATCTGATGCTGGATGAAGCGACGAACATGCGTTTTTGTAATGTCATTAAGTTGTACTGAATAACCGTGTTGAATTAAGAAGTTCTCGAAACATCTCAAATCATAAGCATAACCATCAACGGTGTTAAGTGAATAGTTTTTTTCAATTTGCAAGTACAACACAAATTCATCAATGGCTTGTCGAAACAACATAAAAAACACCTCCAATTGATAATCAACGACCGATGATAATCGATAAAAAAATAATGATAATTCGTTTAAAAAATGATAATTCGTAGACACAAAAAATTATGAGGAACTTAGGTTAACAAGTTCCGGATAATTGATTTTATGGGTACTTGAGGGAAGAAACCCTCAATTTAGGCGGAAATTATCAAGTTGACATAATATAAATTATAAGAAGTTATTGGGGTGACTGTCTCAATAATAAGTAATCTCATGATAGTGAGACAGAAACAAAAAAATGGTCTTCTGACATGAACCAATTATCTTTGTGCATGTGCGTGATGGCAAACAAATCTGGGATGACGATGAGAGCTTGTCCGTATTTGTTGGACAAGCAGCGTTAGGCTGGAAAATTAAGAGTCGTCGATTCGGCTTTTGTGTCGCTTATGATTGGTACCAGAACGATTTTATTTTATCCGCCGCGTCTTCCGGATCGTTTGACCGTTGGCGTGTTTATTTCGATATATCCCCTTGCTGAGTTGAAAGCGATGCCAGTTAAAACGGATCAGTCATATTGCTTGATTATGCAGGATAACCAGCCGGAGTAAAGTTCATCCCTCCCCTATCTTACGGTGCAACGGGATGAGATAAGGGGCGCTTAGACAGCGTGTGCCGCTTTGCGAGCAACGACGTCCTCCGCTTTCGCTTCAGCTCGTGTTTCTGTTTCGTCTGGTCCCTGATAAATGGTTCGCATATCGTCGTCACTCATTGCCCGAAAGATGATGAGATGTTTGCGAGGATAGCCGGTTAGCCGGTTCAGCAGGACGAACACAATCGCCACGATCTTGTTTTGGAATCGACAAGAATGCGACTATCATGCTGCTTCATGCATACGAGTACAATAAAAACGTGCAGTGTTCTCGAATGACTCAAGAAACACTGCACGTTACCCGTTGCGTGTCGATTGTCGCAAGGAAAGCATGTTTCCATCCTTTCTTTATTTTGACTCTCAACGTTACGCAATATCAGTATAACGATAGCGGACACCTTTATATCGAATGCGAATCGGCACGCCTTTTTCCTGTTTATATTTCATAAGAAGCCGTTGGGCTTTTGAAAAGGCTTCCATCATTCCGGACGCTAAGATGGCTTCTTCCCATGCAGACGCCTTTTCTTGCTCTGTGTGAAAGGAAAAGACATACTGTTTCATCTTCTTCACCTCCCTATGTACTTATTATATCAAAGACTGTTTTTCCTAAACACAAAAACTGTTACAATTACGTTAACATTTTCTTTAACAAAAAAACCGATGATCTAGTAAGCAATGCAATCTACAGCTAGGTTCTTGCCCCCCTTATAAAGCCAAAGCCTCTTCCACATGCAAGAACAGACAATTTTGGAGAAATAGCTGCTTTTCATCCAATCTTCTAAACAGGGTGAGGAAATTGTCTTCTCTTTCAAGCATATAAAAACCGGCATCAACGTTCGATGCCGGTTTGTTGCTTATATTGCTTGACGGCTGCTGGGTAGTCGGCTTGAATGGTATCTTTGTCCCGCCCGAGCCGTGCGCTTAAAAATTCTAGCACAGTGGCATCGTGGGCGAGCCCTGCAGCAAACTGCCGCTTCAACCAACGTTCACCTATCGTTTCTTCAGGGAATGTGCGAGTCTCTCCCCCATCGGCATACAAGGTCCATCCTTGTTCCGTCCGTCGGCTCAGCCACCATTGGCCATGATGATTCGTCCAAAACGTTCCTTCGGCTTCGTCCCGTTGGTTCAGCTGATTTTGTTCCGCATCGCCGTAAACCGGCAATAGCGGGAACGTCTCGACGACAAAGAGTGGGAACGTCGTGTCATCAACAAAACAGCCGGACGCTTTCGGATGGCCGCCGCCGCCAAACTGTTTAGCGAACTCAGCAACATTGACGTCGTCGTGAATGGTGCGAAAGCCGATATGTTTCGTTCCCATATTGACCATGGCAATCAAGTCGAGATGAGGGTATCGTTTCGATAAGGCGTTGCCGAGTTCCGACAAATGCCGCTCAGCAAATACAACGCCGATGCAATAATCACCGAGCGAGCGTTGGACGAGCTGCTTTTGTTTTTGTCGGATGTAGCGCTGAATTTTCTTTTCTTCCATATCCAAAATCAGCTCTTCCGTTTCGGTCAAGGCGAACGGTTCGCCGGAGGCAAGTCGCTCGCTCATTGTATCCCAAAAGCCGTCGAGCCCTAAAATTGTCAATAAATCATTAAGTCGTTTTGCTTGCAGATTCCCGTTTTCTTCCCATTCCCATGTATCGTATTGGCGGACGAGCTCGACGAACGTTGCTAATGAGTCGCTTGGTGCTAGTTTCCCTTCACGGACGAGATAGTCGTAAAAGAGCGAGGTCGCGGACGTTTTTTTGCCGTCATCATCAGTCGGCACGACCCAGCCCCACGGATAGTCATTGAAATGAAGTGCCGTCACGTGGTGATCGATGACTTGCACGTGACCGCCGCGCTTGGCCCGTTCGGCGAGCTGTTCTTCGACGTCTTTGCCGACGGCCAAGTCGGTGATAAACAGCATGGCGTTGTCTGCTTCTTCGCTTTGCAGAAACTGGGTGACTCGCTCATCTAGATTCCGATAGGAGCAAAACGAAATGTTGACTTCCGTAAACGCCAGCTTCGCAAGCAGTCCGCAGCCGATGCCGTCTAAATCGCTGTCGGTAAATAATTTAATCATCGCTTCCCATCCTTTTTTATTACAAGCTTTTTTGCAACCACGTTTTCAAAAGCGGAATCAGCCGGTCCGTCAGTTCGCTGACATGTGGCACAAAGACGCGAAAACGGCCGTAAATGTTTTCGATCGTCCGCCGCGTCGATTCGTCATCCGCCCCACGTCCTAAAAAGAGATTGACAACTTCGATGCCGTGGCGGCGCGCTTCGGCAACCGCTTCATGCGTATCAATGATGCCGTTTTGTTCATAGCCATAAGCAGCCGGCTCGCCATCGGAGAAAACAAGCAACACTTTTTGCGTTTCCGAGCGACGGAGGAGCTGCTCTGTCATCCAACGAATGGCCAGTCCATCGCGATTGTCTTCGCGCGGCTCAAGCTGCATGATCGCCGGGCCGCTTGATGGCTCCAATGACTGACGAAATGACACAGCTATTTGCATATAGTTTGGTTGTCGAGAGGCGGTCGCCTCGTTCGCATCTTCCCAAAATCCAACAATGGCATGCGGCACCCGCAACGTTTTCAGTGCCTCATGACAAAGAACAAGACCGGTTTTCGTCTCTTCTATTTTGTCATGCATGGAAGCGGAACAGTCAACCAATAACCCAAACACTGCATCAAACCGCCGCGCCGGCTCGCCTTTTTTGTAAAACAAACGCGGCCGCTCATCGGTGAAAAACGGTATCAACTGTTTACGCAGCCTCCCGGCGGGCAAGTTGGTGCGCCAAGCGCTGCGTTGATGCTCAAGCCATTGCTCCATCACCCGCACAAGCCGTTTCCGGTACGGGGCTACCGTCGTCTGCTTAGTTCGGTATTGCTGGAGATGGATCGGGCTTGGCGGTGGTGAAGGAAGAAGCACAAGCTCAGCTTGACGGTTCGCTTCACCATACAAGGCACCGCTTCCGGCGGGTGGATGATCGTCAAAGGAGGCTTGCGCTTCGGGTCCATATTCATTTCGGTTCGTCGGCCGCGACGTTCCTTGGACGATGGCGAGCGCCTGATCGCCGTCTTCTCCCGGCCGCGCCCCGTCGCCAAGCATCCCGGTGCGGGTGCCGCGTTCAAGCTCAAACCGAAGAACATTCCCGCCCGTTCGGCTCGTTTCCCGGTGCCAGGTCGACAACACTTGCCGATGTACTTCACTGTTTGTGGAATCATTCGAGGTATCACGATTTTCCAACGGATCCGTTCGCTTGAGATCTTGAAGCGTCGTCTTCCGTTCATCTTCATCGTCGTCAACGATCGGCAGCGATGTGTAGTTGTTTACCATGTCATTAGACAGCACGTCTCCCACCAGCTCTACAATCGCCAGCGTCCAACGGGCTGTTTCCGCTGTCGATGAGACGTCAAAAAACTGCGGCCATAGCGCCTCGAGGCGCGCTTGTCCCGCTTCATCTGCCATCGGAGCGAGCGGGACGTCGTCAAGCGGCGAATCGGTGGTCAGCCGCAAGTACATGGCCGCCAAAAACTGATCAGTGAGGGCTCCCCGCGTCCGGTTCGCCTGCCATTGCTGGGCGAAATACTGGCGGTACAGACGACGGCGCGCGCGAAACCATCGTTTCAGTCCTGGCCGCTCCCGCTCACATATCGTTTCCAAACGGAGATCCTCAGCGAAGGAGAACAACTGTTTTAACAGTTTAGAGAGCGGCTGTGCCTCCGCTGTTTGCCGGAAGGTGCGGACAACAGCTATATCGGTATGCCGATGTGTGCCGATCATCCGCAAGACCACATCGCTTTTCATCGCCTGCTCTTTCTCTAGGAGTGGATACACATCCCAAAATTGACTCACATATATCGTCTGCTTAGCCAGATGCACGCCGGAATGGGCGGCAAACTCCACCGTCCAACGACGGTCGCGGGCAAGCGTTTGAGCGAGATCGGAAAGCTGCATGACCAAAAACGAATCAATTGGCCGGTCGTTGAACATCATAAACCGTTCCATGCGCCGCCTCCTACTCGTCAAACCATGTTTCAGCAATGTTGCGCACAGCAGCGCGTTCGCGTTCGTCGTCTAGCTTATCGACAATGCTTCGTTCAATCGCGCGCAACGGCGGCATATACGCCGCCAAATCACATGCATCGAGCAACGCACGCACCGAGGCGGCTTCTTCAGCGACTTGCCCGTTTCTCACTTGTGTCAGCAAATCTGCTGATAGAGAAACGAAACGGTCGATCAACGCCTCATCCGTTAATGTAGTTTGCGCCAATAGCACCGATTTTAACGTCGCTCCTTGCACGTACGGCACATCGATGACGACAAAACGGTTTTTTAATGCTTCATTGAGCGGCACAGTGCCGATATAGCCTTCATTGATGGCCGCAATGACGCCAAACGTCGACTTCGCCTGCACAACCTCTCCAGTGAGCGGGTTGGTGAGCCGCCGTCGGTAATCAAGCACGCTGTTTAAAATCGGAAGTGTTTCTGGTTTAGCCATGTTGATTTCATCAATATACAATAAATGACCTTTTGTCATCGCCTGAATGACCGGGCCAGGAACGTAATCGATGACTGCCTGACCGCCGCGGTGCACGATCGTCTTAAACCCGAGCAGCGCTTCGGCGTCTAGGTCGACGGAGCAGTTGATGCTATGCATCGGCTGCCCAAACAGTTCGGACAATGTTTCAGCAAGCCGCGTTTTGCCCGACCCGGTTGGGCCTTTTAAGAGCACATTTTTCCCAAGCGCAAGCGCGACTGCCGCATCATGGATGATTGCCTCATCTTCGGCCGTATACCCGCCGGCTCCGATCAACGCCTGATCCGGATCGTGGCGGAACTGCTCTTTTCGCTTTTCCATTTCTTTTGTTACAACTAAGGGCCATGTCCTCATTTGGTGTGCCTTCCTCTCTGTTGCCATATTCCCCTCTCATTCTACTAAATCGCCCGTCAGGACGCAAAACAAAATAAATAAACCATAATTATATTATGTAAATAGGATAAAAAGAAAAAACAAGGGCGCCCCTAGCTGTAGTTGTCCTCGATGGCTTTGCGAATGAGCGCCGCGCACCGGTCAAGCTCTGCTTTCAGCTGACGTTTATACAGCTTCGCTTTTTCTTGCCCACCCTCGGCAAACCGATAATACACGACTTCCTGGTACTTCATCCCTTCTTTTTTCTGTTTCACTTGCTTTAAAATGCCGTCTTCGATTAAATCGTGAAGCGCCTTGTACACTTCTGAATGGTTCGGACGATAGCCGAGCGGTTTAAACTCTTGGCGCAATACATCGAGCAACTTCAGTCCGTACAGCCGCTCCTGCTCCGTTAACGTGATCAAATACAATTTTAAAAACGCACGTTGTTTTAACAGAAAACCGCTTGGCGTCCGTTTCTCTCCCATCGATCTTTTTCCTCCTTTCCCTGATGTTCCATTCGCCTAACCGAGAGCAAAGGGCTGTTTGATTCCGTTTTCTTTTCATTATACCATGCGGGAAAGGAAAAATCCTCTCCCGCCTACGTTCAATAAAAAACGATGGTTTTGTTGCCATGAATGATGACTCGGTCTTCCAAATGCCATCTCAGCGCCCGAGCGAGCACCGTCTTTTCGATCAAGCGGCCGATCCGTTTTAAATCGTCGGGATGATGGCGATGGTCAACACGAGCAACGTCTTGTTCAATGATCGGTCCTTCGTCCAAATCATCGGTGACATAATGGGATGTGGCGCCGATCAGCTTGACGCCGCGCTCATAGGCCCGCTCATACGGCCGTGCGCCGATAAACGCCGGCAAGAACGAATGATGAATGTTGATGATTCGCCCTGGAAATTCAGCGACAAATGCCGGCGATAAAATTTGCATGTAGCGGGCGAGCACAATCGTATCGATCCGATAGTCGTGAAGCAGGCGGATTTGTTCAGCCTCCGCGTCCGCTTTCGTTTCTTTCGTCACCGGAATGTGCACATACGGAATCCCGAGCGGCTCGACCACATCGCGCAAATCGGGATGATTGCTGATGACAAGGGCGATATCGGCGATCAGTTCCCCCGCTTGCCATTGCCAGAGCAGCTCAAGCAAACAATGTTCAGCCTTTGAGACGAAAATCGCGATCCGTCGAATTTCATTATGCAGTCGAAGCTGCCAAGTCATGCTAAATTCCTCGGCAATGGGGGCAAACGCCGTTTCGATCTCTTCCTTCCGACCCGCGATGTTCGGGCAATCAAACTCCAAGCGGAGGAAAAACGTCCCGCCTTCCGGATCGGTCGAGTATTGGCTTGATTCGACAATATTGGCCCCCTGTTCATAAAGAAACGAAGTCACCGCCGCAACGATGCCGGGGCGGTCCGGGCAGGAAATCAGCAACCGAGCCCGCTGCTCGTAGCCTTGCAAAAACGATTGCCAGCGATGTTGGCGAAATGTAGTCATCCGTTCTCTCTCCCTTTTCTTGCGATGATTTAGTTTCTTGCGATATTTAGTTTCCATCATACAAAAAATTGGCGGACTTGCCAACAGGGAAGCGCGGATGTTCTCTATAACAAAAGGCACCTCCCTATCTGGGAGATGCCTTTTTGATAAGCGGCCATTGATTAGTCTTTTGTTAAATCGCCGGCTGGACCGAAAAATTCGTAATGGATGCGTTCCTCAGGCACGCCCCATTGCTTCAGGGCGCGATAGACCGTTTTCATGAACGGAACAGGGCCACAGAAGTAAAAGTCAGCGTCTTTGGACGGAATGACCGTTTGCATCCATTCCAAATCGATCCGCCCTTCTTTGCTGAAGTGCGGGTGTTTTCGATCTTCATCTGACGGCGACTCGTAACAAATGTGATAAGAAAATACTGGATTTTTAGCTAAGGTCTGCAACTCTTGGTCAAACGCCTGTACGCGGCCATTGAGAGCAGCTTGCAGGAACGTAACCGGGCGGTTAGGTTGCCGAATGGCCAACGTATTTGCCATGCTCAAAAGCGGAGTGATGCCAACGCCACCGCTAATGAAGACGACCGGCGTTTCTTTTGCCAAATCAAGCGTAAAGTCACCGGCTGGGGCGCTTAATTCAAGCACATCCCCTTCTTGGATATGATCATGCAAGTAATTTGAAACAATGCCTGCCGGTTTGTCAGCCGTCGCTGCTTCCCGTTTGACGCTGATACGGTAATACCCTTTTCCTGGTGCATCCGATAAGCTGTACTGCCGGATGTGCGTGTACGTTTCGCCTGGAATTGACATTTTTACGCTGACGTATTGGCCTGGTAAATAGTCGCTAATGGCTTCGCCGTCTTCCGATTTGAGATAAAACGAGGTGATGACGTCGCTTTCTTTCACTTTTTTGGCGACGACAAAGCGACGAAAATCACGCCAGCCGCCGCGTTTGGCCGCTGCTTCATCGTAGAGCTCCTGCTCGACTTGAATGAACACGTCAGCAATGACTTCATACGCTTCCGCCCACGCGGCAATCACTTCGTCAGTGGCGGCATCGCCAAGGACGTCTTTGATCGCCAGCAGCAAATGCTTTCCGACGATCGGATATTGTTCCGGTTTGATGCCTAAACTCCGGTGTTTATGGCCGATTTGCCGTACGACCGGCAAGATGGCATCGAGCTGATCGATATAGCGCGCCGCTGCGTATACTGCTGCAGCCAAAGCACGTGGCTGCCGCCCTTGTTTTTGGTGGGCATGGTTAAACACGTTCAGCAACTCTGGATGATTGGAAAACATGAGCTCATAAAACCGTTTTGTAATCTGTTCTCCATGCTTCTCCAATACCGGCACTGTTGATTTGACAATTTCGATCGTTTTTGGGTGTAAAGTTGTGCTCGTAGCCATTGTTCCATCCCCTCACAAAACATGTATTTAAAATACATCTTTTATTCAACCATGAGCGATAATGAAAAGCAATATTTCAAATACATCTTTAACAAATTGTTCACAATTCCCCATATGAAGCGGATGTGATACAATTGGAATCGACCATGTTTAAAAGGTTGTGAATGGATATGCAGTTAACAAGCTATACCGAATACGCTTTGCGTGTCCTCTTGTTTTTAGGGACGCTTGATGAAGGAGAAAAAACCAACATTAAGGAAATTTCCACTATATTTTCGCTGTCTGAGCATCATTTAAGCAAAATTGTCCATGAGCTCGGCAAGCTTGGCTACATCGAAACGATCCGTGGACGCAACGGTGGAATTCGCTTGGCGAAACGACCTGAGGAAATCATCGTTGGCGCGGTCGTTCGCGAGACAGAAGACAATTTGTCGCTTGTCGAATGCTTCGCTTCCCACGGCAATGAATGCATCCTCACGCCTGCGTGCCGGCTCCGTTTCGTGCTTCGCGAGGCGTTAGAGGCGTTTTTGCGTGTTCTGGATACGTATACGCTTGCCGATTTGCTGGAAAATCGCACATCGCTTCGTGCTTTGCTTAAGGAGCAGCGCGATGGATAAACACTCTCCGGCTGAATGCCGGGGAGTTTTATTTTGCCTGTTGACAGGCACACTATAAGCAAGCATAGCATCGCCGTACGGGACGGAGAAGTGATTGTCATACCCATAGATCGCACGATGGTGGCCTTGCAGACAGTGCTTTTTAGCTTCGCTGAGCGGTCGCAGACGATGTTTTTTATGTGCCGAGATGTTTATCGTTTGTTATCCGATTATTGGCCGACCGCTCCATGCGAAAGTGATTCTTTCCCGCGTCTATACGGAGGCAAAAACAGTCCGCCTGCTGCTTAGCAGGCACAAAAAACAAAGCCAGGTCTCCCATACAGGGGATGTCCATTCCCGCTCCTGGCTATGCCCTGCATCCTAGGTAACAAACCGATGGGTCCGGGTTTAGTGCCAGCAGGAAATGATATGCGTCATCTATACTTTGCGACGAACAATAGAAGCGGTCTTATCCAGATAGCGGTCACGCTTGGCGCTTTAGTGGATGATGAACACGAAAGGAGAAGGGAAAGATGCGAAAACGATGGATGCCGCTTGCTATCATTTGCACGTTATTGCTCAGCCTTTGCACCAGCTGCGGCGGCCATAACGAGGAGCAGCCGGAAAAACGAAATCAGTCATCGAACATGGGCGGTGGGATGAACACATCCGATACCGGCCGATAATCCCCTTTGTTTGCCACATTTCGCATAATATATTAAGATTAGAAAGGTGTGAGAAAATCTGCAAGACTAAGGAGGTAACAATGAAACACCAAGGAAACGCTTTGCCACCATATGTGCATTTGGACAATGGGGAGCTTTGGCTCACCGAAGATGACCGCGACAATTTAAAAATCAGCTATCGCATCAAAGAAGTAATCTTTGCCGAGCCGTCCGATTACCAGCATGTTATGATTTTGGATTCGTACGATTTTGGACGCATGCTTGTTCTTGACGGCGTCGTGCAAACGACTTCGATTGATGGCCATATTTATAACGAAATGATTACACACGTGCCGCTGCAGCTTCATCCAGAGGCAAAACAGGCGCTTATCATCGGCGGTGGCGACTGTGGAGCGGCTCGTGAAGCGGCCAAGTATGACCGTTTAGAGACGATCGAGATGGTCGAAATCGATGAAAAGGTCGTCCATGCATGCAAAGAACATTTACCGGCCGTCTCCGGCAACTTGTCTGATCCGCGCGTGAAGTTTATTTATGATGACGGCGTCGCGTTTGTACAAGGAAAAGAAGGCGTGTACGACGTCATTATGATCGACTCATCCGACCCAGTCGGCCCAGCCGAAGCGCTGTTTTCGTCGGAGTTTTATGCGAACGTGCACCGCGCGTTAAAAGAGGATGGGCTGATGGTGTGCCAAAGCCAGTCGCCGATTTTCCACCTAGATATTTTAAAGCGCACATACCGCAACATTCGTGAATTGTTCCCGCATGTGCTCGTGTATACGGCGGTCGTGCCGACATACCCGGGCGGAATGTGGAGCTTTACGATCGGCTCGAAACGGCCGCTAGATTTCCCGGCACAGACGACGATTCCAAACGATACGAAATACGTCAATGATGCCGTTTTCCGCCAATGTTTCTCCTTGCCGGAATTTTTGCGTTCGGCCCTGGAGGAGTAATGGTGCCAAAAAGAAGGGTGTCTCAAAAAAACAACGAGACACCCTCTTTTTTATATACACGTTAAATGATTTTGCTGTTCTATATAGGTGTTTAGCCGGCTCTTTGAATCCTCCCTTTTTGTGTTACCCGCATCTGATGCCTCCTCTTAGAGAAAGCTCTTTTATTGGTTGCTTGAGCCGCCTAGCGGGTGGTGAGATAGTGCTCGTTTAGCCAGCCATGCGAGCGTCAAGTCATCAGCGGGGGGGTTATGCAGCCCGGCGCGGATGTCGCGGTAATAGCGGCCGAGCGGATTGTCAGCAAACAAGCTTTGCCCGCCGACGATGCGCATCGCCATATCGACGACCTCGAGTGCTGTATTTGTGGCAACTAGCTTCGCGGCCGCCAGCTCCTCTTTCATCTCGGCTCGTTTATCCGGATAGCGATCCCATAAGTCAGCGATCGCGTACAGAAAATGGCGCGCGTGGGCAAGCCGCCATTCCATTTCGGCGATCTTTCGCTGCACTTCTGGCGTTGAAGCGATCGGATGGGACAATGTGTTCGGCTGATACGTCTGCGCGAAGCGGATCGCTTCATTGCGAGCCGCAATGGCGATGCCTAAGTAGCAAGCCGGAACGTGCAACAACCATCCTTGTGCTGGAGCGGTTTCATTCGACTTCCCGAGGATTTCCACAAGCGCATCCTTCTCGACTTCAACACCATCAAGGATGAGGTCGTCGCTACGCGTCGCCCGCATACCGAGCGTGTTCCATGTCGGCTCAATGCGCATGCCCGTAGCGGACATTGGGATGAGAAATTCACCGACTTCGCCGCTGTCTTCGATGGTGGCGGAAATCAATACGTAATCTAACGCCGGGGCCAACGAGGCAAACGATTTGCGCCCGCAGAGCATAAAGCGGCCATTGCGGAGGGCGGCTTTTGTTTCAGGTTTTCCGCCGCGCGCTGGGCTGCCGGTTGCCCGTTCGGAGTGGGCGCTGTTAATGAGCGCATGGCGTTTGACAACTTCTTCGGCCAAGCGGGCGAGCGTCGATTCCGGCCAGCGGCGGAGTAAAAACAGACGCATCAGAATGCTCGCGTGCCATCCGAACGACAAGGCGGTGGCGCCGCTGCCTTGAGCGAGCATTTCTTGCACAAGTACCAATTCATAAAGCGACGCCCCGTGGCCACCGTATTCGGTGGGAACCGTGAGCGAAAGAAATCCGGCTTCTTTTAAGTCAGCAAAATCAGCAAACGGGAACTCCGCCCGTTCGTCATAATCTGCCGCCCGCGCCGCAAAACGCTCAGCGAGGTGCCGAGCTTGTTCATACAGTTCCCGTTCCCGCTCGTTTCGCACGAGCAAATGATACAATTCGTTCATCGCTCTCCCCTTCTTTTGTTGTTAAGATGATTTCATTGTACCGGTTTTGATGAAGGGTGAAAACAAAAACGCTTAAACGCCCACCGATGCCCATGTCATCCTGAATTCGGGGAGATAAAAAATAGCCGTCTTGGTCTTCAGACGACTAGGACAGCAAAGATAACCAAAACGAAGATTAAAAGAGAAAAAAAGACCGAATATACCGATCATCGCCACGGTGAACAAACTCGTTTTTTGCTTCGTCATATTCGTATTCGTCTTGCCAGCGGCAGCCATCACGTGCAATTTGACGGACAGCATGAATAATCGTGTACACTTCTTCGTTTGTCATCGTCGGATGGAGCGATAAACGTACCCATCCTGGTTTGGCGAGGGCGTTGCCGCTTTTGACTTCCTCAAGCAAGGCAGCCGACTGTTCTTTGTCAATGCCAAGCAAGTAATGTCCGTACGGCCCGGCGCATGAGCAGCCGCCGCGCGCCTGAATGCCAAAGCGGTCGTTTAGCAGTTTGACGACAAGATTATAATGAAGTCCTTCGATTACAAACGAAACAATACCAAGCCGATCACTTCGATGCCCTTCTAGCACATGAACGCCGGGGATTTTCTGCAGCGCCGGCAGGAGAAGCGAAACGAGCTCTTTTTCCCGAGCGCGCATCTTCGCAATATTCATCTGTTCTTTCAGTTGAATGGCGAGCGCTGCTTTAATCGTTTGCCAAAACGGCGGTGTGCCCCCGTCTTCCCGTTCTTCAATCGCCTCTACGTACTCATAATGCCCCCATGGATCGGTCCAATACACCGTCCCACCGCCCGGATGATCCGGCGCATGCTGGCGGTAAAGGCGTCCGTCAAACACGAGCACGCCAGCACTCCCCGGCCCGCCAAGAAACTTATGCGGAGAAAAATAAATCGCATCAAGCTTTTTCATTGGATCATCCGGATGCATATCAATGCGGACGTACGGAGCGGAAGCGGCAAAATCAACGAAACAAAGCCCGCCGTATTCATGCATAAGTTTAGCTAGTTCATGGTATGGCGTCTCTAGGCCGGTGACGTTCGAGCAGGCAGTGAATGCACCGATTTTTTGCGGCCGATGGCGGTAGCGTTCAAGCAATTCGCGTAAATGGTCAAGGTCCACCTCGCCGCTAGCGGTCGGACGAACCGTTACGACCTCAGCGATCGTTTCGGCCCATGATAATAAATTCGAATGGTGCTCCATATGCGTGACAAAAACGACCGGTCGTTCGTCATTAGTAAGCGCCAGGCGCGATTTCCATTGTTCTGGCACACGCAAGCCAAGCAGGCGCTGCAGTTTGTTGACAGCGCTCGTCATGCCGGCTCCTTGCATGATCAACACATCGCCTCTCCCTGCGTGAACGTGCTGTTTGATAATTTCTTTCGCATATTGATACGCAAGCGTCATTTTCGTTCCGGTCACATTCGACTCCGTATGCGTGTTGCCGACAAACGGGCCGAGCTCGTGCACCATTTTTTCTTCAATCGGTCGGTATAACCGCCCGCTTGCTGTCCAATCGGCGTAAATGAGCCGCTGTTCACCAAATGGTGTAGAAAATGGGTGAAACCGGCCGATTGTTCCGTCGCGAAACGGCTGGAAGTGTGTCTCAAGCTCGCCGCGACATGTATATGTTGCGCTCCCGATCGTCGCGCGAATTGTCATGATCGTTCCTCCCTTTTCTGAGTCACCCTACTCATACCATATGTGGCCATTGGGCAGTTTGGTCCAGAGAAAACGAATGAAGACAAAAAAAACCGCCTTGTTGGCGGATGACACAATTCAAACGTTGTCATTGTTTTTTGCACCGAAGGGACGAACGGCCTCCTCGGCATCGGAGACGAGGTATTGCGCGAGCAACGCCCGCAAGTCATCAGGCAGCGGCTCACTCGCTTGTGTATGGAAATTGAAGTAAACGACCGCTGCTTCTCCGATGGCAATGAGTTTATTCGTCTCGTCTTCGATGATGCGGTGAATGCATTGAAAGCTTTTATGGCCGATGCGGGAAACGTTCGTCTCCACGCGAAGTCGCCGGCCAAAAAACCCTTGGTTGACAAAATCGCATTTCGCGGACGCCAAAATAAAGTGCCAATCACCAGTTTGTCCCCCGTAGCTCAATTCATCGAATAAACGAGTGCGTGCTTCTTCCAAATAAATGAAATAGCTAATATTGCTCAAATGTCCAAGCGCATCGGTTTCGCAAAAACGCGGGTTAACTGTAATCGTATGTGTTTTCATCGTTCTCCCTCTCCCCTTCTTTTTTGTCCCCGTTGTCCTTGAGGTCGTCCTTTTCACACCTTTGACAGGAGCTGATCAAGGGCGGCGAAGCTGCTTCTGGGAACAGTAGAAGCATCTATGGGCAACCAAAGGCATTAGGAGGATTCCTAACGAATGAGTTCGTGTGGAGTGTTCATCACACCATTTGACACTCCTTTTTTCGTGAAATCAAGCCCTAACGCTCGGTTACCGACTAGTCAGTATGTTGTTTTTATCATAGCTTGACTTGCTTATGGAATGCAACTGTTTTGTTTTTATTGATTATTTAGAACATGGTTTTATGTTATAAATATTAGAAAAGAATGGGCCGGAACCTGCTCCTCCTAACCGGCCCAAAGTGGCAAAAATACGTATCCGGCAAGCGATAAACCAGCGCAAATAAGAGAGATGCGCAGTTTGTATTTGGCATAGCCCATTAAATCCATATCCATAATTGCTGCGGTCGTAATCGTTGTATCGCCAAGCGGCGAAGCGAATGCCCCGAACGTTCCACTTGCAAACACGGCGCCGACCGTCATCTCAAGCGGCGCTCCGGTCGCATGGGCAAGTGTGACGCCAAGCGGCATAAAAATGCCCCATGTCCCCCATGACGATCCGATAAAATAAGACAGAAACGAACCGGCTAAAAACACCGCCGCCGGCACGAACGGCCCCGGAATCCACGTGCCGAACGTCGATGCCACGTAAGTGGTAAATCCGAGCTCACCCGCCACCGCCGATACAGCCCAAACGAGAATCAACATGCCGATCGGCGCCATGAGCTCGTTGCCTCCGGCAAAAAAATGATAAATCAGCTCCGAGAGCGACTGCCTGCGCCACAAATAAAACACCATCGACAAAAGAATCGTCACAAACAGTGCCAGCAACATCGCCCATGTCGCATCGGCTTCGGAAAACGCCTCAAGCCAATCACTTGCCCCGCGTTGCCGTCCGTCATAGACAAAAAAGGCAAACGTCAATCCAAGCAACAACGCTAACGGCACGAAGAGATGAAGCGGCTCTCCGGCGATCAGTGCCAGTTCTTTGCGCAGCCCGAGACCGTGCAATTCATTCGTTTCCCCTTCCCCTTTTTTCGCCCGCGGTTTACCAATCCGAATGTTCAACATCGTCGTCAACAACCCGACAATAAGAGCGATGATGGCAAACAAGTTGTACGGCAAGCTACGCAAAAAGATATCATATGCCGATTCACCAATATCGTTTTGTGCCAGCGCTGCCGCCACGACCGAAGTCATAAAACCGACAAACGCCGTCGCTGCCGGCAAAAGCACGATGATCGGCTCGGTCGAAACATCGATGATGTACGCCATGCGGCGGCGGTCGATGCGAAACTGGCGAAGCACGGCTTTCATCACTGGACCAAGCAGCATAATGCGGAACATCGGCATGAAAAACGTCACTGGCACCGTCAGCCAAACAAATAAAAGTAGTCCACGCTTCGTGTGGATGCGCCCGGAAAGCCTCTCGACGAATCCTTTGACCCCGCCGGTAATTTGCATCATGCCGACAAGCGAACCGAACAAATAGAGAAACGCAGCGATTTTTATATGTTCAAGATCGCTGAGAGAACGAAGAATGGCGGAAACAGCCCGCTCGATAGCACCAATGACCGACTGTTCCAGACAGAGCGCCCCTACGAGCAGGCCGACCACCAACCCAGGCAAAATTTCTTTCAGCCAAATAGCAAGTGGAATGATGAGAAGAAAAGGCAATAGCGACCACCATGTTCCTTCCACGTCGGCGTCCCCCTTTCTGATGCCGCTGTTAACAAGGATAGCCATAACTGTGATTGTTTATGATTTTAATTGATTATTTAGAACATAGTTTTATTTTTTATCAAAACAAACAATAAAAAAACGCCGCGTCGTAAGACGCAGCGTGGCATCAAAACGTATCCGTCACCGCCTAATCTAATCACACACGGTCGGGCTCTGTCATTTCCGACGCGCGAAATCGACAAACCGGAACTTGTCAAGTCGGTGCCGCGATTCCGTGTATTGGAACAAGGTGGCGTCGTTTAAATAGACGTAGTTTCTAACGACGACGACGCGGTCATCGCCATTGAGATCCAAATAGCGACGGTCTTCCTCGGTTGCCTCATCGACGGACATTTCTTTTTTCGCAAAGCTGATCGGCAAATGCAGTTTGGTTTCTAAGTATTCATAAATCGAGTCTTCACAAATCTCTTTTGTCAACAGCGGGACGTTCTTTTTTAAGAAAAAGTCTTTATCTAAAATAATCCGCTCCCCGTCAATTTCACGGACACGCACGACTTTCCACACATCATCTTTGCTTGTTGCACGCAGTTGCTGTTTAAGCTCAGCATCCGGTTTGATCAGTTCCAGTTCATGGACGATCGTCCGCACCGGCTGTTTCATCGTTTGCGCCAGTTCTTTAAAGCTGACCAACCCGGAGACGGGAAAGGCGTATCTACCAACATCAAGCACGATCGACCCTTTTCCTTTCATTTTTTGAATATACCCGTGTTCGGACAATAAATTGAGCGCCTTACGGATCGTCTCGCGCGATGTCTTGTACCGAACAGCCAGCTCATTTTCTGACGGCAACTTATCGTACGCCTTCCATTCCCCGTCGCGGATGCGGGAAGCAAGATCGTGATAAATAGCTAAATATTTGTTTTCATGCATCATCATCACCGTCTGTATTGTATCATGGACGGCGCAGAAGATAAACAACCGATTCGTACGGACGTAGCGCCATACGACGGAAATCGGCCGGTGCGTCCGGATAATTGGCGATCAACAATTCACCCGTATAGTCATTCGCTCCTGCTTCTTCCGGCAGCGTAAACGTCGTTTCCACCGGGTAAAAGTTGTTGACGACAAGCAGCTTTTCCCCATCACCATGACGCATATAGGCGAAGAGATGCGGATCATCGGCAAGGAGCAGCTCATAACGGCCAGTCGTAATAATGTCATACTGCTTGCGCAGCTCAATGAGCCGCTTATAGTGATAAAAAATCGAATCACGATCGGCCAGTGCCTGCTTCACGTTAATGTGCCGATAATTATCGGCAACGCGAATCCACGGCGTCCCGGATGTAAACCCAGCGTGCAAGCTGTCGTCCCATTGCATCGGCGTGCGCGAATTGTCGCGCGATTTCCGCCGCAAAATCTCGAGTACTTCTTGCTCACTTTTGCCTTGCTCTTGCAAGATCCGGTACATATTGAGCGACTCCACGTCGCGATAGTCGCCAATATCGTTGAATTTCGGGTCGGTCATGCCGATTTCTTCGCCCTGATAAATGTATGGCGTCCCTTGCATGAGATGAATCGTCGTCGCCAGCATCTTCGCTGATTCTTTCCAATACTCCCCATCATCACCGTAGCGCGACACGATGCGCGGTTGGTCGTGGTTGCACCAAAAGAGCGCATTCCATCCTCCGCCTTCGTGCATTCGCACTTGCCACTCCGACAAAATGCGTTTTAAAGCGAGAAAATCAAACGGAGCGACGGCCCATTTTTCCCCGTTTGGGTAATCGACTTTCAAGTGATGGAAATTAAACGTCATGTTCAGCTCGTTATTTTCCGGATTCGTGTAACGGATGCAATGATCGATCGTCGTCGACGACATTTCTCCCACTGTCATGACGTCATATTTCGAAAACACTTCCCGGTTCATTTCTTGTAAAAATTCATGGATGCGCGGCCCATCCGTATAGAAGCGGCGCCCATCCCCCGGTGGAATCGAGCCGTCATCGTCTGGGAAATGTTGGTCTTTGGACAACAAGTTGATGACATCCAATCGGAAGCCGTCGACCCCTTTTTTCAGCCAAAAATGCATCATGTCATAAATGCGGCGGCGCAGCTCTTCGTTTTCCCAGTTCAAGTCGGCTTGTGTCACATCGAACAAATGCAAATAATATTGCCCGGTTTGTTCATCGTATTCCCACGCCGAACCGCCGAATTTCGACTGCCAGTTGTTCGGAGCGCTACCGTCCGCCTTCGGGTCGCGCCAAATGTAAAAATGACGGTACGGGTTCGTTTTCGATGTGCTCGCTTGCTTGAACCATTCATGGTCAGTCGACGTATGGTTGACGACCATATCCATGACAAGCTTCATGCCGCGCGCATGCACTTCCTCAAGCAACCGGTCAAAATCATCCATTGTTCCGTACTCGTGATGAATGGCGAAATAATCGCTAATGTCGTAGCCGTTATCGCGCTGCGGCGAAGCGTAAATTGGCGTCAGCCAAATGACATCGACGCCCAGTTCTTTCAAGTAATCGAGCTTTTCGATGATGCCCGGCAAATCGCCGATACCATCCCCATTCGTATCACGGAAACTCTTCGGATAAATTTGATAAACAACCGCCTTTTTCCACCACGGTGTTGTTGACACGTTTCTTCACCTCGTTTGTTGACTTCGACAATGAATGAAAAACATACCATTGGCGTTGGCAGCCAATGGTATGTCAGCGAATGCATCATTACCTCAATAAATGTGAACCATTAGCGTGCCACTTTGCGCACTTTGCCGAAAACAAATGTCAGCACAAACGGCACTACAATGGCAATCGCCATCCCGATAAAGAACGGGACCCATTTCTGTGGCACGATCGACAAGAAGCCCGGCAGACCGCCGACGCCGATCGATGGAGCAAGGACTTTATTGAGTGTGATAAACATGCCGGCAATCGCTGCCCCTGTCATCGCTGCAATAAACGGGAATCGGAAGCGCAAGTTGACCCCGAACATCGCCGGCTCGGTAATGCCGAGATAGGCCGAAACCGCTGAAGTGAACGACAAGCCGCGCAGCTTTTCGTCTTTTGCGACAAACATCATCGCTAATGCCGCAGAGCCTTGAGCGATATTCGACATGACTAAAATCGGCCATAAGAACGTGCCGCCCGTGCTAGCAATCAGCTGCAAATCAACCGGCAAGAACGTATGGTGCATCCCGGTAACGACAAGCGGCGCATACAGCGCTCCATACAGCAAACCACCAATGGCTGGAACGTTGTCAAAAATTCCGACAAACAAGTTCGTAATCGCGTTCCCGATCGCGAACGTGATCGGTCCGATGGCGATAAACGCCAAGAAACCTGTCACGAGCAAGGCAAGCGGTGCGACAAGCAACAGTTGAAACGCATCCGGAATGCGGTTGCGCAAAAACAGCTCGATCTTCGCCAATACGTACGAAGCAACTAACACAGGCAGCACTTGCCCTTGATAGCCGACTTTTTGCACATCAAACCCGAATAAGTTCCAAACTGGGATTTCTCCTTCTTGTTTTGCTGCTCCCCAGCCCCAAGCATTCAGCAAATCCGGGTGGACGAGCATCAAGCCAAGAACAATCCCCAACAGCGGACTGCCTCCGAATTTTGTCACCGCCGACCAACCGATCAACCCCGGCAGGAAGACAAACGCCGTATTGGCGATCAAGTTGATCATATTCGCCAAATCTGCCCATTCTTGATGCACATCGACAAACGATTTCCCCTCATAAAAAATGTCTGGACCGGTCAAAACGTTATTAATTCCCATTAACAGACCAGCTGTGACGATCGCCGGCAAAATCGGGATAAAAATGTCAGCGAGCGTCTTAATGGCGCGTTGCAGCGGATTGAGCTTCGCTTCCGCCGCATCTTTAATTTCCTGTTTCGTCGCCCGGCCAATGCCAGTCAACTCAACGAGTTCGTTATACACTTTATCAACGAGCCCTTGACCGATGACAACTTGAAACTGGCCGTTTGCCGAAAACGACCCTTTCACTACATCAATGCGTTCAAGCGCTTCTTTATCCACTTTTCCTTCGTCTTTGAGCGCAAACCGGAGCCGTGTCACACAATGTGTGGCGGCGACGATGTTCTCTTTGCCGCCGATGGCCTCAACGATTTGTGCAGCTGCTTGTGCATATGCCCCCATTATGAATGCCTCCTTTTTCTTTCTCTCGCTTTCAATTGCGTTAAATCGCTTTCAGCAACCGGTTGCAAAAAAAACTTGTATATACATCCTGAACTCATTCTATCTTGTATATACAAGTTTGTCAACGTCTTTTTTCGATAAGAATTTACACGATTCGACAAAGATTGTTTGTTTTTTGCTAACTTCCACTTCTTTTGTTATGTTTTGTCAGACAGCAGGAAAATAAACTGTGGAGTGGGAAAATAAAACATAGCCATCATAAATGTGGAAAGAAAGGATGAGGGGAACGCCATGAAGACATATACACTCCGCGAAGCAGCGAAAAAAATCGGGGTCACAGCCCGCGACTTGAAACAATGGGAAAAACAATTTGCCCAATGGATTACAATCCCTCGCACCTCCCAAGGGGCACGCATTTACACCGAAGAGCTTATCAACCAGTTCCGCCATATCCGAACACTGCTCGCTGACGGTCGCCGCCCGCACGAGATCATTGCGGAATTGAAACAAGCGAACGAACCGTCCGCTCCCCCGGAATCTGCGGTCATGGAAGGGGTAATTATCGATGTTCCTCGCTTGCTGCGCCATGGCGCCCCATACATAGCCGAGCAGCTGGCTGCCCGCATGAAAGACGACATCGTCGACGCTCTGAAGCAGGAAACGGTCGCTGTCGTGCGCCAGGCGATGGATGAAGTAAGAGGGAAGCTTGATGATATCGGGGAGCAAACGACGTCAGCTGCTGAAACAGTGCGCCGCTCACTTCATGATTACAAAGAAGCTTGGCAACAAAAAACCGAGCAACTGCATGAACATTTGGAAACGGTCGTCGCATTTTGTCACGAGGAAAAGACAAGGCAGGAAGAAGAGCGAAAACAGCTCGAACAGCGCATTTTAGAGCGGGAGAAAGCGTTCCGCGAACTTGTTCTTTCCTTCCGCCAAACAGCGACAAGCGCCGTGGCCGCCCGAACCCGGACGAACAAATGGTGGAAGTTTTGGTGAAGGAACGAGTAGAGGATGTGCTTCTCCCCTTTTTAAGGGGGAGGAAACACGATGATTATCAACGAACTTGGGGCTGATCCCAAAACAAAAGTACGTTTTGGGATCAGCCCCAATTCTTGCAAATTGATGTGAACCACTTTTACAAGTCTGTATCTTGTCCCTCTTTTGAAGACAGATGGCCTTTTGCATGCACTCCTTTTTCGCTCGAATTCACAAGAGCTGAACGGCTTCGTTTGACATGCCGATCTTGCTTATTACATCTGTTTTCCCTTACAAGTTTGCTACGAACCGTCAATGAATCCCCGCCTAGTACAAGTTTGACCAATCGTCGGCCCTCAGTTCAACCGACAGCGGCTCACCTTATGGATAGCGGATTCTTGGCGTTTCCCCCTCATTCCTCTTCCCCTTTTCCTAACAACTTCTCTGGCTCTTTCCAAACGTCGATCACCATCCCGGCTTCGTCGGTATCGATGAGGAATGAACCAGTGCCGTAGCGATCGGTCAAGCGGAGTGAAGCAACATCGACCGTTTCGGCGACCCCTTTTTCCGTCCGCATTCCGATCATTTCTTCACCATCATTAGTCATGACGGCTCCGACGATTCGGTGCGGGTTGGATTTCACCTCGCGCACAATCATCACTCCACGTCTCGCGCGCGATGTCGGTTCGAATTCGCTAAGAGCCATTTTTTTCACCGCTCCGCGCTGTGTCACGACAATGAGAGAACCGCTCTCTTCAGGACGAATCGGGCAGACCGCGGCAACAAAATCGCCCTCTTTAAGTTGAATGCCTTTCACCCCGGCGGCACGCACGCCGACCAAACTGATTTCCTCTTCAGCAAACAAGAGCGCATAGCCATCATGCGTCGCCATCCAAATAAGGCCGCGGCCGTCGGTCGCGTAGACGGCGATCACCTGATCATCGCCTTTTAGATTGACTGCCACAAGCGGGCGTGTATAGCGCTGCACTTGGTACTGCGAAAGCTCCGTCCGCTTTACCATCCCATGCTTTGTCACAAAGACAAGCTGCTCATTCGTTTCAAAAGAGGAAACCGGAACAACCGCAACAAGTTCATCATCGCGCTCGATCGGAATGAGGCTTGAAATATGCTGGCCAACGTCTTTCCAGCGAATGTCCGGCAACGTGTGCACCGGGCAATACAAATAATATCCCCGGCGGGTGAACAACAAGAGTACATCCGTCGTGTTCATCTCTAACTGGGCGAGCAATCGGTCTGTCTCTTTCATCCCGATGTCCTGGCCGTTGGACGCACTGTAAGAACGGTAGCTCGTTCGTTTCACATATCCTTCTTTTGTCACCGTCACGATGACATCTTCCGCTGGAATGAGTGCTTCGACGTTGACTTTCAGCTCCTCAATCTCCTCTTCAATGACCGTTCGCCGTTCATCAGCGTATTGCTTTTTCATCGACTTCAACTCTTTTTTAATGACCGCAAGAAGCTTTTTCTCATCAGCTAGAATCGCGGTCAGCTCGGCGATCGTTTTGTCGAGCCCTTCCGCCTCTTGACGGAGTGCCGTAATGTCCGTATTCGTCAACCGATACAGCTGAAGCGTCACGATCGCCTCCGCCTGCGCTTCGGTAAATCCGTAGTTAGCAATCAGCCGGTCTTTGGCGTCCCGCTTGTCGCTTGAGGCGCGAATCGTCGCGATCACCTCGTCCAAAATGGAAAGCGCCTTAATTAAACCATCAACAATATGTTTCCGCTCATTCGCTTTTTTCAGTTCAAAATGAGAACGGTTCGTGACGACGTCTTTCCGATGAGCGATATAGGCGTCAAGCAGCTCCGGCAAGCTCATCAATTTCGGCCGGCGCTCGTGAATCGCCACCATATTGAAGCTGTACGGCACTTGCAAGTCAGTATTCTTGTATAAATAGTTGAGAATCGCTTCCGCATCCGCATCTTTTTTCAGTTCAATCACGATCGACAGCCCGTTCCGGTCCGTTTCGTCACGGACATCAGCGATGCCATCCAGCTTTTTGTCCAAGCGAAGCTCATCGATTTTTTTTACTAAGTTGGCTTTGTTCACTTCATAAGGCAACTCGGTAATCATGATATGCCGTTTTCCGCCTTTTGCCTGCTCGATCGTCGCTTTGGCGCGGATGATGATTTTTCCGCGACCGGTCTCGTACGCCTTGCGAATGCCGTCCTTCCCTTGGATAATGCCGCCGGTCGGAAAATCGGGACCGGGAAGAACCGTCATCAAGTCATCGACGGTGCAATTCGGCCGGTCGATTCGCAATAAGACGGCATCGATGACTTCACCGAGCGCATGCGGCGGAATGTCCGTCGCATAGCCAGCCGAAATACCGGTCGAACCGTTTACGAGCAGGTTCGGAAACATTGCCGGCAAGACAGTCGGCTCGTTCGTCGTATCATCAAAGTTCGGCACAAAGGCGACCGTTTCTTTGTCAATGTCGCGAAGCAGCTCGGCGGCGATGGCTGACAGGCGCGCCTCCGTGTAACGCATCGCCGCCGGCGGATCGCCGTCCAAGCTCCCGTTGTTGCCGTGCATTTCGATAAGCACGTTACGTAGCTTCCAGTCTTGGCTCATCCGCACCATCGCCTCATACACTGACGAATCGCCATGCGGATGGAAGTTGCCGATCACGTTCCCGACTGTTTTTGCCGCTTTGCGAAACGGCTTATCGGCCGTATTGCCATCGACGTACATGGCATATAAAATACGGCGCTGCACCGGCTTTAACCCGTCACGCGCATCAGGCAGCGCCCGGTCTTGGATGATATATTTACTGTAGCGGCCAAAGCGGTCGCCAAGCACATCCTCTAAAGGCAATTCCAACAATCGTTCTGCCATCATCATTCTCCTTTCACAACGAACTTCAGCGGCAAAAAGGCGGCTTGCCTCAAGCCGCCATCAGCCGATCCAACCTGGCTCTTCTTCGAGTCCAAAGGCGACGTGCGTTTCGATCCATTTGCGGCGCGGCTCGACTTTGTCACCCATGAGCGTCGTCACCCGCCGCTCGGCGCGGGCGGCGTCTTCGATGCGTACGCGAATTAACGTGCGCGTCTCTGGGTTCATCGTCGTTTCCCACAGCTGATCGGCGTTCATTTCACCAAGCCCTTTGTAGCGCTGAATCGTATAGCCGCGCCCCATTTTTTTCGTGATCTCCCTAAGCTGCTCATCCGTCCACGCATACTCCACTGTTTCCTTTTTGCCGCTTCCTTTACTGATTTTGTAAAGCGGTGGCAAGGCAATGTATACTTTCCCTGCTTCAATAAGCGGACGCATATAGCGATAAAAAAACGTGAGCAGGAGCACTTGAATATGGGCGCCGTCCGTGTCGGCGTCTGTCATGATGATCACTTTGTCGTAGTTAATGTCCTCAATCGAAAAATCAGCGCCGACACCGCCGCCAATGGCATGAATGATCGTATTGATTTCCTCATTTTTTAAAATATCGCCAAGCTTCGCTTTTTCAGTGTTAATGACTTTCCCGCGCAGCGGCAGCACCGCCTGAAAACGGCGGTCACGCCCTTGCTTCGCCGAGCCGCCCGCTGAGTCGCCTTCGACCAAATACAGCTCGTTTTTTTGCGGATTGCGCCCTTGTGCCGGCGTCAACTTGCCGCTTAAAAGCGCCTCTTTTCCTTTCCGCTTTTTGCCGCTTCGCGCTTCCTCGCGCGCTTTGCGGGCCGCTTCACGCGCTTGATACGCCCGGATCGCCTTTTTAATGAGCATCGCACTCACATCTGGGTTTTCTTGCAAAAAGTAGGTCAACTGTTCAGACACGACCGCATCAACAGCCGAACGCGCCTCGCTCGTCCCAAGCTTGCCTTTTGTCTGTCCTTCAAACTGCAACAAATGCTCCGGAATGCGCACCGAGACAATCGCTGACATCCCTTCACGAATATCAGTTCCTTCAAGGTTTTTATCCTTTTCTTTTAATAAGCCGACACGGCGCGCATATTCGTTAAAGACGCGTGTCATCGCCGTTTTCGCCCCGGCTTCGTGCGTGCCTCCGTCTTTTGTGCGCACATTGTTGACAAACGACAAGACGTTTTCCGAGTAGCCGTCATGAAATTGAAACGCAAACTCGACTTCAATGCCGTTTTGCTCGCCGGCAAAATAGGCGACCGGATGGAGCACGTCTTTTTCTTCATTCAAATAGGCAACAAACGCTTCAATCCCGTTTTCGTAATGAAACACCTCGCGCATGCCGGTCCGTTCATCGACAAGTTCGATTTTCAGCCCTTTTAACAAAAACGCCGATTCGCGCAGCCGTTCGCTTAACGTTTCATAATCGAACACCGTTGTGCTGAAAATCGTCGGGTCAGGTTTAAATTGAATGATTGTCCCCGTTTTGTTTGTCGTTCCGATGTTTTCAAGCGTCGTCACCGGCTTGCCGCCGTTCTCAAACCGTTGCCGATAGATAAAGCCGTCGCGATGAATCGTGACAACAAGCCATTCGGATAGGGCGTTGACGACTGATGCCCCGACCCCGTGCAAACCACCGCTCGTTTTATACCCGCCTTGACCGAACTTACCGCCGGCATGCAGCACAGTCAAAATCACTTCCGGCGTCGGTTTGCCGAGCTTATGCATTCCGACCGGCATGCCGCGCCCTTCGTCCAAAACGGTGACACTGTTATCTTTATGTATTTGAACAAGAATGTAATTTCCGTATCCAGCCAATGCCTCGTCAACGGAGTTGTCGACAATTTCATAGACAAGATGATGCAGGCCGCGGCTGTCAGTGCTGCCGATGTACATGCCCGGCCGCTTTCTCACCGCCTCAAGCCCTTCTAATACTTGAATCGCATCTTCGTTATATTCGTATACCGTTCGTTTTGCCACAAGGCCACCCCTTCCTGCCAAAACAAGAACATCTGTTTCTGTTTTATTGTACCATAAAATACCCGGCTGTCCATTGTCTTTTGACAACGCCTGACAAAATCGGACAAATGCGCCGAAAAAACGAAAGGACCATCTCGGAGAAGATGGTCGTTTCGTTCGTTACGCGCGCTTCGTGAGCGCATGTTCCACTTTAATGCAGCGGTCCATAATGACCGTATAGCCTTTTTCTTTTAAAAAGCGGTACGCTTCTTCGTTGACGACGCCAAGTTGAGCCCAAAACACGTCAGCGTCGATTTGCACAAACTCGCGGGCGAGTTCCGGCAGATGTTCAGAGCGGCGGAACACATTAACAATATCAACATGCCCTTGAATATCTGTCAGTTTGTCCACCGCCGGAATGCCTTCCCATTCATCAATCATCGGATTGACAGGAATAATTTCGTATCCGGCATCTTTCATCGCTTTCGTCACCATGTATGATTCGCGCTCCGGGTTGTTGGACAAACCGACTACCGCAATTCGCTTCGCCTTCCGCAAAATATCGCCGATCTCGTCCCGGCTTGGGTTTACAATGGACATCGGGTTCTCTCCTTCCTTCATTCCCTTTACTCGTCGTACTAGTTTCGCCGTCTAGAAATGAAAATCCTGCCGTGCTCATGGGAAATAAGAAAAAATCATCGGTCTTTCCTACGCGACGATAGGCGTAGTCCCAACGAACCGGCAACACACAGTTGTCCTTTATCTTCCCCGAAATAACGGCGTCTAAAACAGCTCCCTCCTCTTTTCCATGGTTTCCGCCGCCGAAGGTAGACGTTTTCCGCATATCTCGATCAACTATGTGAGATGCTAAGCAAAGACAAGGGAGGGTTGTTCGTGAATTATCAAGCATATTGGAAAGAAATCAACCAAACACGCGAACAGCTGCACAGGCTACTCCAATCGTATTGGAGCGACTACTCCGGCGTTGGAACGTGGCCGTTTTGGCTGATCTTCACTTTTCTCATCGTTCCTTTAGTGTTGCTTTTTTCACCGTCGACCGGAAACGGATCTTCGAAATCTTTTTTTTTTTGGCTACACTATTCACATATTATGGACCTATACTTACATCGCTTTAGAAAACGCCATGTATTTGTCACCACGTTATTTTTTAACGCCGTTTTTGCCGTTTGCCTTAAACATTACCGCCTCGGTGTTGCCCGTCGGTTTTTTGTTGCTTTATCAATATTGTACGAACCACAACAAAAATTTTTATTTATATACGATATTGTTAAGCGCAATATTTGCTTTCGGACTCGCCTCGCTTGAGCAGTGGCTTGGTTTGCTTGAATTGCACGGAGGGTTGCGCAAGTTCCATCTTTTCCTTATCGACTTAATAATCGTGTTCATTACCTATGGGGCGACACGCCTTCTCGTTCGCATCCAGGCCAACCATCACGCTACCTGAACTCCTGATGACAAAAGAGCCGTTCACTTTTTGACGCAATGTGAACCGCATTCAACAGTCGATGCGTAAATGGCCGCAACAAGCCTAAGACACCACAAACACCGTTCAATCACAACAAGAAAAAGGGGACACCCCCTTTTTTTGCACTAAAGCTTCCCTGATCGAAAGATCGAATAAAGCAACCACCCGAACATGAGCGCGACCACACCAAATCCAATTTCAATAATCGGAATTTTCCATAGGAGCATCGACTGCCGTCCTAGCGATGAAGCGATTAACATGCCGGCCATGACGATGCTCAAGGAAAGAAGGATGAGGCTGATGGACAATCGGTTGCCAATTTGATCGAGTTTGCGCAAAAGCGCCTCAAGGTCTGAGGCTGTCATCTCAAGCTGAAGTTTGCCGCGCCGCATGACCTTCGTCAGTTCTTTGATACTGTCCGGCAGCCGAAGCAGCATTTCGCCATAACCCGCCACACGCTTCCACGCCGTTTCTGCCACGCGATCGAGTCGAAGCCGCTCTTTCAGCAATTTTCTTCCGAACGGTTCGGCAACGTCCATTACGCGAAATTGAGGGTCAAGCGTCGCCACCACTCCTTCAACCGTCAACAGCGCTTTCCCTAACAGCGTCAAGTCGCTCGGAATGCGAATGCCATGCCGAAACGCCACCGTTAAAAGATCCCCGATCGCTTCGCCAAGGCTCACCTCGCTGAGCGGAACACGATAATACTTCTCGCGCAACTCGTCAATATCGTCGCGCAGCTTCCCCTCATCGACCTCAGCCGGAACAAGCCCGAGGCCATAAATGGCGTTCAACACCCCGTCGGTGTTTTGCCGCATCAAAGCGATGATAAGTGAGGAAAGGTGATGCTTGACATTCGGACGGAGGCGTCCCATTAAGCCGAAATCAATAAAGGCAAGCATCCCATCGGGGAGAACGAATACATTGCCCGGATGAGGATCGCCATGGAAGAATCCATGTTCGAACATTTGCTTTAACATCGAGACAGTCAAGCGCTCAGCCAGTGTCTTTAACGAATGACCGCTCTCTTTCAGGCGCTCGATTTCCCCGAGCTTAACCCCCTCCACATATTCCATCGTCAGCACTAGTTTCGTCGTATACTCCCAAAAAACGCCGGGCACGTATACAGACGGGTCATCGGCAAATTGATTAGCAAACGTTTCCGCATGGCGCGCCTCGATGGTGTAATCGAGCTCCTGCCGCAGCGACTTTGCCAATTCGTCAACGATTTCAGTGAGCCGATAAGACGCCGCCCAATCTAAGCGCCGTTCCGCGAGCACTGCTAAGTCTTGTAAAATATCCAAATCCGTCTCAATCCGCTCTGCAATATGCGGGCGCTGTATTTTCACCACGACAGCTTGTCCGGAAGGAAGAACGGCCCGATGTACTTGCCCGAGCGAAGCGGCTGCTAGTGGGATTTCGTCAAATGATCGAAAAAGCTCCTCGAGCGGCCCTCCCAATTCTGTTTCCACAATCCGGCGGACCTCAGGAAATGGAAACGGTGGAACTTGATCTTGCAACTTTTCCAATTCGCAAATGATATATCGAGGGATCAAATCCGGTCGCGTGCTGGCGATTTGCCCAAGCTTAATAAATGTCGGACCGAGTTCCTCGAGCACCAGGCGCAGACGTTCTCCGACCGTTTTTCCTTCCCGTTTCCCTTGTTCGGTTCGCCCGCGCGGCGGCAAGGAAAGAAAGGACGAAAAACCGAGTTCATCGACGATCATCCCGAATCCGTGCCGAAGCAAGGCGACGGCAATTTCATGATATCGACCAATATGGCGCATCCGCTTTCCGATCATCCGACCATCTCCCTTACAACGGCAAAAAGCGAGCGGACAGGCCGTATCCGTTTACTGCCCGCTTTGTTCCTTTTCTTCAAGGCGGCGGATTCGCTCCTCGAGCTGTCGAACGTCTTCCTTCGTCGCTAAATCAAGCTTGTCAATCATTTGTTTGATTTGCTCGCGCACAAGTCGTTGCACTTCCGCTTTCCGCTCTTCGGTTTGCTGCTTCCATTGGTCGATTACTTCTTTCGATTCATCAAGCGACAACTCCCCTTTTTTGACCAACTCATCGATCAATTTTTCCACTTGTTCTTTGCTAGCAATGGCTAATCCAAGTCCAAATGCCAACCCTTTTTTCAAAATGCTCATCCGTTTTATCCTCCTTTATCCATCCTTTTTCCTTATCGTACCATTTTTCGATGATCCTTGTCGAGCTAGGTCGCGGATTTCCCGTACGGATCGAATGCTGTTTTGTATACCTCATGTGATCGGGCGGCATGCTATCGTTGGACGATCATTCATAGGAGGGGTCCCAATGACTGATGAACAGCTGCATTATGGAGAAGACTACCATTTCATTCCCGCGACATCGGCAGCAAGCGGTGTCGGCATTAGCGTGCTGCCCGATTTGTACTGTCACACGATCCAAATCGTGAACATTTGTCTTGTCGGCCGGCCGGACGACTGCACGTTTGTATTGGTCGATGCTGGCATGCCGGGGTCGGCTGATGACATTATTTCCGTTGTGGAACAACGTTTTGGAGAGAACAGCCGCCCGCAAGCGATTATTTTAACTCACGGCCATTTTGACCACGTGGGGGCGATTGTTGAGCTTGTGAAGCATTGGAATGTCACGGTCTACGCCCACCCAGCCGAACTTCCTTATTTGACTGGAAAAGCTCGCTATCCTGAACCTGACGCTGCCGTCGAAGGCGGCTTCATCGCCAAAATATCACCGTTTTTCCCAAACGAACCGATTCAGTTAGGCGACCGTGTTCAACCGCTTCCTGAGGACGGCACCGTCCCGCACTTGCCAGAGTTCCGTTGGATACACACACCGGGGCACACTCCGGGACACATTTCCTTATTCCGTTCACGCGACGCTGCCTTAATCGCGGGCGATGCGTTCGTCACCGTCCGTCAAGATTCGTTATATAAAGTATTGACCCAACAAACAGAAATTAACGGCCCGCCACGCTATTATACAATCGACTGGCCCGCCGCCCGCGAATCCGTGCGCAAGTTAGCCGCACTCTTTCCGTCAGTCGCCATCACCGGGCACGGTGCTCCTGTCGCCGGCAAAGAGCTGCGCGAAGGGTTGACAAAACTCGCCCGTGATTTTGACCGTATCGCTACCCCTGATTATGGAAAGTACGTCCATTAGGCAAACGGACCATCGTTCCGTGAACGGCTTCTAGTTTTGTTTGAAGCGGAAGTTTCTCTGCTAAAACCACTTTCAGAATGATGTAAAAAACAGGGGAGGGTGTCTGAACGGGGCACCCTTTCGTTGTTAAATGGCAGACACTAAAGGGACGTTTTGCTGCTGAAAATGAAGACCGTGCACTCACATGTGAAAGTCAGAGGATTCTCCATGGAGATGGTAGAGCACATTATGCCTCGACAACGCAAAAAGGACGACAAGAATCACTCTTGTCGTCCATCATAAGAGATGGGCCTAAGTGGACTTGAACCACCGACCTCACGCTTATCAGGCGTGCGCTCTAACCAGCTGAGCTATAGGCCCGTTTATAAGAAATAAAAATGGAGGGGGACGGATTCGAACCGCCGAACCCAAAGGGAGCGGATTTACAGTCCGCCGCGTTTAGCCACTTCGCTACCCCTCCATGATTAACAATGCCGACTGCAGGACTTGAACCCGCAACCTACTGATTACGATTCAGTTGCTCTACCAATTGAGCTAAGTCGGCATAATATTAAGAAGGCGACTCATTGTTGATGAATTTATGGCGGAGGAGGAGGGATTCGAACCCCCGCGGGCTGTGACACCCCTATCGGTTTTCGAAACCGACCCCTTCAGCCAGACTTGGGTACTCCTCCGTAACTATTTGGAGCGATGCGGTCGAGAGGACTTGAACCTCCACGGGGTCGCCCCCACTAGGCCCTCAACCTAGCGCGTCTGCCATTCCGCCACGACCGCATAATCAATGGAGCGTAGGGGATTTGAACCCCTGACCTCTTCGCTGCCAGCGAAGCGTTCTCCCCCTGAACTAACGCCCCATGATGGTGGAGTATACTGGGATCGAACCAGTGACCCCCACGCTGTCAACGTGGTGCTCTCCCGCTGAGCTAATACTCCGTATTCTATGCCTAGCAGCGACCTACTCTTGCAGGGGCGCTGGCCCCAACTACCATCGGCGCTGGAGAGCTTAACTTCCGTGTTCGGGATGGGAACGGGTGTTTCCTCTCCGCTATCACCACTAGGCAATGGCGACATTATTTATTATAAATGATTTTGATTTATTGTCAATAGTTTTTTTATTCTTTTTTTGTTTTGTTCCGTTCAACTTTCAAGAAACAAAACTATCTCTTGAACTTTCATTTTCGCAACCTTTTGTCGAGAAACTGACCTTTCCTGTTCCTGCTTGTAGGCGTAGACACAAGCAAAACCTCAAGCAGTTTACTAATATATCATTTTTCCAACAGATGTCAAGCGTTTTTTCTTAAAATCAATCTTCGTATAAAACCAAAACTTCAAAATCGGACAGTTTTTATTATATAGATAAAATATTTATTTTGTCAAGGTTTATTTTTTATTAAAGACCATGTTTCGTTGTTTTCTTTTGCTTCACCCTCATCTAACGAAGCGACAATTTTTATTATACTTATGAACTGATTCTAAGTCAATATTTATAATCCAGTTAATTTTATCCAAAATATTTCGCTATATTAGCCTGAGTAGAGAAGCTTTTTTCAAAGTAGCTTCCCCCCTTTTACATCTATTTACTCAAATGATCCAGCCGATAGATGTACATTCTCCCCTTTTCATGCACAAATCATTTCTTGCCATGGCCATGGCCACCTGCGTATAATAAAAGGTAGATAGCGTAAAATGAAAACAGGGACATTGGCGGCCACCAATGCCCTGTCCATGCACAGCCCTGCAAGAAGTGCAGTGGCTCAAGCTTTGGGCATGATAACCTACCCTCGCCTCGGCCTAGCAGGGTGGGTTATTTTTTGTCTTTTGCTACGGCGATCACCGCGACGATGAGTGACGCAAACGCAATCATGAGCGTCAGCGCATCGGCAATCGTCATCACCAACACCACCCCCTTTCGTTTAGGGAGTGGCCACTGCCCACCCTGCATATGGCTGTGCATGTTTCATTATACCATCGAATCAATCAAATGCGAATATACATTCGTATGCTTGTTGAAAAATTAGGAACGTTTCCCTATCTGTAGGCATTGTGGCATCCTCAACCCGTTTGACAACAGCGCATCATGACATCCATCTCTATTTTGATAGCCACTAAACTTTGTCTATTTTCGCCGGGAGCTCGAAAAAACGTTGTTTCGCCCGCCTATATTCTTCCATATTTTTTCTGAGCTCATCATCGTTGACTCTGTATTCATCGTCAGCTAGCCATATCTCGCGAAACCGGTGGATGTGAATGGTTTCTCCCTTCTTTCTTTCATTTTTTCAGTACAAAATTGGTGTAGTTCTTCTTCGTGTGAAAATGCTTCGTATAAAATCGGCGATTTTCCGAATAATGACAGTAGACTCATCTTGCTCTGCCAAGGAGGAAAACAAGTGGAACAGGCAAAACAACCCCGCGTTCATGGGCTGTTGTTGCTGGTCGTTGCCGCTGTGTTCGTTTGGTCGGCCATTCGTCCGACTAGCTATGCAGTGTGGGCGCTCGAGGTCACCCCGGCGCTGATTGGGCTTGTGATTGTAATCGCCCTATACCGACGCTTTCGGTTGACCACGATGTCATATGTCATCATTGCTATATTGGTGATCATCATGTTTATTGGCGGTCATTATATTTATTCCAAAGTTCCCTTTTTTAACTGGATCAAAGATGTATTTCATTTGGAACGCAACCATTACGACCGATTTGGCCATTTCCTCAAAGGGATGTTCGCTATCGTTCTCAGAGAGCTCCTCCTGCGGAAAACGCCGTTGCCGCGCGGCGCGTGGCTTTTCATCATCGTCACGGGCATGTCGCTCGCTATCGCTGCCCTGTATGAGATCATCGAATGGCTCGTCTCGATCATCTTTAAAGGTGGAAAGGCATCAAAGGACTTTTTGGGGATGCAAGGAAATATTTGGGATACACAATGGGATATGTTATGTACACTCATCGGGACAATGATTGCCCTATGGCTGCTCTCAAAGTGGCATGACAGGCAGCTTGCGCGATTGGATCATCACCGCAGCTAAGCTCATAAAACAGCGGCTTTTGCCTTCAGGAAAAGCCGCTGTTTTCAATTCACCTTATACAAGTAAATCGTCCATGCTGATTCGTCGGAAGTAAACACACGCTCAAGCGTCAGCCTGTTCTCAGCTGCATTATCGATCGGAACGGCCGAGAAAATATAGCGGCCGCCCATTTTTTTCAACTGTTCTGTATTCAGCTGCAAATTCTTCAGCCGCTTTTTCGACTGTTTCGTAAACATATACCGTTTGCCAAGCTCCGCCGTAAAGATGTAGCAACGCCCGCCCCATTCGTCAAAATACGTACGGATCGTCTTGCTTTTGGCCAGTTCACGTTCAATGATTTTACGGAACTCGTATTTGTATGACAACGGGTAAAAGTTGTTGTACGTATCGAGCGTGTAAAACCCGTTGTATTGAGCAATAGCCGGATGAATGCCGATGCTTACGACGCGGTAATCGGACACAGGAAGCCCGATGTATTGTTTGATTTGTTGAAACTGTTCTTCCGCATAAAATTGTTTCACCGTCGGTTCATAACGGAAGACGATTTCCTCGTTAATGAAAAACACGAGAATCATTTGCGCCGCTAACAACCGTTTCGCCCACGTTTTCCCCTTTCCGCTGTATTGCCACACGATTTTCAACGCCAGCGCAAATTGCACATAGATGATGAGCGGACGCAAAAAATGAAAACGGGCGAAATTAAACGTATCCAAAAAATGAAACCGCTCGGTCAGCGGCAGCCACCCTTTATAAAACCAAAAGGCGTACCATGCCGACAGCGCAAAGTTAAGACCGAACAAGAAAAGAAACAGCCGTTCCTCTTTCCATCGTCTTTTGGCGAAAACTATGAACAAAGCGATGAACCAGACCGGCAAAATGAAAAACGTATGCTCAGTCATGACGTGGTGATGGCCGAGAATAAAGTTTTTCCATGTTAAACGGACACAATGCCAAAACGTCAAGCGTGCATGGAAATACTCATCCCGGCTCGTCGGTTCATCTTCCCATAAAAACGAATAAACAAGCCGGTACTCGACAAGCAAATAAAGCAGCGTCATATAGGCAATTGAAGCGAAAAAGCGGATGTTCCATCCCTTTCCGCGCAGTACATCCAAAAGCCAAAGAGCGCCCATGGCGGCAAGAAAGAAAAAGAAACCAAGTACAAAACTTGAATAAAGCGGGAGAAGCGTCAGCACCGCGTAATTTTTCCAAGACCGCTCCCCCTTTCGAATGTTCAAAAACGCCCAGAGCGCAAGCGGCATGCCTAGCGTGCTTAACATCCCTGACGGCCAAAAAAGTGTGAGGGAAAACGCCAGCGCCACCCCAATGCGGACAGCCATCCAGCGCCGCTCGGGCAAAATATGGGTTTTCAAAAGCAAATACATGCCGACAAACGCCACAACTCTTGTGATCGTTTGGCTAAGTGCATAAGCGATCATCGTCGGAAACAAGGCATGCAGCCAGACGATGCCGGTCAACTCGGATCCGAGCGCGTTTCTCGATAATTCACCATTAGCGATTTGCGGAATTTTCGCATCAAGCGGTCCGGTGATTTGCCCGCTTTCAGCAAGCACTTTATACCAGGCGATGTTGGAATCCAAATTATCGTGGACACGAATATGCGCATTCTCACCAAGGATAAACAGCGGGGACACATAAAGGGCGATGACGCCAAGCGCTAAAAGCAAAAACCGTCGTTCTCTTTGTTCATCCATCGGCATCACGCTCCTGACTCCTCTGGGTTTGGTCATAAAAGCCCTATTGGATACGATGTGCATGAAAGGAAAAAATTATTCTTGCGGGCGAATGAAAGAGCGTGCGATAAGATGACGATGTTGTTTCGCGTTTCGTTTTTTCCCTTCTCTCGTTGCATCCTCTCCCTTTCCTTTCGTATCATTAAATGCAAGAAAACATTCTATTTCCAAAGGAGTGCGTATGATGGCAAAACAACTCCCTCCCGGCCAGTTCGAGACGGAAAAATGGCCGATTTTACATGAAGGGGACGTGTACGAATTTGATGAGACGACATGGAATTTTCGACTGTTCGGCGAGGTCAAAAAGGAGGTGTCCTTCTCCTATCAAGAAGTGATGGCGCTGCCGAAAACAATTTCCACCGTCGACATGCATTGTGTCACGACATGGTCGAAATTTGATACGACGTTTGAAGGCATCGCCTTTCGCGAGTTTTTGCGCTTCGTTGAACTAGAACCGGGTGTGAAGTACGTAAAAATTTACGGCTACTTAAACGGCGACCGGTTCGGCTATTCCGCGAACTTGCCACTTGAAGCGTTGATGGGTGACGATGCGCTGTTTGTCTATCGGTGGAAAGACAAACACCACGATTGGCAAGACATTTCGCCGAAGCACGGCTACCCGCTCCGTTTCATTCCACCAGCCACGTTTTACTTATGGAAAGGCGCAAAATGGGCGTCCGGCATCCGCTTTATGAAAGAGGACGAGCCAGGCTATTGGGAAGAGCGCGGCTATTCAATGACCGCAAATCCATTTAAAGAAGAGCGATTCGCCGAATCGATATCAAGGTTTCGATTTTGGTGAGGAAATCTGATGAAACCAGCAGTAGAAACAAAAAAACGAGGGTTTGAAGCAGAAACCCTCGTTTTTTTGTTTGGCTATGCCGCTCGGCGAGCGACAGCTTGTTTTTGCAGCCATGGGCGAAGGCGCAAAAAGAGAAGCATAAACACAACAGCCATGAGCACCCCTTTTGCCGCGTTAAACGGCAAAATAGCGGAAATGACCAACGCTTTTGTTTCCGGCGCACTCATCGCCGGAGCGCCAAGGAAGAGCGTATATGCCGGCAAAAAGACATAGTAGTTGAGCACGCTCATGACGAGAGCCATTGTCGCTGTTCCCGCCGCCAGTCCAAGTAGCATGCCTTTTTTTGATGCAGCTCTGCGATAAATATAGGAAACTGGCAAAATAAACGCCACCCCGGCAGTGAAGTTGGCGATCTGTCCGATTGGAACGCCAGTGGCGCTGCCGACAAGAAAATAGTTCAGCACGTTTTTCAACAGCTCAACAAACACGCCGGCAAGCGGGCCGTACAAAAGCGCGGCGACAAGCGCCGGGATGTCGCTAAAATCTACAAGCAAAAAGTTAGGAAATGGCGGAAGCGGAAAGTTGAGCATCATGAGCAAGTACGCACCAGCACTAAAGACACTGACAGCCACAAAGGTGCGGATGTTGAATGATTTCATGCTTGTTCTCCTCTCCTTCTCGTGATCCATCCTCACAAGAAGAAGGCTGCCGAGCGAACGCCAATAAAAAACCCCTTAAACCCAAGGGCTTAAGGGAGAAAAAGGGCGAACTCAACTAAGCGTCAGGCGCATGGCGCCAAACGCCGGCAAACCTTCATCTTCTCCCATCCAGACTATACTGTCGGCTCCGGACTCGCACCGGATCCTGCCTTGCGGCTCGCGGGCTGAGGGGCATCCACCCCATCACCGCCGGTCGGGAATTTCACCCTGCCCCGAAGATGAATCATATTCTTTTATTATTGATAATGATAAATTTAGTATACAATTTTCATATCATTTTGTCTACGATTAACAGCTTGATGACAAGTTGACCGAACATGCTGTGCTTTCGTTTCCCGCACAGTCGACTTGCCGCGACTAGTTGTCAACTTTATCTAATCAGCTCCTCCCCCAGCTCGAGTACCGGCGGATTGACATTGACCATATCAGCGTATTTCAATCCGGTTCCAGTATTTAGCACAACGACGGTCTCCCCGTCACGAATCCAACCGCTTTCGCGCAGCTGGCGAGCCGCCGCAAACGCCGCCGCTCCTTCCGGGCAAATGAACGCCCCTTCCGCTTTTGCCACCATCTGCTGTTGTGCCAAAATCGCCTCATCGTCGATAGCAATCGCACAGCCATCCGTCTCATACACCGCCTCAAGCACAAGAAAGTCGCCAAGCGCTTTTGGCACGTTAATGCCAAACGCCACCGTATGAGAGTTCGGCCAAAATTCCGACTCACGCTTTTTCTCGTTCCATGCCTTCACAATCGGTGCGCAATGCTCGGCTTGCACAGCGACAAGCCGCGGCATCTTGCCGCTTACCCAACCAAGCGCCTGCAGTTCTTTGATTGCCTTGTAAATGCCGATGAGCCCAACGCCGCCCCCGGTCGGATACAAGATGACATCCGGAAGCTGCCAAGAGAGCTGCTCGGCAATCTCAAGTCCCATCGTTTTCTTTCCTTCAATCCGATACGGTTCTTTCAATGTAGAAGCATCGTACCAACCGTATTCACGGATCGCTTTCGCCACGATTTGTCCAGCATCGCTGATCAAGCCGTTGACTAAATACAATTCCGCCCCTGCGATGGCACATTCCTTGCGCGTCAACTCCGGTGCATCCACCGGCATAACCACCGTCGCACGAATGCCGGCTCGAGAAGCATAAAGCGACCACGCCGCCCCTGCGTTGCCGTTTGTCGGCATAGCAAGCTGTTCGACCCCCAATTCTTTCGCTTTGGAAACGCCGACCGCCGCCCCGCGAGCTTTAAACGTCCCCGTTGGAATGACCCCTTCGTCTTTCATATAAAGTGAATCAATCCCGATGTTCCGGCCAAGGCGCGCCATTCGTACAAGCGGGGTCATCCCTTCACCTAAAGAGACGATATGTTTGGGATGTTTCACCGGCAATAGCTCATGATACCGCCATAAGCTCGGTTCACGTTCCTTGAGCGCTTCCCGTGCCACTTCTTGGCGCATCGCTTCCAAATCATAGGCGACTAGAAGTGGAGAACCGCATTCGCAAAGCTGGTGCACGTGATCGACATCATATGTACGTTCGCATTTCGAGCAGTAGAGATGGGATGCGTAACTAAATGACATCGGTTGTCCTCTCCTTCCGTCTACTTTGTCTGTACTGGACGGCTAAGCAGGTGTGAGCTTATTATGTAGAGGCTTGACGACACACCCGTCCTTTTCATTATACTGCACATTTGCGTATGCAGCCCATTGCTTTTGTGCATAATAGTAGGAAATGCGCAAATACTACAAAAATGATAGAAATGATTCTGTGCCGATCACGAACCGCTTTTTATGTCAAATGCGTCAATGGGCGAGGAATGTCCTCTCCCCGTGCTCCCAGTTTTCTTGCAAACAACTGCTCCTTCTTTTTTACCGTTTACACTGCGTGTGATAGAATAGAATGGAAAACACCGCCTTCGTTTCCTCATGGGTGGCAGAGCGGTTGATCCGTTGTCAAATTCGTGTATAACCAAGGGGGGACTCTTCATGAAACAAGAACTCATTGAACGCTTCACCCGATACGTCAAAGTCGACACCCAATCCGATCCGGAAAGCAACACGTGCCCTTCGACCCAAGGGCAATGGGATCTAGCGAGAATGTTAGTCGAGGAGCTAAAAGCAATCGGCATGGAAGAAGTGACCGTCGATGAAAACGGCTATGTGATGGCAACCTTGCCGGCCAATACGGACAAAAACGTGCCAACGATTGGCTTTTTGGCTCATCTCGACACGGCACCGGAATTTACCGGAACAAACGTCAACCCGCAGATCATTGAACAATATGACGGTGGCGACATCGTGTTAAACGAACAGCAGCACATCATCCTATCGCCGAAAGACTTCCCGGAGCTTGCCAACTACAAAGGACATACGCTCATTACGACGGATGGGACGACGCTGCTAGGCGCCGACGACAAAGCGGGAATCGCCGAAATTATGACGGCGATGAACTATCTCATTCAACACCCGGAAATTAAGCACGGCAAAGTGCGCGTCACCTTTACACCAGATGAAGAAATCGGCCGCGGGCCGCACAAATTTGATGTCGCTCAATTTGGCGCCCAATTTGCATATACGGTCGACGGGGGACCGCTCGGCGAATTGGAGTACGAAAGCTTTAACGCAGCGGAAGCCAAAATCACCATTAAAGGAAAAAACGTCCATCCGGGCACGGCAAAAGGAAAAATGATCAACTCGATCAAAATCGCCTTGGAGTTCCAGCAACAGCTGCCAGCAAACGAAGCGCCTGAACATACGGACGGATATGAAGGGTTTTACCATTTGCTTTCGTTCCAAGGCAATGTGGAGGAAACAAAGCTGTATTACATTATCCGCGATTTTGACCGCGAGCAATTTGAGGCACGCAAGGCAAAAATGAAAGACATCGCCGCCGCGCTCGCGCAAAAATACGGCAATGACCGGATTTCTATTGAAATCAATGACCAATATTACAACATGCGCGAAAAAATTGAACCGGTGCACCATATCGTCGACATCGCCCATGAGGCCATGACAAACTTGGGCATCGAACCGAAAGTGAAACCGATCCGCGGTGGCACAGACGGGTCCCAATTGTCATATATGGGGCTGCCAACACCGAACATTTTTGCCGGCGGTGAAAATTTCCATGGCCGTTATGAATACATTTCCGTCGATACGATGGTGAAAGCCGCCGAAGTGATCGTGGAGATCATCAAGCTGTTCGAACAAAAAACATCCTAATCTATGGTTCGTTTGCCTATCGTCCAAAAGCCGTTTTACGCCATGATGAAAGAAACGGTGTCCCCGCTCATTGGGGATACCGTTTTCTTCATTATTACAAGCAATCTGTCCTCCCCTTTTCGTTCTGTTATGAAAGCAGGGTGGTTTGCTCCTCAATCCGCACCGAAAAAGACTCCTCCTCCGAATACACACGACAAGAATAATCAAATTAACCTACTTGGCGTGTGGTCCTTTCGGTCAACATAGCGAAGCCATTAGCAAGGAAGCTGTTGACTGTCACTGTGTATTCGTCGTCTAGATGAAGCGGTATACCGTCTTGGCAGCTGGATGTCAGCAAAAAGTATCGGCATCAAAACCAAGCTTGTGTTATCGCCTGTTTAGCTGACCATTCGCTGATCAAGTATCGCACTTACGACGAAGATGAAGGCAGCGCATCGTTTGAACAATGGAACCGACGTTTGATAAACAAAGAATGGGCAGAAGGGAAAACGCTTATCGCCTCTATTCGCCTGGCGCCAAAAGAGCAGCTGGTGACGTTTTGACAACTAAACAAGCGCAAAAGGAATGGATAAAGACATCGGTGGAAATGAAAAAAAGAAGTGCCCGCACAAAGCGACAGACGACTTGCGCACCCACCGCGATGAAAGCCGTCGACCTCATTGCCCACGAAACGGGCGGAAGCATCAGTAAATCGCATGAGGAGCTCGTCTTGCCGATCCGGCTCGTTGAAGAAATGAATGTCCATCCAAACGATCCATCGTCACTATGCGTTCGAATAAGAAAAGGTGCTTCGCTCGTGTCGACGAAACACCTTTTCCTCGCTTACAGGAATGAGTAGCTCATCCCCCACTGTAAGGGCCGGTGCGATAAGCAAGGACATGTTCACACTAGCGGCCCAAACAGCAACATCGCAAAGCCGCGCTTCGTTAGATGGTCTCCTTTCCGCGAATACCGTTAATGGAATAGCTCGCCGTAACAGCGGCATTTAACGAATGGGAGACGGAACAATACTTTTCTTTTGACAGCCGAATGGCGCGAATGACTTTTTCTTCCGGCAAATCGCCTTCGAGCGCGTAATGAATATGTATGTCGGTAAATCGTTTTGGGTGGTCATCGGCGCGCGTTCCTTCCACCTCCATTGAAAACGAGCGGACATCAAGCCGCATTTTCTGCAAGATCAAAATGATATCAATGCCGGTGCAACCTGCCAACGCATGAAGCAATAGCTCCATCGGACGGGCACCCGAATCGTTGCCACCGACATCCTTCGCTGCATCCATCGGGATCGTCACACCGGAAGCGCTTTGGCCGCTGAACGACATGTTTCCATTCCACGTAACGGTCGTTTTCATCATCATCGTCGCCCCTCTCTATTTGCTTTGGCTACGGAACGAACAACCGCCGCCTGGCCGTTCGTTTCCATCTGCTTTTCAGTTTACCGGTTGCCGGTTTGAAATGCAAAATTCCTGTCTAGCGTTTTTGCACGTGCATGATAAAATAGAAACATGTACAAACTTGTTCAGTAAAGGGTGTTTAACGAGATGACTGCACTAATTTTACTTATCGCTTATCTTCTCGGTTCGATTCCGTTTGGTCTTCTTGTCGGGAAAATCGGCTACGGAATCGACATTCGCGAGCACGGGAGTGGCAATCTCGGAGGAACGAACACGTTCCGCGTGCTCGGAGCGAAAGCGGGAACGATCGTCATTTTGGGCGATATGTTGAAAGGGACGTTGGCAGCGAGCTTGCCAATGCTTTTTTCTGTTCCCGTTCACCCGCTCTTGGCTGGAGCGGTCGCTGTTGTCGGCCATATGTACCCGATATTTGCTAAATTTCGCGGCGGCAAGGCAGTGGCGACATCAGGCGGAGTGATGCTGTTTTATTCTCCGCTGTTCTTTTTGTCACTGATCGCCGTATTTCTTGTCGTGTTGGCCGTTTCGCGCTACGTCTCCCTGTCATCAATGGCCGCAGCACTGTATGCGGTCGTGTACACTGTCTTCTTCACGGATGACATTCCATTGACGGTAGCGGTGGTATTGTTGGCTTCGTTTATTTTTTATCGTCACCATGCCAATATTCGACGCATCTTGAATAAAACGGAGCCAAAAGTGAAATGGCCAAGAAAGCGTAAATAACGACAGATGGAGAAAGGAGTTTGCTGTCCTTGAGATTGCCGGAAGCATTTGTCGCGAAAATGAAAAAGCTGCTTCATGAAGAAGCAGACGAATTTTTCGCCGTCTACGAAAATGAAAAAACGAACGGTTTGCGCGTCAATCCGTTGAAAACTAGCCCGGATTCATGGGCAAAAATGGCGCCATTTTCCCTCACCCCGGTGCCATTTTGCCCAACCGGGTTTTATTACGACCGAAGCGAACAGCCAGGAAAACATCCATACCATGCAGCCGGGCTGTACTACATTCAAGAACCGAGCGCAATGGCAGTCGCCGAAGCGCTCCGTCCCGCACCCGGGGAGACGGTGCTTGATTTGTGCGCCGCTCCGGGCGGGAAAACGACCCAGCTTGGTGCCATGATGGAAAACAAAGGACTGCTTGTCGCTAACGAAATTCACCCGAAACGGGTTAAAGCGCTCGCGGAAAACGTCGAACGGCTCGGCTTGACCAACACCGTGGTCGTCAACGAAACGCCGGAAGCGCTCGCAGAGCGGTTCCCTGGCTTTTTTGACAAAATTTTAGTCGATGCCCCGTGCTCGGGTGAAGGGATGTTTCGCAAAGAGGAAGAGGCCGCTTCATTTTGGAGTCAGGCGTACGTAGAAGAGCGCGCGGCCCGTCAGCGGCGCATTTTGCAAAGCGCCTATGCGATGCTGAAGGAAGGGGGCATTCTCGTCTACTCGACGTGCACGTTCTCTCCAGAAGAAAACGAGCAGACGATCGAATGGCTGCTTCAGACGTATGACGACTTGCGGCTGGTGCCGATTGAGAAAACCGGCGGCATAGAGCCCGGGCGGCCTGAGTGGACGAAAACGAACCGGGCTGAACTTGAACATGCCGCACGTCTTTGGCCGCACCGTGTCAAAGGCGAAGGTCATTTTATCGCCAAACTGCAAAAACAGCGACCGACTGCACCTTGGAACGGGCGGCGGGCAAAGACGAACGCACCGAAAGCCGCGATTCGGTTGTACCGTCAATTCGAACAAGCGACACTGCGGACAGAACGGCACGGAACGGTCGTATCTTTTGGCTCTCATTTGGTCATGCTGCCGGAGCAATGCCCCGATTGGTCAGGTTTGAAAGTGGTTCGCGCCGGACTTCATCTTGGCGAGGTGAAAAAAGAGCGGTTTGAGCCAAACCACGCCCTCGCTTTGGCGCTGCGGACGGATGAAGTGAACCATGTGCTTGATCTCCCAAGCACAGGCCATGAGATCATCCGATATTGGCATGGAGAGACGCTTCCGACCGGCGGCGACCGTGGCTGGTTGCTTGTTACCGTCGACGGTTATCCATTCGCTTGGGGGAAAGAAGTGAAAGGAACGGTAAAAAACTTTTACCCGAAAGGGCTGCGTCTTGTGTGAGCGACTCCCCTTTCTTTTCCTGAAGTAAGAGGATTCTTTCGAAACGATGTTACAACGAACGGCAAAGACTAGACCGTTTTGAAAAAAACAGAGGCTGTCTCAAAAGGGGACTACAACCTTTTGAAACAGCCTCTCATTTCTGTCATCGATGCCGAGTTGGGATCGTTAACGTAAACACAATTTCATCAGCAGCTAGGTCGATTTTTTTCGCTGCCACTTGATAACCGTTGCCAAATCGAATATCATCGAGCGCCACATAGACGCGAGCCCGATCCGGATCAACGACCACTTCATCCGGCAACGGGGCGTGCTTTTGCAAATAGCGAAGCACGTACGTCACCGGCAGCTTCCAATCGTCAAGTGAAATCGTTGGTTCCGCAAGCTCAACATTCCCCCCCTTGACGACCTTCGGCATAAACGAGACGACCAACTCCACATCGCGACCGAAAATGGGGATTTCGCTCGAGACATAGACGCGATCGGCAAGCCAAACATCGTATTGTAGCGGATGGTCTTTCATTTTTTCCGCCAAATAATCGTTAATGACAGCGTTCAAATGTGCCTTTTTTGAGTACACGGTAAACGAGGCCCCTTCCACGTGTGGGCGCATCGGACGTTTAACCTGTGGAGACGGCTGAAACAACCAAACAGCCACAAAGATGAGGATAGCGGCGTTGACGGCCGCCAATATCCAAAACGCTCGTTTCCAATTCATCACGACATACTCCTTATTCTCACCCGTTTTTCTTCAATCAGTTCACCCACCACTCTTTTTGCTCGTTTAACGCATGATATACGCGTGTGGCGATTTGTTCATACCCCGCGGCGTTCGGATGAAATTCATCACGGTGAAGAAGCTCATCGCGATCAGTAAAGATGTCTTGAATATCAACGAAGATCGTCCGGTCATAACGGGAAAGCACCACCTGACTTGCCTTGTTCCATTCGGCGATGACGTCATCGATTTCCGGGATGTTCGGTAGCGTCGTTGAAAACGGGTTGTATAAACCGACAAGCACGATGACCGCATCCGGATTGGCGATGCGCAGTGAAATCAACAAATGGTCGAGCCGGTCAGCAAACAACTTGCTTTCTTTCGCAAACCGCTCGTACGACAAATCAAAAAAATGCGAGCGGACTACATTCATCACATCGTTACCGCCAATCGTCAACAAAATCAAATCCGCCCGCTTAAGCTCTCCTTGGTGGGCGTCAACAACTGGCTCGAGTTCCCCACTGCGCCGGCCGCGCTTGCCCAAATTTGTCACCGTTACGGTCCGCACTCGGTCCTCTGCTGCAAGAAGCGGAACAAGACGGCCGACATACCCTCCTTTCCCTTCGCCGTCCCCAACCCCTTCGGTCAACGAGTCGCCTAAGGCGACGAGATGGATGTCTTTTGGCAGCGGCTTTGCCTCTGTCTGTTTGACGACAGCTTCCTGTGGTTGCTCCGGCTGTCCAACGGCTGAAAAGGCGGTGCAGCCGGCGAGAAACAAACTCACTATTATCATTAATCCCCATCGTTTCATGTTTGACACCTGCCTTCTCACGCAACAGGGGAAAAGACGAAAAGAAGGCAAAACGGTTGTAGCCGTTTTTGCCTTATCGCGACGATTGCAAAATCTCGATATGCTCTAAAATCGTGTCGTACGGCACGTCCTGCACACCGTTGTATGTTTGGACAATATTTCCATCCGGGCCAACTAGATAAAAGTTCGTGCCATGAATGACTTGATCGTCATTGGCCGGCTTTTGCACGATCGTTTTAAAGCTTTTTTGCGCCAGCTCATTAATTTCGGTTTGACTGTACCCGGTCAAAAAATGCCAGTTTGCTAGGTCGTCCGTAAACTGTTTCGCATAGGCGGTCAGTTTTTCTGGCGTGTCTACTTCCGGGTCGACACTGAACGAAACAAATTCGACATCCAGTCCCTTTTCTTCCGCCTTCTTCTTCAGCTTAGCCATATTGGCGGTCATTGGTGGACAAACCGTTTCACAATTCGTAAAAACAAAGTCAGCAACCCATATCTTCCCTTTTAGATCGCGAAGTCCAAACGGCTCACCCGACTGATCAACGAACGTAAAATCAGCGACCGGCCAGTTTTTTGCATCTGGAATTGTTTTTCCGCATGCAGCAAGCAAACAAACTGCTGCGATCATCATGATCCGTTTCCACATCGATGGCTCATCCTTTTCTTCATCGTTTTGCATTCAAACTCGCTTTACTCCCCGTTGGCTCTTTTTCCATATCGTACATGAACGCCAACACCCCAGAGGTGGTATGGATCGAAATAACAAGGGGCGTTTCGATGATCTCAACCGGCACATGTTCGCCCGTCCCCTTTTATGCTTAGCGTCATCTCGTTTCCATTATATAATGAAATCGACCAAAATCCCACCAAAAAAAAGTTGTTTTGCCGTTCAAGGCAAAACAACAGTTACGCGTTATGTTTCAAAATGGTTTCTTTAAAGATTTGTTCATATATCGGCCATTTCAACACTTTCTTCAAGTGTTCTCGGAACGAGTAAACAGAACGGGTCGTTCTTGATCGATACACCTTGGCAATAAACGTCTCCAAGCGAAGTTGGATCATAAATCGGTACGTGTTATCTTCCTCCAATACAGGAATTTCGATAATCTTCACTTTCTGCCCATACGCGTTTTTAAACTCGAGGCTTTTGAATAGCAAAATATCAATCCTCTTTTTCACCGATTTATTTATATTATACACCAAACCGGTGAAAAAGTATGTCGGAATACACCGAAAACTTTCCGACTTTTTTCGCGCTTTTTTGCTCAAATCAGCAAATGGAATAAGTTCGGGTCTTTATTTACTTCCTGGAACGGAAACCCTTTTTTCTTCATCCGTTCAATGAGCGGTGCGTAGTCTTCACGCCGTTTTAGCTCGATGCCGACGAGTGCCGGTCCGCTTTCTTTATTGTTTTTCTTCGTATATTCAAAGCGGGTGATGTCATCAGTTGGACCGAGCACTTCATCTAAAAATTCGCGCAGCGCCCCGGCCCGCTGCGGGAAATTAACGATGAAATAGTGTTGCAACCCTTCATAAATCATCGAGCGCTCCTTAATTTCCTGCATCCGGTCGATGTCGTTATTACCGCCGCTCACAACGCAAACCACTGTTTTGCCGCGAATTTGCTCTTTGTAAAACTCAAGAGCAGCGATCGGCAGCGCTCCCGCCGGTTCAGCGACAATCGCGTTTTCGTTGTACAGCTCTAAAATCGTTGTGCATACTTTCCCTTCCGGAACGACAATGATATCATCGAGCACCTCACGGCATAGAGCAAACGTTTTTTCCCCGACCGTTTTGACCGCGGCACCATCAACAAACTTATCAATCTCCCCAAGCGTCACAACATGCCCTTGCTCAAGCGCCGCTTTCATCGACGGAGCGCCGCCTGGTTCGACGCCGATCACCTTGGTCGCCGGCGAGATGCTTTTTACATATGTTCCCAACCCGGCCATCAGTCCGCCGCCGCCGATGCTGGCAAACAAAAAATCGATCGGTTCATCACAGTCGTTTAATACCTCAACACCGATTGTTCCTTGCCCGGCGATGACGTATTCGTCATCAAACGGGTGGATAAACGTGCGCCCTTCCGCTTCCGCACATTTTACCGCTTCGCTGTACGAGTCGTCAAACGTGTCGCCCACAAGGACGATCTCGACCTTGTCTTTGCCAAACAACTGGACTTGCGACACTTTTTGTCGAGGTGTTGTCGCCGGCATATAAATTTTTCCGTGCACCCCGAGTGCCCGGCACGAATAGGCGACTCCTTGGGCATGGTTGCCGGCGCTGGCGCATACGACCCCGTTTCTTCGCTCCTCATCAGTTAAATGTTTCATCCGGTTGTACGCTCCGCGCAACTTAAATGAGCGCACAACTTGCAAGTCTTCGCGCTTCAAGTACACATTGCACTCGTAACGCTCGGACAGAAGCGGGTTTTTTTGTAGCGGTGTATGGAAAACAACATCTTTCAGCGTATGATACGCGATCAAAATGTCCTCGACGTATACCGCCCCTTGTTTCCGTTTTAGTTGTTGTGCCATGCTCTCTTTCCCTTTCTTTTCTAAGTTGTCTTTGATTTGTAGATTATATCACAAATTTGCAAAAAGAAAAGGGAATTTTCGAAAAGTTTTCTGTTCTTTCATAAGAAAACGACCGGTGCTACGTCCGGTCGTCTTCTTTTTTAAACTCCTGTTCCTCAGCGAATTCCGTTGCCCATCTTCCTTCATCATACCAGCGATACGCTTCTTCCCGTCTCGCTTCTTCGAGTACATGGTTTTCCATATACAAATGGAAAAACGCTTCAACCGCACCAATAGCTAGTGAGCTGAAAAAGGCAGCGTATGCCATATTGACGGTCGGGGAAAGCAACGCAAAACTGGCAGGCCATACAAGCAAAAAGGAGAGCGGCACATCCAAAGCGGCGGCGACAAAGTGTCCGACGCGCGGCAAAACAACCAAATCGCCGATGACGTAGGAAACGATTGCCGTCATGAGCGTCATGAGTGAGATCAAAGAAAGCGGGGCATTAAAAATCGTAAACATCGAAAATAAAACGACACTCCAAGCAGCAAGCTTGACGATAAACGGAACGATATGCTTCATAATCTTCCTCCATTTCCATCGATGTTCTATATGGTTATCGTTCCTTTTTCGCCCCGCTTCTATGCAAAAAAGGCGCGCCTTGCTGTTTCGCAAAACGCGCCCTGTTTTCCGTTGGTAAGCATTCAGGGTGTGTTCATTCGGTCATTTTTCACTTGGTAACTGACCTCCGCACACTCATTTCCGCTCGTAAATGAGAAACGCGTGCTCATACGGATTTTTTTCGTCTTTTACTCCTGGCGTATAGGAAACGACTTTCCACTCTTTTTCGGAAATAGGTGGATAAAACGTATCGCCAGGGAATGAGGCGAAAATGTTCGTCACGTATAGTCGATCGGCGATCGGCATTGTTGCTTTAAACAATTCAGCTCCACCGATAATAAACACTTCTTCACCACGCGCTGCGATCCATTGCTTGACTTCCTCAAGCGAATGGAGCACAAGGCAGCCTTCCGGGCGAAATTGGGGATTGCGTGTCACGACGACGTTGTCTCGGCCGGGGAGCGGCCGACCGATCGCTTCAAACGTTTTGCGCCCCATCACGATGGCATGCCCCATCGTTACCCGCTTGAAATACGCTAAATCGGCCGGCAAATGCCACGGCAACTGATTATCTTTGCCGATCACCCGGTTTTCATCCATCGCCACAATGTGCGAAATCATCGTCTTCTCTCCTTTACACCGCCACTGGCGCTTTAATCGTCGGATGAGGGTCATAACCGACGATTTCAAAATCGTCATATTCATAGTCAAAAATGGACGACGGCTTCCGTTTCAGCACAAGCTTCGGCAGCGGTCGCGGCTCGCGCGTCAGCTGCAGTTTAGCTTGCTCAATATGGTTTTTATACAAGTGAACATCCCCACCGGTGAAAATCAATTCACCAACATCCAGCCCGCACTGCTCGGCAATCATATGCGTCAAGAGCGCGTAGCTGGCGATGTTAAACGGCAGCCCTAAAAATGTATCGACGGAGCGCTGCTGCCACATGCATGACAACCGGCCGTTAGCGACGTAAAACTGAAACGCATAATGGCACGGCGGCAACTTCATCTTGTCTAACTCCGCCACATTCCAGGCGTTCACGAGCAGTCGACGCGAGTTCGGATTTCTCTTGATCTCCTCAACGACCGAAGCGATTTGGTCGACCGTTTTCCCGTCCGCCCCTTTCCATGACCGCCATTGTGCTCCATAGACAGGCCCTAGATCGCCGTTTTCGTCGGCCCATTCGTCCCAAATCGTCACGCCATTCTCCTGCAAATAGCGGACATTGGTGTCACCTTTTAAAAACCAGAGCAATTCATAAATAATCGAACGAATATGTAATTTTTTCGTCGTCACGAGCGGAAACCCGTCCTGCAAGTTAAAACGGAGCTGGCGACCGAACACCGACAACGTGCCGACACCGGTTCGATCCTCCTTTTCGACACCGTTTTCCAAAATGTCTTCTAATAACTGTAAATATTGCCGCAATGTCCTCACCTCACGCTTTATCATATCATAAAGCACCTCATAAAGCACCGCCCTCATCACAAAAAAAAGAGCCTTCTTATGAGGCTCGTTCCGCCAGTTGACGGATGAACGTGTACGTACGCGGAGCCGCCATCCTCAGCGTTTCCTGCGTTTTTTCGCTCACATAGTAATAGGCGAACGACTCAGCAAAATACTCTTCCGGATACGTTAAAAAATAGTATTCGCGAGGAAACAACTGCGGTGCTTCTTCCCTCCAAAGCGCTTGAAATTCGTCTGTTTCGTGAATGTGGTCGAATACGATGTAATCTAACGAATGGGCAAACTCATGAAGCTCTAAGTTGATCGAGCCGTGCCCCTTTCCTTTTTCGCTATGGCCAAGACGGACAAGCACTAAATGCGCCCCGCCTATGCCCGGCACCTCATCCCACGTTTTGGATCCCGGCACATAGCCGCGCGGTGTTTTCCCGCGCAAATGGCGAGCAATCGGTTCATCGGTAATGGGATTTGTCAACAATTGAATATAAATATGATGATTCGCCGCTTGTTCTAAAATGCGGCGGTCAATACGGGCAAGCGTTCGAATCGTCTCGTTTGCCTCATCGAACGAAAAGTCCGTTTCCGGGACGATGACGATGCGGCCAAGCACATCGTGCGACGGGATCGTCTGAACATCAAGGCCGCTTTCTTCGAGCAGCACGCCGTGCGCAGCCGGGTACGGCGAAAGCGACAGAAGCGGAACGGCAAGCAGTGCCGCTAATAAACTAGTGAGTAACCGTCTCATCATGGTCCCCCGCTTCTTTCAATCTCGTATTCTACTAAATCAATGATAACATACGAAGAAGCGGGGAAAAACGCGCAAAATAAGGAAAGAACGACAGATGGCTACGTTCGCCAGTTCGGTGGTGTATTTTTCGACCAATAAATTTTTCCTAATTCATAGTGAGCTTGAAATCCGTCATCACGCGTATGGTAATGAAACTGAAACCAATACCCATCCTGCGGCGGATGTTCACGTCGGACATGGAAGCGAATGACATCTTCCCCCGTATCGGCGCGATAAATATGGAAAATGCGTTCGCCTTGCCCACCGGACGGATTTTCCGATACGGCTAAATAATGAAGCTCTTCTTCCGGATAGCGCCCGGCGAGTTCGGCGATCACTTCCTCCATGCGCGGCAAAATGACGGCGCGAAACTCGTCCTCAATAACGGGAGCAATTTTGCGGCCAAACTTTTCTTGCGACTGAGCCATCGCTTTTTCCACCGTCTGTTCGACAAATTGAGCGCGGGTGAGCGAAGCCGCTTCCGCTGCAGAACCAACGGCGCCATGTTGCCAATCGGAAGATGGTACATCATCGGCCGTCGGTTCCTCAGCCGCAAGAAGCGAGGCAGGTGGTGTCACAAGGCCAAATGTGCAGACAGTAATCGCGGCAACAAGCGTTTTTCGAAGCCATGCCGGTAGCTTCATCGCGTCCCACCTCCGTTATCGTTGGTCAGCAGCCAACCGCTCGAACAAACCGCTCGTCCGCAGTTTCTCAACGGCACGGCGCAACGTATCTTCCGGCTGAACGAGAGCGATGCGCACATAACCTTCACCGCTCGGTCCAAACGCATGCCCAGGCGTCACAACGACTCCAGCACGGTCGATGAGTTCCTTTGTGAACGAGAGCGATGTAAACCCAACGGGAATCTTCGCCCATACGAACATGCCAGCCGGCGGACAGTCGACCGTCCAGCCGATGTCGGCCAACCCACTGACAAGCGCGTTGCGGCGCGATTGGTAAATGGCGCGGCTTTCGGCGCAAAAGTCCCCTCCATAGCGAAGCACTTCCGCGGCTGCTTTTTGAATTGGCCAAAAAATGCCGTAATCTAAATTCGATTTAAACGCGGCAAACTCGCGAATCACGTCAGCGTTGCCGCACAAATAGCCGATTCGACAACCAGCCATGTTATAGCTTTTTGACAGCGAGTTCATTTCCACCCCGACGTCTTTCGCCCCGGGAACGGAAAGGAAGCTCACTGGTTTGTTTCCATCATAATACAGCTCACCATAGGCAAAATCAGAGACGACAAGCACGTCGTACCGCTTCGCAAACTCGACGACTTCACGATAAAACGATTCAGTCGCGAGGGCGGGCACTGGATTGCCCGGAAAGTTAAGAAACATAATCGCCGCCCGTTTGGCGATCTCCTCTGGAATCGCACGCAAATCGGGCAAAAAGCCGTTTTCTTCCTTTAAGGGCATAAAGTATGGCTCCGCTTCGGCCATCGCTACGCCGGTGGCATACGCTGGATATCCAGGATCCGGCACTAAAATGACATCACCCGGATCAGCAAACACCATCGGCAAATGGACAAGACCATCTTGTGACCCGATGACATACGTCACTTCCGTCTCCGGATTCAACACGACACCGTGCGTCGTCCGGTAATAATCAGCGACCGCTTCATGAAATTCACGAATGCCTTTTAATGTATATCCGTAGGCGTTCGGCTCCTCGGCGTAGCGGGCAATCGCCTCACGCACAAACGGCGCCGGCGGCAAATCCGGGCTGCCGACGCTTAAGTCGATCCATTCGTCATGAAGATGGCGCCGCTTTTGGCAATATGCCGACAATTCAGCAAAAATAGACGAAGAAAACGCATTCATCCGTTTCGCTTTTTTCATTATTCTTCCTCTCCCTTGCCAAGACAAAAACCGCTTTTCCTTTTTGTTTTTCTTGGTATATACTATGGTTATATGAATAGTGTACCATATGTTCAAGGAGAAAACATAGACAGAAAGGCGGGGAAATGAACATGACTACTATCTTTTTTGCGGCCAGCCTCATTACGTTGCTGTATTTTATTTACAGCTGTATCGCTAACGCCTAACAACGACTAAAGGAAAAGGAGCTCCGCACCGGGAGCTCCTTTTTAATCGATTTTCGTTTTTTTGCGGGCGGAGTCAAGCGCGAACGCCCCTGTCTCTGTTTCCGTCGTCCCTTGTCCTCTGACATTCGGGGCGCTGACACCCGTTTTCGAACGGTCTTTTTTTCGTTTCGACACGCCGATCACCTCCGCCTTTATCGTTCCCACCGGCGTGCCATTGTATGTAAATTCATCTGAGCATCCCCTGCTCACCCAAGATAAAAAAGCAGTGATACCTAGCTGTTAGCCAATCGGACAACTCACGATGGCAAAGTCCGTATTCAATCAGCCACAATATTTTTCAAAGGCAGCTAAAACGTTTTCCATAACCTCTTCCATCGAATGAAACTCGATGTCTTCACGCGGAATGAAATGAACAACTTCCTTTCCTTTCAAGAGCGCCATCGACGGCGAAGATGGCTCATAGCCGACAAAGTACTCGCGCATTTTTGCCGTCGCCTCTCTATCTTGGCCAGCAAACACGGTCACCAAATGATCCGGCTTTTTCTCGCTTCGCAACACTGCCTGTGTCGCCGCCGGGCGCGCCAATCCAGCAGCGCAGCCGCACACCGAGTTGACAAAGACAAATATCGTTCCTTCTGCTTGTTCCATAAACTGCTCAACTTCCTCGCTCGTGCGCAGTTCGCGGAAACCGGCGCGGACGAGCTCATCACGCATCGGCTGCACGAGCTGGCGCATATATTCTTCGTACGCCATCGACATGGCTAGCATCCCTCCATATGATCATCGTTGTGCTATCAGCATACTATACTTCGAACAGAAAAATCAACGAAGACAACCGCCAACCATGGTGAAAACGGTGATCCTTCTTTTTTCGACGCCGACAGCGAAATAAAGCTTTTGCTCGTCTAAAGGCTCGACAAACCTATCGCAAATGTGGTGCAACTATGCATTTCTCCAATGGAGAAAGCTTGATTGTCGAACACATAAAAATGACCGATAGAAGGAAAATAGAGATTTTCTACATCCATCAGTTGCTTTCCGCCTTCTAGAGCCACTGCAGCCGCCGATCACCATCGGAATGGAATAAGCAATCGGATGGAAAGAGAAAACGAGAGAAGCATAGTACATGGAATACATTGAAAAACTGCGAAACATCGTCGGGACCTAGCCGGTCATTTTAGCCGGCGTTGGGTCGTTGGCCATTACTGTTCCGGCTGACACGCCAACACACCTATTGTCTTGGAAATCACTGAATCTCTCCGACAGCCAGCTCCACTGTGGCCACGTCATCATTTGCTTTCAGTGCCCCAAAGAATATAGGCGCGCCCATCCGCGCGCCTATTTTTCCTCTTCTGTCTTGTTTTCTTTTTTTCGGCTTTCAGTCATTTGTTTCCAAACCGAGCCTTTCGCCTCTTCGCCGCCTTCGATCCGTTCGATGGCCATTTTTACTTGCAAGCTGACCTCAAATTCCGGATCGTTTTCCGCCGCTTTTAACGCTGGGAGCGCCGATTCATCGCCGACTTCATACAAAAACATAGCCGCGCGCCAGCGGACGAGCTTGCTTTCATCTTTTAACACTTCCGTCATCGCTGGAATCGCTTCTGGGTCGCCGATGTCGGACAAACAGTCGCCGGCCGTGCGACGGACAGCAACCGCCGGGTCTTTCAACGCTTCATACAAATACGGCAGCACCTGTTTGCCGCCGATCATGCCTAGATACGCAGTCGCTAGGCGGCGAATGGCCATTTTCTCATCTTTCAGGGCTTTGGCTAACACGGGGATGTCGTCTTCGGTCGGCTCCGCCATTTGCTCAAGCGCGGCGTACCGTTTCCGCCAGTCTGGATCGTCGAGCATCTCGCTTGTCACTTTGATACCTGGCCGCTTCTGCGCCGTTTTTTCCTGCTCTCCGTGGCGGAACATGTTGACGATCCGCTCCAGTCGCTCTGGCGGATAGGCAGCCGACAGCTCATCGACCACTTCGCGTCCAATTTCGTCGAACGTGCCGTAGCGCACCCCTTTTTCCACCCATTTGCGCTCAAGGACAATGTTGTCGGCATACTTTTGCGCTTCGATGACCGCATCGATAAACGGCTGCGGCAGCCCGACGCGATGCTCGCGCTCACCATCGATCAGTTTCACTTGCATCGGCAAACCATACAACATTTGCACAAATACTTTCACTTCACCGAAATGTTCATTCACCTTCGGCTTTGCCTCGGCTCCGTCGTCTGCTTCTTCGCCGAACACTTCACGCACGTTCGCCAATATGTCGCGCCAATCGTACTTCGGATGGCGCTCAATGGCCAAAAAGTCGGCGACATGGTAAATGCCTTTTACTCCATTAATGCGCATCAACGTTTGAATGAGCGGCGGTGCTTCGCCGATGTTGTCGGGTTTGTAGTTATGGCGCATGCCGGAAGGCAGTTCTTCATCAAGTAATATTTTCATCGTGTTCGGACTTGGTGTCGGCTCAATCGCTTTAATGCGCAACCGTCATCCCTCCTTCACAAAAAGACTACAACAATTTTTCAATTTCCTTTTTCAACTCGCTCGGCTTCGTTTGCGGAGCGAAGCGGGCAACAACTCGACCATCGCGGTCAACCAAAAACTTAGTAAAATTCCATTTGATCGCCTTCGTGCCAAGTGCCCCTGGTGCTTGTTCTTTCAAGTATTGAAACAGTGGATGGGCGTTGTCGCCATTAACATCCACCTTTGCAAACATCGGAAACGTTACACCGTAATTCAACTGGCAAAATTGCTCGATTTCCTCTTCTGTTCCCGGTTCTTGGCCACCGAATTGATTGCACGGAAACCCCAGCACGACAAACCCGCGGTCACGATATTCGTCATACAACTCCTGCAATTCTTGATATTGCGGTGTCAAACCGCATCGGCTGGCCGTGTTGACAATAAGAAGAACGTCCCCGCGATAGGAAGACAGCGACTGCTCTTCCCCGCGAATCGTCTTAGCGCTGAACTCGTATACGCTCATTGTTCTCACCTCATCACCATCATAGTCGATTTCCCGTTTGGTTTCCACTTTTTTGAACCGTTATTGGCCGGATAACGGCTGCAGCTCCTCAAGCGAAGAAATCATATACGGCACCATCTCCGGCAAATCGGCAGCGTTTTCCTCATAAATCAGTCGGGAAAATTCAACCGTTGCTTCATTTTTGTATGGACCGCGTTCATGTGGAAACTGCCAGCTGAGCGTCTGTCGAATGATCCGTTCTTCCCCCCAAATCGTCCGCAATGTTCCTTCAATAAGGGCGCAAACGGACGAGCGGCGGATCGGCATCGTGAACACGACAGCGAGCCGGCACCCAGACCGGCCGTGATGGAGCCGTTCATTGACGAGCTCGGCAAAATCGATGGAAAGCTGCGCCGTACAAGTGACTGGCGAATCAGGCGCATCATGGAGCTGAAACGAAATGGTATACTCCCGTGAGAGACGAGCCAAATCAGCTAGATCGCGGCGGTCGATAACGACAATGCGTCCTTGTAAATCAGCGTCATATACCGCCCCTTCCAACACCGTTTTCAAGTTGTCAAATGCTGTTGGATCCATGCGTTTTCCTCCTTTTTTCCACCTTAAGTACTGAATTTCCTTGCATGGAAAAAATGAATTGAATAAATTCGGTAAAGTTTTTATAATGAAATTATTTAAAAAAGGAGAACGAAACGGAGGGGACATCGTTGCCAATCAACATCCCAAAAGATTTGCCTGCCAAGGAAATACTCGAACAAGAAAACATTTTCGTTATGGATGAAGAACGGGCGTATTCGCAAGACATTCGTCCACTCAATATTGTCATTTTAAACTTAATGCCAGAAAAAGAAAAAGCAGAAACGCAGCTGCTGCGTCTGCTCGGCAACTCCCCATTGCAAGTAAACGTCACCTTTTTGCGTCCGGCGACCCATGAACCGAAAACGACGAGTAAACATCATTTGGATCAATTTTACACAATTTTTCCTCACATCCGCCATCGGAAGTTCGACGGAATGATCATCACAGGAGCGCCGGTCGAGCAAATGCCGTTTGAAGAAGTGACGTACTGGGACGAGTTGACCGACATTATGGAATGGACAAAAACAAACGTCACATCGACGCTCCATATTTGCTGGGGGGCGCAAGCCGGCTTGTATTACCATTATGGCATTCCGAAATATCCACTGCCGAAAAAATGCTTCGGCGTGTTCAACCATACACTGGAAGTAAAAAATGTAAAGCTTTTGCGCGGCTTTGACGACGTGTTCCGCATGCCGCACTCCCGCCATACGGACGTCAAGCGAGAAGACATTGAAAAAGTGCCGGAGCTCATGATTTTATCAGTCGCCGACAAAGCTGGCGTTTGCCTTGTCGCCTCGAACGACGGCCGTCATATTTTCTTGACCGGTCATCCAGAATATGATGCAACAACGTTAAAAGACGAATATGAGCGCGATTTGGCCAAAGGGTTACCGATTCAACTTCCGGAGTCGTACTTCCCGAATGATGACCCGAGTCAACCGCCGCTCAATACGTGGCGCTCACACGCCAATTTGCTGTTTGTCAACTGGCTCAACTATTACGTCTATCAGGAAACGCCTTATATTTGGGAATAAAAAGAAGTCCCATCCAACAACAAAAACGCCTTTGCTTTCCTAGCAAGGCGTTTTTGTTATTTTGCATTTTTCGACAATTTTCCCATGCATTCATGCAATAAATTGCATACCATGTAATAGATTTTCCAAGGAGGTGAGCAGGATGAGCGCTTGGCATGGTAATAGCTTTGCATTGATCGTTGTCTTGTTTATTTTGCTTATCATTGTCGGCACTGCTTTCGGCCGGTACGCTTACTAAAAAATCATTTGTCTCCACCCCTCCCGTCCGCCATATTTGCCAGCATCCGGACGTATTTGCTCACGGGAACGCATGACAAACGCGCTTCCCGTTTTTCTTTTCTAGCCGCCGTCAATGTATAAAAACCGACGAGCAGCCTATGCTAATGATATGGTCATAGCGCCTAAAGGAGGTGTGGTCTGTGACAAAACGGCCAAACAAAGGAAGCCGGAATCAAAACGCGCCGACGCAAGACCCCATGGCCTTGCTTCACGGTCCGATATCCGGTGATAACAGCAAAGGACGGCGGCAAAATAAGGAACAAAACGACAAAACGGACACCGACGCATAGAAAAACCGTCATGAGCGAGTTTTCCCTCCTAGGAACAAACGGCACCGTCCATCGAGATAAAGTTCGACAAAAAAGCGGCCGAATCCGGCCGCTTTTTCAATAGCATAAGACGCTGGCAGACGAGTGAGAAAGATTCCTCCGCCAACTGTTTCTTCTCAAAATTCAATTCCTTTCATGGCCGCCTCCCCTTGTTCATAGTCATGCTTGACAAGCGTCATCTTAGTGACAATATCGGCGACAGCGATCAGCTCTGGGCGAGCGGAGCGCCCGGTAATGACCAGATGGAGTGACGGCGGGCGCGTGCGGATCAGTTCGAGTACATCTTCCACCGATATGATGTCATCGACCGGGAATCGATCGATGGCTAACGCGTTGTTCAATTCATCTAGCACGATCAGATCATACTGTCCGGAATGAACATACTGTTTCGCCAATGTCCATGCCCGTTGTAACGCTTGACGGTGAACATCGGCCGTTTTCGTCCATGTAAAGCCGGCGCCGAGCTGATGCACTTCGATGCCGAGGCGGCGAAGAGCAAGCTGCTCGCCATATGTGCGCTCTGGTGATTTAATAAACTGCAAAACGGCGACCTTCATACCGCGACCCACGGCGCGCAACACAAGCCCAAAGGCAGCCGTCGTTTTCCCTTTGCCATCGCCCGTGTAGACGATTACCCGTCCATTACGATTCCGTATAGACAACCGACTCCCCTCCTTGATGTTCCGGAAACCATTGCAGCGTCTTGCGCAGCCGGACGACATGGTCAGCAAGATGTGAAATGCCGGCCTTTTTTGCTTCTGCTGGCAATGCCGCAAGCGACGTTGCTGCTCGGTCGTCCTCCCACTCAATGATGGCTGTCGGTGTATCGTGTGGTTTTCCATCTACAACCAGCCGATTGCAAATGTCTGGCAAGTTCGCTGCTCCCATGTACATGACGATTGTGTCTCCCTTTGTTTCATCGCCCGGCACCGACGAAATACACTTTACCGCCAGTCAACGTTCCTTCTCCCCCTTCGCTTCTGCAGTGGAAATGCCCGCTGAAGAAAATGTCGCCATTTCGCTCACCATTGCCGCCGCCGATGCCAAAAGTGGAAACGCCACCGCCGCGCCGCTTCCTTCACCAAGGCGCATGCGCAAATCGATCAGCGGTTCTTTCCCTAATAAGCCCAGGGCAATGCGGTGCCCCGGCTCTTCCGAACGATGGCCAGCGATCATATAATCCGTGACGTTCGGGGCAAACTGACGGGCAACAAGGGCGGCCACTGTGCAAATAAAGCCGTCAAGCAAAATCGGAGTGCGCCGCTCAGCAGCCGCAAGCATGGCACCGGCCATCGCAGCAATCTCAAGTCCGCCGATTTTCGCCAGCCACTCGATCGGCTTCGCCGGGTCGGGCCGGTGGAGCGCCAGCGCCTGACGGATGACTTCCTGTTTATGAACCAGCCTTTCAGCAGCGATGCCGGTTCCTTTGCCGACAATGTGTTTGAGCGGTTCATCGGTCAACGTGGCTAATAAGGCACTGGCTGCCGTCGTATTGCCGATTCCCATCTCACCAGCAATGAACGTACGGGCACCCTGTCCGATGATGCGTGCCGCCCGCTCATAGCCAACGTGAAGCGCTTGTTCGGCTTCTTCAGGCGTCATCGCTTCCGTTTTGGCAAAATTGCCGGTTCCGTAACGAACCTTTTTCACAATGACCCGTTCGTCCTCAATCGGCACGGCCACCCCGACGTCGACGATCTCAAGAAGCGCATCGATTCGACGGCTAAAGACGTTGATCGCCGCCCCGCCATTGGCAAAGTTATACACCATCTGCGCCGTCACTTCGGCTGGATAGGCAGACACCCCTTCTTCCGCGATGCCATGATCAGCCGCAAACACTAAAACACCGGGCGGCGTGACGCGCGGGTGCAGCTCCCCCGTCATACCAGCAAGCTCAACCGCCACTTCTTCCAATCGTCCCAGGCTGCCGGGCGGCTTCGTCAATTGATCAAGATAAGCGCGCGCTTCCTCGACCATTTCGTGGCAAAACGGTGGAATCGAACTGTTCATCACAGATGCACCATATCCCTCATCCGGCAGGAATAGGTGCTTTCCCCCTTTCCATCTATGATCTCCCTCTATTTTCCACAGCTAGGAACAGTCTATTTACTTGCATCGGAGCTCGAGTCACTAACTTGTTCTTTCACCAACTACCGGTGAAAAATGGCCAATGGGGAAATTTGTCCGCTCATCGTTGCTGAAATTGACGCATCATCTGCTCGATGCGTTCAACGGCCACATGTTGCCGAACATGGGCGGCAAGCCGGTCAAACGCCGCCTCTTTGAGCGAATGAAACGGCCTGACGGCGGAACTGGCGAGTCCTTTTTCGCGGCGAATGACGTTGAAAAAGGCGGTGCGAAACGCGTCGTTATGGAACAAATCGTGCATATATGTGCCGAGCACACGTCCATCCTCCCGCTTCGCGCCTTCGCCGCGGCCGCCGATCTCAATGAGCGGCACATAACCGGGAAGCGGCGTCGAGCGACCCATATGAATTTCATACCCTCGCACGCTAAACCGTTCCCCGGCCCACGTGAGCATTCCTTCAGAGCGGACGGTTGTTTTCGTCCGCTCAAGCGTCGTCGCAACCGGCAACAGCCCGAGCCCTTTCACTTCCGGAAATGGCGTTTCGACCCCGTGCGGATCGCGGATGACATCGCCAAGCATTTGATAGCCGCCACATAAGCCGACAACCGTTGTTTTTCCTTCATTGACAAGTGACACGATGCGGGAAGCAAGGCCCCGTTTTTTCATATACATCAAATCTTCAATCGTATTTTTACTTCCTGGCAACACGATCACATCCGGTTCGCTGAGCTCCCCGGCGTGCGTGACTAACCGGACGCGGCAGTCCGGTTCAGTCAACAGCGGATCGATATCGGTGAAGTTGGCGATTTTCGGACAACGGATGACGGCAATGTCAATTGCTCCCTTGTCATCGGACGACGCGGCAAACCGTTCCAGTGCCAATGAATCTTCGGCATCGATCGCCAAATCGGGCAAATGCGGGACGACGCCAAGCACTGGCACGCCCGTATATTGTTCAAACCAGTCAAGCCCTGGTTTAAGCAACGCCGCATCACCACGAAACTTGTTAATGATAACGCCGACTACCCGTTTGCGGTCTTCAGGTTCTAAAAGCGCCAACGTCCCGACGAGGCTCGCGAACACCCCGCCCCGTTCGATATCACCGATTAAAACGACCGGGGCGTTGGCGAGGCGGGCGATGCGCATATTGACGAGCTCACGGTCGTTTAAGTTCACTTCGGCTGGGCTTCCCGCCCCTTCGATGACCAACCGATCGTATTCGTTCATTAATGTTTCGAGCGACTGTCGAATGACAGCCAGCCCTCGATGAAAAAACTCATTCCGGTAGGCGAACGCCTGCATATTGGCATACGGTTTGCCTAACACGACAATTTGCGACTCATACTCGCGACTTGGCTTAATTAAAATCGGGTTCATCTCGGCGCGAGCCGCTACCCCAGCCGCTTCCGCTTGAATGCCTTGCGCCCGCCCGATCTCTTTTCCGTCCGGTGTCACATACGAGTTTAACGACATATTTTGTGACTTAAACGGCGCCGTTTTCCAGCCATCTTGGGCAAAAATACGGCAAAACGCCGTCGCAATGACGCTTTTGCCAGCGTCGGAATGAGTGCCTTGAAACATGATGGGCAACGCGTTAGCCATGAGTCATCACCTTCTCACATTCTGAAAGCCATCGCTCCACCATCGTCGGAGCAGAAGCAAAATGGAAATGGACATAGCCAGCGACGAGCCGATGCGCTAAATAGCCGTCCGGCTTCGCTCCGGATCGACCGCTCGTTTCATAGGCAAACGGCACCTCACCGCTCGGTTCATATACCGAGTAGTGAAACTCATGCCCTCGCGCCCGCTCCCCTTCCGGCAATAGAAAGTTTCCTCTCCTTCCGTGCACTTCGCGATATCCAAGCGCAGCCAGCCTCCGCTGCATGACGACCCGCCCCGGTATAACGCCCGCCATTTCGTATTCCGCCCCGTCGGCCGTCATCAGCCGCTCGGTCAAAAACATAAACCCTCCGCATTCCGCCAATGTCGGCAATCCGCGTTCAATGGCGGCGCGAATCGACTGCTTGGCCACGGTCTGGCGCGCCAGTTCAGCGGCAAATTCTTCCGGAAAGCCGCCGCCGATATACAAGCCATCCACCCCGTCGGGAAGCGGTTCGCCGGCGAGCGGAGAAAAATAAACAAGCTCTGCGCCGCAAGCGGAAAGCATTTCGAGATTTTCCGGATAGTAAAAATGAAAAGCGGCGTCTTTGGCCACCGCCACGCGCGCGCGATACAGCCGCGAAGGGCGAATGAGCGGGGCGGACGGTTCCAGCACAGGCGCCTCAGCGATCGACAACAGCGTCTCCCAATCGATCGTGGCCGCAATTTTTCGTCCCAACTCGGCAAAAAACGAATCCAGTTCCCCGCGCTCCACAGACGGTACAAGCCCTAAATGACGTTCCGGCAGCGACAGCGCGCTGTCTTTCGGCAAAAAACCGACGACCGGCAGTCCGCACATTTGCTCGACCGCTGCTTTGATGAGCTGGAAATGCCCCTCGCCGCCGACGCGGTTGGCAAATACACCGGCGATATGAACGTCCGGATGGAATGTTTGAAAACCGCGGACGATCGCAGCGGCGCTGCGGGCCATGCCGGAACAATCAACGACAAGGAGAACCGGGCTTTTCGTAATGGCGGCAATGTCAGCCGTCGATCCGTCATCAGACAGCGGCTGCTTCCCGTCAAACAGCCCCATCACCCCTTCGATGATGGCAATATCCGCCCCCTCGCAGCCGTTCGCCAGCACCGTCCGCACCATTTCCGTTCCGGTCATCCAGCTGTCCAAATTGCGCGCCGGTCGGCCGGTGACCGCCGTATGATAAGTCGGGTCAATGTAATCTGGCCCACATTTAAACCCTTGCACGATGTAACCTTTTTGTTTGAGCGCCGCCATCAAACCAAGCGTCACCGTCGTTTTGCCGGCGCCGCTTCCGGTTGCAGCAATGACCAATCGTCGCATGTCCCTTTCCCCTTTCTTCGCATCCTCACCTTCGATGGATGATTGATGAGCGCTACAGAAATCGTCACATCGCTGGATTTCTTTTTCACGACAAGCCGTCCTTGCCTCACTCGTTCATCCCCACCATCATGCCAGCCGTATTGAAGGCGTCCGCTTCCGGCTTTCGGTAGCGCTCAATCCGTTCTCACTCACAAGCCGGTGGAAAAAGTGGCATCCGCCCCAACGAAGAACTCTCAGCGCCGCAGTAAGGCGAACAACCCCGACGCCGGCGTTGTAATGAGCAGAAAAAAGAGAACCAGTGCTCTAGATCATCTTTCAACGGGCGGACAATATGGGGCAAACTAAGCAAAAAAACATCCGGCTTCGTTCAAAGAAAAAAGCACCTCTATAGCAGAGGTGCAGAAAAATGCATACGAAGCCACAAATAAGCCAAAAGAAGCCTCATTCGACCATCATTCTCCCGCACGTCCGCCTATATTCCCGTAGGCATCCGTCCGATCCAAACAAGGCAGGTCTCCTGACTTAGGATCATCGCTTTGCGGCGCCTTCCCGAACAACCCTTCAGTGGCTTGTTGCCGCAAAACTCCCCATCACAGTGGCGGGTACCGTGACGGCTTTGCACCGTACTTCCCTTTTCACCCAAGCCCTAAGCAGGCCGGGCACCTTGTTTCTCTTTCAATATATACGCTTTTATGAAACAAGCATCCTTTTCCATCGTAGTACAGCGATGGCTTTATCGTCAATCGTGTTTTTCCGACAAGTTCATTTGCGCGATCACGATGCCGTCCGCATCCGCATACACATACGCACCTGGCTCCCAACGGACGCCGCCGAATTCCAACGCCGTATCGCGCACTCCTTTTCCTTCTTTTTTGCTTTTTACCGGACAGGTACCAATGGCCATCACGCCAATCGGCATCGTGCTGATTTCAGCGGAATCGCGAATGCAACCGTGGATAATGACGCCAGCGAGCCCCCTCTCGCAGGCAATTTGCGCTAGTCGGTCGCCAAGCAACGCAACACGGCGCGACCCTTTTCCGTCAACAACAAGCACTGTGCCCGGCGGTACCGTCTCGAGCGCTTCGCGGACAAGAACATTATCTTCAAACACGTCAACAGTGGCAATTGGCCCGGAAAACATCTGTTTTCCGCCGTACGATTGAAAGGCAAGATCGCACACTTGCAGCTCGTCAAGAAATTGGTCGCATAAATCAGCAGTTTTCACCATCATTCCTCTCCCTTCGTTTTTTTTACATTCGCCTCCATTCGTCAAAATCCTGCCGTCGTGATGATTTTTTAGCAGCCATCCTTTCTTTGATTTCAAATCACCAAGACATAACGGCGCAAAACTGCTTTTCATACGAAAAAACGGCCTCATGCCGAAATGGCAGAGACCGTTTTTGCCAGCCAAAAGCCGATCCGCCCTAGCCGGCTCATTTAGCTGGGCTAGCTGGATTCGAACCAGCGCATCACGGAGTCAAAGTCCGTTGCCTTACCACTTGGCTATAGCCCAACGTGTTTGTCGTCATTCACAGTATGCAGCATAGTGGCTTCCTTTATACGTAAAAACGAATATCGTTTTGCATCAAGTGGAAAAATACGGATAAGCATTCACGTTCCGCACGTTTTACCATCTCTTCATCTTGTCTTCACAACCGTTTCATTCCAATAAGGTATGCTGGAAACAGAAAGGGGGGATGACGTTGCATCGAATATGGCTTTATGTCTCATTCTTGGTATGGTTGCCGCTAGGCTTAGCCTCCTCTGCTGCTCCACAACAGCCGTCTGTCACCCGCGAGCCGATCATCATCGCCCATCGCGGTGCTTCCGGACATGCACCGGAGCATACACTTGCCTCCTACCGGCTTGCCGCCCGCATGCACGCTGATTATATTGAGGTTGACGTGCGCATGACGAAAGACGGAAAACTCATCGCCATGCATGATGCAACACTCGCCCGAACGACGAATGCCGAAACCGTCTACCCTCGCCGTTCTCCGTGGCAGGTTGGCGATTTTTCACTCGCCGAGCTGAAGCGTCTTGATGCCGGCTCCTGGTTTGGTAAGCGCTTTGCCGGCGAACCGATCCCGACACTTGAGGACATCATACACACGCTGAAATCAGAACGAATCGATGCCCCTTTGTACATTGAACTAAAGCAGCCCGGCATCGAAAAATCGGTCGTACAGCTATTGCAAAAACATTATTATTTACAGCGCGGACGCATCATATTTCAATCGTTTCACCCCGAGAGTTTGCAGACGCTAAGGCCGCTCATCCCAAATGGCATTCCGCTCATTCAGCTCATTGGAGAACGCGAGACGGCTCGTATAAGCCCGAACGAGCTGCTAGAGCAGGTCGCCGTCTATGCCGATGGCGTTGGCTTGCCGCTTTCACTCGCCAATCAAGAGTGGGTGGATGCCGCTCATAGCCGCGGGCTCATCGTGCATGTCTACACGGTGAACAACCCACACGATTTGGCACGTCTATGCTCCATCGGCGTTGACGGCTTGTTCACCGACTACCCGGACCGCCCCGCCCGCATTGCTGCTTGCCACCAGCCGCCCCGTGGTTAACAGATAGTTGGGCGGCTCCTCTTTTGTTAACATAATATAATTACGGTTTATTTGATTAAAAGCATTTCTCCTTTCATTTATCATCAAAAAAGCAGATCGATGTAGCCGATTGCTGATGACACAAACGGCCTATTTACGATCACAATAGACCACCGCCATCCGCAAGGTAATGTTTGCGGATGGTTGTACAAGCCGTTCAGCTTTGCCACATCAAACACCCTCGGCTGGTTAGCGAGCGGATTCAAAAATGAAAAAAAGCAGGCCGTTCACGGCCCGCCTTTTTGCGAAACGCTTTTTCACAAGCAGCATGCTTTATCTGCCTTCCGTCACCGTTTCGGAAACTGAAATGACAGCTTCTTATCGTTTTCATCCCACACTAGGACAGCGTCAAACGTTTTTCCACCTTTTTTGAATCCTTTGATGACATTCGTTTTGCCCTTCGCAAGCAGCTTTTTCATATTCGCCGCCGAAATCGACTTGCCGAGAATACGTTTTGAGACCGTAAACGAGCAGCTCGTTTTCACATATTGGTCACAGCCGTATAACGTTCCTTTGTCAACGACGGTTCCGCCGCAAAGCGGACAGCGCCCGAGCGGTTCACCAACCGTTTTTTTCGTTTTCGTCCGCTGGATCGAAGCGGTGTCAAGCCCGCTGAAATTCCAGCTTGGCGCAGCGGCGATGGCATCAGCAACCACTTTTTGCGCCAGCTTTTTCGCCTGTTCCATAAACGCGGCGGAGGAGGCCGCTCCTTCACCAATTTCGCTTAAACGCTGTTCCCATTTTGCCGTCATTTCCGGTGAAGCGAGAATCGTGCCACCGAGCGCCTCGATCAATACTTTGGCCTTGTCCGTCGCATACACAAGGTTGTTTTTCACCTCGATATACTTCCGCTCTTTCAGCATCGTAATGATCGCCGCCCTTGTCGCCTCTGTGCCGAGCCCTTCCGTTTTGGCGAGCACTTTTTCAAGCGCTTCATCATCTAAAAACTTCCCGGCTGTTTTCATGAGCGTAATGAGTTGCCCTTCCGTATACCGTTTCGGAGGTTCCGTTTTTCCTTCTTTTACTTGGATGTCCGCCACTTCGCCGGCTTCACCTTGGCAGAGTAGCGGAAGCACCGTTTCCTTTTCCTCCTCATGTGGGCGAATGACAGCGCGCCATCCTTCCTCAATGACTTGTCTTCCTTTTGTGATGAAACGAGCACGTCCATCAACAAGCGTCGCCACCGTTGTATAATCGATAACCGCCGCCTGGTGATGGGCGGCGATGAGTCGGCGGACGATCAAATCATACACTTTCCGCTCATCGGCCGACAGCTTTTCTGGGTCAACGACTTGTTCGGTCGGAATGATGGCATAATGGTCAGTCACTTTCTTTTCATTTACATAACGTTTGTTATGTAAAATCGAAGGCTGCGGCAGCGGAAAATACGAAGCGTACGCTGAAAACGCCGACAGCTTTTGTAAAATAGCCGGGAACGTTTCCGCCTCTCCCCTGGTCACATGCATCGAATCAGAGCGTGGATACGAGACGATTCCTTTTTGATAGAGCGACTGCAACACATCGAGCGTTTTTTTGGGGGAAAAGCGATAGAGTTTGTTCGCTGTCGCCTGCAGTGTCGACAGGTTGAACAACAGCGGCGGTTGGAACGTTTTCCGATCCGTACGGACGTCGGCGACTACCGCCTGCTTCCCCCGACAGAAAGCGGCGATGTTTTTTGCCATCGCTTCGTCCTTGAGACGCGTTTGCCCGTTTTCATCTATCCATTTTCCTTCATACTGCTTATCGCCGATGACAAACGAAGCGACCACTTCCCAAAACGGCTCAGGGCGAAACTGTTCAATTTCCCGCTCACGCCGGACAATTAAGGCCAATGTCGGCGTTTGCACGCGCCCAACGGAGAACACATCGTTCATCCCCCGCTCCTTAAGCAACAGGCTGTAGGCTCGTGAAGCGTTCATGCCGACGAGCCAATCCGCGCAGGCGCGGGCGTACGCTTCCTCATACAATGGACGCGTCGTCCGCTCGTCGAGCAAGCGGCGAAACCCTTCTTCAATCGCTTTCGGGGTCAATGACGACAGCCAAAGCCGCTTCATCGGTTTATTGACGCCGCTCAGGCGGATGATGTTGCGCACAATGAGCTCCCCTTCACGCCCGGCGTCGCCGGCATGAATGATTTCCTTCACTTCCGGCTTCCGCAGCAGTTCTTTCACGACTTTGAACTGCTTTGCTTTCGCTTTTTCCACTTCGTATTCAAATCGTTCTGGAATGATGGGCAGCGCCTTCAACGTCCACCGCTTCCATTCCGAGCGATACCGCTCAGGCGGCGCAAGCTGGCAAAGATGGCCGATCGCCCATGTCATGTACGCTCCGTCCGGAAACAAGTCGTTTGGCAAAATTTCGATATAACCTTGCCGTTTTTTCGTGCGAAAAATGGAGGCGAGTGTTGCCCCTTGATCTGGTTTTTCTGCAATAATGACTTTCATCGACTTCTCTCCTTACGGTACATCATGCCCCATCGAACTTTGCAAAATGGCGAACCATTGCTCACGGGACAGCGAGAAAGATAATGCTCGCACCGCCCGCTCGATTCGTTCTTGTTTCCCTGAGCCGACAATCGGCATCATCCGCGCCGGATGGGCGAAAAGCCACGCGTACAGCACTTCATCGATCGTCTCGGCGCCGAGCTCACCCCGCACTTGTTCTAAGGTGGCGCGCAACCGCACCGCTCGGTCATCATCAGCGGAAAAGATCGCTCCACCGGCGAGCGGCGACCAGACCATTGGCGGCATTCGCTTCTCCAAGCAAAGATCAACCGTGCCGTCTTCAAGATTTTCCAACCGGTACGCCGATACTTCAATTTGATTGGTAACGAGCGGAAATGGTAAATACGACTCAAGCATTGAAAGCTGTGAACGCTTAAAGTTCGAGACGCCGAAATAACGCACTTTTCCGTCTGCCTTTAACTGGCAAAACGCCTCAGCCACCTCTTCCGGATTCATGAACGGATCCGGGCGATGGATGAGCAAGACATCGATATAATCGGTACGAAAATTCCGCAGCGATTGCTCGACCGAGGCGATAATATGATCTTTGCTTGTATCGTACAATTTCATCCCATACTTCGATGGCAGCTTAATGCCACATTTCGTCACGATCTCAATCTGACTGCGCAAACTTGGTTTTAATGTCAGCGCATCGCCAAAACGTGATTCGCACGTGTAGTTGCCATAAATATCGGCATGGTCAAATGTGGTGATGCCACGCTCAAGGCAAAACTCAATTAATGAAAGCAGCTGCCTGGCCGAATAGCCCCAGTCGGCGAGCCGCCAGCAGCCGTAAATGACGCGGGAAAAAGACAAGTTGTCCGCTAACTGAACTCGTTCCATCATCCTCTTCCTTTCTTCTTTTTTGGCTAAAACGTTCCTGTTTGCACATACTACAGACGAGAGGAAAAAAACGGAAAGGACGTGATCATATGAAGCGCCGGCTCGTCTCGCTGTTGGCGATGCTTCTTTTGGCCATTCCATGGCCAACGTCGGCCGCTGACACGGCATACGAATGGAATTTAGCCGACATTTATCCGTCCGAAGCGGAATGGATGCGCGACTATCAAGCGGTTAACAACGCTTTGCCGAAACTGGCAGCCTTTGAAGGAAAACTTAACGATGCCAAAACGATCGCCAAGCTGTTCTCCTTGAATGAACAAACGGCCCGCAAGCTTGAAAAACTGTCGCTTTATGCCCATTTAAAACGCGACCTCAACATTAAAGACAAAACAGCCGCCCAGCTTGAGGCAAAAGTGAAAGCGCTCGCCACTCAATATGCGGAAAAGACCGCATTTATCGAGCCGGAGCTGCTCGCCCTTCCGGAGCAGACGCTTAAAAAGCTCCAAAACAGCAAGCCGCTCAAGGCCTATCGCTATTACTTCACCGAACTGCGCGAACAAAAGCCGCATACGCTCACAAAACGTGAGGAACGACTGCTCGCCAAACTGGCGCCGGCTCTTGGCGAAGCGGAAAACATTTACGACCACGCTTCTCGCGGCGATTACGAGCCGCCGTCTGTCCGCATGCCGGACGGAAAAACAGTGACACTGACGGATCATAACTATGCCACCCTCCTTCAGCATCCGGACCGCCGTTACCGGAAAGCCGCGTTTGAAGCAAAAGCCAAAAGCTACGAGGCGCTCGAACAGACGGCTGCGGCGACGCTATACGCATCCGTTAAAGCGGATGAGCTGTATGCCGAAATTCGCCGCTATCCATCCGGCCTAGACGCTGCACTCGCTGCTGACGATGTGCCAAAGAAAGTGTTTGACAACTTGATCACTGCCGTCCATCGCCACTTGCCAACGCTTCATCGTTATATTGAGTTGCGAAAACAGGCGCTCGGCCTCGACCGTGTCCATAGCTACGACTTATATGTGCCGCTCGCTGGTAAAACAGAGGAATCCATCCCTGTGGAGACGGCAAAAACCCTCTTATTGGAAGGGCTCCGACCACTTGGTGACGACTATATCGAGCATGTACACCGAGCGTTTACGGAACGATGGCTTGATGTTTACCCGCGCCCAAAAAAATATACCGGCGGCTACAATACGGGAGCGTATGACACCCATCCGTTCATCTTGCTTAATTACAACGGATCGCTTGACAGCGTGTTGACGATGGCACATGAGCTCGGGCACGCCATGCATTCCGTGTACACGAACCGCACACAGCCGTACCATTATTCCGGCCATTCGATTTTCACCGCAGAAGTGGCATCCACTGCCAATGAATGGCTGATGCTTGATTATTTGTACAAACAAGCGAAAACAAAAGAGGAAAAGTTCCGCCTGCTCATCGAACAGATCGAGCAAATTCGCGGCACGTTGTACACGCAAGTGATGTATTCTGAATTTGAACGGGTGATCCATGATAAAGTGCGTCAAGGCGGCAGTTTGACGGCAGATGAACTCAACCATCTTTGGCTGGAGTTGCTGAAAACGTATTACGGTCCGGCATACGCCGCCGATCCGGGAGCCGCACGCGGCTGGCTGCGCATCCCCCATTTTTATGACGCGTTTTATGTATACAAATATGCGACCTCCCTCGCCGCCTCATATGCCATCGTCAGTGACATCAAAGCCGACAAAAGCGGCGAGGCGTTGAAGCGGTACAAACAGTTTTTGCGATCCGGCACGTCAGACGATCCGCTTCGCCTGCTCAAGCGAGCTGGTGTCGATATGACAAGCTCCGAACCAGTCGAGCGTGTCTTGCGTCATTTCGCTAAGCTCGTTGACGAACTGGACAAGCAGCTACAAGCTCAAAAAACACAGCCGTGATGTGGAAAAGTGCCCCGCTTCAACGCGGGACACTTTTTTCCTTGACAACCCTTTCATCTTAGCTATTTTCAGCTCGGGGCTTGTTCTAGTGACAGCCAAACGCTTTGTTGTCGGCACGTTCCACTCCTGGCACTATGTAAGCATACACCTTGTTCTATTTTGACAGCTTTGAAACTGGTGTGGTTGCTTACTCGTTTGCAGATGAGTGCCCAATCTTTTCTTTTACTTTACGAATGTTTTCCATCTTATTGTCCCAGCACGCTTGGCTCAAATCGACGGGATATTGCTCCGGGTTGAGCGTTCGTTTGTATTCCTCCCAAAATAAACGTAAACTCTCCTTCGCATATGCCTGAATGTCCGGAAGCGGCGGCGATGTGTAAACGAGTTTGCCGTTGTCAAAAATCGTTTCATGCAAGTCGCGCGCTTCAAAATTCGTGACGAATTTGCTGATGAATGTGTACACCGGATGGAACATTTTCAGCCGCTCTTCTTGCTGCGGGTTTTCGCTTTCTAAGGCAATGTAATCGCCCTCTGCTTTATGATTGATTTTATTGACGATGCGATACACCCGCTTTAGCCCCGGCGTCGTCACTTTTTCTGGATTGCCGCTGATTTTGATCGTATCGACCATCTCACCGGCTTCGTTTTCAATCGCTACGATTTTATATACCGCACCTAACGCCGGCTGGTCGTATGCCGTGATCAGCTTCGTGCCGATCCCCCACACGTCGATTTTCGCCCCTTGCGATTTCAAGTTTAAAATCGTATCTTCATCCAAATCGTTCGAAGCAAAAATTTTCGCGTTCGGGAACCCAGCCTCATCAAGCATTTTCCGCGCTTCTTTTGATAAATAAGCCAAATCGCCGCTGTCAATGCGAATGCCGATGAAATTGATCTTATCACCAAGCTCTTTAGCGACGCGAATGGCGTTCGGCACCCCGGATTTTAACGTATCGTACGTATCAACAAGAAATACGCAGTCTTTATGGCGGCGTGCATATTTGTAAAATGCTACGTATTCGTCTTGATACGCTTGAATCATGGAATGAGCGTGCGTCCCGGCGACTGGAATGCCAAACAGCTTCCCGGCCCGCACGTTCGATGTCGCTTCAATCCCGCCGATATACGCCGCGCGCGCACCCCAAAGAGCAGCGTCCATCTCCTGCGCCCGGCGGCTGCCAAACTCCAATGCTGGTTCGTCCCCGAGAATATGCTTAATGCGCGACGCTTTCGTAGCGATGAGCGTCTGGAAATTGATGATGTTTAAAATGGCTGTTTCAATGAGCTGCGCCTCCGCAAGCGGTGCTTCAATGCGCATAATTGGCTCGTTGGCAAAGACGATTTCTCCTTCCTTCATCGAACGAACCGTACCAGTAAAGCGAAGCGTCCGCAAATAGTCCAAAAAATCGTCGCGGTAACCAAGCTCATTGCGCAAATAATTGATATCACTGTCGGAAAAACGGAATCCTTGCAAAAACTGTATCACGCGCTCAAGCCCGGCAAAGACGGCATAGCCGTTGCCAAACGGCAACTTGCGAAAAAACACCTCAAACACGGCCCGGCGCTCGTGTATCCCGTCTTCCCAATATGTTTCAACCATATTAATTTGATATAAGTCCGTATGGAGCATCAAACTGTCGTCTGCATATGTTCCACCCATTTTTGCAACCTCCAACAACCAAATGAACACGCCACCGGATGAAAAAGAATGTCCACGGTCTATTCTACCATGTTTCGACCATTATTCCACTATTTCTGCGCCTAGCGCATGGTGAAAATGCCGAAGCGCCCACTCGTGCCCGGCCGCATCAAAGCTCGCGACCGCCCGCCGATAAACGACGAGGCGAAATCCTTTGTTGTACGCATCAACCGCCGTATGAAGGACGCAAATATCGGTGCAGCACCCGACCAAATGCACTTCCGTGATGCCTCTCTCGCGCAACTTCAGCTCTAAGTCGGTTCCGGCGAACGCGCTGTAGCGCGTTTTATCCATCCAATACACATTCTTCTTATGCTTATTCGCTTGGTACAACGTCTCTAGCTCCCCATACAGCTTCCGTCCTTTCGTCCCCTCGATATTATGCGGCGGAAACAGCTTTGTCTCCGGATGATAATGGTCTTCTTCCGTATGCTTGTCAATGGCAAAAACGACAAAGTCGCCATGGTCAATAAACTGTTTCGTTACCCGCACAAGCTCGTCCTCAATCACTTGTCCCGGCTTCCCGCATGTGAGCGCACCGTCATCGGCAATGAAATCAACGGTGTAGTCGATGTTAATCAGTGCTTTCCCCATTTTGCATCACTCCCCCTTTTTTTCTTCTCCTGTATCCAAGCAGTCAACATCCGAGCAAACGGAATCTCCCGAACGGAGCGCCTCTTGCTCTGAGTTGAACATGTCTAGTTTTTGAAAAATTCTATTCTCTTTTCCTTTCCAAATGTGAATATTTTAGACAGGAAGAGATACGGCTTCGTTGCGATGTTTCCATCTCGGCCGCGTCCTTTTTAGCGTTTTCTATATTATATCACAACAGTAAAAGCGTTTTCTTGCCTGAGAGCCCAACTGCGCGTATGATGGGCCTGCAACTAGAAAAATAAAAAACGATCCTCCTTTCCCTTTTCATCCGAAAAGCGAAGCGGAGGATCGTTTCATTTCATTGTCGTTAGCTGTTTTCTGCCGTTTTGGCTGCTTTCAGCTGGCTGCGCAACATAAGCGATTGGATGATCGAGAAGCAGCCGCCGACAACCCAATAGAGTGACAGCGCCGACGGAACGGAGCTAGCACCGATAAAAATCATCACTGGCATGATGTAGGACATCATTGCCATTTGCGGCATTTGTTCTTCAGTCATGGATGGCGACAGGCGAAGCGAGAGAAATGTCGTCAATGCCGCCAAAATCGGCAAAATGAAATACGGATCGCGGTGGCCGAGTTCGACCCATAAGAACGAATGGGTTTTGATTTCCTGCGTCCGCGAAATCGCATAATAAAGCGCCATAAAAATCGGCATTTGGATAAGTACCGGCAGGCAACCGCTCGCCGGATTGATCCCATGCTTTTGGTACAGTTGAACCATCTCTTGCTGGAGCTTGCGTTGTGTTTCTGGGTCTTTGCTTTTATATTTTTCTTGCAGTTTCAACAGCTCCGGGCGCAGCTTTTGCATAGCAATCGAGGTGCGGAACTGCTTCAAAATAAGCGGCAGCAAACAAAAACGGACAATGAGCGTCAACACGATAATGGCAATGCCGTAGTTGTCGCCAAACCAATGGCCAAACGTCAACAACAGCTTGGACATCGGATAGACAAAGTAATGATTCCAAATCCCTTGGCTATGTTCGTCGATCGGTTCATTCGAGCTGCAGCCAGAAAGAAGCAAGGCAACACTAAGCAACACTACTAACCATTTTTTCATGAAAAGCCCTCCTTGATCATGTCAAAAAATCATGTCGTTTCATCAAGAAAAGGGCCTTCCATCCTCATCGGTCCGGTTCGTCCGTTCGCGAATGGGGATTTTCCGTCGCTGCGGCAAAAACAGCGGACGTGATGGAAGCGCAACGAAACCCGTAGCTGCTCCTGCCCGATACTCGCGAACCGTAGTCCATGCCGATTCGTAAGATAACGATTTCGTCACCCGGTGTATGCCCATATAGCCTTTAACGATGACAAACAGCACACCAACAAGTGACATGTACCAAAGCAGCTCGATCGGCGCTTCCATGCATTCCCCTCCTTTCCGCCTGACAATTCTCTTCTTCTCATAACAATACCAAACTTTCTTTTAAAAGAAAAGCAATGATCCATCACATTTGTTTCATTCGATGAAACGCCGGCTCCTCAGCCGCTAACGCAGCAAACTCTCCACTCTCATCGGCCGCCCACACGGCATCGAGCTCTTGCTTCGCCTCATCGAAACGCCCAAGAAGTGAAAGATAGCGAGCGCGCTCGTAACGAAGGTGGATATCTTCCGACACATGAGCATGCCGTTCAATGGTCGCAAGCGCCTGATTGAGATGCCCCATTTCCTCGTAAATAGCGGCCAACTGCAGGTGCCATTCTGTATCTTCAACATACCAATGGGCGCAATGCTCCCAAAGCGCTGCCGCTTCAGCGTAGCGGCCGGTCTCCATATATTGTTCGCTAAGCAACATAAATGCTTCGCGAGCAAGCGGCTCCTCAGCAACGATCACCTGCAATTGCCGCTCGGCTTTCTCCTGTTGTCCGCTCTTGAGCCAAATGACCGCCTGCCATGTGAGCAATTCCAAATCATCCGGTTCGTCCGTGAGCAATCGATCAAGCCATGACTGTGCTTCTTGCCGTTTTCGAACATCATCAGCCGCCAATAAGTATTCTACAAATTCACGCGCCAACGAAGGATCCCAAACGTTAGCAAGCGCTTTGCGCCACATTTTGACAGCATCGCCCTCCAGCTCGGCAGCCGCATAAAGGCGGGCGAGCTGCCCATAGGCTTCGTGATGGCCGCGGTCGAGATGGATCGCTTCCTCATACAAATCCATGGCGATCGAAAGCACAGAAACTCTTCCAACCCATTGTTTCGCTTTTGTCCACCAGCGCGCCCCCGCTTCGTTTTTGTTCCGCTCTCCTTCCAAATACGGAAGGAGAGCGGCGGCCGCATTTCGATAAACAACACTTTTTTCTTGACGATCGATGGTTAGCCGCTCCAACCGATGGCGAAGCTTTCCTAAACCGCGCATGGTTTTCGGAAAAAGAGCGACATATGCCGAATACAACGATTCATCGTCAGGATGGTGCATCATCAATCGTTCGAATAACTCGATCGCCTCTTTCGTACGGCCTTCTTGGTGAAGCACATTCGCGTAATGGCGAAGCGCTTCACGGTGATCCGGTTCAAGGGCAAGTGCTTTCTCGACGGCCATCTTTTCTTGATCTTCGCGCCCAAGCGCCCCGTATACATACCCGAGGCTGTCATAATACCATACATCCCCGGCCAGACGGCGGGCATCGGCTAACGCTTGAAGCAACGCAGATGGCTCGAGGAGCGCCGCTAACGATTCGATATCTGCACGCAGCGGGGCAAGCCGGACCGCCTCAAGCAAATGCGCGTGCTGCTGCTCTTCATTTCCTTCCATCTCGTATAGCGCGGCCAGACGAAAATGGCAAAGGGCAAACGACGGATCGGCATCCAAACACGATTCATAATGCTGTTTTGCCTCTTCGTAGCGGCCGAGGGCGCTGCACAGCTCCGCCAACCGGTATAATGAAAGCGGATGGCCCATGGCAGCGGCTTTTCGATAAACTGCCATCGCCTTGGACGGCCGGCTTTGCCGCTCGTAAAGGACACCGAGGGCCGAATGAGCCGGAGCTAGGCCGGGACGAGCGGCAATGAGCTGTTCCAAAAACGTCCGGCCGCGCTCTCGAAGAGCTGGCGTTGTCAGCTGGTCAATGTAAAACTCATACACTTCTTCGATATCAAATTCGGCGAGGCGAAGCCCGTTCTCAAGCCATGAGAGCGCCAGTTGTTTTCCCTCCGCCTCATTGGCAACCCCATGGACCAATAGCCACTTGCCGGCGTTTAGCCAATATTCGCTATCATCGGCAAAACGAGTGCGCTGTTCCATCACGTGCCGTTTCGCCGCTTCAACGTGTCCGCGCTCCATCAGGGCAGATGCCAGCCCAAGATGGGCAAACACGTCGTTGTCATCGTGACGAATGGCTTTTTCGTAGCATGAGGCGGCCTGTTCCACCTCCCCTTCGTCCATATAAGCGTCGCCGAGTCGAACGTAAAGCAGCGCCAACCGTTCCGCGGCCGCGAGCCCTTCTTTGAGCACTGCTTTCGCCTGTTCCCGTTTACCATCGTCATCATACAAGTCAGCAAGCATGACATACGGGTACGGCTCCCGCGGATCGAGCGCCTTGGCAACACGAAAGCCGCGCTCGGCCTTACGCCGGTGGCCAAGCTCCAGATCGCAGCGGGCGCGCTCATACCAAAGATGAGCGTCGCGCCGCTCGCGGCGCACGAGGTGATCAAACCATTTGCGCGCTTCAGCCAAACGCTTCGCGTGGAACAACAACAAGCCATGGTTCGTTTCGATAAACAGATCGCCCGGGTGCAAATGGACAGCGATGCGTGAACAAACCAGCCCCCTTTCAGTATAGCCAGCATATGCCGAAGCGAGCGCCGTGTAGCTCCACACTTCCGGCTGATCCGGATCAAGCTGAAGCGAAGCGCGAAAATGGCGGACCGCTTCTTCATAGCGGCTCATAAAAAAGGCAATGCGTCCGCGCAAGTAATGGTACAGCGGGCTTTGCCTTTTTCCTTTTGCCTGTTTCAGCGCCTGTTCCGCCCGCTCCATTTCTTGTATATAAACATAAGCTTTCGCTGTTACTAGCAATAAATCGTTATGCTCGGGATATCGTTCCAAAACCCGCTCAGCATAGTCAAGCACAAGCGTCTTCGCCTCATCACTGCCAAAATGTTTGACCGTATATAGCCATGTGTACGGAATATGCTCATGCTGGCGCAAAAAAGCAACAAACGCATCGAAATACGCCTGTTCATCTTCATCCATCTTTTCCGCAAAGGCATGCAGTTCCCGGAAATAACGGTCTTCCTCAATAGGAAGCTCCGCAGCAAGGGCAACTTTTTCCCGGGGAAGCGCAACAATCGACAAATAATGCGTCCCGGCGTACCATTTTTCGAGCTCTTCTTCTGGAACGACAAAGGGTTCGAATACGTTTGGATCTTGCACGTAAAACGCCCCGAGCCGCTCATCATAGCCAAACAACACTTGTACGTGCGACGACTGCTCGTAATCAACGCTCAAGAGCACTGGAATCCCTTCATCAATGAGCCGCTTCCAGTGCGGTGGTGAACCGATGAAAAAGCGGCAAACAAACCCGAGCTTCTCCAAATAATGAACCGTCGTTGATAATTTAGAACCACGCACATCAAAAATATGCTCCGCCACTTCATCTTGCGTCCGGGGAGAACCGAGCAAGCGAAGCATCATTTCTAAACTCGCCGGCACACAATAGTTATGCTTTTGAACAACTGAAACAAGCGGCAGCACGACCGCCCGCTCCCTTTGCCGCCCAAGCGCGCGGGCGTACGGCGTTTTCTCAAGCCTCGGCTCGGCTCTCACCAACGACTCAAGCTTCTCCCATTCCTCTAGCTGATAATACAGTTCTGCGCGCACATGGGCGAAATAACGGCGATGCATATGAAGCGGATTCAAGCGGTCAAGCTCTTCCATCGCCGCGAGCGCCTCACGGTAGGCGCGCACATCGCGCAAGCGGCGCACGCGTTCCGCGTAAAACGACAACACTTGTGGGAAACGCCGTCTTCCTTCCTCAAGAACGGCCAACGCCTCGTGATGACGGCCATCAAGCGCATACAGATCAGCCAGAAGCAAATAGCACATATCGCCGCGCTCCGAGTCGTCCAGCCCGGAGCGGATCACTTGTTCCGCTCGCTTCCGGTCGCCGGTTTCGATATAAAAATAGCCCCATTTGTCATGGATCGACACCGTCTCATAACGGGCGACCACATTCATCCATTCACGTGCCTCATCGACTCGCCGCATATCCAACAAGGCGCGCACTAACGTAAACGCCGCCCGGGCGATTGCTTCGTCGGGCTCGTCGGTCTTGCCTTGAAGCGCTTTGGCAAGGCGCGGTAGGAGCGCCTCTTCAACATCAAGTGGCCGGCGGTTCTCAAGCCATTCATCACACACCCAAGCCAACGTCTGCAATGTGTTCAACTTGCGGTGGGCGTAGCGGGCGATAAGCCCGCTATGGCGGTACATAAGCGCATAATCAAACAGCCGGATGAGCGCCCGGAACGGTTCGATGCTGTCCCATGACGCCAACAGTGACCGCCATCCAAACAATCCGACCTTTTCTAACTGTGGCCGCACTTCAGCGAGGGCGTCTACAATTCGTTTTTCTTCAACGAGCGATGCGATATGTTCAATATGGTTCATGCAACAAAAACTCCTTTATCATGTTCCGGCAAAAAGCTGCCTCCTTAAGGAATATGTAGGTTGCGAGCGGTAGGAGATGAATGTCAATCGATATCATTGAAACCGCTGATGTTTCGAACAAATACATGATCCTACCTGCGCACATTGTTCTTCGAAATAAGAAAATAGAGGATAAGAAGCCATCTTGTTCTTCTCTCTTCCCCTTCTACTTTAGTAATAAGTTTAGAACAAGCCACCTAAAACAACCATATATTTTTTTAGAAAAATAACGACAAAGAAACAAGAAATGACCCACCCTGTTTTCGACAGAATGGGTCGCAAGCAGACACATGCATCATCGCGAACGGAAAAGATCTCCCCTTCTCAGCGTGAGCGTAGACGGGAGAGCGTTCAAGCATGTTTGGCGAAAAACTGAAGTGACCGTTCGATAATCGTTTGCTGATCATAATCTAATGTTGCTACATGGTAGCTGTTGTGAAGACGGACGATCTCTTTCTCTGACGATTGAACGCCTTGAAAAATGATATCGGCATTCCCAGGCGGCACAACATGGTCTTCATCGGAAACGAAAATTAGCGCCGGGCAAGTAATGCGTCCAAGCTCTTCTTTCACACGCTCCATCAATTGAGCCAGCTGAAGGAGCGATGCAGTTGGCGTTTTCTCGTATGATAATTCTTTCACATCTGGATTTTTCAAATCTGAACCGATCGAGTCAAGATACCTCGGCACCTCGCCCCCACCCGTCATCCCAGCGGCGATGGCCGGAATATCGACAGCGGCGTTAATCGGTACGATGCCGCAAATCTCCGGGTGCTGTTCCGCCAAATAAAGCGTGAGCGTCCCACCCATCGACAGCCCGGTGACAAAAATGGTTTGGCATCGTTGTTTCAGCCATTCATATCCTTCCTCGACCGAGGCAATCCAATCGTGGAACGTCGTTCGTTCCATGTCTTCGTAGTGCGTCCCATGCCCCTTTAAGCGCGGCAAGCAAACGGTATAACCGGCTTGGGCATACGCTTCAGCAAGCGGGCGCATGCTGTGTGGCGTGCCCGTGAACCCGTGCGACAACAGCACCCCGACCGGCCCGTTTTCAGCGTAAAACGGCTCTGCGCCGGGAAGTACAGGATATCGTTCTTTCATCGTGTCCTCTCCCTTATCTGTCTTTTTCATCCATATACATTCGCCGCCCCCATCTCCGTTTCCTTTTTCAACCTCTCACCAAATGAATAAAATCGATTGCCACCACTCGCGGAACAATCCGTTGGCCACGAAATAAACGAAGCCGGTTAAGGCAGCGTAAACCAACACTTTTTCCATCCCTTTTCCCGTCCGATAGAGCGGCACTTTCCACCGCTTCGAAGAAAACGGCCAAAACAAAGGCACCCCTTGGACAGAAAAAAAGTCTTCAATAATATGAAACAAATAGCCAAGCACGATCCCGGCGGCGAACGGCGACGATGAGTCGCGCCACACGAGGGCAGCAAGCACACCCCAGACGATGAACGAATGCGTCATGCCACGATGGCCAAATGCTTCTTTGACTTTACTTGCGACGCCAAACGAACGGCGTCCGACATACGACGACGGCTCGTCAATATCAGGAAGAAGGCTGCCGATGACAAGACCAGCCGTATAGGCAGCAGTAAACGGAAGCGCCGTATACGTAGATACCGACGCCCCGAGGCATAATGAAACGATCACATGACTCGAATACCGCAACGAACATCCCCTCAAACTTCCTTGTTTTCCCCATTATACCATAACAAAGAATATTTGTTCGCTTCTTTGACGAATTTGTGACAATGCGACCAAATGTGACAAAATTAACATCGCGTTATTGACATCATGGCTATAGTTAAAAGTACAAAACGCTAATTAAGGAGTGAACAAAATGAAGCGAAGACGATCTCCACTCGCTAACCGTTTCAAATATATTCGTCCGATCGAGCGTCAAGCCGATGGACATAGCGAAGTAACCTACGGCGACCGCGCCTGGGAAGATGCATACCGCCGACGCTGGCAGCACGACAAAGTCGTCCGTTCAACTCATGGCGTCAACTGTACCGGGTCATGCAGTTGGAACATTTACGTCAAAAACGGCATTGTCACGTGGGAAGGACAGCAGCTCGACTATCCGTCGACCGGACCGGATATGCCAGACTTTGAACCACGCGGCTGCCCGCGCGGCGCGAGCTTCTCATGGTATATGTACAGCCCGCTGCGCGTCAAATACCCGTATGTTCGCGGCATCTTGCTTGACATGTGGCGTGAGGCGCTTACCTATTACCCAAACAATCCGCTAAAAGCGTGGAAAAGCATCGTCGAAGACCGGGAAAAAGCAAAGCGCTACAAACAGGCGCGCGGGAAAGGTGGATTCGTGCGCGTCAGCTGGGACGAAGCATTGACGCTTGTCGCTGCTTCCTTATTATATACGGTCGTAAAATACGGCCCAGATCGCAATGTCGGCTTCTCTCCGATCCCAGCGATGTCGATGGTCAGTCATGCCGCTGGGTCACGGTTTATGCAACTGATGGGCGGACCGATGTTAAGCTTCTATGATTGGTACGCCGATTTGCCGCCGGCATCGCCGCAAATTTGGGGCGATCAAACGGACGTGCCGGAATCAAGCGACTGGTACAATGCCGGTTACATCATCACGTGGGGCTCAAATGTCCCGCTCACCCGGACGCCGGACGCTCACTTTTTAGCTGAAGTGCGCTACCGCGGCACGAAAGTTGTGTCCGTCAGCCCTGATTACGCCGAGTCGACGAAATTTGCCGATGATTGGCTGTCAGTGAAACAAGGAACGGACGGCGCTTTGGCTATGGCAATGGGGCACGTCATTTTAAACGAATATTATGTCAAACGGACTATCCCGTACTTTGAACAATATGCAAAAACGTACACCGATTTTCCGTTTATCGTCACTTTAAAACAAGACGGCGGTGCATGGACGGCCGGCCGCTTCTTGTTGGCCAAAGATCTTGGCAAACATACCGAAAATGCCGAATGGAAGCCGGTTATCTACGACGAGAACACCGACTCGTTTGCCGTGCCGAACGGAACGATCGGCACGCGCTGGGAAGACAAAGGAAAATGGAACTTGCGTCTTGTTGATGAGGAAACAGAACAGCCGCTTGAGCCACGCCTGTCGTTTTTAGGGAGCGAAGATGAAGTCATCTCGATCCAGCTTCCATATTTCACCGCTGACGGCGGAAAAACGATCGAACGCGCGGTTCCAGTGAAAAAAGTGCAAACCGTAACGGGAGACGTTTACGTCACGACCGTCTATGACTTGATTTTGGCCAACTATGGCATCGACCGCGGCATCGGCGGCACAGTCGCCCGTTCGTACGATGACGATGTGCCGTTCACCCCGGCATGGCAAGAAGCCATCACCGGCGTCAAGCGCGAACTTGTCGTGAAAATCGCCCGCGAGTTTGCTGACAATGCGATCGACACGAACGGCCGGTCGATGATCATCGTCGGTGCTGGCATTAACCATTGGTTTAACTCGGATACGATTTATCGCGCTGTGCTGAACCTTGTCTTGTTCGTCGGCGCCCAAGGGGTCAACGGCGGCGGTTGGGCCCATTACGTCGGGCAAGAGAAACTGCGCCCAGCGGAAGGATGGCAGACGATCGCCACCGCTCGCGACTGGGTTGGACCGGCAAAATTGCAAAACGGCACGTCGTTCTTCTACTTTGCGACTGACCAATGGCGCTATGAAGAGCGGCCAATCGATGAACTCATCTCGCCGTTGGCTAAAAAAGCGCGCTATTCGCACCCTGGCGATTACAATGTTTTGGCCGCCCGGCTCGGCTGGCTGCCGTCGTACCCGACGTTTAACAAAAATGGCATCGAGCTGTATAACGAAGCAGTAAGCCATGGAGCTCGCACGCCGGAAGAGATCGGCGCCTATGTCGCGAAACAGCTGAAAAATAAAGAATTGCAGTTTGCTATCGAAGATCCGGATCATGAAGCGAACTTCCCGCGCAACTTGATCGTTTGGCGCGCTAACTTAATCTCAAGCTCCGGCAAAGGGCATGAATATTTCTTAAAACATTTGCTTGGCACGACGAACGGCTTGTTAAACGATGACCGCGACAGCCTGCGCCCGGAAGAAATCCGCTGGCGCGATGAAGCGCCGGAAGGCAAGCTCGATCTGCTTGTCAACTTGGACTTCCGCATGGCCGGCACAGCGCTCTACTCCGATGTCGTCCTGCCGGCAGCGACATGGTATGAAAAACATGACTTAAGCAGCACGGATATGCATCCGTTCGTCCATCCGTTCAATCCAGCCGTGCCTCCGCTCTGGGAAGCACGCTCGGACTGGGATATTTTCAAATCACTCGCTAAAGCCGTATCTGATGTCGCCAAACAAGCCGGCTTGAAGCCGATGAAAGAAGTCGTCGCCACCCCGCTTTTGCACGATACGGCGCAAGAACTGGCGCAGCCGTTTGGTGAAGTGAAAGACTGGAGCAAAGGCGAGATCGAACCGATTCCGGGCAAAACAATGCCGAACATTCACGTCATTGAACGCGACTATACCCTTCTTTACGACCAAATGACCGCTTTAGGTCCGAATGTCGCCCGCCAGCCGATCGGTACAAAAGGGATCGCCTGGACGGCGAAAGACGAATACGAACAGCTGAAACGCCGGCTTGGCACTGTCCGACGCGCTTCCATCGCCGATGGTTGCCCGGACATTAGCGAAGCGAAAAAAGCAGCTGAAGCGATTTTGACGCTGTCGTCGACCACAAACGGAAAAATGGCCGTCAAAGCATGGGAAGCGCTCGAGAAAAAGACGAATTTGGAGCTTGCTGACTTGGCGAAAGAACGCGAAGAAGAGTGCTTCACGTTTGAACAAATCACCGCTCAGCCGAAAACGGTCATCACTTCACCGGCCTTTAGCGGTTCGGAAAAAGGCGGACGGCGTTACTCGCCGTTTACGACGAACGTCGAACGGCTCATTCCGTGGCGGACACTGACCGGCAGACAGTCGTTTTACATCGACCATGAACTGATGCACGAGTTCGGTGAAACGATGGCAACGTTCAAGCCAGTCTTGCCGCACCGCCCATTCTCGAACAAACGGCCGACGGAAAACGGAAAAGAGGTCGTCTTAAACTATTTGACACCGCATAACAAATGGTCGATTCACAGCATGTATTTCGATTCGCTGCCAATGTTGACATTGTTCCGCGGCGGACCGACCGTCTGGATGAACAAAGACGACGCAGCCGAAGCCGGCATCACAGACAACGACTGGATCGAATGTTTCAACGAAAACGGCGTTGTCGTCGCCCGCGCCGTCGTCTCGCACCGTCTCCCGCGCGGCATGGCGTTTATGCACCACGCGCAAGACCGCCATATTAACGTGCCGGGCACGAAGCTGACGAACAACCGCGGCGGCACGCACAACAGCCCGACACGCATCCATGTGAAACCGACGCATATGATCGGCGGATACGCGCAGTTAAGCTACGGATTCAACTATTACGGACCGACGGGCAACCAACGCGACTTGTTCGTTGTCATCCGCAAATTAGAGGAGGTTGATTGGCTTGAAGATTAAAGCGCAAGTCGGCATGGTCATGAATTTGGATAAATGTATCGGCTGCCATACGTGCAGCGTCACATGCAAAAACACATGGACAAACCGGCCCGGCGCCGAATATATGTACTTTAACAACGTGGAAACAAAGCCGGGGATCGGCTATCCGAAACAGTGGGAAGATCAAGATAAATATAAAGGCGGCTGGGAATTAAAAGACGGCGAATTGCGGCTTAAATCCGGCCCGAAAGCCATGCGGCTCGTCAATTTGTTCTACAACCCGTACCAGCCGACGATCGACGATTACTACGAACCATGGAACTACGACTACGAAACGTTGACGAACAGCCCGCAAAAGCGGTATCAGCCGGTTGCCCGGCCGAAATCGGCCATCACCGGTGAATGGATGGAAGTATCGTGGGGACCGAACTGGGAAGACGACTTGGCCGGGGCCCATGTCACCGGCTTGCGCGACCCGAACGTTGTCAAAATGGAGCAGGCGATCCAAGCAGAATTCGAAGATGTCTTTATGATGTATTTGCCGCGCATTTGTGAACATTGTCTCAATCCGTCATGCGTATCGAGCTGCCCATCGGGCGCTATGTACAAACGCGATGAGGACGGCATCGTCCTCGTCGACCAAAACGCCTGCCGCGCTTGGCGATATTGCGTCACCAGCTGCCCGTACAAAAAAGTATATTTCAACTGGCAAACGAACAAAGCGGAAAAATGCACGCTCTGTTTCCCGCGCATCGAAGCCGGCTTGCCGACAATTTGCTCGGAAACATGTGTCGGCCGCATCCGTTACATCGGCGTCATGCTGTATGACGCGGATAAAGTGAAGGAAGCGGCGAGCGTCACAGATGAGAAACAGCTGTATCACGCCCAACTTGATATTTTCCTTGACCCAAACGATCCGACTGTCATCGCAGAAGCGAAAAAAGCCGGCATTCCGGACGAATGGATTGCAGCGGCGCAGCGCTCGCCGATTTACAAAATGATCGTTGACTGGAAAATCGCTTTGCCGCTGCACCCGGAATATCGGACACTGCCAATGGTATGGTACATTCCACCGTTAAGCCCGATCATGAATACGATCGAAGGAAAAGGAAGCGGCGCGAACGCCGATGACATCTTCCCAGCCATTGATGAAATGCGCATTCCGATCGAATATTTGGCGAATTTGCTGACGGCCGGCGATACAGCGCACATCCGCACGACATTGAAAAAAATGGCGGCGATGCGTTCGTACATGAGGGCGAAACAGACGAACAAACAGCCGGACATTCGTCTCATCGAGTCACTCGGCTTAAGCCATGAGGACATCGAAGAGATGTACCGCTTGCTCGCGATCGCCAAATACGAAGATCGCTTTGTCATCCCGGCGTCACACCGCGAGGAAGTAGCGGATCTCTACACCGAACAAGGCAGCTGTGGGCTCGCATTTGCCGGCGGTCCGGGCGCTTGCGGCACGCTTTGATGAGGGCGGGCTTCGCCCCCTTCCCCTCAAACAACGAAAATGGAGGATGCATGATGAACAGCGAACAACGGCAAACCATCTTTTTATGTGTGTCCTATTTGTTGTCCTATCCGGACGAACAGTGGGCTGAATCGCTTCCTGACTACTTGGAAGCCATCCGTTCGCTCGAAGATGAAACCGTCCGCACGCCGCTTTTGGCGGTTGCCGAGCAGCTTGCAGCCACTCCGGCTCGAGATCGGATGGAGCAATATGTCGAAACATTTGACTTCGGCAAAAAAACGAATTTGTATCTTACGTATATGACAAATGGTGAACAACGGGAGCGCGGAATCGAACTCGTCGCCTTAAAAGCACGTTACGAGGCGGCCGGATTCACCGTCTCCGAGCACGAACTGCCCGATTACTTGCCGCTTATGCTTGAATTTCTCGCCTATGCGGAGGAACCTCATGCCATCTCCTTGCTCGCCGATTATGCCGGCCATATCCGCGAAATCGGCGAGCGGTTGGCAGCCGCAGGCAGCCCGTACGTACAGCTATTTGAAACGCTCAACCTTACCTTTACTCAACTCGGCGTCACGCCGATACCGAAAGGAAGTGCAACGGCATGGCTCGTCAATTTCTCTGGATAATTGTTCCTTATTTGTCGCTTGTGCTCTTTGTTGCTGGCCATATTTGGCGCTACCAACGCGACCAGTTCGGCTGGACATCAAAATCAAGCGAACTGCTCGAAAAACGGCAGTTGCGCCTTGGAAGCCTTCTCTTTCACTGGGGTATCTTGTTCGTTTTCGTCGGTCACGTGATGGGAATTCTCATTCCTGAATCATTTTATACAGCGTTAGGCATCACCGAAGAGATGTACCACGTCATCGCCTTGGCGGGCGGCATCCCAGCCGGCTTGGCCGCGCTCGTCGGTTTAGTGATCCTTTTCCGTCGCCGCCTCACGGTGAAACGTGTGCGGGCGACAAGCAGCACTGGCGACTGGGTGGCGCTCGGATTTTTAGCCATCGTCATCGCCAGCGGACTATCATCGACATTTCTGAACGTCGATTCGCACGGGTTTGACTACCGGACGACGATCGGCCCGTGGTTCCGTGGCCTTCTTACGTTCCGTCCGAATCCAGCCTATATGGAAACGGTGCCGCTTTGGTTTCAAATCCATATTCTCGCTGCGTTCGGCTTGTTCGCTTCGTGGCCATTCACCCGTCTCGTTCACGTGTTCAGCTTTCCGATCCGCTACTTGCAGCGCAGCTATGTCGTTTATCGGAAGCGAATGCCAAAACAAGCAGAACCGTTCAAACGCGCTCAATGAGCGAGCGGCGAGCATTACACCAGGAACGCCAAACACGGCGATCATGGAGCAGGCGAGGACAAGTTGCCCTCGCCTTCTTATACGACTGCGGCTCTTCAACCTTGATAGCAGCTGAAATAAAGAAACATACGCGTTCATATCCCAACAATCATCCATCACCATCCGCCAACAAGATCACACCATGAATGAAATACAAACAAAAAACGGGATGCTCTCAATCAGGAGGCATCCCGTTTTCCATTCGTTACTCATTAATGCGCACAAACAGTTCCTCTTTCTCCTCGTCCGACAACAGCCGCTCGGCCATCGGGAAGAGCACATTTTCTTCTTTCATGAAATGCTCATCCAAAATATGATGCGCCTCAATGACCGCGCCAGCGAGCGTCAACGCCTGATCGGTGTCAACTTTCTCTGGCAGTTGGGCAGCTTTTTCTAAAAACATGGAAAGACGTGCTTTTGCCTGTTCGTGTTCGTATTCCATGACGGCGATTGGTCCGGTCGTCCGCCCGATGTACTCGGCCATCATCGGGAACAACACTCCCTCTTCCCGCTCTGAATGCGGATCTAAAACCGAGACGAACGATTCGACTTTTTCTCTCAATTCGGCGAGCGGCTCGCGCCAGTTGCGGTCATCTGCCCCTTGTCCGATCGCTTCCGCTGTAGCGAGTAGCTGCTCCATTTGGACGCGCAGCGGGCCGTGTTCCTGTTTTAATTGCGCCAAGCCAGCGCATAGCTTTACCCCTTCAGGGCCGCCCATATGACAAAATGAATGCATCAACGTTTCCCCCTTTTGATGATCTGTTCGTTGTCTCCATTATACCGTGCGCATCCTCTTCCCCGTTGTGAGCCATATCACACCAACCAAAGGGCAAGCATAAAAAAACAGCACGCGCACAGCGTGCTGCGACACCCTTTTATAGATACGGATGTTCATGCTTCGCTTTTAAGATCGTCCATCTCCGTTCCACTTCCTCCTCCAACTCGCGCAGCAAATCTTTGTTTTCTTCCCGAAGCAAATGCTTCGTTTTTCCCATATATTTTAGCCATTCACTTAACGGGATGCGGCGTCCTTTTGCTTCTGGATTGTACGTAATCGTCGTTTTCCCCCGCTCCACTTCATACAGCGGGAAAAAGCATGAATTCACCGCTGCCTGCAAAATGGTTTCCCCGTACCGCTCCTCCGATTTCCAGTTGAGCGGACAAGTAATGAGCAGCTTACCATACACCGTTCCTTCATGCTGCGCGTACCATTGCGCTTTCGCCGCTTTTTTCACCAAGTCTTGCGGAAACGCTTCTGTCCCGGTGAAAACGTACGGGATGTTCGTTGCTGCCATAATTTGCGGCGTATCTTTATGATGGAACGATTTTCCGCGTTGTCCTTTTCCAACCCCGGTTGTTGTGGTCATATGGCCCATCGGGGTCGAGTACGACATTTGCGCCCCGGTGTTCATATAACCTTCGTTATCATATTCAATGATGATCAGCTTATGGTTGCGTAGCGCCGTCCCGATGGCGGACCCCATGCCGATGTCCATCCCGCCGTCACCGGTGACCATGACAAACGTGACATCATCCGAGACATTAAGCTCGCCGCGCCGCTTCAGTTCGAAGAACGCTTCAACCATGCCCGAGAGCGTTGCCGCCCCGTTTTGGAACAAATTGTGCACCATCGTTTGTTTATGCGAGCTGTACGGATACGCGGCTGAAACGACGTACGCGCATCCGGTTTGGAACAAGACGACGATATCGCCTTCAATTCCTTTGAAAAACAGCTCGAGCCCCGGGAAAATGCCGCATCCTGGGCATGCCCCATGCCCTGGGGCGAGACGCTTCGGCTTGGCGGTCAGCGCCCGCAGCGGCGGAATTTTGACGTTTAGCCGTTTCGTTTTGTCATCGACCGTCACGTGGATGAGCCCGCTGCGGAACGCATCGCCATGGATCGGTTCAAGCAGCCGTTTCGGTTGCTGCTCAAGACGTCCAGGCACGTGGCCGAAATAGTCAAACGTTTTTTCCGCTTTTCCTTTTTCCATCGCATCAATGGCCATCCGGAACAATGCTTCAGCGTCTTCGGCGTAAAAATCTTTGCCGCCAAGGCCGTAAACACGGCTTAATACGATCGTCTGATTATCGCGGTCTTCCTGCAGTGCCGCTTTCACTTCATGCGTCATATTCGCACCGTGCGCCCCGTACGAATCGGCCCGCTCACCGATCAACAGTGCTTTCACATGTTTTAGCGCTTGGCGGATCTCCTCGGCCGGGAACGGGCGAATAATGTTCGGACTGATGACGCCCGCTTTTATCCCTTGTTTTCGCAGGCGGTCGGCTACGTCTTTCGCCGTCTCTGCCGCCGAGTTGAGCAAAAACAGCGCCACTTCGGCATCTTCCATCCGGTATAAATCGAGCGGCTCATAGCGACGCCCCGACCATTTTTCATATTCCGCGGCCACTTGCCGGAATACGTCGCCAGCCCGGTACAAGGCGACAGACTGTTGATAATGGTTGTTGATCAAATCATCGCCGCCCATATGTGCTCCGATCGTCACAGGGCGTTTCGGATCGGCTGCTGTCGGGAACCCTTCTTTGCGCGGACCGATGAACGCCTGCACCGTTTCACGATCGCGGAAATAATGCACTTTCCGTTTTTGATGTGAGGTGAAAAACCCGTCATACGCGATGATGACCGGCAGGCGGACGTCCTCATGTTCGGCGATTTTGAGCGCCATGACGTTCATATCGTAAACGGCTTGCGGCGTGCGGGCTAGCAGCACAACCCAGCCGGTGTTGAGCGTAAAATACAAATCGGAATGGTCGCCGTGAATATCGAGCGGACCGCTGACCGAGCGGGTGACGAGATTCAATACCATCGGAAAGCGGGTGCCTGATTGCACTGGCAGTTGTTCAAGCATGTACATCAGCCCGTTGGCACTCGTGGCGTTCAGCACGCGCGCCCCCATGAGCGACGCGCCGTAGCAAATCCCGGCTGAACCGTGCTCACCATCCGCTGGAATGAGCATCGTTTCATGTTCGCCCCGCCCTTTCATTTGATCAAGCAGCTGGGCGATTTCCGTTGACGGCGTGATCGGGAAGTAACCCATAATGTGATAGTTAATTTGACTCGCCGCTAACGCCGCCATTTCATTGCCGGAGGCAAACGTCATCTCTTGTACTGCTTGGTTGGCCATCTCAACATCTTTTTCAATCATTGCCATGCTTCCATTCCCCCTTTCATAAACGAAAACGAATGTTTCAAGGAATGTGCTTCGGCAAATCCCGGCACTTCCCGTTCGGCCACAAGCGCAGCCGTCGGACACGCTTCGACACATTTTAAACAACCTTTGCAATATTGATAGTCAATGCCAGCTAAAAACATCTGTTTGCGCCCTTTTTTGTCCACCCGTTCCTCCCAAACGAAGCAAAGATCGGGACAGACGTTGTCACAGGCGACACAATGAATACATTTGTCGGCTTCCCAACGTGGCAAAAACCCTTGACGGGAACCGCTTACATTTTTCAACAAACTATTTCCGCCAGCGACAATCACACCGCCGATCAGCTGTGTTTCATATCCAAATCGAGGACTGGGACGGACGAACGTTCTTTCCTCCGCCGGAGCGGGAGATGCTTGAATCCGCACTTCCTCATACCCGCGACGAAAAGCGCGAATATTTGCTTCGACGAGATGCGGCGCTTTTGTGGCGAACGTCCGGCGAATGACCGTCTCCATCGCTTCCGGTTGGATAAAAGAACAAACGCGCAACAGCGCCCCTACCATCGGCATGTTGATTTTCACTCGCTCCTCGACAGCGATGCCGAGCGCATCGACTATCACCAACGTCCCGTAAGGCAGGCGTAAATCGCGGCGAATGTCATCGAACTCGCGCGTTGAATTCACGACGGCCGTTCCGTCAGCGACAAGACCGCTCGTCACATCGACCATTTTGGCGAGTGCCTCATGAAACACACCAATGACGTGCGGAGTGGCGATCGGACTATGATCACGAATTTCAATATGCGGCTCGCAAAAGCGGATAAAGCTTTTGACCGGTGTTCCTTTTTTCTCGGAACCGTACGAAGAAAAGTTCGCCCCATTCAGCCCCGACCACAACACGCCAGCCTCAGCGAACATTTTCCCCGCCAAGTTCGCCCCCAACCCGCCGATCGACTCGAGGCGAATCTCAAAAAAACCTTGCTCATTCGTCTTTGGCAGCATCGTCATCCCCTCCCATGTGAAAAATACATCCCCAGTTTTATTATAAGTGGAAAATGTTCGAAAAACTGTGACAAAAATCAAACAGTTTGTAGATTTTGGTGAAACACGTAATATAAAACAGTGAATAACAAGATAAATTCTTATATAACAGATGGGACAATTGATATAAAACAAAAAGCCCCAACGGGGCTTATTGTTGAAAATAACGGGCAAGCGTCACGATCATCGCTCCCATCCGCTCATGTTCAGGGGCGATGACGCGGCTGACTCCTTCCTCTTCCAGCGCTTCTTTCGTCACTTTCCCGACAGCACAGGCGACGACATCGGTGCAGAACGCCTCAAGCAGCGGAGTGATATCTTGTTTCTCCCGGGCAAACGAAAAGAAAAAGCGGACTTGTATCGCCGATGTAAAACAGACCGCATCAATTTTGCGCCCGACGACTTCGTTGTATAGCGTCTCCAGCATCTCGTGATCCGGGGCGACATGCCGATACGGGAATAGCTCTGTGTAAGACGCACCGCGCGTAAGGAAAAATTGCTTCAAGACTGGCGCCGTATCACCGTATAGCTGTGCGACGACGCTCTTGCCGGCAAAGTCATGCGCGTTAAGGGCGGAAATCAATCCCTTCGTCGTCCCGTCTTCGCTCACCGCTGTTGGGATGACGCCGATGTTTTTCAATGCCGCCACCGTTTTATAGCCGCGCGCAGCGATATCAGCATTCTCGATCACGCGCTTCCACTCAACCGCGATCCCTTCCCTTTCAGCCGTTTTCCAGAGCGCTTCAACCCCAATGCCCGTTGTAAACACTATCCAGTCCGGCCGCATCATAATGATCGCGCGCATTTCCTCACTGAGTTCACTTCCTTTTAAAAAAACCGTCCCTTGCGCCGGGCGGATGACGGCCGTTCCTCCTTGCTTTTCAATGAGTGTTGTCATTTCGTCTAACTTGCGCGAAGCGCATAAGGCGACCCGTTTGCCGCGCATTCGTTTCCCTCCCGTCGTCAATCATTCGTCCTTTCCATTCTAAAAGATCGCCCCCGCCTAGGCAATGAAAAAACACGCACCCTAAAAGGCGCGTGTCACCGTCTCAGCGAGTATGTACGATGGCTTCCTCTCCCCGGCGGTCAAACGAACCGGTAATGCGCGTCGGCTGCACAGAAATAATCCCATCTAACGGAATGTTCATCAACCGCATTTGCCGATTATAAACGAACAGTTTGCGCGCTTCCTGATACAACTTGACCGGCAGCACAACCGTCTCCTCCCCTTGCGCCGTTTGCACGCGCACTGGCTGCTTCTGGGCAATCCACACCGAAAGCTGTTGGCACAATTCTTTCATTCTATTTGCTCTCCCCTCTCATCCATTCCTACTTATGATTATAAAAGGAAAAAACGGAAAAAGGAGTGAAGAAAAATCAACAAATTCGGCAAATGAATGACAAATGGTGTCGAGAAACTTTCATCAACGCCACACAAGCGTTCCCCACTTTCGATAAACTAAGCACTTTAGTTGTTTTCCCTATATCGGCTAAAAAGAAAGATGCCGCTCCCCAAAAATCTTCTGTCTTCAAGAAAGACACAAGAGATAAACTGTTTGAATGGTTCCGTGCGTATATACAAAAAGGGTGCCCATTTTGGAACACCCTTTTTGCTCGATTAGCGGTAAATCAACACACGTGCCGCAGTGCGGTCGGCACTTTCACCGACGACGCGAATTTTTAAACCGTACGTCGGCACGTTCCGCCCCGCATCAACCGCTCCTTTGTTACGGTACGACCGGCTGTCATCAAAAACCGGCAACGGCGACGTGTCGTTGTCGATCAGTTTCGATCCGTCAATTTCAACGCGAAACGGCACGCCTTTTTGCAAACTAAATGCCGCATCATGCACTTGATAGCGCGTGGAAGCCACCGTATTGCCTGACCATTTCAACGTGTGCTGATTAGCATCCACGACACCAAGGAACCCTTCACCCGGATGGACGCCTGTCCAGTTGTTGTCATATGACTCATCCACATACCAAACAACAAGGCCCGGGTCGTACGACAGCAATTGATCGCCGCGCAAAATATGCGCCAGTCCTTTATCAACGCCACGGTGGTTGCGCCATTCCAACAAATAGTAATGTTTCGAACGCAGCGTACCGTCGCTTTTCGCAAAACCATCCAACACGAAAACGCTCTCGTTTTCCGCTCCGTCCGTAAGTATGGCTGTTTTGTCTGCCATCACTTGAACATTATCAATATACCAGCCAGCTTCCGATACATACGCATCGGTCACGTAACGGAAACGCAGCTCAATCGTTTGGCCTGCGTACGCCGACAAGTCAAACTCGGCTTTCACCCAACCGTCCGATGTGTCGGTAATGCCGTTGCCTGGGTTTTGCCCATTTGGGTCGTCGGTCGTTGTAATATTTCCTGAAACCGTTACCCATTGATTCGAACTTTGTTCCTTCACTTCAACCACGCCGTAATCCCAATCTTTCTCAATCGCATACCATGCATCAAACGTCAATACTGCTTGCGATGCGCCTGTCAAATCAACTGTGGTGGACATAGAGCTGTTCAAATTATTCCCTTTGCCGGAGAAGTATGCATAGGCGCCGCTGGCTGGAGAAACGATGGTAGTTTTCTTATCCGGCAAGTTGATGCGCACGGCATCGTTGTTTGTTCCTTTCGTATTGGCTTCATCCAATACAACCTCTACTCCTTGTTTCGTCACTTCATCCCATTCCACGGTCGTTCCGTGCAGCCAGTTGCTTCCCGGCATGGTTGACTGCAAAAACTGTTTTGCCCAGGCGCTGAAACCGGTCGGCTCCGTGCCCGGAATGCGCCCCGCCCAGCTGCCGCTCGACATGATCGACCAATACGCAATCGGTTCGCCCAAGCCGGAGTAAATGGTATCATATTCATCCGGCAACCCTAAATCGTGACCGTATTCGTGGGCGAACACCCCCGCAGCCCCGTCGGCCGGCTCGACCGTATAGTCATAAGCAGCCAGCTGACCATTCCAATACGGCACCTCAGTCGTCGTGTTCGGAATCGGGTATACCGATCCTAAATTCCAACGGTGCGACCAAATAGCATCACCGCCGAGCGAACCGCCGCCCGCCTCTTCACCGACGCTCGAGTGGATGATCATCAAATGGTCGATCAAGCCGTCTGGCTCGCGGTAATTGCCGTCACCGTCCAAATCATACCGATCCTCTTGGTCAAACTCGCTTAAATCAATGGTCGGATCGTTGGCTGCCGCCATCAGCGCTTCGCGCACAAGCTCACGCGGGTTGGCATCGTTCCCGTCCGGCGCCGGCACGTTGCCGCCGTAATATTTGGCAGGATGTTTGGCTTTGTACCAACCAGCCACCTTTCCTTCGATCGAATAGCTGCCTCCCGATTGTTCTTCGTAATATTGTTTCACCGACATGAGTTTTTCGCCGTTTGGCCCTTCGTAATAGCCATCATCGCCGCCAAAAATCATGTCTTCATAGTGCTCGCGTGTATAATCTTTGTAATACATGTCTGTTTCATTTGGTTGAATGCTGTTGTGCGGAAAATCCGGATATTCAATGAGCAAGACGAGCACTCGGTCGACCCGTTTGCCCCCATTCCACGGCTCCGGCTGGACGGGCGGCACGGAAGCTGTCTTTGATTGGCCAAGTTTTTTCCCTTTCCCATTCAGCACGCCGTTTGTCCGCAATTTTTGTCGCAACACTTCGGTGCGCTTCTTCTCTTTTTCGTACAGTTCCCCCTTTGCCCGCGGCATGTGAGCTGCCTTTTGCCGCAAATACTTGCGCACCTCCTGTTCTGCCTCAGCGGGAGTCGCATTGGAGCGAAGCGTTCCGTTTCGTTTTAACATTTCCGTCAGTTTGTCTTCATTGGCAATGGCAAAATCGACTGGCCCGCCTTGCTTCACCGCCGGGATCGCCGCGGTGTTGGCTGCTTGCGGCGCTTTTGCCGGCGCCGCCCACAGCCCTATTCCGAGCGACAGCGCCGCTGTCAATGAAAGAATCGATCGTTTTTTCAAAAAGCCCCCTCCTATCAAATAATTAATATAATTTTATATATTTAAAATATTATACAATTACTAGAAAAGAAAGAGAACTTTTTCATAGATGCAAAACATTTCTTTTTACCTATCGTTGTCGAAAAAACAAGATTTATATCAAAAAAAGGCTATGGATTCTACCTTAACATCTCGCGCATTTTCCGGTTACAATGTAATATATTCGCAGTTTTTGTAGGAATTCGCGCTATGCAGCTGACGATGGGAAAGAGGGTGTCGCGATGCTTAGTATTTTCAAAGATTTTTTGCTCAACTTATTTTTTATTCTCCTACCGGTATTTCTCGTCCCGTTTTGGACAGAGCAAGAAAAGGGACCAAAACGCCTCCGCCTTTATTTGCCAACCGTCTGCTACGCGATCGTGATCGTCTTATGCATCACTCTCCCCGTCGGCACGGGAAACAGCTATATTTTTGATTTGCGGCAAATTCCGCTTTGGCTCGGCAGCTTGTATGGCGGGACGGGGGCGGCAGCGTGCTTAGCGATCGTCACCATCACTTACCGAACTTTATTTGGAGGAATCGGCATCTTTATCACTGCCATCGTTTCCATCGTCATTGCAGCAGCAAGCAGTTTACTGACCAAAAAGTTTGAGCGGTTGCCAACCAAGCAACGAATATTGCTCACCACAACGCTCAGCTTCGGTTCTGGCCTGTTGACGGTCGCTCTGACGGGAGGGATGGCGCCCTCTGCTCTCCCCCCCGCTTTCAGTGTCACTCATGTTTTTGCTTGTGCAGCCAGCGAGCATGTTCATCGTCTGCGCTTTTCGAGAGATGGCGCGCCACAATATCGCGCTGCGCAAGCGGATCATTCGTGCTGAGAAAATGGAAGCGGTCACCCATTTGGCGGCCTCAATCTCTCATGAAATCCGCAATCCACTCACCGCGGCACGCGGGTTTATCCAACTGATTGAAGAACAGCCGCTCGCCGCCGATAAACGACGCCAATATGCACGCATTGCTATGGAAGAGCTCGACCGGGCCGAGGCGATCATTACCGATTATTTGACCTTCGCAAAACCCGCGCCGGAAACGCCAGAAAAACTGAACGTCAAGCTGGAGATTGAACGAGTCATTGACATCATTCGTCCGTTGGCTAATATGAGTTGTGTTGATATCAAAACGACGCTGTCCCCTTTCTCTGTCATGGGCGAACGTGAAAAATTCCGCCAATGTTTGCTCAATGTCATGAAAAACGCCATCGAAGCGATGCCAAACGGCGGAACGTTGCAAGTATACGTCTCGATCGACGATGGGCGCGTGCTCATCCGCATTGCCGACACTGGCGTCGGCATGACGAAAGAACAGCTTGAACGGCTTGGCGAGCCATACTTTACGACCAAAGGGGTAAAAGGCACCGGTCTTGGAATGATGGTTGTATACCGCATCATTGAATCGATGAACGGCACCATTCGAATCGAAAGCGAAATACATAGGGGGACGACCGTATCGATTTATTTGCCGCTCGCTTCGTCCCTGTCCTCTTCTCGAATTTCTGATAAGGAAAAACAGCTGTTTGCCGTACTGTAAACATAACTGTCCGGATTGTTAGCGCTCTCCTTTTTCGTTTGAAAGCAAAACAACAAAAGGATGATCACAACTTCTATCGTCCAAAAAGGATGCCTCATTTTTCAGGCATCCTTTTCATCTATTCTCTGTTCATTTCATCGTGGTTTATCACCGCCGTTGTTTTTGTTACAATACTATAGGAGTGGAAACACATCGAGAGAAAAGGAGACGTTGGGATGATTCACGTCAAAACAGAACGGGAAATTCAATTGATGCGCGAGGCAGGGAAGCTGCTCGCTGCCTGCCATCAAGAAATCGCCAAACGCATCGGACCGGGGGTAACTACTATGGAGATCGACCGGTTCGTGGAAACGTTTTTGGCCAAATACGGCGCCAAGCCGGAACAAAAAGGATACCGCGGCTATCCATATGCCACATGTGCTTCGGTAAACGATGAAATTTGCCACGGGTTTCCGCGCAAAGAACCGCTTAAGGAAGGGGATATCGTCACCATCGATTTTGTCGTCAATTGGCGCGGAGCGCTCGCCGATTCCGCTTGGACGTACGCCATCGGCGATATCGACGAAGACGTGCAAACTTTGCTTCATGTCACCGAGCAGTCGCTATATAAAGGGATTGAACAAGCGGTTCTTGGCAACCGGATCGGCGATATCGGCCATGCCATTCAAACGTACGTCGAATCGCACGGGTTTTCCGTCGTCCGCGATTTCACCGGGCACGGCATCGGGCCGAAAATTCATGAAGAGCCGTACATTCCCCATTTTGGCGAAAAAGGAAAAGGGATGCGCTTAAAAGAAGGAATGGTCATTACGATCGAACCGATGGTCAACATGGGGGCTTGGCAAAGCAAAATGGACGCGAACGGTTGGACGGCGCGAACCATTGACGGCTCGTACTCAGCGCAATATGAACATACGATCGCCATTACGAAAGACGGGCCGCTCATTTTAACAACGCTGGCATGAGCACGCCAATGGCTTCCTAGCGGCTAACTTCGATGAGAAAAACCCGGGAGACGTTCACCCGGGTTTTTCATCCTCTTCTGATGATTTCTGTTATGCGGTGATTTTTAATTAAGTTTACATAATATAATTATGGTTATCTATCCCTCGAGCACTTTGATGTAAACGGTGCGCTGACGTGGTCCGTCATACTCGCAAAAATAAATGCCTTGCCAGCGCCCAAGCAGCAGCCGACCTTCGTGAATAATGACGTGCTGCGACGCTCCGACGGTGCTTGCTTTCATATGAGCGGCTGTGTTCCCTTCCATATGACGGTCAAGTGGGTGCTCCCACGGATACGTTTCATCAAAACGGCGCATCATGTCGCGTTTAACATCGGGGTCCGCGTTTTCATTAATCGTGATTCCTGCCGTCGTGTGCGGACAATAGACGACAGCCATCCCCTCTTCTACCTTAGACAGGCGCACCGTCTCCTCGACAAATGAGGTAATATCAATCATTTCATCCCGCTTCGCCGTGCGGATCGTAAAGGAACGAAGCATCGATTCCACCACCTGAACAAAGATTTTGTACCGGAAAGAAATGTTTGCTACTCTAATTATAGCGCAAAACGAGCAAGGAGAGAAAAACGATGCCGAAACGGTATGAAAATTTAGATAACGTATCCATGCAAAAAACGTGGGCCGATTTTCGCCGCTGGCAGCGAGAACGGAAGCAAAAGCGAAAAGACTTGTCCTATGTCGTACCGCACGCCGTGCCGCCGCAATGGGACCGGCTTCATCAGCCGAACGGACGACCGCAGCTTTGTTGGATCGGCCATTCGACGTTCGTCGTGCAAGTAAACGGCATCACAATCGTCACCGACCCCGTCTGGGCGAAGCGGATGGGAACGGCCAAACGCCTGTCGGCCCCAGGCGTGCCTCTTGAAGAGATGCCACCCGTTGACGCCGTTTTAATCTCCCATGGCCATTACGACCATTTGCATTTCAGCAGCCTTCGCCGATTGCCCGGTGACCCGCATATATTCGTTCCGGCCGGCCTCAGCCGCCTGTTCCACCGGCGTGGCTACCGTCATGTCACTGAACTGTCATGGTGGGAAACAACTACTTTTCGCAACGTATCGCTAACATTTGTTCCTGCTCAACATTGGACGCGGCGGACGCTTTGGGATATGAATACATCACACTGGGGCGGATGGGTCATCGAAGCCAACGGCGCCCCGACGGTTTATTTCGCTGGCGACAGCGGCTATTTCCGCGGTTTTCGCGACATCGGTGAACGCTTTTTGATCGACTATGCTCTCCTGCCGATCGGTGCGTATGAGCCAGAATGGTTCATGGGGCCGCAGCACACAACACCGGAAGAAGCGGTGCAGGCGTTTTTAGATTGCCGCGCCCGTTTGTTTGTTCCAATGCATTACGGTGCCTTCCGGCTCGCCGACGATACACCAAAAGAAGCGCTCGACCGCTTATGGGCCGAGTGGCGGCGGCGCGGATTGGATGACAGCCGCCTGCTTTGCCTGAAGCTCGGCGAGGTGATGGACATCGCTGCTCAACTAGCCGCTAAGCGTGAATATGGGCATGCTGAATCCGACGGAAACGAGCAATGAACGTCCGCATGAACGTCCGCGACTGAGGCAAAGAAAAAAGCGCTCCGCTGCCCGCGGAACGCTTTTTCTCTTATTCTTTCACTTCTTTTTTCCACAACCCTACCATCAGGGCTGTCACGGCCGAGCCGATCAAAATAGCGAGGATGTACAGCCATGCGCTTCCTTTGACAATTGGAATGACGAAAATGCCGCCGTGCGGCGCCGGAAGGCCGATGCCAAACAACATCGTCAACGCCCCAGCTACAGCCGAGCCGACGATAATCGACGGAATCACCCGCATCGGATCAGCTGCCGCAAACGGAATCGCTCCTTCCGTAATGAACGAAGCGCCCATAATATAGCACGTTTTGCCAGCCTCGCGTTCGGCTTTCGTAAATTTCTTTTTAAAGAACGTCGTCGCCAGCGCCAACCCGAGCGGCGGCACCATCCCGCCAGCCATAATGGCCGCATGTGGCGCATAGTTGCCAGCATCGATCATGGCGATTCCGAACGTAAACGCCGCTTTGTTAATCGGGCCGCCCATATCAACCGCCATCATGCCGCCTAACACCGCGCCAAGCAGCACTAAGTTCGCCGTCCCCATGCCGGAAAGCCAATGTTTCAACCCTTCATTCAACGCTTTCACTGGATCGATGACAATATACATCATAATGATACCGGTCAAGAAAATGCCGAACAACGGATACAATAACACCGGTTTAATTCCTTCTAACGATTGCGGCAAGCGGCTGAATAATTTCCGCAGTCCGACGACCAAATACCCGGCCAAAAAGCCAGCGATCAATCCGCCGAGGAAACCAGCGCCGCCGTTGGCTGCCATAAAGCCGCCGACCATCCCTGGCGCAAATCCTGGCCGATCGGCAATGCTCATCGCGATAAACGCAGCAAGCACAGGAATCATTAAGGCAAATGCATTGCCGCCGCCGATGTCCATCAATGCTTTAGCAAATGGATGGTACGACGGGTCGTTCGGGTCAAACGCCTTAATGCCGAAAGTGAAGGAGAGCGCGATCAAAATCCCGCCACCGACGACGAATGGAAGCATATTCGAAACGCCGTTCATCAAATGTTTATAAAAGCCAGTGCGCGGTTTTGCCGCCCCCGCGCCGCCCTGCGGAGCACCGCTCGCTCGGTAAATTGGCGCATCTTGGCGCAGCGCTTGCTCAATGAGCGTTTCCGGCTGGCGAATCGCTTGGGCGACCGGTACTTGGATCACATGTTTGCCATCGAAGCGATCCATTTCGACTTGTTTATCAGCCGCGACAATAATCGCCGCAGCATCTTCAATCTCCTGTGCGGTGAGAGCATTTTTCACCCCATCAGATCCATTGGTTTCTACTTTTATCATCACACCCATTTCCGCTGCTTTTGCTTTCAGTGCATCAGCAGCCATATACGTATGGGCAATCCCGGTCGGGCAGGCGGTAACGGCGAGCACTTTCCGTCCGTTGTCAGCTGACGCTGTCCCTAGCGATGGCTCTTCCTCTTCGCTCTCTTTTGCCGCCAACAAACGGACGATTTCCTCTTCATTTGAAGCGTTTTCAAGAGCAGCGCGGAACGACGCGTCCATCAACATCGAAGACAACCGAGCCAACGCCTGCAAATGCGTTTGCTCCCCACCTTCGGGGGCGGCAATCATGAAAAACAAATGGCTCGGCTTGCCATCGAGCGATTCGTAATCAATGCCTTCCGCTGAACGGCCGAATGCCACGGCCGGGCGCTTGACCGCCGCCGTTTTGGCATGCGGAATGGCAATGCCCTCTCCGACGCCGGTCGTGCTTTGCTTTTCACGCGCCCAGATCGCTTGTTTGAACGCCTCGACATCGCTGACTGCTCCCACCTCAGCGAGCTTGGCGGCCAATTCATCAATCACTTCGCTCTTTGTCTGCGCTCGAAGTGCAAGAATGATTGTTTCTTTTGTCAACAAATCGGTGATGTTCATTTTGGCGATCCCCCTTTATTTCCGTTTATAAACGTATGACGCGAATGCGGTCGACGAGTGCTTCCACTTCTTCTTTCGTGCATAAATCTTCGGAAAACGCCGTCGCACTTCCAGCCGCCACGCTGTAAGCGAACGCTTCTTCGATCGATTTCCCGCTCTCTTGGGCGGCCAAAAAGCCAGCGACCATTGAATCGCCCGCTCCGACCGAGTTTCTCACCGTTCCTTGCGGCGCTTCGGCAAACAGCGCGACTTCCTTGCCGAAATAAAACGCTCCGTCACCGCCCATCGACACGATGACATGGCGAATTCCCATCTCGGTCAAACAACGGCCATAGATGACGATTTCTTCTTTCATAAGCTTAGAGGTGTCAAACAGCTCAGCGAGCTCATGATGGTTCGGCTTGATAAGAAACGGCCGGCAAGCGAGCAGCGCTCGGAGCGCCGGACCGCTCGTATCGACGACAAGGCGGGCTTTCCGTTTCGCTGTCTCCGCTGCCATCTGCTCATATACATCCGCCGGCAGTGATGACGGTACGCTTCCCGCCAACACGAGGACATCACCAGTCGAAAGCGTCTCGATTTTCGCCATCAGCTGCGCGGCATCTTCGCTAGCGATGGTCGGACCTTGACCGTTAATTTCCGTCTCTTGCTTGGCTTTCAACTTTACATTAATGCGCGTCTGGCCGGAGACGTGGACAAAATCACAGCGAATGCCTTCTTTTTGCAATTCCGTTTCAATAAACTGTCCCGTAAATCCGCCGGCAAACCCGAGCGCCGTGCTGTCGACACCGAGACGTTTGAGCACTCGCGACACGTTAATTCCTTTCCCTCCTGGGAATGTCAACGTTTTCAGCGCACGGTTCAGTTCGCCGACACGCAATTCATCAACATGAACCACATAGTCAACAGATGGATTAAACGTACATGTGTAAATCATACGCGAACAACCTCGACAATCGTTTTTGCTTCATATCGTTCTTGCCACTCTTCATCCAACTCATCAGTAATCAACACAGCCTCGTTTAAATCAGCAATTTTGGCAAACGCGCTCTCATTGAGTTTCGAATGATCCGCAAGCACATACGCGCGTTGCGCCAGCTGCATTGCCGTATATTTGACCAGCGCCTCTTCCGGATCCGGCGTCGTGTAGCCATACTCGTCATGAACACCGTTAGCACCGATAAAGCATTGGTCAAAGCGGTACTGCCGCAGCGACTCGATGGCCCCTCGCCCAATCAACGCTTTCGTCTTTGGCTTAATCATGCCGCCGACTAAGTACGTCGTTATGTTATGTTCAAGCAACCGTTCCACATGCATCACACCATTCGTGACAACAGTGACCTCTTTGTCAGCCAAATGTGGAATCATTTCCCACGTTGTCGTTCCTGCATCCAAATAAATACAGTTTCCTTTTTGTACCAAACTGGCCGCATAAGCGGCGATTCGCTGCTTTTCTTCTATATACTTCAGCGATTTTTCCGACACGCTTAACTCTTCACGTTTTTGTTGCAACAAGGCTGCTCCACCGTGCACGCGGCGCAGCTTTTTTTCTTTTTCAAGCTGCGTCAAATCGCGACGAATCGTCGACTCGGAAGAACCGGTCGCCTCCACGAGCTCTTGCAGCTTGACAATTTCTTTTTGCGCCAAAAGTTCCAAAATGAGACGGTGGCGCTCTTCGGTCAGCACGTTTCCACCTCCCATGATGATCGATATCGCTTGTATCCCTATCATAAGCGAAAACAGAGAAAAAATCAATCAAAATCATTCATTAACACTCAATATTAATCAAAAATATCATTTAAAACGGTCATGATCATTCATCACCAACAACAAAAAAACATTGCCTTTCATTTCGTCAGGCAATGTTGCTGAACTATAATTCGGAAAGATATAGTTGAATGTGCAAGGAGTCGATTTGGGAAACGAGCAATTCATCGTACTTCTTTTGTGCTAAAAAACGCATCTCCGCCTCCGTTACATCCGGATGCTCATTTTTGACTTGTTCCACCATGTCATTCCACACGTTTTGCGCCAACAAAACAAGCCGGACATATCGCCGTTCTTGCTCCCAAAATGCCGATTCACCGTATTGGCGGAGGAGCGTTCGAGCGGTTTCGCTCCCTTCGTATTGACGCTTTCTTTTTTCTACTTCACGATCAACGACCGGTTCATCTACCGAATAGCCTTTTTCTTCAGCAAGCAGCGCCATCGAATGCAGTTCAATGAGACGGGTAACAGCGGAGCGAGGCTCAGCCGTCTCATTCAGCTGCCGCTCCCAATAACTGATCCGCTCGTTGAGCTCTTCGCCCCGATACTTCTTTTTGACCGCCTCCATAGCCGAGGAGATCTCAATTTGCCAGCGTGTTTGATAAAACTTGACATCTGCCGTCGTAATCGCCGTCCCATTGATCATCGCCGCTACGTCTTGCCGCTTCACCTCTAGTGTAACAAGCTTTTCGATCGTCTCATTACCGTCTTTGATTTGCAACAAAACATCCCATTCCCCTTCCATCGGCAGCTGCACATCCCCTTCATAAAGGCCGTCTTCCTTCTCCTCCAACGAGGCAACGATTTGCCCATGATCCATATTCGCCATCTCAAATATCGCCGTCACTTCAAGCCCGCTGGCTGGTTTCCCATCCTTTTGAATGGCGATCGCAAACGAAGAAGCTGTCCCCTCCTTATAAAAGGGAGACGTTTTCACCGACACGGTCCAATCGTTTCCTTGGCATCCGGCAAGCAAGAAGAGAAGAGCAGCCATAACGAGCATCCATCGTTGCTTCACTTTATTCTCCCCCCCATCAGTGCGCTCAGTTCAAATTCTTCGATTCGATATTTCGTGATTTTCCCGTTTTCCAAGTAAGCGACATGGGTGCAAAGCTGCCTTACTTCATCGATATGGTGCGACGACAGCAATATCGTTTTGTTCGGCAAAGAGCGTAAAATCATCAACACCTCCGCCCGTCCTAACGGATCGAGCCCGCTTGTCGGCTCGTCTAAAATCAGCAAGTCAGCATCATAGTAAAGCATAATGGCAAGCCCAAGCCGCTGCAGCATCCCTTTCGAATACTGTTTGCTTTTCATATGACGTGCTTCCCATAACCGAACGGTGTGCAAAACGTCTTCGATCCGCTGTTCATCGACCACACCGTGCAACGAGGCAAAAAAGCGAACATTTTCCTCACCCGTTAACTGGGGATACAACTGAAACTTTTCCGGCAAATAAGCGACTTTCTTTTTCCACTCATGCCGCCGATGATCAATGCCATCAATATATACCGTTCCGCGCACTGCCGGAAGCAAATTCAACAAACTATGAATCAATGTCGACTTGCCAGCGCCATTCCGCCCAACTAAGGCACACCGCTCCCCTTTATGAATGACAAGATCGACGTCATCAAGCACTTTATTGTTTCGGTAGGAAACCGTCAACCCTGTCACTTCAATCATCGTTCTTCCCCCTTTCGACTCCATACCATCGATGCCACCAATGCCCCAAGCCCCCAGACGAACATATTCAACGCAACAAGAGCGCCGGGAGGGAAGGAGAAAAATTTTTTCATCGTCCGTGACAAATAATCAAGCGAGAACATCCCGAGCGACGTCTCTAAGTAAAAACGGAGCGCATGAAGCGGCTGCAGAAAATAAACCAATGAGAACACATGCACATTGTCATACGTCACCGACGGCAAAATATAAAGCAGTACAAAGTCATACAAATAAATGAAAAAGAATGCGGCAAACAAATTGGCGCCAATCAATTGAATTTTCGTCTTGCACGCGAACCCTAGCCCAATTCCGATTTGGTTAAAAATGAACACGAGCACCACCGTGGCGAGCAAAAAGTAGAGAAAATACGATAAATGAAAGACAAACCAAAACTTGGCTGGAATAATCAAAACGAAGTACCAGACGACAAACACCATCATCGTAATGAGCTGGATCGCCGCGCTTTTTTTCCATAAAAACTGCCAAGGTGATCCACTTTTTGCGACAATCATCACCATCGTCCGCTGCTCCTTCTCCTGCATGACGGAAAAAGAAGCAAAAAATAAACAAAGAAGCGGCACAATGTATGCATTCATGTCAAACATCATCTGCAAAAAAATCGTCAATCCATGCTCAGCCGGCAATGACTTAGCGCTCATCAACACGGAAAGCGATGCGGCAACAACCAGCAGAAAAAACAACCAAAACGCCTTCCCCCGCGAAAGCTCAAGCCATTCTTTCCAAATGTAGCTCATCTCCTCCCCCTCCTTTGCAGACCAATCACCGTGATGGCTCCAAAGCCAAGCAATCCCCACCACCAACTAGCCGATGCGCTCTTTTTCACAAGCGGCGCATGATCGACCGCCATCACTTCGCCTGCTTGCCGCCATTCGTTGATGGCCTCATAGACGCCTAAGCTTGGCGACGATAAAAACAAGTACGCCAGTTCATTTTCTTCCGCTAACTTATGAAAGGAAGACGCATAGCGAAACGGGGAATCTCCTTTCCCATCTTCGTTCAAATCAAGCAACGCCGCTTCGTCGCCCCAATCATTGCCAACGCCGCGAAAATCCCAGCTGTTATTGTCCTCGCCGCCAAGGCGCGTAACGGCAATCGTATTTTTCCAAAGCCGGTTTTCCGTAAACGTTTGGCGCTGTGAACTCGCCCAAAGCTCAATACCGATCTCATTTTGCAAAAAAACGTTTCGTCGCACAAAATTATCGTTCGACTGATCGACATACAGCCCCCGCTCGTTTTGATAAAACGTATTGTCAATGATTCGGTTATCGTTCGCCATTTGCAGCAACAACCCAAACGAACGCATTCCTTTATTGAATAAAAAGCAGTTGTTTTTCAAGATAATCCGGTTCGAGTTCATGATCGCCGCCCCGCCGTTATTGAGCATAAACGTATTGTCATAAAACGCATTGTCATCCGAATACATGTAATGAAGCCCGTAACGGGTGTGCGACACTTTGTTTCCCTTCGCGACGTTATGGTTCGCATAGTCAAAAAAGATGCCATCCCTCGTTCCGACAATGGTGTTGTTTTCGAGCTTATTAAAATTAGAATAATAAATATGCAGCCCATTTCCTTGTCCAGCGATTTCCCCGTTTTGTTCGCCGATCACTCGCACATTGGCGATCCGGTTATGATGCGCCTGACTCAAGTAAATGCCATGAAACGATTGTTTTACTGTAATGTGTTCGAGCGTATTGTAATCGGAATAAACTTTGATGCCGGCGTATTCTTCTTGCGTGCTCCGGCTTTTTCCGCTATTCGTGACAGTCACATGCTTGATGACCACATGCGGCGCCTTGATCGAAATCACGTTGCCACGCCCGTTTCCTCGAATAACCGTGCCTTTTGCGCCGATGATCGTCAGCGGCTTGTCGATGACAATATTGCCACTGTACGTTTGGCCTGTTAGACGAATCGTTCCATGAGCTGGAGCAGCGTCAATCAGCTGCTGCAGCGTCTGACCGGCAGCCGCTTCTTTCGGAACATCGAAAAAGAAAAAAATGAACAAGGAAATGAGCAGCCATCGTTTCATTTTTTTCTCTCCTTCCATAACGGAACGAGCAGGCAAACGAACGCAACACCGACGATATACGCACCAGTCGCAAAATAGCTGAACGTGGTAAAATTGGCGATCCGGTTTTCTCCGAAAATTGGTGGCACAAACGGTTCGATATCGATCGGGGCGCTATCGTTTAAATTCGTTCCAAAGTCAACGAGCCAGCGGTGAATATCGTAAATACCAAGCGCCCCGCCGATGAGAAACACGGCGATCAGTACGTACAGCCCGCTTTTGCTTCTAGTTAGCGCCACGATGAATGCCGCTATGGCCATGGCGATCACGATGTAAGACAAATATCCGAGTTCGGGAAAGCTTTCTTCACTAAATGGCTTCATACCGATATAATGATTGAGCCCGTTAATAATCTCGATATCTCCCTCAAGCTTATTCGGGTAAACAACAATCTCTAATCCTTCCGGATATTGTGGAGCAATGAAATTCATCCCCCACCACGGAAACGCCAAAGATAAAAGCAATAATCCCCCGGCCGCGCCGACAAGGGCGGCAGACAGAACAGACAGTTTCGCTGCGGCCATTTTTCCACACCTCTTTTGCTAGTCAAGGGGGACGCAACCGCCCCCCTCGGCTCATTGTTTCGGCTTCACTAACAAATATCCGGTCATTTCTTGATGCAGCGCCGAACAGAAGTTCGTGCAATACAACGGATATGTTCCTGGCTTATCAGCGGTAAACTCAATCGTATTCGTTTGCCCTGGCTGGATTTCCATATTCAAGTTATACTGATTGATGGCAAAACCATGGGTAATGTCTTCATCAAAGTCTAAGTTCGTCAGGTGGACGACGACTTTATCCCCTTCATTCACTTCAATGACATCCGGCCGTTTCGCGTTGGCGTCAAAAATAAACTTCGAACGCATCGCGATGCCGTAGACGTGCACTTCATTTCCTTTTCGGACAATGCGGGCATCTTTTTGGTTGTAAACCGCATTCGGATGGTTTTCATCTTTCGGATACACTTCAACCGTTTTAATTTTATCGGCCTTAATCATTTGTCCATAGTGCGGTTCCGGATCGACCGGCGAGGATTGAATCACTTTCATTTTCTCACCGCTAATGTCAATGAGCTGCATCGATTCCGGATGGGACGGCCCAACCGATAAATAGCTGTCTTTTGCCAACTTGTTGAGCGACACTAAGTATTTGCCGTCCGGAGACACCGTATCCCCCTCAGCCGCGACGGCATGCCCCGGCGAATATTGAACCGGGACGCGGTCAAGCACTTCCCCAGTTTCCGGATTCCATTTCACGACTTCAGACGAAATAAACATCGTCGTATACGCCATGCCTTTGTCGTCAAACTGCGTATGCAACGGCCCAAGCGCGTTTTCCGGATTGACTTCCCGCTCCATCACCGATTCATATTTCAAAATCGGAATGCCGTTCCGCTCACCAGCAAACTCTTTCTTTTCAATCGCTTGAAACGCCTTTTCAAACGAAAACACCGTCAACAGCGGAGCGAGCTTCCCAGAAGCGATAAAATATTTTCCGTCTGGAGTGACATCGACGCCATGCGGCGATTTGGCGACCGGTACCAAATAAATGCCCCCTTTATGCTTTTCCGGGAAGATCATTTTTTGGCCGCCGACGTTGTCATATTTTCCTTCCTTCACCATGTTCTCAAGCTCTTTCCAGTTGAACAACACGATAAAATCGCGGTCTTCTTGAGATGCGTTAATTTCTAAGTTCGTTGTCGCTTCTTCGGTATTGTACGTTGTCAGCACGGCCCAATCTTTTGATATTTTTTTCCCGGCATCGGACAAATCGTACGACCACGGGGGCAGCGCAACTTGATAGGCGATGTGCAGCTTTTGCGCTTTTTCATTGAACGTGACCGCACTCATGACGCCACGGTATTTTTCGCTATACTCATCAAGCGAGGCGTACTGATGGCCAAGCGGAACCGAAAACCGGGTCGGTAAAAATAAGTACTCGGTATTCTCAGTCACAAACGCGGCACAGTGCGGACCGCTCGTGTTGGGGACTTCGATAATGTCTTTGACTGTAAACGTTTTTAAATCCATTACCGCCGCCCGGCTGTTCGCCACATCAGTGGCAAACATATACTTGCCGTCATATTCTCCGTTTGTTTCCGAGAAAGCCGGGTGATGCAGATCTCCCCACGTGTAGCCGCCAAGCATTTTTTTCGAGTGGGCATCCCACCCATAGCCGGTCGCCGAATCAGGCGAAAAAACAGGGACAGTGCGAATGCGGCGCATCGACGGTACCCCATAAATAAACATTTGCCCCGAATGGCCGCCAGAAGCGAACAAGTAGTATTCATCTTTTTCGCCAAACGGAACGTACACTTTTTCAGCATCGGTTTTGGCCGATGCGTTGGAAACGGTGTCAGGAGTAGAAAAATTCCCGAAAAAGACAGTCGACGCCAGCACCCCAACCGCCAACCCCGACAACGCGGAAATCACTTTTTTCTTCACTCTTTTCCCTCCCAGCGGTTCTTATTTTTCCGATGCCTCTTTTAAGAGAGCGATAATTTCAGCCCGCTCTTGATCCGTCAGTGGATTGGATTTGATCACGCCAGACATTACTGCAGACGTCGGCGCTTTTAAAAACTCTTCCATCGGCTTGCCGTGTTTGCCCTCGACTTCTTGATAAGCGTTCGATAAATCCGGCCCCGTCGTCCCTCCTTGCAAGTTGAGCTTGGAAACAGAGTGGCAAGAGAGACAACCTTTTTGTTGCAACATATTCCCGTCTTGCGCGCTATCATTTGCCGTTTTGTCCGCCCCATTTCCATCCCCCGTTGAAGCGGATGACTGGGACGATTGAGCTGTCTCTTGCTTTCCTTCCTGTGCGGCATTTGTCTCTCCCTTTGCTCCTCCCAACTGGAAATACGAATAGCCGCCAACCAGACCGATCAAAGCGCTAATGAGAAAAATGGCGACCGTTTGTTTCATGCCTCTCCTCCTTCTGCTGTTCGAAATTCGCTATCATTATAGCCACCTGTTCTTAGCCTCTCCTGTGCAAAAAATCACTTTATTTCCAAAATCAGTGAACGTTATTTGAAAAAAACGTGGCAAAACGATGAAAAATAAAAAACACTTGCCATCGGCAAGTGTTTCCTTCAACCTAATCCCATTGTGGCATTTTCACCAGCGGCAAATAACGCTCACGCACAAATGCAATAAACTTCGCCGCATAAACTGGATCAAACTGCGTCCCTGCGCAGCGTTCAATTTCTTTAAGCGCCTCATCAAACGTTTTCGTCGGTTGGTACGGCCGTTCCGTCGTCATGGCGTCAAACGAGTCGATAATACATAAAATGCGGGCTAGTTTCGGGATTTCTTCCCCTTTCAGCCCGTATGGATATCCTTTCCCATCATATCGCTCATGATGCAGTTCGATGAGCGGAAGCAAATCATCAAACCTCTTCTCTTCCGCAATGATTTCCCGTCCCCATGTTACGTGTTTCTTGATAATTTCCCACTCATGTTTTTCCAATTTTCCTTGCTTATTTAAAATATCTCGCGGCACTTCGATTTTGCCGATATCGTGAATGAGCGCCCCTAAACTAAGCGTCTGCCGCTCGTGGTTAGTCAACTCGTCCAAACGGCTGCCAAACTCGAGCGCATATTTAAACACCCGTTTGCTATGGCGGTATGTATATACATCTTTAGAAAGAAAAAATTTCACTTGTTGCTCGAGCGCTTCCAAATCTTGCTTAAACTGAATTTCATTCAAACTGATATTGTGCTGATCATACAACTGCACGTTATTTTTCCCTTGCGCTTTCGCATAATAGAGTGCCTGATCAGCCCGGTGAATGAGCTCGTCGCTTTCATACATATCTTTTTCCATCTCAGCAATGCCGCACGAAAACGACAAGCAACGGTACGGAATATGCTCGACGCCGTCAAAATATGTATCGTTCACTTGTTTGCGCAACCGGTTTAAAAACACATACGCGTCTTCTTTCGTCGTATTGGGCATTAAAATGGCAAACTCTTCGCCACCATAGCGGGCGATAGTAAAGTTCGTCCCTTCGACCGCTTTTTGCAGCAGTTTCCCAAAAAACATCAACAAACGATCCCCTTGCAAATGGCCGTTTCGATCGTTATATTTTTTAAAATCGTCCAAATCAAGCAACGCCAACGTCAGCGGCTGCTTGAGCCTCTTACAGTCAGCAAACTGCTCCTTGAGCGTTTCTTTGAAAAAACCGTGGTTGTATAAGCCGGTGAGATGGTCTTTGTTGGCGCGGTTAGATACTAATTGATATAAGTATAAAAATTTACGAAAAACAAATGACAAAATGATAACTAATATGGTGAATAAAAATAACCCAAAATATCGTTCCTCGGCAAGCAAAATCGCTAAAACTAAAGATAATATTAAAGTCACTAAGTAACCTACCACTGACTCTAGCAATACTCCTAAGTTAAATGCTCCTCTATAAACACGCCCTAAAAAAAAGAAAAAAGCGAAGATTAACGCTATATTGACTAAAAAGTATATTAACAAACTGGCTACATAAGGGAACAGATTATCTGTTCTAATTTTACCAATATCTCCTCCAAAAAATAGAAAGGAATAATATGATCCGGCAATCATTAATGAGTACATTGAAAAATTGGATAAATGTTTCCACCACTCCATTTTCCGCTTATATAAAAATTCCACTAAAATACTAATGAACAAAATGCTTAATGCCATATGAATACCATATAAGAACATAACAGCTAAGTAGATAGCTGAATCCATGGAAAATGAGTTACCCTTTGGTGGAAGATGAATTGAAAAATAACTAAGCAAAAGAACCGCGGCCGATAGAATATAAACGAAAACCCAATCTTTAAGAGAATGATTAACAAAAACATCTTCAACCCAGAATATAGATAGAGCAATCAAAGTAATGAAAGATAAATATATTTTTCCTTGCCATTTTACCGTAAAAGTCATGGTAATGATCACTCTCGTTTTTATCTACATCATCATATGCTTCAAGAAGAGGAAAAAGATAAAGGTTTTTAACTGCCAAATCTATACCCCGACGTCAACGCCACAATCACCGAACCAAGGATAAACAGATTGATCAACACTTGTTTCACTTTGACTTTCATTTCCTTTTCCTCCCTTTTAAAAATTACTGATTGACAGAAGCAGTTACTTTTTCTTCTCCGGCATTACCTTTCCCATGTCGCGGCGCACTGAGCATCAGATGCTGAATAAACAAGAACGCTCCTACGTTCATCACCACGTCTCCGATGCTGATAACTTGTTGGCGTGGATACGGCGGAGACAGCGGAATGATGTCGCCGAGAAACGGCAGAAGCGTATCCGATGTGATCGCCTGGTGTTTGGCGTACAGACCGGCCTTTAACGCTTCAATATATTCGCGGCCGAGAAATTGCGCAGCTTCGACGGAGACAGGCATTCGCCCGCCGTTGGCCGCCATAACGATAAAGTTGAGCAACACGCCGGCAAAAATAACAGGGAGTCCTGGCTGATGGCGGTTGAGCCATAAAAACACAAGCCCGGTGATGTAGACGAGAAGAAAAATCACATTGCTCATTTTCGCGATCCATGCCACTTTCTCCTGAAGGAAAAAGATGACAAACTGCAACGCCAACAACAGTGGAAATAACCAACCGCCTCGCAATTTCATATGGGCAAGCCCTTTCAAGCTGCCGCCGCGAAACCAGCCGATCAACAACGACAAGACGATCCCATCATAAACCATGGTGCTGCCCCTTTATAAATGAAATTTTCTCTCTTTTCTAAACTTCCATTCTTATTTCTATTTTTACCGTTTTTTTCATTCTGTGTAAATAGTCTATTTTTCCTAACTACAAACAAATTTTAATCAATACCGTCTTATTTCCTCTATTTTCGTCATTTTTCAAAACAAAAAAATGACAAAAAACAGCACGATATGTATCTAAAGAAGTATAAAAAAATAACTATTTTATGGAACACTCCCCCATCTACATAAGCGCTTGTAAAGAAGCTCTTGGGCGCGCTTCACCATGGCAGGCGGCTAGGTGATCTTCATTCCCTTCACCGTTTCGTTGTTTCCACTTACGCTAGAACAGAGATTCACAATAAAGATGAGAAACGAGCCGTTCGTTGAACCGACTGGCCGCCTATGTCTCCGGCTTATTGTTAATGATGCCCTATACAAATGAGAGTCTTCTTTCCAAAAATAGAAAAAACGGATTCCTATCACCGTCAGGAACCCGTTCACCCATCAATCTTACCGCTCTGGCCCGCAGCTGCCAGAGCAACGGTCGGCCAAATGGCACGCTGCGCATGTCCCTTTGGCGCTTTTTTTCACATGGCGAACCAACACCCACCCGGCATAGACGAAAATCGCCCCGCCAATGATGATATTAGCAATCATCACACTCTCCCCTTTCATTGAAAGTGAAACATCATTCCAACTTGATAGACAAGGAATGAAATCATATAAGCGACCGTTAAGGCGATGCCGATCGACAGCAGCGTCCATTTCCACGATCCGGTTTCTTTACGGATCGTCGCCACCGTCGCTAAGCATGGTGTATATAAAAGAACAAACACCATAAAGCTGAGTGCCGATAACGGAGTGAAATGGGCGGCAATCATCTGCTCGAGACCGTTTGCCTCACGGACGTGGTAAATAATATTCATCGTTGATACAACGACTTCTTTCGCCAAAAAGCCGGTGATTAACGCGGCCCCTGCCTGCCAAGCACCAAAACCGAGCGGCGCTAACAGCGGAGCGATCAAACCGCCGATCGCAGCGAGCAAACTATCATCCATCGGAACGCCAACTCCGTGCGGTCCAACATATGTCAACAGCCAAATGGCCACCGAACCGCCGAAAATAAATGTTCCGGCTTTACGGACAAATCCTTTCCCTTTCTCCCATGTGCTGCGCCATAATGTGAGCGCCTGCGGCACGCGATATGGCGGCAATTCAATGACAAAGAGCGAGCTTTCATTTTTGAATACTGTCGATGAAAACAACTTGGCGAGCCCCAAGGCCACTACGATACCAAGCACATAAAGCGAAAAGACGACAAGCGCCTGCTCATGAATAAAAAACGTTCCAGCAAACAATGCGTACACCGGCAAGCGGGCGGAACACGACATAAACGGCAACAGCAACATCGTCAGTAGCCGTTCTTTCGGCTGCTCGATCGTGCGTGCCGCCATCACCCCAGGAACGTTGCAACCAAAGCCGATGATCATCGGAATAAACGCTTTGCCGTTTAACCCGATCGCTTCCATCAGCCGATCCATCACCATGGCCACGCGTGCCATATACCCGGAGTCTTCTAGCAAAGAAATGAAAAAGAACAAAATGAAAATTTGCGGTACAAACACAAGTACACCGCCGACCCCAGCGACAATGCCGTCTAACACAAGCGCTTCGATAAACGGCGACGCCCCCGCCCAATCAAGCAAGCGCGACAGCCAATCGGTGAGCGGTCCAGAGAAAAAGGTGTCAAGTTGATCAGCAAGCGGCGTGCCGAGCCAGTTGAACGTCAACATAAACACGATATACATCAGCGCCAAAAAAATCGGCAAACCAACATAGCGGTTTGTCACCACTGCGTCCACTTTTTCCGTCAGCGTGAGCGGTTTTGGCTTAAACTCGATGGCCGCAGCAGCGATCGTTTCGCTGATCCATCGGTCGCGCGTTTCATAAATATGTTTCGCCGCCTGACAACCAAGCGCCTGTTCCGTTTCCTTGCGGATCGCCAAAAGCGGTGACAAATCGAAGTGGTCGCGCAAATAGGCGGCAAGGCGCTCGTTTCCTTCTAAAAATTGCAACGCCATCCAGCGCTTATCTCCCGGCACGTCATCCGGCAGTTGCTCAGCAATGCGGCGGATCGCACGTTCCACTTCGACGCCATAGTCAATGAACATGCGGGAATGGTGTCCATCTTTCGCCGACAAAATGGCACGCTCTAATTCCTTTGCCCCTTTCCCCGTTCGAGCGATGACCGGAACAACTGGGACGCCAAGATGACGCGACAACTTGACTGCATCGATTTTGATGCCGCGTTTTTCCGCGACATCCACCATGTTCAAAGCGATGATGAGCGGCCGGCCAAATTCCAATAACTGAACCGTCAAATGCAAGTTGCGCTGAAGTTGCGACGCGTCAACGATATTAACGATCGCCGAACACGGCTCGGTCAATAAAAAATCGGTCGCCACCCCTTCATCGCGGGACAGTGGCTGGAGCGAGTAAATGCCGGGCAAATCAACGACCGGCACGCCGTGTTGGCGAAGCACTCCCACTTTCTTCTCAACCGTCACCCCGCTCCAGTTGCCAACATATTCATAAGAGCCGGTTAAACAGTTAAACAATGACGTTTTGCCAGTATTCGGATTACCAAACAGCGCTACGTACGACATATTTATTTCACCTCAATCGATGACGCCTCTTTGCGCCGTAAGCCGATTGCCTGCCCATCGACTTCAACCATTACCGGGCCGCCAAACGGCATCGCGGCTTTCACCCGCACCATTTTTCCTTCTTTAACCCCTAGATGAAGAAGACGCTGTTTCAGTGCCTCATGCTCAACGGCCAAGCGGACAACGACCGCCGTTTCTCCTTTATGCAAATCGGTCAGCACCATCGTCTTTTCCCCCTATTTCCCTGTCTATTCTCATTTGTGTCAAGAATGATTCTTTTTCTCAATTCCTATCATAACATAACCGAAGAAAAAGGAAGTGACTTTTTTCACAATCATTCTATATTGTCAACATTTTTTCAAAATTCTCTGCAAGATTAGTTGAACTTTTCGAAAAAATATATATAATTTCTTGTATATCTTTCCCATCTTTGCTCAAGGAGGAAATGCAGTGAACACAATCGGGAGAATCAGCAACTTTGTCGGCAATACGTTTGCGATTTGGGTGCTTCTCTTCGGCGTACTTGCCTTTTTCGTTCCAAGCGCGTTTACGTGGATCGCCCCGTATATTGTGCCGCTCTTGGGGATTGTGATGTTTGGCATGGGGTTGACGCTGTCGGCGAACGATTTCAAAGAAGTATTCAAGCGCCCGCTAGATGTGCTCATCGGCGTCATTGCCCAATTTCTCATCATGCCGCTCATTGCGTTTTTGCTCGCCTACTTTTTGCCGGTTTCGCGCGAAGTGGCGCTCGGCATTATTTTAGTCGGCTGTTGCCCGGGCGGAACGGCATCCAACGTCATGACATACTTGGCGAAAGGAGATACGGCGCTGTCGGTTGCCGTCACCTCTGTGTCTACGATTTTAGCGCCGATTTTGACGCCTTCACTCATTTTGCTTTTAGCCGGGAAATGGCTGTCCGTATCCGCTGCCGCTTTATTTTGGTCGATCGTCAAAGTCGTACTGATTCCGATTCTTTTAGGACTTATCGCGCAAACACTTTTCCAAAAGCAAGTAAAAGCGTGCATCCCGGCATTGCCGCTCGTTTCTGTCATCGCCATCGTTGCTATCGTCGCTGCCGTCGTCGGACAAAACCAAGCAGCCATTGCCAAAAGCGGACTCCTTATTTTTCTTATTGTCGTTGCCCATAACGGGTTGGGCTTGTTGATTGGGTACTGGTTTGCCAAACTGTTTCGCCTGTCGCCGCCAAAGCAAAAAGCGATTTCCATCGAAGTTGGCATGCAAAACTCTGGGCTTGGTGCGGCCTTGGCGACCGCCCATTTTTCGCCGCTCGCTGCCGTTCCGAGCGCCCTTTTCAGCGTCTGGCACAATATTTCTGGTCCGATCGTCGCGACATACTTCCGCAAACAAGCAAACCACCAAACAGCGAATGACAAAACGATTTCCACTTAACTTCTCACACTTTGTCTAGCAGCAAGGAAAAAGCTGTCTCCTGAAGTGAACGACCATCTTTCGGAGACAGCTTTTTTATGCCCGCCACCGCTCACGTTCCTTCTCGCCACCAGCGGTCTAACGTTTCTTTGACAATCATGTACACGTTAAAAAAAAACGAAAAGGCGGACATCCGCCTTCAACTTCGTTTTATAACATCCGTTCAAACGGAAACACGATCCGCCTAGCCAATTCAGGAAAATCGATGAACGGATTTCGGTTGCCTTGAATGAAAAAAATGGCGCTGTTGCGATGGTATTCATATACCGTCGGTGGGAATTGCTCGTGCCACCGGACAAGAAGTGGAATGTCGATTTTACGCCGAAACGATTTCTCAATCGCCTTCGGGTAACGGAGCAAAAAATACAACATCGCCCGTGCCGCCGTCCCTTTGCCGTACTCCGGCTCGAAATAACCGTTATGGGCGACGCCGCATCGGTTCTGGATCTGCTCGCCTGGATCTTCCGGATTGTAAAATGGAAAATCAGCGTACGGGAAGTTCGACCGAAGCGTATTGCATTCCGGCTGGCAAACGAATAAATGATGCAAATCGCCTTTCATCGGTTCACGGGCACCGAACCATGACTGCGGCACGACATGCTCAGCATTAAATTTCCATTGCTTCTCGATCGTTTTCACTCGCTCGCGTACATCACCCGGCCCATGTTTCGCTTTTTTTAATAGTTGGCGAAACTCATCGTAACGTCGTTTCATCGTTTCGACATCTTGGACAATCAACGTTTTCGGATCTTTTCGCTCGCCGGAATACAAACTGCGCACCGTCCCATCCGGCTGCAAGTCAACCCATGTGTACAAATACTCGTCTTTGCTGAAAAAATACGGCAACCGTCGCTTATGGGTGTGCGCCACCAGCTCGTGGTAACGGACAAACAGCATCAATCCGTCCCCATCAAACGGTACATAACGGTAATACCGTTCGCGCGCCTGTCGGTCTTCTTCGGCGCGATAATACGCGTCTTCCAAAGCAAGTCGCTCGTTCAGATGCTCAAGCTGCGCCACAGCATCATCCATTTGCCATTGGCGAAGCTCATTAAGCTGTCGTTCCGCCTCTCCCATCGCTGTTCCCCTCTTTCTTTTCCTTTAGTTTACCATGGGAAGGGGGGATGACCGCAACATGACTAACCAAAAAGAAACAGCGATGAACGACAGGATCACCTTCATACATAGACGACTGGATTCGAATCTCCCTAATGGCGAAACGATTTGCTCTAGCGACATCTGCGGGGCTTTCATGATCAGAACTACGGTCATGCTAAGGAACGATTCGCCTTGTCGCACGTTTATGAAATCGGTCCAAAAAAAATAAAAAGCTGCCTTTTAGACAGCTTTGACTGTTTCGCTTTGCGCAACAGACGGTAACGACAACAAGTGAAGGGTTACTTCCGGCTTTGAACCAACCCGGATGTTCACTCCGGTTTGCCCGAGCCCTTCATTAATATAAAACGGCTTTCCTTCCCATTCATGATAGCCTTTAATCATGTTCCGCTTGGTGAGCGTTTTACTCATTTTTGCCAAATGGTACGGCTTAGGCCAATGAATTTGCCCGCCATGGAAATGACCGGAAAGCAAATAATCAAAATGGTAGGCACCCATATGCGGAACGATGTCTGGATCGTGCGTCAATACTATGTTGATGCCGTCTTTCACGCCGGCGTACGCCTTTTTCATATCGCTGCGTCTCGTGTAAAAATCATCAATGCCGATAATATTAACGGTTTGACCGTGAACTGTAATCGTCTTCATTTCGTTTTGCAGCACGATGCAGCCATGCTCCTCAAGCGTCGCCTTCAAACGCTCAAACGGCTCGCCTTGAAGCACGTAATCATGGTTGCCGAACACCGCATACATGCCATAAGCTGGCTGCAACTTTTTCAATGCCGTCAAATACGGACCGAGCTTAGGAATGCTCGCTTCACGGTCTAGGAAATCACCGGTCAAAGCAATGAAATCAATCGGTTCCCCTCTAAGCTTTTCGTATAAATCGTCCGGAGAAATGGATAACTTTTCTAAATGAAGGTCAGACAGCTGTAAAATGCGGATAGCACCGTTCCCATCCTCCGGGCTGCCGACCTGAACTTTATGCAAAACCGCTTCATACGTGTTGCGGTGTGCTTTTCGCAGACCAAAAGCCAACAACAAAAAGAATGATAGAATGATCAACAAGAACGCCATTGTCTTCTCTCCTCCCTCGATAACCATTATAGTGAAACGGAGGAGAGAAGAAAGAGGGAGTTAGTGGATAAGATGGTAACCGTATAAGGAAAACAGCTTTTCTTTCGACATCAACAAATATTTTGGCGGACGGCCAAATGGCGACAACCCAGGTCGAGCCACCGCCATCATCGGCACAAGCGCCATTGTTTTGAACCAACGATACAACGGATTGGCAATATCCACCGTTTCAAATCCGAGCCGTTCGCATCCTTTGTTTAACATTGTAATACCAATAATCCCTTTCATCCGTTCAGAATGTTTATGGTGATAAAGATGGTAGGCGACATACGGCAAGCCGGATTTGACTTGTTCAAGAATATAGCGCCCTTTTTTAATGTCACTGTCATATCGAAACAGTTCACGCACGAGCCGGACGTTGTGGAGATGAATTTTCAACAGCCAATCATTCGCCGCAATCGTCGTTCCGTCCGAAAGATGGATCGTCTCCCCTTTGTATTGGAGCGGGCGGACGCGGAAAATGGAACGGCGTCCATCCTGCGCTTCACCAGCGTATTCGAGTCGAGAACAGGCGTAATAAATCGGATCGATGATTCCCCACATCGCCAACAAACATTCAACCGCTTTTTCCTTCATGCCTGCATCCTTCCTTTATCTCATATCTTATGTATTAACATTTTGGAACATTTGCCGACACATTATAAATGGGGAAAAAAGGCGCATCACGCCGGCGCATAACCGGTCGTGGGCCGCACATACTGAAATCAAACTCCAAATTTTCGCCTAGGTTGTGATTATCATGACAACAGTGCTTTTTCTCCCGCTACTTCAGCTTCCGTCCGGCCATCATCGGGTTGCTGAGGCGCTGGCGGAAGGGTTGCGGTCCATCGATCGCGCCGTGAAGTGCGAAAAAATCGAATTGCTTTCCTCGCGACTTGGCGCCAAAGAACAGTGGATTTCCCGCCTCTATTTGCGCTGCATTCGTCATGTTCCTAAAGCATACAGCATCGCCTATCGTCGTTCCGTTTTGCATCCCTCATCCAAACCGCCGTCCTTCCCACCTTATGAGTGGCTGTTTGGCGGCCATCTGAAACAACTGATCCGTCGCCTAACGCCGGCGCTGATTGTCTGTACTCATGCGTTTCCATCATATTTGCTCGACCTTCTTAAGCAACGTGGGGAAATCGATGTTCCCGTCGTCAACGTGTATACTGATTATTTTGTCCATAATTTATGGGGAAAAACAGCCATTGATGTCCATTTTGTCGGTCATCCGGCCATGAAGGCAAAACTAGAAGAAAAAGGAGTAACAAGCGAGCGGATCGTCGTTACCGGCATTCCCGTTCACCCAGTGTTTTCCGTCCGGTCGGCGGCACCGGCGGCGCGTTCCCGCTACACCGGGCTCATTAGCGGCGGCAGCCTAGGTCTTGGCGATTGGGAACGGCTTTTAAGTAAAATCGCACCGGATGATCCGGTTGACTATTATGTGTTATGCGGCACAAACGAACAGCTGTATGAGCGGTTGAAGAAGAAAAACCATCCGCGCCTCCTTCCGCTCCGTTACATTTCATCTCCTGCGGCAATGAGTGCGCTTTATGACGAAGTCGATTTTGTACTCACAAAGCCAGGCGGCGTCACCTTAAGCGAATGCCTTTGCAAGCGAAAACCAACGTTTATTTATGCGATGTTGCCTGGGCAGGAGGAAATCAACTTTCGTCTCTTGTGCGACGACGGGCTCGTTTTCGATTTCCGCCATTGGCGCTCACTCCCGTCACTGTCGGAAGCTATCATCTCCATGCTACACTCGCCAACTCTTGTCCGCTGCCTTGCCAAGATGGACGACTATCACCGCGCACTCTCCCCAGCCGATCCGGCGCTTGTCATTTACGAGCGCTTTTTAGCGGCCGTGCCGTCCCGGCAAAAGTCGTAACCGCTTTGGCTTCACCGCCTCTTCCATATATAGAAAAAGGCGCCTGCCTCAAAGCAGCTGGGCAGACGCCTTTTAGCGACGGGTGCTGACGGTGACAAACACGAACTTATCATACCGATGGCGGGAAAACGAATATTCAAACGGTTTGCCGTTGTTTAAAAAGCCAACCTGCTCCAATTCCAACACAGGATCATCGGGCGCGCATTGCAAGTATTGCCGATCAAGCTCGTTCGGTTTATCGGCACGAATCTTTCGGTGCGATCCGGCAATGGTTAACCCAAGCTCATGAGTAATGTAATGATAAATCGAGCCATGAAGCACCGTTTCATTGAGTCCCGAAATCAAATGGACAGGCATATACGTCCGTTCAATGACGTACGGCTCCCCATCGACCTTGCGCAGTCGGATTAAGTGATACACCGGTGTGTTTGCATCAATACACAAATGCGAAGCCACCTCATCAGTGGGAAACAACACTTCAAAGGTGATAATATGGCTTGTCACCTTTCGTCCTTCCAATAAGCTCGTTAAGCCGAGCGTTTCGTTGCTGACAACGTTCACTAGCCCGTTAAGCATCGCGGATTTCACAATAAATGTGCCATGACCGCGCTTTCGATACAACAGCCCTTCGGACACAAGCACATCAAGTGCTCGTTTTACAGTCATCCGGCTGCAGCCAAACTCCTCAGCGAGCGAGATTTCATCAGGAATCGGCTCGTCTAGAGAATACATCCCCTCTTTAATTCGCCTACGTATTTCATTTGAAATTTGTTCATACTTTGGCATCATTTTCATCCCTCACCATTATCTTATCTTCATTGTACGAACAATCATCTGTTTACACAATAGCCAGTGTGACTTTCCCCCTCATCCCTCTTTTCACGCTGCCTCATCCATTCAATCTAGAAAAGGCGCCCCGCTGCCCCGGGACGCCTTTTCCTTCATTCAAAATCCGTTGTTTTCCGCGACTGTTTTAAACCAATAGCCACTTTTTTTGATCGTTCGCTTCAAGCCGTTGTCCAAATCAACCGCGACGAGCCCGTACCGATTTTTATAGGCATTGGTCCACGACCAGTTGTCCATAAACGTCCAAAGGTGATAGCCTTTCACATTGACCCCTTCTTCCACCGCGCGATGCACCCATTTTAAATGTTCGCGGATGAAAGCAATCCGGTAGTCGTCATCAATCATGCCGTTTTCATTACGAAACCGATCTTCCCCTTCGACGCCCATGCCATTTTCAGAAATAAAGCACTCAATGTTTCCATAGTTTTCTTTGATATTGATTAAAATATCATAAATGCCTTTTTCATAAATTTCCCAACCGCGATACGGATTCATTTTCCGTCCAGGCATAGCATAATAATCGAAAAATCGCTCCGGCAAAAACGGGGCATCCGGGTTGGGGAGATGCTCTTTTGCCTTAACGCGGCGCGGTTGATAGTAGTTGATGCCGAGCAAATCGATCGTGTTTTCTTTGATCAGCTCGCGATCACCGGCTTCCGTTACAGGCAAAAAGCCATGTTCATCCAACAGTTCAATCAAATCTTGCGGGTATTCTCCTTTCACCGCCGGATCTAAGAAACTCCGGTTAAACAACAAATCCGCAATATGTGCCGCTTTTACATCAGCTGGGTGCTGGCTGCGCGGGTAAGACGGCGTCAAATTCAAAATGATGCCAATCTGTCCTCCCTGGATGGCCGCCTTGCGGAAGGCAGCAACCGCTTTGGCATGGGCAATCACCGTATGGTAAGCCACTTGTACAGCACGGCGGAAGTCTACGATGTTTGGGTAATGAAAATCGTATAAATACCCTCCTTCCACCGGAACGATCGGTTCATTGTGGGTAAACCATTTTTTTACCCGATCCCCGAACAACTCAAAACAAATGCTGGCGTAACGGGCGTATGCATCCACGACTTCGCGGTTTTCCCAACCTCCGATATTTTGCAGTGCTAACGGCATATCAAAATGATACAAATTCACAAATGGCTCGATCCCACTCGCCAATAGTTCATCGATGACTGCATTGTAAAACCGCACGGCTTCCGGATTGACCTCACCGATTCCCTTTGGAATCAAGCGTGACCATGAAATCGAAAACCGGAATGAATTATGCCCGATCTCCTTCATCAAAGCAATATCCTCTTTGTAGCGGTGATAAAAATCTGATGTAGTTGACGGGCCGACGCCGTTAAAAAAGCGATGTGGCTCCTTTTCATACCAATGATCCCAAATATTTTTCCCTTTCCCCCCCTCGTTGGCTGCCCCTTCCATTTGCGTTGCGGACGTCGCGCTTCCCCACCAAAAACCGGCAGGGAAGCGGTACGTGATTGGCTGCTTCGATTGTTGTTCCATCGCGATTCACCTCGTTTGCTGCGTAGTTATGATGCACTTTTTGCAGAGGCTTGTTCCTCTTCTCTCTCCTTTTGCAAGTTCATCCGGTCAATGAATTTTAAGAACGGGAACCAAATGACGAGCACAATCAAGAAATTGACCAATTGCAATAGTCCACCAGCTAGCGAGTTTGTCGCCATAATACCGTTAATAAAAATCGGCACGGTCCATGGCACCGCCACACCATTTGGAGGCGGCACAAGCCCTGAGGACATCGCCAAATAGGTGACCAACGTAACGATCATTGGCGCCAAAATCCACGGGACGATAACAAGCGGATTCATCACTATTGGCAAACCGAAAATGATCGGTTCATTGACATTGAAAATTCCGGGTCCGAGCCCAAGCTTAGCTACCTGCTTCATTTGCTTGCTCTTCATAAAGAGCAATATCGCAAAAATGACCGCAAGCGTCATTCCCGTTCCGCCCATCCCGACCGTGTAAATTTCAATAAACTGTTTGCTGACGATATGCGGAACTTCCCCGGTTTGTGTGTACGCATTTAAGTTTTCAAGCGACAGTGTGTTCCAAATCGGATCCATCACCGAGTTAATGATGATTTGCCCATGCAATCCGAAAAACCATAAAATTTGTGCGACAAAAATAGCGACTAACGTTGGAATAATGCCGCTCCCGAGACCAACAAGCGGGGCTTGTACAGCGTTGTAAATCACATCATGCATGTTTGTTTGAAACATTTGTGTTACAATAATATTGACGACGAGGAAAAAGGTCAGGGTGACCACTGCCGGTATTAATGCCGCAAACGACTTCGCAACCGCCGGTGGCACCCCGGCCGGCATTTTAATTGTAATGTTTTTTTGCACAACTTTTCTGTAAATTTCCCCAGCGATAAAGGCGGTAATCATCCCAAGGAACATTCCTTTCGCTCCAAGACGGTCAAGCGGAATGACTCCTTGCACCGCTTCCTTTCCTTCTATTTGGACCACAAACGGCGTCAATAAGAGAAATGAAGCTAAAGCAATCGCGCCGCCAAAAATCCCCTCGACTTCATAACTTTTCGACAAATAATAACCTATGCCGAACACGACGAAAACCGTCATCACCCCCATTGTCGCATTCGGGGCAACACCAAGCATGTCTTTTAACATATTCAGGCTGCTTTCGCTCATGATCTTATCTAAAAACGGCAAGTTGGCGATGACGACCGCGATCGAACCGAAAATCGTCAACGGAAACGCCAACATAAACGCATCACGCAACACTTGCAAATAACGACTGTTATTCAACTTTCCAGCGACCGGAACGAGCACTTTGCTCAATTTCTCAAATAAAGCACCGTTCATTTGACAGCCCTCCTTTTTATATATTCCGCTCCTTTAACAAAGCAAGCATCTCTTTCACAATCTCTTTCATCGCCAACGTTGACATAACATGGTCTTCCGCATGCATAAGAAGCAAGGTGATCGTTGTTGGCTTTCCGCTCGCTTCCTTTTGGATAAGTTGAAAATGGACATCGTGCGCGACACCTAACTCTTGTTCCGCTTCTTCGATCAATCGTTCTGATTCCTCAATTTGGCCTGAGCGGTATTCACGGATAGCTTGGACAATTTTACTGCGAGCGTTGCCGCTATGCAAAATGATGTGAAAAGCAATTTGTTCATTCGTAAGTTGGTGTATGTCCACTTTTTCCATCTTATTTTTCCTCCATTAATTTCAGCGCTTGTTCGTACACTTTTTTTCCATCCGCCATCCCATAGGCCACCATATCAATGACGTCCACTTGAATGCCATATTTTTGTGCCTCTTTTTGCAATTCCCCTTTTAAAAAGCTCATTTGCGGGCCAATCAACACGACATCAGCGTTCTCCATTTCCTTCTTCGCCTGATCTTGACCGACCGCCCAAATCTCTGCCTCTTCACCAATCGACTTGACGTATTCCTGCATTTTCGTCACCAATAAGCTCGTTGACATTCCGGCGCTGCATGCCAATAAAATTCGTTTCATGATTCATTCCTCCCCTTGTATTGAATGAAATAAATGTTATCGTTTTCAATTTTAATTATATACATTTAAATATATTTGTCTAGTCATTTAATTAAAAAGATTAATATTTTCATCTTCCCCATTTCCACAACTAAAATAGCGCGCACTCACCTTCTTGTGCGCGCAAAACGCTAAATGTTCTAGCTGTTGTTTTATAGCATGCGAGTATAATTAGATGGTCTTTTCGATTCTCTGATGATAAAGCAAGAGGGGATGTTGGGCATTTGACTCTTTCCTTACGAACGCATCCGAAAATGGGCATTCATTTGCCCTTTTAGCATCCGCTCACGCAATTCTTTGGTCATCTCTTGACGAATTTCATAGGTGGATACGCCTTCCTCGCGCTGATCAGCGATTCTCATGAGCTGCTCAACATCCGCAAACGAATATTTGCGACTTCCTTTCGATCGATCAGGAAACACGAGTTTCCGCTCCTCATAATATCGGATTTGACGTGGCGACAATCCGGTTAGTTCACTAACAATACCGATTGAAATCACTTTTTTATGTTTGTAACTCTCTTCTTGCCGATTCACCGTCATTTTCCTCACCCTTTAATGTAACTTTTTCTAACATCATTATATAAAAAATGAATACGATTCGTTATCTTTTGTAAATAAAATTAACATATTTTTTAAATTTCTTGTAAATGAGCTTAACACATTCGCTGTACACTGAAGAAGGCGATGATATAGTAAAGGTAAAAAAACGGAGGGAATTGAATGGGAAAATGGATGCGAAGCGCCATACAGCGGCAAAAACAGTTTTACATTCAACAGCTCATGCAGTCCGGCTTTGTTAACGACCATGAGCGACTCGAGCAATGGACGATGGCCGAACTGCGTCGCGAATATGAACGATTCAATCCCGCTTACAACGCGGAAGGAGGAAGCCGGCATGGACAAACAAGCCCTCGAACTGGCGAAGCGCATCATTGAATTGGACTTAGAGCGCGACGCCATGTTTGAACAGCTGATCGCACTCGTTGGCAGCCAAGCTGATGAACTGCTCCGCTTTTTGCAAAACCGTTAGTCACACATTCAGCCGCAACCATCCGGAACGAAAGGAGCCAGCCAATATGCCATCTGTCTTTCATAGACTTACAGAATCGTTCATCGCGACATGTAAAAAAGAAATGGTCTCCAGCTCAGCGACTGGAGACCGTTTCACACTGAAAATTGCTCACGGGAGATCGTCAGTGGAATAGAGCAGGAAGCAAGCTTCTTGTCCATTTGCTCCCACGGGTTATTTCTCAGCTAATTTACTCGCCCGGCTGCCAGAGATGTTCACGTAATTTTCTTCGAATATCATCAGGAATTGGCTCAGGCCGCCCGGTGTCAAAATTGAAATTGACATACACTGCCCGTCCTTTGGCACAGACCACCCCATTTTGATGAATTTCTTCATAAATCGTAAGGCTCGTGTTGCCGATGCGTTCAACGCCAGTGTACACCGTCACATCTTGTCCGTAATACATTTGGTTGACATAGTCAACTTCCATGCGGATGATTACCATCCGCCAGCGCCGAAACGACAAATCCGGCGTAAACAGTTTAAAAATTTCATGCCGCCCCGCTTCAAACCAGACCGGAACGGTCGTATTGTTAATATGACCGACACCGTCCGTTTCCGACACACGCGGCGTAATCGTCGTTGTAAACATCTCCTACCATCCCCCTCCACCGTTTCCTTCCATTGATTCGCGTTATGTCATAGGGATTCCTGCTTAAAGAATCATGGGTTTAACAGATCATACAGAACGAAGGCTCCAATGTGCAAGGATATATTCAATCTACATAACAAACAGGCGCCGTTTGCAGCGCCTGTTTCCCAACGGTTTACGCCTTGTGCGGCTCTACGATCGTCCCGGCAAACGCGGCTTCGTAAATCGCACGGATGTCGGCTTCCAACAGCGGCAACGGACTGCGGGCAAGCAAACGTTTCTGTTGGACAGCATCTTTCGTCAAGCTTTCTAGCGCGCTTTCGGGGATGCCAAATCCCCCCAATGTTTTCGGAATGCCGACATCGGCGACGAACCGTTCTAGTTCCTCGACGCACCGATAAGACGCTTCCACTTCGGACAAAAAACTTGAGTTGCCGCCAAGCGCGTTGAAAATATCGGCCATTCTCTTCGTACAGCTTTGACGGATGTAGCCCATCACATACGGCAACAGCACAGCATTCGATTCACCATGAGCGATATGAAACTGACCACCGAGCGGATAAGCGAGCGCATGCACACCGGCTACCCCGGCGTTGAAAAATGCCAAGCCGGCCAAATAACTGCCGTTCGCCATATCAATGCGCGCCTGTTTGTCCGAACCGTTGGCCACCGCTTTGCGCAGTGAGCGTGAAATCAGCCGAATAGCGGCAACGGCCAATCCATCCGATGTTGGGCTCGCATTGACCGACACATACGCCTCAACTGCATGGGTGAGTGCATCAATTCCCGTTGCGGCCGTTACCCGCGGTGGAACGGAAACGGTCAGCTGCGGATCAACGATCGCGACGTCGGCCAATAAGTAATCGTGCGTCACGACATCTTTCGTCGTTTCCAAAGACAAGACAGAGATGTTTGTCACTTCCGACCCGGTGCCCGATGTCGTGGGAATCAAAATTTTCGGCAACCCTTTTTTCTCAAGTGTTCGCGTTCCTGTCAAATTTAAATAGTCAGCGACCGAGCCATCATGCACCGCCAAAACAGCCGCCAGTTTCGCCAAATCCAGCGCGCTGCCACCACCAACACCGATGACAAGGTCAAACTTTCCGTCGCGGGCAAACGCCACTGCCTTTTCCCCTGTCTCAAGCGGCGGCTCTGGCACAACATCCGTATACACATGCACGCTATACCCTTCTTGACGGAGCGGGGACGTCACTTGATCGACTAGGCCGATCTTCACAAGCATCGGGTCGGTAATCACCAAAATATGTTTTGCTCCCAACCGCTTCACTTCAGGAACTAACTGGTCAAGCGCTCCCCAGCCGACATGGCTGAGCGGCGGAAAGACAATGCGGGCTACACTCATGGTTCTCCTCTCCCTTCCTATTTGGTTGATTAAACAGCGTCATTCCAAAACTCGCTCAACACAATGCGCTTCTCTTCTTCTAGAGCCGAATGCAAAGATTGATTTAGCGACCCTGTGCCTCCTCGAGCTCCCGCTTCAATTCGCGCACGAGTTCCCCCGCGGGAAGTTCTCGCGCCATTCGGTACCCTTCTCCAGCCCAAAGCGCCATCCGCTCTCGGTCACCCACCTTGGCGGCCGCAGCGCGCATCGGCTTTGTCATATGGTGCACTTGCGGATACGCCGCCGGCGCTAGATCGCTATATTCAGCCATAAACCGGTTCGCCAGCCCGCGCGCCGGCCGGCCGGTAAACGCCCTTGTTACCGCTGTTTCGGTAAAGCGCGGATCCACAAGCGCCTGTTTATGGAGCGGATGCGCCCCGCTCTCAGGACAGCGTAAAAACGCTGTCCCGAGCTGCACCGCACTCGCCCCCGCTTGAAGCGCCGCTGCGATACCGTACCCATCCATGATCCCACCCGCCGCCACAAGCGGGAGACGAACCGACGCGTGTACATCGGCCAACAGCGGGAACAACGTCAATACTTCATCTTTTTCCGGATCGTTGCGAAACGACGCACGATGACCACCCGCTTCTGCCCCTTGCACACAAAGGGCATTCGCACCAGCTTCTGCTGCGATTTGGGCTTCCTCCACCGATGTAACTGTCACGATTACAAACGCCCCAGCCTTTTGCAAGGCAGTGATCACCGCTGTTTCCGGGCAACCAAACGTAAAGCTGACGACCGGTACCCGCTCTTTAAGGAGCACATCGAGTTTCGCCTCCCAATCATCGTCATCCCATTTCGGCTCTCCGACTGTTGCGCCGAGCCGTTCCGCCTCAGTCGCCAGTACAGCGCGATAACGACTAAGCGTCTCTTCATCGACCGTTGTTTCCCCTGGCACAAACACATTCACTCCAAACGGACGGTCCGTCAATGTTCGCAGCTTGTGAATCTCCGTTCTCATCATCTCCGCCGTCTGGTACCCGCCAGCCAAAAATCCAAGCCCTCCGGCATTTGACACCGCCGCTGCCAGTTCGGGCGTTGACACCCCTCCTGCCATCGGTGCTTGGATAATGGGGACGGGAAGCGTAGAGAACATAGCTAATCTCTCCCCTCATATAAGTAACCACCCTAGCTCAGTTAACTCCCCTTTACTCTTTCGTGCTTGGCGCAGAAAATCCCTTTCTCTTAGCCAATCAATCTATCTAAGATTTTCGAATTCTTTTCGAATGTCCATGTTTCGCTCTCACCTTTCAAGTTCTCCTTGGACAAACCTAGCGGGTCAGCCTGTCTGATTACCTGAGTAAACAAAAACCTCCCCAAACCATCAATTGATTCGGGGAGGTTTTGTCGTCACGGCCGAAACGCTTTTAACCGTTTCGCTATCTCTTTTGTGTGTGGATATACGTCTCGATAGATGGAAAACAGCTCTTTGTACTTCGCAACGGCATCCGACTGCGGTTCAACAACGGCATCGACTTGTTTGAACGCATCGGCGCATTGGTTGAGCGAGTCAAACCAGCCGACGCCGCACGCGGCAATCATGGCGGCGCCAAGTCCTGGCCCTTGTTCGTTTTTCAGTTTTTCCACCGGGATGCCGAAAATATCCGCTTGGATTTGCAGCCACTCGGCGCTTTTCGCCCCACCGCCAATGGACACAACCGAATCGATCGTTTTGCCGCTTGCTTTGATGATCTCAACCGATTCGTTCAGTGAAAACGTAATCCCTTCGATAACCGCACGGGCAAAATCCCATTTCGTCTGTGCCGAATCAACACCGATGAACGACCCGCGAATATCGGCGTCGGCATAAGGCGTCCGCTCACCGACAAGGTATGGTGTAAACAACAAGCCGTTGGCGCCAATCGGCGACTCAGCGGCACGCGTTACAATCTCGGCAAACGGCACGTCTTCCGCAAACGTCCGCTTCCACCAGTCAAAGCTGTACCCAGCCGCCAACGTGACACCCATAATATAGTAGGCATCTGGTTCGGCATGGTTAAAGTAATGCACTCGTCCAGCGAAATCTTTTTCACCGCTTTGTTCATACGCCAAGACGACACCGGATGTGCCGATGCTCGACATCATCTTCCCTTCCGCCAAAATGCCGGCGCCCACCGCGCCGCAGGCATTGTCCGCCCCGCCGGCAAATACTTTCACCGATGCCGGCAGCCCGGTCTGTTCTGCTACATCTGGCCGCAACGTCCCAACCAATGCCGTTGCCTCGACAAGCGGCGGACAAAGGGCAAGATCGACATCAACGGCCCGTGCAATTTCCTCGCTCCATGTTTTCTTTTCGATATCCAGCAATAGCGTTCCCGCTGCATCGGATACGTCCATCGCGATGTGCCCAGTCAAACGGAAACGGACATAATCTTTTGGCAATAAAAACGTTCGCGCCCGCTCGTAAAGATGAGGCTCATGTTTTTTCACCCACAGCAATTTCGGCAGCGTAAACCCTTCGAGCGCCTCATTTTTCGCCGTTGCGAGCAGCGCCTTTCTGCCAACTTTCTCCTCAATTTCCCGGCACTCAGCTGTCGTTCGCGTGTCGTTCCACAAAATCGCGTTGCGAACGACGTTCCCATCACCATCAAGCAACACAAGCCCGTGCATTTGCCCGGAGAAACTTAATCCCACGACCGACTCTGGAGAAATGCCGGCGGTCTCCCAAACGCGGCGCAGCGCTACAATTGTCTTCTCCACCCAATCGTCTGGGCGCTGCTCACTATATCCGGAATGCGGCTGGTAGAGGGGATAGGACTCGGTCCATTCCCCTCTAACTTGCCCGTTTCGGTCGACAAGCAATACTTTGACCGCACTTGTTCCTAAATCGACGCCAATGACATATTCCAACGCTCATCCCTCTTTCACAAGCGGGCTTTACTCGGCACGCTGACTTCCAACAAGTATTGGTTCAGCAGCGTTTTCAAGCGCTCGAGACGGCCGGACGTATTACGAATTTCGCCGAGCTGTAACGCATATTGCTCCAATTTGTGGAAGTCCGCTGTTCCTTCGACGATCTCGCGGCCGATACCTTCCGTATAGCTTTTATACCGTTCTTCGATGAATTGTTCAAACACGCGGTCTTCCAGCAAGCGATGGGCGACTTTCAAACCGATCGCAAAGCTGTCCATTCCGGCGATATGAGCGTAGAACAAATCTTCCGGTTCAAACGAGCCTCTCCGCACTTTCGCGTCAAAGTTCAAGCCGCCACGCCCAAGGCCGCCGTTTTGTAAAATTTCATACATCGCCAACGTCGTCGCATACAAATCGGTCGGGAATTCATCCGTGTCCCAGCCAAGGAGCATATCGCCTTGGTTCGCATCGACCGAACCGAGCATGCCGTGGATGCGGGCGACGCGCAGTTCATGTTCAAACGTATGGCCAGCTAACGTCGCATGGTTCGCTTCGATGTTGAATTTGAAATAATCCTTGAGCCCGTACGTTTGCAAGAATGCTAGCGCCGTGGCCACGTCAAAATCGTATTGATGTTTCGTCGGCTCCTTCGGCTTCGGCTCGATTAAAAACTGACCATCAAAGCCGATCTCTTTCGCATAGTCGACCGCCATATGGAAGAAGCGGGCCAAATTGTCAAGCTCTAGCTTCATGTCCGTGTTCAGCAGCGTCTCGTATCCTTCGCGGCCGCCCCAAAACACGTAGTTTTCCGCTCCGAGCCGCTTCGCAATCTCCAGCCCTTTCTTCACTTTCGCCGCCGCATAGGCGAACACATCAGCGTTGCACGATGTTGCCGCCCCGTGAACGAAGCGCGGATGGCTGAACAAGTTCGCCGTATTCCAAAGCAGCTTCGTTTTGCTTGTTTTCATGTACTCTTCAATCATGTCGACAATTTCGTCTAAGTTTTTGTACGTCTCGCTGAGCGTCTCCCCTTCTGGGGCGATGTCGACGTCATGGAAGCAGAAAAACGGAACGTTCAACTTTTCAAACAGCTCAAACGCTGCCTCGACGCGCGCCTTCGCTAAGTCCATGCCGCTGTATTTGTCCCACGGACGAATCATATTGCCAACGCCAAACGGATCCGATCCATCCCCCGTAAACGTATGCCAATACGCCACCGAAAAACGCAAATGCTCCTCCATCGTTTTGCCGCCAACTTTTTCTTCCGGATTGTAAAACTTAAACGCGAACGGATTGCGCGACTCCGGGCCTTCATACGCAATCTTGCCGATATTCGGAAAATAAGCCATGTCTAGATCCCCCTTAATCACGAATAGTGAAAATGACTTGTGCTAGTTTTTATTATAACGCTTTCATATTTGTTTGTCTATCATATAAACAAAGTATTCTATAACTCTTTGTACAAAAAGTAGTCAAAATCCGCGTAATTGTTTTGCCCGGAACCGTCCCGGCAATGCATGCCCACAAACGCCCCGGTAAACGCAGCATTGCTTTTGATATAGTCGTCTGATAGTTTATATGATTCAAAGGTGACAGGAATCTCCTTCCAATCCACCCCGTCGAAAGAATACGAATATTTGTACGTGGTCATTTGTACGTTGACTCGTAAATACACATACTCGACATCATCGGGGACAACAATTTCTCGGCCGCGCAAGGGCTGTTCAACCACAAGATGGTCGCATGCCATTAATTCGAGGATCCGTCCTTTTTCCTCATGCCATGTCAATTGCAGCGTTGTCCAGTTTTGCGTATTATAGTAGTTCACTAGCCCAGCCGATTGTTGGATGGTCGTTGGACGAAACGCAACTTTCGTTTCCGCTATGAAGTGAAAATGCTGCCATCGTCTAGCGACAAACGCCTGTGTAAATCGGGAAGTCAGCGATTCTCTTCCGTATAGCCGCAAATGTCCCGGACGGGCTTTTAAGGTGGCGATGTCTTCTCCTAAAGGAATTCGTAATGTTTGAAAATGGTGGTTTAATGTATCGCCATCAAAATCATCTTTTTCATCGTAATCTCTTTCCCACGGAACTTCCTCAACGTTCGGCCCGTCGATTTCTAACGAAGGCCCGTTTCCTCCGACTACATAAGGCCATCCATCTTTCCATTCAAGCCGCTGAATCGCTGTTTCACGTCCGAGCGGGCAATAGCCGCGGTGATCCAATAGCGGCTGTCCTTCTCTTGGCAGCGGCCGGCCGGTTAGATGCACAAGAAACCATTCATCTGTATGAGTATGGACAATCGAAGCATGACCAGCCTTTTGCAGCGGGTTGCGCGGATAAGGCCAAGACGTAATCAACGGATTTTCCGGATGCACCTCATACGGACCATACAGTGACGCTGATCGGGCAATCGTTGCCGCATGGTTGTACCGCGTCCCCCCTTCCGCCGTCAGTAAATAATAATAACCGTCGATTTTATACAAATGTGGTCCTTCTGTAATTCGTAGGTCCGTTCCTTTGAAAATGATCTTCGGCTCACCAATCAATTTTTTCTGTTCAACACTGTATTCTTGAAGTACAATACCATAAAATGGATGATGTCCCACTCGATGATCCCAATACATGTTCACTAAATATTTTCTTCCGTCCTCATCATGAAATAAAGACGGGTCAAACCCAGAGCTATTCAAATAAATGGGATCGGACCACTCGCCATCGATCGTATCACACGTCACGAGATAGTTATGACCATCCTTCCACTGGCCTTCGACGACTTTCACATCCGTATAAATGAGCCAAAACTTCCCGTCGCTATATGACAGGTGCGGAGCCCAAATCCCTCCAGAATCTGGGTTTCCAATCATATTTAATTGACTTAACCGGTTTAATGGACGCGCTACTAAACGCCAATTCTTTAAATCTTTCGAATGGTAAATTCTCACCCCCGGGAACCATTCAAACGTCGAAACGGCAATGTAATAGTCATCTCCCGCCCGGCAAATGGACGGATCGGGATGAAAACCAGTTAAAATGGGATTTTTAATTTTAACCATGTCTAACCCTCCTAAAAAGATAGAATGTCACTTTTTCGAAGAATGGCATACATTTACACTTTATTTTTTGTCGGCCAACACTTGTTAGGCCAACAATTTGACTACATTGGACAATATCCCAAATCTCAGGGTCTGAAATTCTATCCAATCCCCGTCTTGGAGGGGAAACTCGTTAGACAGAATAATCAATGCCGTCAAACTCTCAAACAAAAATCCAGTATTCCCTTTCCTAACGATTTTGGCAACCGTATGAGCGCAATGCATGCTCTGAACTGGTTAACTGTTAATGAAATCTTCCCATATTCATTCAGCCACCGATGCAAGTCCTTTCTAATTGCACGGGATTTTCTTTTTGATGAATAATGGTATTTTAGTAACCTTAAACATCAATATATGCACCTCATCTTTTATTTTTTTATCAACCTGGTTTTAGACTAGTCCTTACTTCATCCGTTGGATTTGTTCCAATCAAAACCGATGGCGTTCAAAAATGCTCTTGCCAGAATCATATGTCCGGCAACAGACGGATGAACGCGATCCCAAGCCAATGCCGCCGGATAAAGTGTCTTTAATACCTTGTTAAAAGCGGCTTGGGTATCAACGAATATACTATCTGTTTCTTCAGCAATTCGCTTGACAGCGAGACCATACTGATCCATTGTCCGGCGCATCGAATCGTGTTCATTCCCTTCTATATAAAACGGGGTCATAAGGATGATTCCTGTAACGAGCGGCTTTGTTTCAATGACAAGACTACGGAGCGTTTCTTCGTATTCATCTAAGTATACATGCTTTTCTTTAATGAATGGCAAATCGTACTGTCGCCAAACATCGTTAATTCCAATCATGATCGATACCCAGTCCGGTTTTTGAGCAATCACATCCTCCTGCCATCTTGCTTTTAAATCTCGAACCGTATTGCCGCTAATTCCTTTATTCACCACTCGAATCCCCAGTTCTGGATAAACCGCCTGCAGAAGCCCGTCCACATACGCGACATATCCAGTTCCCAGCGCTCCAATCCCCCCTTCTCCTTCTGGTTTAGCCCGGCCACAATCCGTAATGGAGTCGCCAATAAACAGCAATTTTTCTCCTTTGCCAAGTATCATTGTTCTCCCTCTCCTTGATCAATTACATGAAATGAAAAAGTGGTTTTTCTGAAATAAAATGCACAGGAATCGTGGGAAACATTTCTCTTAACTTTTGAGCCAAATATCTCATGCCAGGCTCTTCGCTTTCTGCATGCCCTAGCACCACTAACACCTTTCGTTTTCCTTGATGCACGGCGTCTCGAACATATTCCGGCGTTTCCCATTCCGGCCCTTCCCCATAAATGATCGCATCAAGCTTCTCTTTTTCAAACAACGGGATCGTCAAAGATCCGTGGCCACGATATCCTGCCAGCAACCCTATGCGGGTACATATAGTCGATAAATCTCCAGCAACCCGTATAAATGAAATACCTAATCTCTCTTTCACATACTTCACCATATCCCTTGCTAATATCCGAGGAATCGTTACAATCGTAGCCGCTGATTGGTACTCAGAAACATACGACTCCCATCCCAAAGCACGAACTAAACCAACCATAATCCCATCCGGTTGATATCGGTGCCATTGGTCGTGAAAACGATAAATCGCAATGCCTGACTCACAAATCAAGCGAACCTTTTCCTGATACACTGGATCATTTTTCATTGTTTCAGCATCGCCAGCATGACTATAAAACAATCCTTCATGAGAGATGAGAAGATTTGCCCCCGCTTGAACAGCTTGTTCAATGACACGATACGTAGGCATGAAACTGACCGCAATCCCCTTTACTTCCATGCTTGAATCACCATATTTAAGCGTATCCACAGTAGGAGAACGGGTCTCTACGCAAGCTGTTAATCGTTCCATCACAGTTTGCACAGTAATAGCCATCGTTCTATTCCCTTCTGAAATTTGAATAGATTCAATCGATTCCATCTGTTTAAGTATGTTGATTATATAAACTAATTTTATAAAGAATTTTTCAAACTTTCAAGTGTTTGTATACTATATGGTAGGCAAGATCAATTGCTACTTCTCTCCGAGTCCAACTTTCAACGTAATCTACGTCATGATTTATGTTTCTTCCTCTTTGTTGCAAAGGTTGATGATCGAATAAATAAGCCCTCTAGCTCCGACTTTTACAGTTAAGGAAGATTAATAAAAGCCCTTTCTTAGATATTTTTATAAATTTTAAAAAAATAACAAAAACTTAGTATATTTAATTGATAAACCAAGATGGCGTTGTTAAAATAAAATTAGGTCAACCTCCCTACAAACATCTTCTTCTCGCGATAAGACACCTTCCCATTACAGGTTGGAACAATGAAAGGAAGGGAGTGATAAGCGCTTTCTGTTTTTTATGTTGTTTGGCTATGAATCATAACTATACAAGGAGGAGACAAAATCATGTTGAAAAGATCGCGAAAAGCGATAATAGTTGGATTCTCATTTATGCTGTTGCTCCCTTTAGGGATGACGAATGCATTGGCAAAAACTGAACAATCATACGCTAAAAAGCCTCAAATCAGCGCATTGCATGCCCCACAATTGGACCAGCGCTACAAAGATTCATTCACTATTGGTGCGGCTGTTGAACCTTATCAGCTACTAAACGAGAAAGACGCACAAATGCTAAAACGCCATTTTAACAGCATTGTCGCTGAGAACGTTATGAAGCCGATTAATATTCAACCGGAAGAAGGAAAATTCAATTTTGCTGAGGCGGATCAAATCGTTCGGTTTGCTAAAAAACACCATATGGATATCCGTTTCCACACGCTCGTTTGGCATAGCCAAGTACCTCAATGGTTCTTTCTTGACAAGGAAGGCCAACCAATGGTCAATGAAACGGACCCTGTGAAACGCGAACAAAATAAACAGCTGTTATTAAAACGGATCGAAACCCATATTAAAACGATTGTCGAGCGGTATAAAGATGACATCAAATATTGGGACGTTGTAAATGAGGTAGTCGGGGATGATGGAGAATTGCGCGATTCCCCATGGTATCAAATCGCTGGCATCGATTATATTAAGGTAGCGTTCCAAACAGCGAGAAAATATGGCGGCAACAAGATTAAACTTTACATTAATGATTACAATACGGAAGTTGAACCAAAGCGAAGCGCTCTTTATAACTTGGTGAAACAATTAAAAGAAGAGGGCATTCCCATTGATGGTATTGGCCATCAGTCCCACATCCAAATTGACTGGCCTTCTGAAGAGGAAATCGAAAAAACGATTATCATGTTTGCCGATCTAGGGTTAGACAACCAAATTACTGAGCTGGATGTGAGCATGTACGGCTGGCCGCCGCGGGCTTACCTGTCGTATGACGCCATTCCGGAGCAAAAGTTTTTGGACCAAGCGGATCGCTATGATCGATTGTTTAAGCTGTATGAAAAACTCAGCGATAAAATCAGTAACGTCACCTTCTGGGGCATCGCCGACAACCATACGTGGCTCGACAGTCGAGCGGATGTTTACTATGATGCTGATGGGAATGTGATTGTAGACCCGAAAGCCCCATATACGAGAGTGGAAAAAGGGAATGGAAAAGATGCGCCATTTGTGTTCGACCCCGAATACAACGTAAAACCTGCGTATTGGGCTATTATCGATCATAAGTGAGGCTTATCACAAATTGAAAGAAGGGTGTCTCAAAAGTAATGAGACACCCTTCTTTATGACTATATATACGTGATGAACAATTCCAACAAAACAATATCCTATATTCTTCCTCGAAAAAGACGCTCCTTTGGCTCAGTCCATTTTTCAATATATGCGTCAAACCTCTTCATAATGGTATACCTGTATTTCACCGGAAGATGATGTTATTTTCCTTGTTGCCATATCGCCTGTTTTTCTTCCATTTTTCGAAACACACGCAATGCGCTTCCCATAACAACCAATGCCGCCAAACTGATACTGAAAAATGGAATTAAACCCGGGATATACATCAAGATGAGAAACAGTATTCCCACACTAGCCAACATGATAAGTGTCATAAGCGGATTGGCCATTCCAATCATAAAAGCATACTTCATATATTGCCAAAAACGCAATTCGTAATGCACATAAATAGGAAACACATACAGCAACATCACCATATAAAAGAGAAAAATAATGAGCAAAGCGACAGAAAACGGAAGTTTCCATTCTGGCGGAACATGAGCGAGATAGATGATATCAATATAGAAAATATACGCTATCGCCATAAGCAACAGCCCAATCCGATTCGCTCTCCAAAATTCACACTTATATGTACGGGCAAACGTTTTCAGCACTGGAATCTCTGTATCATGAAAAAATATCCATTTCCTTATAATTGTAAACAGCGCCACTGTCGCTGGAGCGATCCCGAAGATCACCAGCCCGATGATAGTAAAAAAAATCCATAACAAATTAACGTATGCGAGCCTTGTAATCCATTCGCAGATCCGATAGAGCTTCCCATCCACCAAACCGGTACGCATAACTCATCCACCTTTGATTTCTTTTAAAATTAGTATATCATAAGACAAAAAAAGAAGGGAGACTTTGTTTATTCTCCCTTCAAACTCCGGCATAAGCCAAAAAGCCGCCGTCAACAGGAACAACCGCCCCAGTGACAAACCCGCTTGTCTGAGAATCTACCAGCCAAAGAAGTGTCCCCAATAAATCTTCCGGTTTGCCTAACCGCTTCATCGGTGTATGGGATAAAATTTTCTCTGTTCGTTCTGTATACGATCCATCTGAGCGTTTGAGAAGATGTTCGTTCTGCTTCGTTAAAAAGAAACCTGGCGCGATCGCATTGACACGAACTCCAACTTCGGCCACGTGTACAGCCAGCCATTTCGTGAAGTTTTCGATCCCCGCTTTAGCTGCGCTGTATGCCGGCACTTTCGTCATCGGCCTTGGGGCGCTCATCGAGGAAATATTGATGATAGTCCCTCCCCTACCGATCATCTGTTTCAGAAATTGTTGCGTCGGAATGATGGTCCCAAGAATATTTAAGTCAAAAACATAAGAAAACCCTTTTGCCGTTAAGTCAAAAAACGTTGTCATCTCTCGATTTTCAAGATCGTGTGGCTCCAATATTTCCTTTGTCGTTATCCCTTGTGGATGGTTGCCACCCGCTCCGTTAATCAAAACATCGCAAGGTCCGTATACTTCTGCCACTGTCTCCGCAGCCTGCCTGACACGACCGGCATCAAGTACATCACATTGAATGGCTAACGCCTCTCCCCCTTGTTCAACAATCTCATTCTTGACTTTTTCCGCTTTCTCCAATGTACGATTTAAAATCACTACTTTCATCCCTTGGCGGGCAAGCTCTTTTGCCATGCAGCTGCATAGCACCCCACCTCCACCTGTGACGACCGCTACTTTTCCTTTTAAACTTGGATGGATTGGGAGCATGTTTTGTCTCCTTCCCGTTTTCTTTTCTCATTTTCCAAACTATCCCAAATACCTAACAAGTACATAATGCCAAGCGCCCGATCATACAGTCCATAGCCCGGGCGAGCTTGTTCCCCCCAAATCATCCGGCCGTGGTCTGGGCGAATGTATCCTTGAAAATCCGATTCGTGTAACACTTTTACGATTTCACATATATTCAATGAACCATCACAGCTGCGATGGGATGTTTCCTCAAAATCGCCATTCGTATGAATTTCAATATTGCGTACATGGACAAACGGCACTCTCCCCATACGCAAAAAATAACGAAAGATGTCTGGAATATCGTTGTCCGGATTCGCACCGAGTGAGCCAGAGCATAGCGTCAGTCCGTTCGCTGGGCTATTGACCATATTGATAATTTTCTTCAAGTTTTCTTTATTTGTTACAATCCGTGGCAGTCCAAACACTGACCACGGTGGATCGTCAGGGTGAATCGCCATTTGGATGCCACATTCCTCCGCGACCGGAACGATTTGCTCCAAAAAGTAACGCAAATGGTCAAGCAAATCATCCTCCGTTACTCCTTTATATAGAGCGAAAAGCGGTTTAATCGTTTTCAATCGTTCCGGCTCCCATCCCGGAAGCAAAAAACCATTCGCTCCGTTTTCAATGCGGCGGATCATTTCCTCAGGGTCAATTTGTTCAACTTTTTGCTTCTCATAAGCAAGCACTGTTGAACCGTCAGGCCGTCTTTTCGCCAAATCAGAACGAGTCCAGTCGAAAATCGGCATAAAATTATAACAGATCACTTTCACTCCGGCTTTCGACAAGTTGCGAATCGTTTGTTTATAGTTTTCGATATACCGTTCCCGCGAAGGCAGGCCAAGTTTAATATCTTCATGAACGTTGACACTCTCGATCACCTCGAGGTGAAATCCGTTCTTATTCACTTGCCGCTTTAATTCCAATATGTCTTCTAGTGGCCATACTTCCCCGACCGGAATGTGATACAAAGCTCCTACAATTCCTTCTACTCCTGGAATTTGACGGATATGATCCAATGAAACCGTATCATAATCCTTACCAAACCAGCGAAATGTCATTTTCATTGTGGTCTCACCTCCCCCGTTCACGATAAATCAAAATACTGTTTCGCATTGAAATAACATATATCTTGGACAATTTTCCCTAAAAAGGCATAATCTTGCGGTGCCTCTCCTTTTTCAATCCACGAGCCGATTAAATTGCATACGATTCTGCGAAAGTATTCATGGCGCACATAAGATAAGAAGCTTCTCGAATCGGTTAACATGCCAACAAATGTGCTGAATACTCCCACATTGGCCAGATCATTGAGATGGCGTATTATGCCATCCTGATGGTCGTTAAACCACCAGGCTGCCCCAAATTGGACTTTCCCTTTTACCCCTTCTGATGGAAAGTTGCCGATCGTTGATGCGACAATATAGTTATAAGCAGGGTTTAATGTATACACAATCGTTTTTGGCAACTGACCGTCACGTTCCAATCGATTGAGAAAAGCGTTTAACGGCTGGGCAAAGAAAAAGTCGTTAATCGAATCATACCCAGTATTCGGCCCAAGCTGTTGGAACATCTTTTGATTGGTATTTCGAATCGAACCAATGTGCAGCTGCATCACCCAACCAAGAGAATAGTATAAACGGGCTAAGAAACATAAAGTGAAAGTTTGATATTTTTCTTCCTCCTCTCGGCTAAGGGCAAATCCTTCTTTTCTTTTTTGAAAAATGACCCTCGCCTCATCCAAGGTGCATTCAGCGTACGGCATCGATTCAAGACCGTGATCGGCCATCCGGCATCCTGCCTCATGAAAATAACGAACTCGATTTTCGAGCGCTTGCAATAGTTGGCCATAATCGTCGACCGATAGGTCAGCCACTTCCCCTAGCTTACTTACGTAATCCAAGAAAGACGGCCGATTAATTTCGATAACGGCATCAGGCCGAAACGATGGCACAACCTTGATCGAAAATGACGAGTCTTGGGCGATTTTTTGATGATCCATTAGGTCATCGAGCGGATCATCCGTCGTCCCGATCCACTCCACGTTTGATTGAATCATGAAAGAACGGGCTGAATATCCTTCTTGTTGGAGCAACTCGTTGCAATGATCCCATACTTCCTTCCACGTCTGCTCATTTAAGAGGACACCGACTTGGAAATAGCGCTTCAACTCTAAATGCGTCCAGTGATAAAGTGGATTCCCAATGCAATACGGCACCGTTTTCGCCCATGCTTGAAACTTTTCCTCAGGAGAAGCGCTTCCTGTAATATATTTTTCTTCTACCCCCAACGCCCGCATCGCCCGCCATTTGTAGTGATCTCCTTCGAGCCAAAGCTCTGTCATATCATGAAACCGTCGGTCCTCGGCAATCTCTTTCGCACTTAAATGGCAATGGTAATCAATAATCGGCAACGATTTGGCATAGTCGTGGTACAACACTTCGGCATGTTTATTTTGCAGCAAAAAACGATCATCAATGAACGGCTGCATCGTTTCTCCTCTCCCTTCACGTCAATGGGACTTTTAGCCACTTAAACAAAGTAATGCGGATATTGCCTTTTCAACATATCTTTTTCAATCTCAACAAGCCGCAAATGTTCCTCCATCACTTGACGCACCTTATCTGCTTCCTTATTCGCAATCAATTGGCAAATTTGCTTATGATGAGAAATAATAATATCCCAATCTAAATTTGAAGAGAGTCGGAGCACACGCAAACGATTAAAATGAATGTTTAAATTTTGAATCATTTTCCATGAACGAGACATACGGCATCCGTCATAAATAAGCTGATGAAACGCTTCATCCAGCTCAAAAAGTTCAAGGAAGTTCCCTCTTTCGACACATAACTCTTGCATCGTAATATTTTTTTCCAACTGAAATAAATGATCCTCGCGAAACTTTACGCACGCTAAAGCAGCTACTTCCTTTTCAACGACCTCACGAATCAATCGTCCTTCTTCCACATATTCCAAATTAATACGTGAAACAATCGTTCCACTTTGAGGAATAATATCAAGCAACTCATCTTGCGCCAGTTTTAAGAACGCTTCCCGCACTGGAGTACGGCTAATATGGAGCTGTTCGGCAATTTCTTTTTCTGAAATTTTCGTTCCCGGTTCCAGCTCAAGCCGTAAAATCTTTTCCTTCAACATGTCATACAACTGGTCACGTGCCGAACCTCTGACAGAATTTTTAATTTGTTGGCTTTGTTGAGCAGAAAAAATCACCTTTTGATTCTCCTTTTTTATATACTAGTATGGTAGAAACAAGCTTCGTTCGTTATATACTGTTTCTTTTTTACAAATGTAATAAAAGGAATATTTCCTGTCAAATTTCTCTACGGTCTACGCATGCATTTCCTCTTTCCGTTCCTTTTGTATGATTGAAACAAGTTCGGTAGCCCGTTGGGTAATGGCTTCTAATTCATCGGCCGCCCACCCGTGTTTGACATTCACTAACGAGCCTCCAATACCAGCCACATCTGCCCCTGCTTTTATATACTCTCCGACCGTTTCTCGGTTTATCCCTCCTGTTACCATTAGAGGAATATGAGGGAGCGGATCTTTTAAACTTTGAATATACTTTGGCCCAAAGACATGAGCCGGAAATATCTTCACCATATCAGCCCCCTGTTGAAACGCAGTGACGATTTCTGTCGGCGTCAGTCCACCGGCAATACTTATAGCTTGATGCTGTTTTGTTGCCTTAATCACATCGACAGAAAGTGACGGTGAAACGATAAATCGTGCTCCCGCAAAAATAGCTTGCTGCGCTGTCTCGGAATCAAGCACCGTCCCAGCTCCGATAAGCATATCGTTTAATTCATTTGTAGCCTTTTCCAGTGCTGCTAGGGCTTCAGTGGTTTCCATCGTAATTTCAATGATTGGAATCCCTCCCTGACGCAGGGCAGAGGCAATCGGGAGAATATTGTCCACTGTCGCGCCACGGACAACAGGCACGATGCCAATTTTTTTGATCGTTGTCAATACATCCATAAAGATCTTCCTCCTTCTTACCGGGTGACATCTTCCCCTTGGCGGTCAATGAGCCGCTTTACTTCATCCCTCTCCGGCATCCCGTCCACATCGCCTTCAACCATCGTTACTAGCGCCCCGACTGCATTCCCCCGTCGGACAGCCTCGGTCAGACTGAGTCCATCAAGCAATCCAGATAACAATCCAGCTGCAAATCCGTCACCAGCACCGACCGGATCAATAATCTGCTCAACAGGAAATCCAGGAACATATTCATTTGCACCGCTTGTAAAATAATGTGCTCCGCTTGCACCAAGTTTAATGACAACAAGCGATGCGCCAGCATCGAGCACCCGTTCCCCCCACTCTTCAATCGATCGATCACCGAACAAAAACGCAGCTTCACTAACCCCAGGGAGAACGATATCCGATTGAACAGCAATACGAAGAAGCATCTCTCTCGCTTCATTTGCTTCGCGCCACAGCTTCAAGCGCAAATTCGGATCAAAGACAATTTTCACTCCGTGACGGCGAGCCATGGCAATTGCCGCCAAAATCGTTTCTTGGCAGCTCCTGCTTAGCGCTGGAGTAATCCCGGTAATATGCAAATACTTCGCCTTAGCGATATATTCCTCATCCAAATCATTAGGCGTCAACCGGCTTGCCGCCGATCCCCGGCGATAGTAATACACCCTAGTATCGCCTGGACGTCTTTTTTCCTTAAAGTAAATACCGGTTGGCGCTTCCAGATCGGCTTTCACCTGGCTGACATCCACGCCTTCACCTTGCAGAAAAGACAAAATCGCTTTCCCAAACTCATCGTCTCCCACTTTGCTAATCCAACCGACTCGATGGCCTAAGCGGGCAAGGCCGACAGCCACATTCGATTCCGCACCGCCGATTTGTCTTGTAAAGGTGATCGCCTGCCTCATGAATCCACCGCTTGTCGGTGTCAATACGGCCATCGATTCCCCAATCGTGACGACGTCCATCTCATCCCTCCGCTGCAACGATTTGTTGTATATCATTCAGATGAAGAATACGATGTCATTTCACTATCATCTAAGCCGATATAGGTGCTTGTTTCATCCCGAACCTGCTCAATCTCGATTAACGTCACTTCATTTTTTGTTAGAATAATAGATAAGTGAATCATGCCGTCTGTTGCCTTTCTCTGCTCCGTCATCACATGAGGCTGCGCTACTTGTCGAAGCGTTTCCACTGCTTGTCGATTCGGAAAGCGAGGCCGCCCCATCTGCTTCCAGACCCTCCACGGGTTCCCGTACTGTTCATTAACCGTTTGCCGTTTGATAAATGCGATTGAAGAAAACGGAACTGGGACGACGAGTTGCACTTCTTTTGTAAATCCTCCTCCTTTTTCCATTACTAAATTCCAAATCACCGCGGCAATCGATCCATCTTTTCGCCTTGTCACAATCATCTCTGCATCCCGGTACAACACTTCGTCGCCTAGCGCATTAAAGAACATAAACGTGTGAAACGTCGGTTTTGGAATCGAATGAAGCGCTACTAAACCGAATCCACCGTGGAACAATGCTTTCGGAACGTCCATCTCCTCAAATACATCACTGAACGTCCAATACGAAAACGAGTCAACGTACTCTCCACCCTCGCTCAAAACACGGGCGATGTACGCGGCATTGAGCGCTGTGTCATGAATCGGGTTGATCGGACTGTAAGATGTATTATATTCCGTAATATGCAACGGCAAATGCGGGAAAGGCGACTGACGGATTAGCGCGCGAACCGTTTTGAACTGCTCCAACATATCCTCAGGCGGTTCGAGCTCTTGATAGTAATACTCAAACGTTTTTTTATGCGGTGCCTTCGATGTATAAGCATGACGGCTGACAAAATCAACAGGAACCTCCCGTTCGGCACAGAAATGGAGAAAGTCCATAATCCATTCATCACTTCCTCCGCAAATGGCTGGTCCCCCTACTTGCAGATATGGATCTACACTTTTTACCGCTCTTGCTGTTATTTCATACAGCTTGAAATACTCTTCCTTATCAGCGTCTTTCCAAAAGTTTACTAAATTCGGTTCATTCCATACTTCAAACGGCCACGTTCGCACTTCCTCAACTCCATATCGCTCCACGAAATGAGAAACGACCGCTACAATGAGGTCACGCCACTTGTTATAATCGTTTGGAGGCGTAACGTTACCTTTCCAATAAAAAACGGTTTGATCTCCCGATGCAAGCGCGTTTGGCATAAATCCAAGTTCAATAAACGGCCGGATATTCAAAGCTAAATACGAGTCAAAAATTCGATCGATGTACGTAAAGTTGTAAAACGGCCGGATTTCCCCGTTGATTTCGACTTCCCGATAAATTCCGACATCATCGGAGAGCAAACCATGGCCGCGGATGTATTGAAATCCGATTTTCTCTTGCACGAGCTTTAAGTGATCAAGATATTCCTTTTGCAAGGCAAGACCCAGTCGCCCAGTACCAACACAAAACTTCCAGTTCTTTTTAAATCGCATTTGCCCGCTATTTGGCACTTTCACGACCTTCATCCGCTCCCCCTCCTATTCATCGATAAATTTTCCGCCCATATTGGTCAGCAATCCCCGACTTACGGTAAAAGTATGTGTTGATGACATCTCTCCATTCTTTGGCATGCTCAATTTGAAGAATGAGTCGATTTAACACATCAGTGTACCGTTTTTCATCAATTTTTCCTTTTAGCTGTTCCCACCGCTCCTTTAACCGCCTTGCTTGTTCCACCCCATCAAAGTGGGTGTTATAAATATGTTGGATCACTGTTTCGCCTGATTTTAACCGATGAGTATATGGAACATGATGGAAAAATAAGAGCAACTCATCAGGACACGTATCTAACGATTCATACATAGCTGCATTCTCTGGAAAGTATTGCGCTGTATACCCTGTCCCCGTCGCAACCGTCCGGTCTACTCCGATTCCATCACGGTCAGCATAGTGGTACGTTCCCCAGTGTGAGTATTCATATCCATCCACATTCGGTCCATAATGATGTCCCGGATTCACCATCCAACCAACACCGAGCGGAGCGGTATAGCTTTCGTAAATTCGCCACGAATCTAGCAACATCTGGCTGATCTGTTCGACCACTTGCGGATCATCTCCAAACGTTTGCACAATCCATTCACTCGTAATCTCTTCGGTCGACAAATCTGGATTCCAAGCAAGTCGCCCAAACCCGTATAAGTTGGCTTGCGCCAATGTATGCCCGGTCCAGTTCGGATCATCACCAATATTTGACACCCCGACCATCCCACTATATCGATAACCAAATAGCGAGCCGCCAATCACCTTCTTCACTTCTGAACCTTTTCCTTTAGCATACGTATCAAATTCCAGTACCTCTTTCCATTGTGGAACGAGGTAGCATAAATGCTTTTGTTGACCGGTATATTCTTGAGTGATTTGCACTTCTAGAATTTGATTCGTTTTCGGCATGGCTCCGAATAACGGAGAAACTGGCTCCCTTACTTGAAAATCCATTGGACCGTTTTTAATTTGCAAGATGACATTCTCATGAAACTGTCCATCTAACGGCTGAAAGTGATCATATGCCGCTTTCGCCCGGTCAGTTGTCCGGTCACGCCAATCTTGCTGACAGTTATAAACAAAACATCTCCACACGACAATACCACCAAACGGTGCCAATGCTTCTGCCAGCATGTTTGCTCCCTCGGCATGATTACGTCCATATGTAAACGGGCCAGGTCGAAACTCAGAATCTGCCTTGACTACAAAACCTCCAAAATCAGGGATATAGCGGTAAATGCGTGCAACGGTCTTCTTCCACCACTGCTGTACATTTGGATCAAGAGGATCCGCGGTCGAAAGCCCTCCGATCTCTATAGGGCTGGCATAGTTAATGCTCAAAAACAGTTTGATGCCATACACCCGAAAAATATCAGCCACTTTCGCCACTTCTGGCAGCCACTCTTCCGCAATTAATTTTGTCTCTAGTTGGTGAACGTTCACATTATTGATCGAAATGGCGTTAATACCAACTGAGGCAAGCAACCGGGCATAATCTTTGATCCGCTGTTTTTGTTTCACAAACTGACCATCAGCAAAGAAAACCGACTGTCCCGCATACCCGCGTTCTATGCTGCCATCCATGTTGTCCCAATGATTGATCATTCGCAATTTATTTTTTGGTTGCTCAACGATCGACAAATTGTGTACATTCTTTTTCATTTGCAACAGACGGAGGAAATGAAACACCGCATACAACACACCTTTGTCTGTCTTCCCAGCAATGTAGATACGTGATTGTCCATCGTGGACATCTGATCGGATGACATACCCTTCTGGATGAATAAGTGCTGCCCTCTCCCTGTCGAGCGATTGCTGTTTTAGCTCCTCATCGTCAAGTGTTCCAAGCCAAATGAAGCTTGTTTGTTTCATCTCTGGCACCACCTGCGGCTCGAGGCCTAGCATCGATGTAATACCAATTCTTAACTCTTCCACCGCAGCGCCGAAGATCGGAGACTCTCCTTTTGCTACGATCGTTGTAAACACCAATTGATTATCTTTATACTTATCATTTTGCACATATCTTAGCCAGCAAGGTTCGTATTCCGTTGGCATGTTCACTTCCCCCTCTTATTCTTTTTCCGCTCCTAAGACAATCCCCTTGACAAAGAATTTTTGTACAAATGGATAAACGGCTAGCATTGGCAACGCAGCAATAAAAATTTGTGCTGCTTTCACTGTTCGTTCGGACAAGTTTTGTAATGTCTCTGCATCAACACTCATTTTAGTAAAGTCTTGTTGGACAATAATCGTTTGCAAAAAAGTGGACAACGGATAATGCTTGACATCGGACATATAAATTATGCCGTCAAACCATGAATTCCAATGGAATACCATTGTAAAGAGTGAAATCGTCGCAATCGCTGGCACAGAGATTGGTAAATAAATTTTCCAGAAAATCGTGAAGTGATTTGCCCCATCCATTAAAGCAGCTTCCTCAAGCGATTTTGGCACCGATGTACGGAAAAAGTTAATAAGCAAAATTAAGTTGAACGAGCTGACCGCAGACGGCAAAATGAGCGCCCAAATCGTATCAGTCAATCCGAGCTTTGTCACAACCATATAGGTCGGAACAAGCCCACCATGGAACAGCATAGTAAAAACGAAAAACCACATATAAATTTTTCGTCCACGAAATGCTTTGTCGCTTTTGGATAACGGATAAGCTGCGCACAACATGACTGCCATGGAAATGGCCGTCCCTAATACGACCCGTAAAAAGGAATTCCAGAGGGAGCGCAAAAAGTTTTCGTTCCCGATCGTTTTTTCGTACGCATCAAGCGTAAAATCGACTGGCCAAAGCCCGACAAGATTGGCCGTTGCTGCTGCACTACCGCTAAAAGAAACAGCTAAAATATGAATAAGAGGCAAAATACAAAGCAAAGCAGCAACCGTTAAAAAAGTATAGTTAAAAATAGTAAATATTTTGTAGGACAAGCTTTTTTGATAATGATGATGCATATGCCTCCCCTCCCTTAAAAAATTTTATAGTTAGCATACTTATAGGCGAGACGATATCCTGTCACTACTAAAATAAAGCTAATGATCGATTTAAATAACCCAACGGCCGTCGCATAGCTAAAATCCCCGTTTAAAAGACCGACGCGGTAAACGTACGTATCGATAATATCACCCGTTTTGTAAACGAGTGGGTTGTACAAGTTTAAAATTTGATCAAACCCCGCATTTAAAATGTTTCCTAACGATAAAGTCCCCACAACGATGATAATCGGCAACATGGAAGGCAAGGTAATGTAAATGGTTTGCTGCCAACGATTCGCCCCATCAACAATTGCAGCTTCATACAATGATGGATTAATTGAAGTAAGAGCAGCTAAAAACACGATCGTATTAAACCCACATTCTTTCCAAACATCAGTCACGACAACAACTGTGCGAAACCAATCATTATCACCGAGAAAGAAAATCGGCTCAATACCAAATAATGCCGTCAGCACGCGATTGACCATGCCCCCTTCTGGGGAAAGCATATCAATCAAAATACCGCCTAAGATAACCCAAGACAAAAAATGCGGTAAATAAACGATCGTCTGGACAGTCCGTTTAAACTTCATTACATATATTTCATTCAGTAGTAAAGCGAACGCAAGCGGTATGGCAAGATTAAAAATGATTTTCAAAGTGGAAATTACAAGTGTATTCCATATCACTTGACGAGCATCTTCATATTCAAACATCGTTTTAAAATGTTCAAGGCCAACCCAAGGTGAATGCAAAAAACCAAGCCACGGCTCATAATCTTGAAATGCCATCACTAATCCAAGCATTGGAATGTACTGAAAAACGAATACAATGACAAGGGCTGGAAGCAACATCGTATGCAACTGCCATGTCCCTTTCAACTTCCATTGTTTCCGCGTTCCAACCGCCGCTGTTTGCTGTTTTAGATCTACTGTCGGCTGCATTATTTCCTCCCCCTTTCTCTTCGTTCAAAGCGCTTTTCCCAAGCATACCCATATTAAGAAAAGATAGGTGCAGACACCGATTGTCATAATGGATTATGCCAACCATGTCCGCACCGCTATACCATGCTCTTTTACTTTTCTCCTTTCACTGATTGATACCATTCGTTCACTTCTTTTGTAATCTCTTTACCGCCAGATTCTTCCCACTTTTTCACGAAATCATCAAATGCACTGAGAGGAGCCCGGCCATAAATAATGTTGGCAAACGTCTCACGCTCCATTTTCGTTAGGAATTCAAAGCGTTTTTGCATTGTTTTTGTCGGCGGTCCAGTAAATTCATTTTCGATGCGGTATTGGTTTTGCTGATTAACAATTGTTGCTGCCTTCATAAAAGAATCACCTAAGGAGACGATTCTTGTGTACTCATAGGCGTTTTTAGGCTCGCGTTTTGTTGTATACAATTCTTCAACTAGATCATAAAGCATGTATGGAACCGTTGGAATTGCTTCTGTGATAAAATATGCACCTGGATCCAGTCTCCCGTTTGGGATTTCCTTATCATCATAAACAGGCTTGCCGTCCTTCATTACATAGTCATAGCCTTCGGCTAATCCATATTTGAAGTATTTAGAATCGTTATACACGTAGGCAAAGGCCTCATCTAAGTATTCAAAGAACTTGTCCATATGTTTAAAGTCTTTACTGAACAGGAACATCCCTGTAACAAGTCCCTCACCGCGCCGCCCAATTTTGCCGTCTGGGCCGCTTGGTAGCGGATACGGCTCAACTACAGCCCCTGGATTATTTTTCAATGCATCTGTGATCGGCCAGTCAGCTGCCCAAGGCGGGGCGGAAATAATCCCAGACTTCCCGGAAACAAAGCTTTCAATTGCCGTTTGTTCATCTAAAATACCTACTTCTTTATCTAAATATCCCTTTTTATACCATTCATTCAATTTTTCCAGAGCCTTTTTCATAGACGGTTGAACGGAACCATAGACCAAAGAACCATCTTCTCCTTTTGACCATGAACCGGGCACATAATTGCCGTAAGCGCCGAAAATAAAGCTGCCATCAGCAAGCCATGTCGCCAAGCCATTTTTGCTGGCTAGCGTTAAGCCGATCGTATCCTTTTTTCCGTTTCCATCCGGATCTTTGTTGACAAACGCATCCATAATTTTTTCAAGATCTTCGATCGTTTTTGGTGGCTGGAGTCCTAACTTATCGAGCCAATCTTTTCGAATCCAAAGTAACGAGTCCGAACCATTACCACCAGAAAAACGCGGAATCCCATAGCGTTTTCCATCAACCGTAGCCGGATAGAACGCCTCCGGGAACTGATTAAAAATTTTCTTCAATCTCGGAGATGCGTATTTTTCAATTGCCTCATCCACAGGCATCACTTTCCCGGAACGAATTAAATCGCTAATTAATTGTCCGTCGGACACTTTGAATACATCAGGTAACTTTTGGCCGGATGATAAGGAGAGACGAATCTTATTATGATATTGCTCGTCATTCGGGGCTGTCCACAATGTTTTCCATGTAATCCCTAACTCTTTTTCCGACCACCGTGTAATCGGGTTATTATTAAGATCTTCCCCATCACGAAATTTTGTATCATCTTTTAGCGTACGCACGGTTGTAATAGTAACTTTTCCATCTTTCGACTCGCTAGAGCTGCCTGATGAAGCTGATTCGTTGTCTGTACATCCCGCAAGCACTCCAGCTGTCAGCACGGTTACCGTTAAAGTGGTAAAAACCTTTTTTAACACCTTTCTCCCTCCAATCCCGTTTTCTAAATCCCCCTTACTCGCAACCACCATAAAGAAAAACGATATCGGTCTCTCTCTAAATAAATCCCCCCTTTCAAGCCTTAGATAGTAAGCGGTTTCAAACGAAATATTAATAAATTTAACCGAAGGCCCTGCTTTCCTGTGGTGTTTTTCAAATGGAGAAATATAGCAACTTTCCTTTTGTATGAATTGTACGCTAGCTAAAGGGATGGCCGTTTTTCACTAGCCTTGTAAACAACCTGCTTTTTCTCTTTTGGTCATACAAATTTGATTATCGGTCACAAAATTAACATTCTAGTATACTAGTTTGGAAATAATATCTCCTAGTTCGAAAAGGGCAAACATACCGTCTTACATAAAATTTGATTACTAGTAATACTAGTATACCAGTTTTATTTTGATTATAACGAAAAATCTTCCCTAATTCAACATTTTTCTGAAAGTTCCTTAATTATTATGGAAGAGGGGAACTAAACTCTATTTTCTCCCCTCTTCGCTATATAGTATGCTTTCAAAGCAACTAGAAGTTAGATACTCGCCACTCTCCAAAAAGCTGACTTCGGTTCGTGTTGTTCATCAAACAAAAATGGCCAGTTTTTTCTCCCTTGCACCGGAAAGTGATCGAGCCACGTATAGTCATCGGCCATTCCCCAAAATGTTACACTTTCAATTACGTCACGATACTCCTTGAATAGAGTGAAAATTTGTTCGTACCGCTCTGCCTGTCGTTCGATCATTTCGTTTGTAGGGGCAGCTAAGTCCTTGCGATGGTCGTGAAATTCAAACATAGATACATCAAGCTCCGTAATGTGAAGAACCACATCGAGAGACGCATACCGTTCAATGGCTGCTCGAATTTTTCGTCCAATGACGGGCGCGTCAGGCTCCAATGCGCCTGCATACCGATGCCGTGAATGGGAATCCCTTTGTCTCGCAAAGATTTAACTAGTGTATAGATCTTCTCGCGTTTTTTCGGAAAACATTCATTATAATCATTGTAAAACAACAACGCGTCTGGGTCGGCTTCATGAGCACAGAGAAACGCCTGTTCAATAAAATCGTCCCCAATGATTTGGCGCCACTTCGATGAACGCAACCATTCGCTCCCCTCGTCAGCCACCGCTTCGTTGACCACATCCCAGCAATACACTTTCCCCTTGTACCGCCGTACAACTGCGGAAATGTGGGACTTCATCCGCTCAAGCAACACATCCCTGCTGATGAAATGACCTTGACCATCCTGAAACACCCAATCCGGCGTTTGGTTATGCCATACGAGCGTATGCCCGCGAACCGCCATGTGATGGGAACGAGCGAAATCGACGATTCGATCGGCGATGTCAAACGTGAACCGCCCTTCTTCCGGCTGAAGGTGTTCGAACTTCATATGGTTTTCGGCTGTAAGGCTGTTGACGTGGCTAATCAACAGCTGTTTTTGTGATTCAATGGTCACCGGATTAACTGCCGCTCCAATGCGAAAGTCATTCGCAAATACTTCACGGAGGGAGGGGAGCGATTGACTCACGCTCATTCCCCCTCCTCAAGCCATAAAATGCTTGTCACGCCGCGCGGATAATATTTGCTGGCTTTAATTTCACCAGCGATGATTTGGTCACTCCAACTCCAAATCGAAAGCGTTGGATGAGTAAGCCATGCAACATGGGCAGCATCGGCCCGTTTGCCTTGTTCGTCCCACTCCCAACCTAACAGATGGCGGGCGATAAACTGGCATAAGTAAATTTTGCTCAGCCACGAGTTGTTGCTCGTTGAGGAAATCTTCCATCCTCCATCCGGGAACAAACAAATTCCTTCCCGAAGCACATAACGCAAATGAGCGTTCAAGGCTTGAATATATTCTCCGAAGCGGCCGTCTTTGTTTAACGCCTCATGACAATTAGTGAAATAAGGGAACACAAGCCCCTCGATAGCTGGGATGATTTTGGAGTCGTTTCCTTCTCCCATGACAGCCGGGATGTACCCATCATCAGTCACATAGCTGACGATTGTCGCCGCACATTTTTCTGCCTGCTCTCCCGCCAGCGCGGCCAATTCTTCCTTGCCGACATCATGGAATAATTTCTCAAGCGCTACATAGGCTGCCCAACATTTACCTGCTAAATATAAATTGTTGCGGGCTTGGCCGAGGGAAACGTCCAAACTGTCATACGTCGTAATTTCCGCTCCGCCCATCGTGCGAGTACTATCCAATCCCATAATGCCATTCCGTTTTTCCGGATCGGGATGATCGCGGCGAACCATGCTTTCTAGACACTGTTCTAAGATGGCAAGCCGCTTGTCGCGCCATGCCCAGTCTTTGGTTTGTTCAATGTACACCGCAGCGCAAAGCACCCAGTTGACGAGCTGTTCGTGCGTCATATGCGAGAAGCAACCGCTAAGGCCATATAGCTCGTATGACGAGTGGTGCGGGCGCAAGAACGTATTCGCTACTCCCATGTCATGAGTAAAACTGATGCCACCCGGATATTCTGTCTCTTCTCCCGGAAAACGAACACCATCCTCGTAACTATAGCGTTCGACATATAAGTCAAGGACATTTTTCACCGTCCATGGATTCATCTTCAACTCAAAAAACAGTTGGTCGACGGTCAAATCAAACGTATTCATCATGCGGTACTCGCCTTCGTTGACAACCCAAATCGGCTTTCCTTCATGCTCAAGCAGCTGTGTATTGCCGTAATAACTGCGAATGGCATGCGCCATCATAAACTTTTGATCATCGGAGAGCCATTCTTTTTCAATGAGTTCGTTCGAACGAAACGATTGCTCCTTCAGCACTTCTGCCTTCTCTAACGCATAAAGGCCGACTTCCTCAATATTATTAAAGAAACGAGTATAGAAATAAGAAGTATCCATTCCCGCTGTCACGTAACCGCCACGATAAAAACAAACAGCAAACTGATGCGTTTTCTTTTCACCCGCCGGAACATCGACAATTAACGCACCGACTTTTCCAAGCCCGAACGTCCAATTTTCTTCGAGCTGCGCCGTTAAAATATCTTCCATGCTAAAATGCAACGCGGAGCGAACATCCTCGTCTTTGGAAACGATGCCAACAATTCGCCCTTGCCCAACTCCGCACAGTTGCGGGCATGTCTCATCGATTCGCCGCATCGAAGTATACGGATCGGTGCCTTCGAACCCGAAAAACGCCCGCCGTGCTCTCGTTCCATTTGTATTATCAATCGTCATCTCAACGATTACAGCTGGAACCAACGCCAGCTTGAGTTCTTCCTCGTCCGCGGTTTCCGGATCTGGCACCGCTTTTACAGGAGAATAAATCGTAAACGTTAAATCTCCAGCCTTCCATGTATCTGTTGCCACATGAAATTCGCGTTGAATCTCCTCTTTGGCAAACGGGATTAAAATGTTCGGTTTTTGCGGATTCGGGTCGGGATTTTCAATGTCATACCGTTTACTTTCATCTTCTCCCGATGTCTCCCAAAATGGTAGAACGTGATATAATCCCGATTCATGTAACGATTCTACGCCAATAAATACGTTTTGCCGCGGTGGACGGGCGAGTTCGAGATCCAATCCCCCGCTTTTTCCCGGAAACCCTAATGTGAAGCTGGAAAACGCTCCAACCGGTGAATGGTGGGCGTTAAAAAATAGATTGTTTGGCATAATCATTTTTCTCTCTCCTTTTCTCCTCTTTATCCTTTTATCACGCAAACAGCATCATTTTAATAGCAATCGATAGAATGTTAATTTGGTAGAGGGATCACCTAGATTATTTAATCCATCGTCTGCAACTGTAATAACTCGCTGATGGTGACAAATTCATATCCTTGCAACCGCAACTCTGAAACGAGTATTTTAACAGCTTGGATCGTTTGCGAACGATCCCCAAATCCATCATGGAAAAGCAGGATGCTTCCATTTTTTATATGATTGCGGGTCTTCTGAACAATATAATCGACACCAGGTTGCTCCCAGTCTAGCGCATCAGTATTAAGAGCACCAATCATCTTATAGCCGAAATGATGGCACATTGACATAACAGTTTCATTATAGTCAAGATAGGGTGGACGGAAGACAACAGCCTTTCTTCCAGTCATAGCGGCAATCATTGCATCCGTTCGCTCCATCTCTTGCAAGCAGTCATCTTCATCTAAAGAGGTCAGTCTAGCATGCGAATACGTATGATTGCCAATTTCATGCCCCTGTAATTTGACAGCTTCTACAATTTCGGGATGTTCCTCCATATGACGCCCAATCATGAAAAAGGTCACCTTTCCCGCTATCTTCTCAAATATATCTAGCACCTTTAACGTATAAACCGGATTTGGTCCATCATCGAACGTTATGGCGACCACCTTGCGAGGCGTCTCAACATGTTCAATCATTTCCAATCTAGACATGCCATCCTCCCATTTATTCAGCTATGCCAAACCGATACATCGTCGTTGATACCCGCTCCTCATTTGCTGACAGTACCCAAGACGGAAACTGTGCATGGTGAATCGCATCTGGCAACCCTTGGGTTTCAAGGCAGATGCCCAAATATTTTCGCGATGGCGCACCGTTAAGATCGAGCCCTTCCGGCAATTGGTTTGACGTGTACACCACCACACCGACTTCATCCGTCTCGACTGTCAACATCCTCCCACTCTCGTCGTCATAGAGCACAATTTCTTTGTCATGATGCCGGTCAAGCCAAAACGGATGATCGTATCCTTGCCCGACAAGTTCAATTTGCGGATGTCCCGATTCGACTGCCTCTCTTACTCTCTTTCCTTGACGCAAATCAAACGGTGTGCCGGCGACATCGATGACTGCTCCGGTTGGAATCAATTCCTTATTCAACTCTAACACGCGCGAACTTTGGATCGTTAACGTATGGTCCAAAATATCCCTTTTTAAGTTACCGCTTAAGTTAAAATACGTATGATTTGTCAAGTTGAACAATGTCGTTTGGTCCGAATGGGCTCGATAGGTGACGATCCATTCGTTGTCATTATTAAGCCAATACGTCACTTGAACATTCACTGTTCCAGGATATCCTTCTTCCCCGTCTGGACTCGTATAGGAAAAGATCACCCCGACCCCATTGTCGCGCTGGATGGGCTCCGCCTCCCAAAGTACGCGGTGGAATCCATTCGGACCGCCATGCAGATGGTTGTTGTTTTCGTTTTTCGCTAATTGATACGTGACGCCATCAAGTTCAAAGCTAGCCCCTTGAATACGTCCTGCTACCCGGCCGATCACCGCCCCAAAGTAAGGGGTATTCGTCAAATATGGATCAAAGTCGTTAAATCCAAGTACAACGTTCTCGACGTTTCCATTCCGATCCGGGACAAGCAGTTTCGTCACAATGCAGCCATAATTCGTCGCCGATAGTTCCATGCCGCGGTCATTCATCAACGTGAACAAAAGAACGTCTTTTTCATGAAGTTGAGTCCATATTTTTTTGGAAATATCCAAAATTCCTCCCCCTTTCCCAACTGAGCAAAGCAATCCTTTCTACGTTTATACTGTGGTTAGAATAGTTTGTATATATCACAAACAAACTTTATATAACGACTCTTTACACAGACGAGTTGGCATGCGAAGTATATAGATGATATAGAAATAGAATCTTGAAAAGAGATAAACTTGCTGGCTAGAAATAACCCTATTTGCATACTCCCTACTGAATATTACCCTTTTACCGAACCAGCAACTAATCCCTCAATAATACGATCACTCAAGAACAAATAAACAATCAAAATCGGCAAAATACTGATCACTAGGGTAGCTCCAATGGCTCCCCAATCGGTTAAGTATTGCCCAACAAAGTTATTTACCCCTACTGTAATTGTTTTCCATTTCTCCGAACTAATGAACGTGTTCACAAACACGAATTCATTCCAATTGTAAATCATGTTAATGATGGCTGTGGTGGAAAGAATCGGTACAGTCATCGGTAATGTAATTCGGAAAAAGATTTTATGGATCGAGCAGCCATCGATAACAGCTGCTTCTTCAATTTCCCTCGGCAATGATTGGTAAAAACCTAATAAAATCATAATGGTAATCGGCAAGTTAAATGTCGTATACGAAAGAATAATAGAGACTGGATTATCAATTAAGTTAATTTTATTGTAAATATTAAATAATGGAATTAATGTCGAATGCAGCGGAATCATATAGGCGATCATAAATAAAGCTAAAACAACACCTTTCAATTTCCACTCCATTCTCGTCAATGCAAACGTAACAAAACTTGCTAGAATCAATGTTAACAAAACGGCAACAACGGTATACCAAACACTATTTAAAAAGTATTTGTTAATCCCTCCATCAAACCATGCATTGATATAATTCTCCCAACGTGGAGATTTCGGTAAAGCAAATGGCGACATTCCAAATACTTCCTGATTTGTTTTCAGTGACAACTGAAATAACCACACTAACGGGTATAGTTGAACAAGCGCTACAATGACCAATACGAAGTAAAGAATTCCCATTCCTATTCGTCTTAAGGGTGATTGGTGTTCGGATCTTGAGCCGCTCTTCCCTTTCATTGTAAATTCCCCTTTTACTCTTTATTTGTTCTTAGCATTTTTTGAATCATCCATGTTGTTCCCATACTAATGATCAATAGTCCAAAGCCAATCGCACTCCCATATCCGAAATTAAATTTTCCAAACGCCTCTTTGTACATATAGGAAGCAATCACTTCTGTAGCATGGCCGGGCCCGCCCCCCGTCATGACATAAATGAGGTCGAAATATTTCAAGGAACCAACAACAGCGAGAATAGTTAGCACTTTCAGTACTCCCGAAATAAGGGGTACTTTAATTTTATAGGCAATTTGAAATGCATTTGCTCCGTCAATTCTTGCTGCCTCAATAAGCTCTTGAGGAACATTGATTAATGCTGCATAAATAATAATGATATAAAACCCGGCATATTGCCAGACAATGGGAACAAAGATCGCATATAACGCCATATCAGGATCTGCTAACCAAAGTGGAGTATCCTTTATTCCAAACATAGACAACAAGCTGTTAATCAGTCCGTTCATGGGATCAAAAATTTTGATCCAGAGCTGAGCAATAGCGACAGACGACATCAGCATTGGGATAATGTAAATTTTTCTAAATAGATTAGCTCCCTTAATCTTGCTCGCCAATACTAATGATACAATCAAATAGCCAACTAAGCTCAGGACAGAAAATATCGCCAACAGGACGGAGTGCCAAGTGCTTTCCCAAAACAGCTTGTCATGAATCAGTTTTTTGTAATTTTCCAAGCCAATAAACTTCATCTGGCCTACCCCGCTCCAATCCATCAAGCCATAATATCCCGTTAATACAATCGGGATATAAATTAAAAACAAGACAAGAAGAAGCGACGGTAGGACATAAAGAACAATCGCTGTTTTATTGGACATAACATTTTTCATCGCCAATAACCCCTTCTCGGTTTACAAATGAGGGGGCATATGTTGCCACCCATGCCCCCAAAATTCTTGTTCACTTTATTTCTTTGCTTCCTCAGCGAGCGCTTCATCATGTTGCTTTGCAAATTCCTCCGGTGTTACTTGTTTACCAAACAGAGCCGTCATCAAATCGTGGTGCAATTCGGACACATTCGGGCTTGCTTGAGTGTCAAACCAAGTCGTGATATTTGTTGCGTTGTTAATATCATTTAAGACATCAAGATACATTTCTGGCACGTCTAATCCTTCCGTATTGACTTTCGTAGCCGGAAGAATGCCTGCCCCTTCAACCGAACGTTTGCCCCATTCTTTTACAAGAAACGCAGCGAAATCTTTGGCTTGTTCTTTATGTTTCGAATTTTCTGCAACAAACGCTCCTAACCCTGGGCCGCCGACATAGCTGTTCACATCTGTTCCTTTTCCGCCTTCGTACAGCGGGAATTTAAAATAACCGACTTTTTCTTTAAATTCTTTTGGAACATCTGGGCTTGTCGTAAAGTTCGGCAATTCCCATGTAGCCGTTAAGAACATTGCCGCTTTTTCGTTTAGGAAATAACCCTTGGCATCGTCATTCGAGAAGGCAGTATTTCCTTTCACGAAGAATCCCATATCGACAAGATTTTGAATTTCTTTCGCCGCTTTTACAATGGCTGGATCAGACATTTTTACTTTCCCATGAATGACGTCCGTCAAAATCGTCGGGCCACCAATCCGGTCAGCGAGGTACATAAACCACATTGATGCCGGCCATCCGTCCTTCGAACCAACCGTTGCTGGGATGATACCATTTTTAGCTAACGTTTTTCCGATATTTTTCAAATCTTCAAAGTTTTTCGGTTCTTGGAGACCATATTTTTTGAAAATCTCTTTATTGTAGAAAATATAAGTAATGTTCATTTCCATTGGCAGCGCATAAAATTTTCCATTAAACGAATACGATTCTGCTGTACCAGGTACAAACTGGTCTTTAAATTCTTTTTCTATAATATCATCTAACGGGGCAAACTGTCCTCCCGTTGCATACGGTTCAGCAAAACCGTTGGACCACGTCAACCCCACATCAGGCAATTCATTCGAAGCAGCCAACACTTTTAATTTATCCCGATATTGATCAGGATTTAACACTTCCACATCGATCACAACATTTGGATTTTTCGCTTCATAGTCTTTAATAATTTCTTCGACGAGATTATAGTAAGCTGTCGAACTTCCTTTCGGCCAATCATGCATAAACTTGAGATGGATTTTCCCGTCTCCCGATTTGTCCCCGCTTGCCGATTCACTCGACGAAGAGCAGCCAGACAATGCAAAACCGATCATAAGCGTAAATAAAACCAACAATGTTAACGCTTTCTTTTTCACTAATTTTGCCCCCCTTTTTGTTATTTAAAATTAATAAACTTGCTTACGAATACAGTGTACCATTGCAACAGGAGGCAAAAAAGGTAACAACGATTAGGGAAAGTACCATTATTTTCAGATAATTGAAACCCCTTTATTTTGCCGTTTTCGGTAGCTATTCGGCGTCTCTCCTTCCATTTCTTTAAATAACCGAATGAAGTATTTAGTTGTTTTGTATCCGCATTCTTCAGCAATTTCCGACACAGTCATTCTTGTCGTAATCAACAATTCTTTCGCTCGCTGCATTCTCCTTCTTGTAAGATATTCACTAAATGTCAGTTTCATTTGTTCTTTAAACAGCGTGCTAAAATAACTTGGGTTCAAATGGACATGTTCTGCTACATCTTTTAACGATAAGTCCTGCTTTAGATGGTGATCAATAAACTGAATGGCTTCCCGGACTGGTTCACGTGTTTGGCTACTTTGATCAAAAGCGTTTATCAATTTATCATCAATCACTTTTTCGATGACCCTTTCTCTCTCTTTCTTATTAGAAACATGTATGGCTTTTTCAATCGCATCGATCAACTCACTTTTTTTAATGGGCTTCAATAAATAATTCAATACACCAAGGCCGATGGCTTTTTGCGCATAATCAAAATCAGGATAGGCGGAGATGATAATCACAACGGGAGAAACTTCTTCTTCATTCATCCTTTCCAACACTTCAAGACCCGTGATCTCTGGCATTCGAATATCCGTCAATAATACATGTACCTTTTCTTGTTGTAAAATCGTTAATGCCTCCTTCCCATTGGAGGCTGTCATAATTCTATGTTTGCCAGAGGCCCACTTTTCCAACGCCCTTTTAATCCCCTCTCTCGCTCTTGGTTCATCATCTACGACTAAGATCGTCTTATCGTACATTACGTTTCACCTCCGTTAACAGGAATTTTCAGCGTTATCTTCGTTCCTTTGTTTTTATGGCTGCAAATTGTTATACTATCACTTATTTCCTCATTATAATAAAGCTGCAAGCGTTTTTTGACATTATGCAAAGCCATTCCCTTCCCACTTTTTGAAATAATATCACCAGTATCCATTGCCTGTTTGACAGCCTGCAGTCTTTCCTCGTCCATCCCGACCCCGTCATCCTCCACAACGATCTGTATATAACTATCTGAAGCTAGCTCGGCCGCTACCGTAATGGTACAAGAAGCTAATTGATTTTCCGAACCATGTACGACCGCGTTCTCAACCAATGGTTGAATTAAAAGCTTAGGGATTTTTACATGCTCTAGCGCCTCCGGTAACAGCAAACACCACTTTATGCGGTCACCAAACCGAAATTTTATAATTTCTATGTAATTCCCAATATGATCAAACTCTTCTTTCAACGTGACCCAATCGTCGTTTGAATTTCTACTGATAGTATAACGAAATAAATCCGACATCGAAACGACCACATCAGCTAAGTCTTCTTCCCCCTTTTCTTCTAAGGACCAACGCAACGATTCCAAAGTATTATATAGAAAATGAGGATTAATCTGTGCCTGCAACGCTTTTAACTCACTTTGGCTACGAATAATTTCTTTTTGGTATACCGTTTTAATCAGATGGTTCGTTTCCCTCACCAATTGGTTGTATGTGCTATTCAGTTCTCTTATTTCATTAACAGTGATCGTTTCCGGATCAATAGTTAATAATCCCTCATTAGCAAGTCGCATCGTTTTTGTCAAGTTGACAATCGGCTTTGTAATCATATTGGAAAGAAATAAAGAACATAAGAAGTAAATCACTATCCCAATGATACCGGCAAAAATAATTCCCAGACGGATGCCATTCATTCCCTTTGTAAGAGCACTAACAGGAGTTAATATAACAACGGTAAATCCTTTAGTAGAGGATTGCTTCGTCACCATATATTCAATCTGATTAATCTTTGTAGTTGACTGATGTTTCAAAGAAAGAACATCGATTGATTTTGAAAAGTTAGAAAAAATCGGATTCCACTCATGATCCAATACAAATAAATATTGTTGCGTATTTACTTCGGTAATTGAAAAATATGGTTTATTAATCCGGACCAATAAATAGCCGCCATTCTCAAAATTATGCTCGATCAAGGATATTCGTCTAATCGCCAAATAAAAATCGTCATTTTTCGGATCTTCTCCTATCCAAACCAACTTACCTTTCGCTTGTTCGGCTTCATGGATCCATTTTACATTGATACGCTGAAACATTTTAGTTGAGTCGTTCAGCGGAAAAATCTGCTTTAAATCTGTAGTATATAATTCAACTGAATAAACTCCTTCAGAGTTCGCCTGAATATTATTTACAATGCTTTTTAGTCCCTGTAACTCCGCAAACGTTACGCTCTTCCCTAAATACATTCGTTCAAATAGTTTTTGAACTTCGTGATTCGTCATAATAGATTTTGTTGCCGTATTTAACTGTTCAAACAGTGAATCAATCCTCCCGCTCGCCTCGACAGCTGTCTGCCTGATTTGATCTTCCGCATTATTCTTGATAAGTAAAGATACTTGTCTGAGGGTAATGATACTGACTATAGACAGTACGATGATCATAACAAATAAGAATATAACTAATATTTGATTCCGCAGCGTGTTCCATTTTTTTATACGATCTACCATAACGTTACGTACCTTTCTATAGTAAAATTGCCGTCCTACAAGTTATGATTAACACAACGTACGTTGAAATGTTAATTTCTCAACCGCACCTGTACCATCCAAGCATTCAATGTATAACTGTGACATCCTCCAACACTACGGAAAAGAGTTATAAAACAAAAATGCATCACTTCATCAGAAAGCTAGTTGCTTAAACTATGCTTATGTTAGATTGGTTGCTAATAATTCCACGCTCACGAGTCGAGTATCTTTCCGTTTTGGTTATACCTTACTTTTGCCTGAATAATTAAAGAGAACAGACTCTTCTAACTAAACAGTATAGTAGTTTTTAAATAGTTTGTATATAACCTAAACAAAGATTACATTTAAATTCATTATTAACCAATAAAAAAACGCTGGTTGAGATACACTCACCGATCTACTCAACCAGCGATTACATTTTTGCCCTCAGTTTTCGTTAATCCTGTTCTACACCACTTCTCATACGTAAAGGGTGCTTCTTTCCTTATAACCTTACGATCGTTCCCGTCTTCATCGATGTACGCCAAGCATCTAACACCTGCGCTTGTTTGATCATGCGCTCTGGAGAATACAACAGCAGTGTGCCTCCAAGAATACCGCGCGAGAAGTGCTCGATTTGCAGCGCGTATTGATCGCCTTCCCTTACATTTCCGTCATCGGTCACAACGGTGATTCTCCCCTCACCGCCATCGGTACTGTCAAACGTTTATCCTCCACACTAACATTTTTTCCTTGAGTTTTAACGATTGAAAGAAAAAAGTTCTCGATCCCTATTTTTTCGGCCATCATTGAGGTAGCCACATACTCAACAGCCAAAACAAAGGAGTGACAAGCTTGTTACCTCAATGATTAGCCTATTTGCTCGAAATAATCAAGACCCAATATCAAATCATTGTATACTTAATGGGTATGATATTTGGAAAATCCTTGAATCTTGAGGACTTGGACGAACCCGTCCAAAAGCCGTACCGGAAACTTCAGGTCGATGACCTTCCGATCATCGATGTGCCGAAAACGATCGACTTTCGAAAGCTTCTAACAGACTACGAGGCGCAGCACAGCCGTCCTTTGTAGCCCATTCAACGTCGCCCGAAGGCGAAACACGGTGTTCCTGATTCACTGATCTGCCATCGCTGCCAGGCTCCCTCCTCCTACCTGTACACCATCAATGGTAGAAAAGGGCAAAAACCATGCAAAGTGTGCCAGTGCCGGTTCAACCACCGAAATCGGTTCACCAAGCAAGTGGTCTTTCGTTGCCCGCACTGCAAAAAGACGTTGAAAAAAATCAAGGAATGTAAAGATTGCCCGTTTTACCAGGCCAACCTTCGACGGATGACGAACAAGAAACACCGATGTTTTCTCCAAGATCCACAATCCTTCAATGTGGGATATTGGTTTCGAGAATTCTTGTTTGACTTTCTCCCACTGACTTCCTTGCCGCCCATCAATCCGAAGGTCGATTTGTCCCGGATGGCTGTGTCACCGCACATGTTAGGACTCAGGCTGACGTATCATATCAACTTCGAGGATGTCCTCCCACATGACGGCAGCCGCCATGAAGGAGATCCATGGCAAGGTCGATCTCGAATTAGACGGTGCTTAACTATGCCAACAACGCCGCACTTTGAATCAAGTCCTTTGTGACCGGTTCCCGTATGAACAGGTCGCTTCGTTCTGTGGGGACGAGACGCATATTCGTGTGAAATGCCGTTGGCATGACCTGTTCTTTATATTCGACACGGTGAAAAAGATCGGACTGTCGTATCGCATCTCCACCCAGCCGAGACACGCTCTCGGCTATCAAGGCCATGGATGATGTCCTGCAGAAGCTGCCGTCCCTTCCCAGCGACTTGTCGTTCGTCGTGGATGGCAATCTCATTTACTGTCTGGCGCAGCAATTATTCGCCCAGCATGGGATCTCGTTCCATGTCCACCAAGTGATCGGGCTGACCAATGAGGATCCGGTGTTAGAAGAGTTTCGCCCTCTCAAGCCAATCATTGAGCGATTCAAACAGACCTTTAAAGACAACTACCGCCCGACTCATGGAGTTGTACGGAAGAAGGCTCCAGTGTCCTTTGTGACGCTGTTTGCGGCGTACTTCAACTTTCTGCGCCCAACACGGCGCGCTCGAAGTCTAGGTACCGGTCGTCATCCTGGAACTGACTGATCTTCCACATATGCCGACCCGCTAGACAAAGCTTATCGCCTTGGCTCAGAACTCTCTTCGAAACAAGGCAGCCTAACTTTTTTTGTCCTCCAGAACCTACTGAAGAGAAAACCTGATGGAGTCGGGAACCCTTGACCAACCGAACACCGCCAAAAGCAACATTCGGTAAGGGCAAGAGTGGCTTTTCGATTGTCTTCTTTTTTGTCCCCATCTCCCTTAGCGACTCTTTCGCTCCTTTGGCAAGTGTTGGTCAAGGGTGAATCCGGCCTTAGGCATCCCTAAGATGCTCAAGGGGATAGTATGTGTAGAGTTTTCATAAAACCTTTGACGCTACCCTTCCATCAACATACATTCGTTTAAACAATAGAGCATCGTGAAACGATTCAGACGCAACCGATGGGCTTCTTTCAAACTACGCTCTACTAACAATGGATCGATACCGAGCTGTTGTGGAGCAACCGCCCCGCCTACTTTCTCTACCATTGCCCGAATACGCTCTGGGGAGGGCAACGATTCAAGCAGCTCCTGAATAGAGTCCGTATAGATTTTGAGCCGTTCCCATATGGTTTCGTCCATTGACTTTGGGCATTGCTTTAATTCGCTCAACAAAGGCCAAAAGACACGTTGGTAGTGCTCCACAATAATCGGAGTCGATACCCCCACTTTTGCTCCATGGAGCACCTGCCGTTTATTCTGACGTAAAAATTCCATTTCCCAATAGTGAGAAAGATGATGCTCGGCACCGGAAGCGGAGTACGATTGACCCATGAGTAACATGGCGATGCCCGACTGAAGAAGCGCATCCATTAATACATGAATCCCCTTTTCATTCCCCGCAGCAATATCCTCCATATGGTCGACACAAGCGTTCAGCGACTGTATCGTCAGCTGATAAACAAGCGGGCAATACGGCTCGTTCGCCATCCAATGGGCAAACTGCCAGTCGGCCAATGACGTATACTTTGCCACCATGTCACCGAATCCAGCAGCGATCATCGCTTTAGGTGCTTGGCATAACACATCCGTATCGGCAAACACAGCAATCGGCGCCTGTGCTTGAATGGTCTTTTTCACCCCGCGAATGATGAGCGGAGCGCCCATGGACGTAAATCCATCGACCGATGGAGCAGTAGGAACCGAAATGAACGGAACTTTCATTTTGTAACTACTAAAACGAGTAATGTCATGAACCGTTCCCGCTCCTACGGCAATGAAAGCATCGACATCATTCGGCGTTTCTAGCAGCACTTGCATGATCGCACGCTCATCGGCGATGACATCTTCATTTTCATCTGACTGAATAAGGCACACTGTATAGAGAACCGATTCGTTTTTCAGTTTGTCGCACAATGATCGCCCTGCCGCCGTAAACGTGCGATTGTCAGCCACCACAACGACTTTCTTATACTGTTTGTATCGCAAATAAGCGGCCAACTGGTTAAACGCCTCATGGCTTACGACGATTTGTTCAATCGAAATATCATAATGATGATGCCCGCACTGACATTGCTTGGCTAATGAAACGATGTTGTCCAATGTTTGATTCATTGCATGATCTCCTTCCCTAAGCGGATGATGTCGCCAATCGAGCCCAACACATAATCGGGCCGTTCCTTGGCCCTCAATGCGTCAAGCTGACTCGGCTTTGTATTACCGGTCAACACGAGAGCGGTTCTCATCCCATGCATCCGCCCCATGCGAATATCTGACTCCACACTGTCACCAATGATAAGACAACGGTTAGGCGGCACTTGTAACTGACGTAAGGCCGCTTCAGCCATAAAGCAGGTTGGCTTTCCAAATACGAATTCCACCTTTCGCCCCGTCGCCGCTTCAATCGCCCCGACCATCCCCGCTACATCAATGGCATTCCCATGTTCATTAGGGAACGTTTTATCAATGTTGGTCGCCATGATACGCGCTCCATGAGAAACAGCGCGAAACGCTAAATTCAAGTCTTGATATGTCATTGTCTCATGCAGTGTAATAACAAGAAAGTCCGCTTCCTCCGGCACGGCTGCCAATCGAACTTGGTGAAGGCGCAACTCTTCGCGCAGCCCCTTATCCCCCAGCGTCCAAACTTGACAGAGCGGATAGTGTTCGCGCAAAAATTGTGCTGTGACCGTTGAGGATAAAATAATCTCCTCTTCTGTTACGGCCATCCCGAATCGTGTGAGCTGTTCATAGCACATGCGCCGTGACCAATTGCCGCGATTGCTGACGAACACGATGCGTTTTCCAAGAGAGCGGAGGTGGGCGATCGCCTCATCCGCATGCGGAATCAGCTGATTCCCTTTCCATATCGTCCCGTCCAAATCAATCAACACACCTTCAATTTCATCCGTCACCGGCATCCCCCTCTTCTTTGCCTTCGTATGTAAGTATGTAATATCTCTGTGAACTTTGCTCCCTTATAACCGTACAATATTTCCTGTCTCCATCGATGTGCGGCAAGCGTCAAGCGCCCGCGCCTGTTTGATCATTTGTTCCGACGAATACAACAGCGGTAAACCTTCAAGAATGCCGCGCGAAAAGTGTTCGATTTGCAACGTGTATTGATCACCTGGCACTGTTTCTTCTCTTATATTTCCATCGTCAGTCACAACCGTAATCCGCCCCTCACCTTCATTGACATCTGGACGGTACGCCCGCGAGACAACGATTTTTCCCTTTGTGCCAACCACTTCATATTCATTTTGTGGAAACATATCAAAACTGCACGTGAACTGGGCGAGAACACCGTTTTCCATCCTCATCCAACCATTCGTCGTTAAATCGACCGAACGGTGCGGATCAAAATAGGATTGAACGAATAATTCGATTGGTTCGGCGTCAAGGATGTGTCTTGTCGAGTGCACGCAATAGCAACCGACATCAAACAAGCTTCCCCCGCCAAGCTCATGGTTCATACGGATATTCGTTTCCCGGTCTTGCAAGTAAAAAGAGAAATGGGCACGCATATACTTGATGTCGCCAATCTCCCCAGCAGCTAAAAGCTGCTTCACTCGCTCATGCTGCGGATGAAACTGGTACATAAATGCTTCCATGAATAAAACACCGTTTTTCCCGCACGCCTCGATCATGCGTCGGACATCCTCTTCACATAAGGCAGCCGGTTTTTCGCAAAGCACATGTTTTTTCTTCTTTGCCGCTTTGATCGTCCATTCAGCGTGCAGGCTGTTCGGAAGCGGAATGTACACTGCGTCGATGTCCGGATCATCAAGCAGCTGTTCGTAGTTGTCATACGCCTTTGGAATGCCGAGCTCCCGCGCCACTTGGCTGGCTTTCCCGCTTTCGCTGGCGATCGCCACGACTTCAGCGTGATCCGCCCGGCGAATGGCCGGAATCATAGCGTCTTTGGCAATGGCGGCTGTACTCATAATACCAAAGCGGACTTTATGTTCCATGTTTCGTCTCTCCTTCCTGTTTGCAATGGGAGAGGCTGGCCCTCAGACCAGCCTTCATTTCCTTATCGTTTTCCTAAACGGATGACATTCCACGATAACTTCGGCAGCGTAGCCGACACTTTTCCAGCGGACATCTGGGCATTGCCGTTGCGGTGCGGAACAACCGGAGAAGATTGCGCTGAATTCGTTTGTTTCACGTTTTCATGTTCCAACACGATATGTTCAATGACGCGATAATCCTCAAAATTGCGGACATCGCATTCAAGCAATAACGAATCTTCCATATCACGGTTGACGGCGAAAATCGTTACTTCTTCTTTTTCTTCATTGTAAACCGCAATCGACTCTAAGTACGGCACATCCGTAAAGTCTTTGCTGTCGTATTTCGGGCTTGAAATGACTGGGTGCAGCGCCACCCCTCTGCCATAAACAGAGGCATGCATAAACGGATAGTAAATCGTTTGTTTCCATGCCGGGCCATTCTTTTCCGTCATGATTGGTGCAATGACATTCACTAATTGAGCCAAGCAGGCAATTTTCACCCGATCGGCATGTTTCATGAGCGTAATAAGCATGCAGCCGACAAGAAGCGCATCTTCAAAGTTATAAATATCCTCCAACAGAGGCGGCGCAACGGTCCACGGTTCAATTTGCTTATCCGCCTCATTTGAGTGATACCATACGTTCCATTCATCAAACGAAAGATGAATCGTCTTCTTGCTTCGTTTTTTCGCCTTCACATAATCAGCAATGGCCACAACCGAACGGATAAAATCATCCATTTCCAGCGACATCGCCAAATAATTCGCCGTGTCATTATCTCGATTTCCAAAGTATTGATGGAGGGAAATATAATCGACATGCTCATACGTATGATCAAGAACGATCGCTTCCCATTCCGCAAATGTTGGCATATTTCTACCTGAACTTCCGCACGCAACAAGTTCAATTGTCGGATCCACCCATTTCATCACTTTGGCCGCTTCACAAGCGATTCGTCCGTACTCAACGGCCGTCTTATGGCCGATTTGCCACGGACCGTCCATCTCATTGCCTAGACACCATGTTTTAATTTTATGCGGCTCTTTATAGCCGTGGGAAATGCGCAAATCGCTGTAATACGAGCCCGATGGATGGTTGCAGTATTCAACCAAGTTGCGTGCCGCATCAATGCCGCGCGTTCCTAAGTTGACGGCCATATTCACTTCGGCCCCGACCATCTTTGCCCAATCAACAAATTCATTCAACCCGATTTCATTGGTTTCCACCGACTTCCACGCCAAATCAAGACGCCGCGGCCGCTTTTCTTTCGGTCCGACTCCGTCTTCCCAGTTGTAACCGGACACAAAATTCCCGCCCGGATAACGGATAATCGGTACTTGTAACTCTTTCACCATTTCAATGACATCCTGCCGGAAGCCGTTTTCATCCGCTTGTGGATGACCCGGCTCATAAATCCCTCCGTATACCGCGCGGCCGAGATGTTCGATAAAAGAGCCATAAATCCGTTTGTCGATTTCAGCGATTTTGAAGTCTTTTTCGATGATCATTTGGGCTCTTTTCACACTCATAATTAATACATCCTTTCCATATGGTTTAAATCATTGCTATTAACCTTTCACTCCTCCTACCGTTAAACCAGAAATAAAGTAACGTTGGAAAAACATGAATAATACAATAATCGGGAGAATCGTTAACAAAGATCCAGAAATTAAAATATCGTAGTTATTACCATAAGGTGTTAACAACCCTGATAAGCCGATTGGTAACGTGAACATATCCTCTGTTCTCAGAATGACGGTCGGCCATAGAAAGCTATTCCAATAACCCATTGCCTGTAAAATAGCCATCGCTCCAAACGCAGGCTTCATTAACGGAACCATAATGCTGAAAAAAATTCTAAATTCGGAACATCCATCTATTCTAGCTGCATCAAGCAATTCCTTTGGCAATCCTAATGCGTATTGCCTAAAAAAGAAGATAGCAATAGGGGCTACCATGGTGGGGACAATAACCCCCCAGTATGTGTTAATCATTTTGAAGGACACCATCAATTTGTATAAAGGTAACATCAAAATTTCGATAGGAATCATCATTACAGTCAAAACAAGAATAAAAATTGCATTCCTACCCTTGAAATCGTACACTGCCAATGCATACCCAACCATAGAAGAAAAGAGTAAAGATAACACAGTTCCCACAGCGGTAATAATCAAACTATTTTTATACCAAGCCAGATATTTTGCCCCTTCCTGGAAAAGGTAGATATAGTTTTTAAATGACAGCAAATGTGCCTGTAATTTTAAATTTAAGCCATATCTGAGCAACTCCGTAGATGGCTTAAAGGATGCAAGTAATAAGGCAAAAAACGGAAAAAGTGCAACAATAGCTAAGAACAACAGTATTAATACAACTATCACCTTTGCGATCGGGTGGATTTTGGCCGTCTGCGTCAAACCTTACCCCTCCTTCTTGAAGGCGCCAGTAACCTTCAACTGAATGATATTAATAACAAACACGATGATCAGAAGCACGATCCCGATAGCAGAACCGAATCCCATGTCATTATTTATAAACCCTTCCCGATAAATGTAACCTACTAAAGTAAGTCCAATATCACCAGGAGACTGATTTTGCCAAAACACAAAACTTTCCTCGTACATTCTGAACCCGCCAAAAATACTAATCGTTAACACATAGATGACTACGGGTTTTAAAAGTGGAAGTGTAATATAAAAAAACTTCCTGAACATCCCAGCTCCGTCTATCTCTGCCGACTCATAGAGTTCTTTCGGAATACTTTGCAACCCCGAGAGAAAATACAAAATATTCACCCCTAGCCACTTCCAAGAAGCTAAAAATACCATTAAAAACATTCCTGTTCCCCAATGCATCGTCCACTGTTGGGCTGGCAGTCCTAGCAATTTCAATAGCGCATTCGCAGGCGCCGATTCCAACTCTCCAAAGATTAAGCGGAACACTACCCCGACTACAATGGTAGAAGTTAAGGCCGGTATGAAATAGGCAGAGCGAAAAAAATTACGTCCTGGTATAGCCTTAGAATTCAATATGACCGCTAGCACTAAAGGAAGTGGGATTAGAATAATTAGTGTCCAAATAGTGTAAATTGTTGTATTACGCAAAGCTGCATAAAAATGTGGATTGAGTAGTTTTTTATAATTTTCTACCCCAATAAACTTCGTTTCACCAGGTAATACTTCTTGAAAACTCATTATAATCGTCGAAATGGAAGGATAAAGGAAAAATATTAAAAAGGACAGGATAAACGGCGATACAAAAATATACGGAGCAACTTTTTGAGAAAAAATAATCCCATTTCCTTTTCGTTTCTGGGGTACTGCCTGTACTGAGTAGTCTAATTTATTTTCCACCGATAGTCCCCCCTTATTCCCAATGTTATACTCTTCCCAAGCCGGGAAACATTAAATGGCGAGGGAAGACTCAAAGCTATGGCGTCACTCGAATCTTCCCTCGAGAATCCAAACCACTTTTGCTTATTACTTTCTCATTTCATTTGCGACATTTTTCAAAGCTTGTTCCGGGGACATGCTCTTCTCTTTTAAAACCTTGTACAACACAGTTTGGACAACTAACTCATTCATTTTTGGAGTATTTTCGGTAACTGTCGGCGAATCGATCTCATCTTTCATGCTCATAAGAACATCGAAAATATAATCTCCAAAGTATTCTGTATATTTGTTTGGTTCTTTCAACGCAGGATCACTCCAAACATCCCAACGAATCGGGTCGAACCCAAGCTCTTTCCAAATTTGAATGTTGGCTTCCTTAGATAATTTAGCAAACGCTAAAAACTCCTTTGCAAGCTCTACATTCTTACATTGGTTAGTGATAGCGGTTCCAGTACCGCCCATACCTGCTGAACGTTTTCCATCTGCCGTCCATTTTGGCATTGGTTTAATCACTATCTTTCCTTTTAAGTCCGGCATGTAGTCCGTAAACCGCACCATGTACCACATCGGCATCACAACAGAGGCAGCTCCCCCTTTGTTCATAAACCCATAATATTCTTCTGCATGATGATCCCCACCCGGAGCAGCTATAGCAATTTTTTCATCTAACAGTTGTTTCAAAAATGTTAATGTTTTTATGTTGATATCGTTATCTAAAATTACATTCCCATCCTTATCGTAAAAATCAGACCCTTGTTGTACAACTAGAGGCCAGTAAGTCCATGGACCGTCTGTTTCAATTGTAATCATAGGCTTCCCTGTGGCGCTAACTACCTTCTTACCCGCCTCTTTAAAATCATCCCACGTAACGATTTCATCGGGATTTACCCCTGCTTTATCCAATAATTCTTTATTATAGTAAATGACGGTTGCACCTACGTGAAAATCAATTCCATAGTATTTTCCATCTTTAGAGTAGATGTCGAATCTCGATTGAATGGCTTTGTCTTTCACGGGGTCTATAATATCATTTAACTCTACTAACTGCGGCTTTCCTTTTAAATAGTTGGAGAAACGAGAGATCTCAATATCTACAATGTCCGGCGCTCCTACTCCGGATTGCAAAGATAAAAGCAGTTTGTTATGCATGTCATCATACGGATAAGTGGTAGTTTCGAGCTGAATCTTTTTGTCAGGGTGTGTTTTATTCCACTCATCAGCCATAAGCTCAAAAAACTCAGCATGTTGCTCTCCAAATGTCCATAATGTTAGTTTATTAGCACCATTTGTATCTTTACTTGATTGACCGGAATTGCTTGTGTCACTTGAACAACCAGCTAAAAACGCTGATACAGCCATAATGAATACTAGTAGTAATAAAGACAACTTCTTCATCGGTTTACCTCCCCCCTGATTTCGAACGCGGATCAATGACCCCTATCAGCAACAATTCTCTTGAAGACATGATTTCTACTTACTATATGTTGCCGCTATTGTTGAAAACGCTTTTAAAATTAACCACCCCTCCTCTGAAGTTTATTTCAAATCCTTTTTAAAGGATCCGAAAACAATTTGACCTTACAAATAAATATCCATTTCTGGTTGTATGATTTTTTGTACGTATAACTTTTAACTTAATTGTACCATTATGTCTATTTTTTTCAACCAAAAATTTAAAAAAGTCAGTAAATGTTTTTTTACGCCTCAAAATGGTGCTAAAACATGTCCATATAACTTCTCTCACATTGATTACTTTTATTAAACATTAGAGCTTACTTCCTCTATTGATCAGCAACTTTTTACATAACATTAGTTGTTAAAAAACAAAGACACGGGCTCTTCTTCCAACCCGTGTCCTTGATTTCGCGCTATATGAATTACGTGCTATTTAACCTTACCTCCCTCGCCAAAATACCTCATTCCACCTCAGTTCGTTTTTGAATGACGAGACGGAAGTATGTTCATTGATCACGACACATTCAATGCCGGTCATTTCCGCAAAGTCTTCCAGCTGTTCAGCCGTGACGGCAAACGAGAAGCATGTGTGATGAGCACCGCCGGCTAAAATCCATGCTTCAGCTGAATCACGCAACGACGGGCGCGGTTTCCATAAAATACGGGCAACCGGCAATTTCGGCATGTCGTATTCCGGTTTCACCGCATCGACTTCATTGACAATGAGACGGAAACGGTGCCCTAAGTCAATCAGCGAAGCATTGACCGCTGCGCCCTCACCGCCGTCAAACACGAGACGGGCTGGATCTTCTTTTCCACCAATCGAAAGCGGATGAACTTCGATGCGCGGTCGCGTTGCCGCGATCGTCGGGCATACTTCGAGCATATGAGCGCCAAGAATCATTTCGTTGCCCGGCTCAAAGTGGTACGTGTAGTCTTCCATGAACGATGTTCCTTTGCCATCCGCCATGACTTTCATCAACCGAACGAGAGCAGCCGTTTTCCAGTCGCCTTCGCCGCCAAATCCATATCCCTCTGCCATAAGCCGTTGAACCGCTAGTCCTGGAAGTTGCTTCATGCCGTGCAAATCTTCAAACGTCGTCGTAAAGGCAGTGAAGTTCCCGTCTTGCAAAAATGCTTTTAACCCAAGCTCAATCCGCGCCTGCTCACGGATCGACTCACGAACCGGTCCATCTTGACGGCCAGCAGGTACAATGTCATATAGTTCAGCATATTCATCAAGCAGTTCGTTGACGCTTTGTTCAGAAACATCGCGAATAGATTGCACCAAATCCCCAATGCCATAACCGTTGATCGACCAGCCGAATTGAATTTGCGCTCCCACTTTGTCCCCTTCCGTTACCGCCACTTCACGCATGTTATCGCCGAAACGCGCAACTTTAAGATGTCGGCTTTCCGCAAAGGCGACGGCCGTCCGCATCCATTTCGCCAGCCGCTCGCGGACTTCTGGGTCTTCCCAATGACCAACGACGACTTTCCGGGCAACTCCCATTCTCGCACCGATAAATCCGTATTCTCGGTCACCGTGAGCCGATTGGTTTAAGTTCATAAAGTCCATATCGATGCTGTCCCACGGAATATCACGGTTAAACTGAGTGTGAAGATGCAATAACGGTTTTCGCAACTCCAAAAGGCCGCCAATCCACATCTTCGCTGGCGAGAACGTATGCATCCATGTGACAACGCCGGCACATTGTTCGCTCGCATTCGCCTCAAGACAAATGTTGCGAATTTCTTCTGGGGTTGTGACGATCGGTTTGAAGACGAGCGGGAACGGAAACACCGAATCACGGTTCAACTCATTGACGATCGTTCTTGAATGTTCTTCAACTTGTTTTAACGCTTCTTCCCCGTATAAGTGCTGGCTTCCTGTCACAAACCAAAATTCATAAGGACGTAATGATAACATGATTGCCTCTCCCCATTCACGATAAAGTCATAGATTCTTTCGCCGCCCGCGCGGTCTCTTTCCAATGTTTGAGCCGTTTCATCACATCGTTTTCTCCGCGGCCAAAGTAGTCATGCAGTTTCGTATATTCTTGATACAGCTGTTCATAAATGGCGACATTCTCCGGAATCGGTTTGAACGTCTCTTCACGCACTTTCCCCATGTTTTGTGCTGCTTCAACGATCGACTCATATCCACCGTTTTCTTTGCCGGCCGCGACCGCCGCAAACATGGCAGCCCCCACTGCCGGGGTTTGCTTCGACGCCGCAATTTTAATCTCGCGGTTGGTCACATCGGCATAAATTTGCATGAGTAGCTTATTTTTTTGTGGCAATCCGCCGCATGCGTACAGTTCATCCACGTTGACACCGTTTTCAACAAAGGCATCGATAATTTTGCGTGTTCCAAAGGCCGTTGCTTCAAGCAATGCACGGTAAACCTCTTCTGGTTTCGTTAGCAGCGTATAGCCAATGATCAACCCGGTTAAATCGGTGTCGACCAATACCGAACGGTTCCCGTTCCACCAGTCTAAAGCGAGCAATCCGGTTTCCCCCGGCCGGTAAGCAGCAGCACGCTTTTCCAGCCACTCATGGACACTAACCCCTTCTTTTTCCGCCGCTTCTTTCACATAAGCCGGAACGCCTTGTTCAACATACCAAGCGAAAATGTCGCCCACCGCTGACTGCCCGGCTTCATAGCCGAAATATCCCGGAATGATGCCATCCTCGACAACCCCGCACATTCCTTCCACATACTTTTCTTCCGTACCAAGCAACATATGGCAGATCGATGTTCCCATCGCCATCACCAATTTGCCTGGCTCAACGACCCCGACACCCGGTACAGCCGCATGGGCATCAACATTTCCGACCGCAACGGCGGTTCCGGGAAGGAGCCCCATCATGGCAGCCATTTCCTTTGTTAACACTCCGGCTCTTGTGCCGAGTGGAACGATCGGACCACGCAGTTTCGTTTCTGTTAAATGTTCCAACCGCGGGTCAAGCGCCCGGAAAAACTCCTTACTTGGATAGCCGTCTTGTTTATGCCAAATCGATTTATAGCCGGCCGTACAGCTATTTCGCACCATTTGACCGGTCATTTTGAAGATTACCCAGTCGGTTGCCTCTAAAAAAAGATCGGTTTGATCGTAAATATCAGGCGCCTCGTTCAGAATCTGCCAAATTTTCGCAATCATCCATTCAGATGAAATCTTTCCACCGTAGCGCGGCAAAAATGCTTCGCCTCTTTTCGCCGCGATTTCATTGAGCAAGTTCGCTTCATCCTGGGCAGCATGATGTTTCCACAATTTCACCCAGCTGTGTGGACGATGCTTGAATTCGGGCTTCAGGCAAAGCGGCTCACCGGAAGCATCGACCGGCAGCATCGTGCAAGCGGTAAAATCAATACCAACCCCAATCACATCCGCCGGGTTGACCCCTGACTTTTGCAATACAGCCGGAACAGCAGTCGCCAACACTTCGATATAATCACCTGGGTGCTGTAGTGCCCAGTCTGGTTCTAATTGTACGTTCGATTCCGGCAATACTTCATCAATGACTCCGTGAGGATACGGAGTGACATGATCCGCAATTTCGTTTCCCTCTAGATCAACGAGAACTGCGCGCCCCGATTCCGTCCCATAGTCAATACCGATGACGTACTTTTTCCCCATCGCAGTCTCCCTCCCTTATTGTCCATAGTAAGCGTTTACACCATGCTTGCGTAAATAATGACGGTCAAGCAGCGACTGGCTGATCGGCTGTGCATTTGGATTGAGCATGTACGTTCTTGCCGCCATTTTCGCCACTTCTTCCAAAACAACGGCATTGTGGACTGCGTTTGCTGGGTCTTTTCCCCAGGCAAATGGTCCATGGCCATGCACCAAAACGCCTGGCACTTGCAACGGGTCGAGGAAGTGGAACGTTTCGGTGATCACTTTGCCGGTTTCGAGTTCATATTCCCCTTGAATTTCCTCATTGGTCATCGGCCGAGTGCACGGGATTTCGCCATAAAAATAGTCGGCATGCGTCGTCCCCAACGGAGGAATCCCTTTCCCGGCCTGCGCCCAAACAGTCGCCCAAGTCGAATGGGTATGCACAATTCCTCCGATTCCCGGAAATTGTTTATACAGCCAGAGATGGGTCGGAGTGTCCGATGACGGTTTCCACTCTCCTTCCACCACCTCGCCGTCTAAATTCACGACCACCATATCTTCCGCAGTCAGTCTGTCATACGCCAACCCACTTGGCTTAATGACAACCAACCCGCGCTCCCGGTCAATCCCGCTCACATTTCCCCATGTAAATGTCACAAGGCGGTATTGTGGGAGCTGCAGGTTGGCCTCAAATACAGCCCGTTTCAGCTCCTCAAGCATAACCCCCACTCCCTATAAAAGTCTCTTCACCTCCATTATAATTTTGTACGTACAATTTTTCCATACTTTTTTCTGTATTTTGGACATATTTTTATATTTCTTTAGTAGAGTTCCGGACAATTAACTCAGGTTTATAAATAATATCCCTGATCGTTTCAGCCGTTGGCTGTTCGATCATTTGAATAAGCAGTTGCGCTGCTTCGATCCCCATTTCCATTTTTGGATGACGGATCGTCGTCAACTTCACTTCCGTCGCTGTCGCAAACGTCGAGTCATCAAACCCGACGATCGAAAGGTCATCAGGAACGGATAATCCTTGTTGACGAATCACCTCAAGAAGTAAAATCGCCAGCTCATCGTTATAGCAGACAAAGGCAGTTGGTCGCTCCCCTTTTGGGCGTTGCAAAAACTGTCTTGCCACCTCAAGCGGTTTTGTCATTTTCTCCTCTGTTGCATAAGAAAGAAGATAGTCTGTTGCAACAGGCATCTCGTGCTGCTGGTGAGCGCGAATAAAGCCGCGCAAACGGTCCACTCCTTGCAAATCGTCGGTTTTAAAGAAACCAGCAATCCGGCGGTGCCCTAAACGAATAAGATGATCGGTCAATAAAAATCCGCCCTGCTCATCATCCATTTTCACGCATGGACAGCTCACTTCCAAATAGCGAGCGTTAATCATGACATACGGAATATGGAGGTTATTGAGCGACAAGTAGTAGCCTAGGTTCGGATTCCCTTGTGCACTTTTGGTTGGCTCGATGATCAACCCACTTAATGGTTCTCGAATCATCTCCTCAAGCTGCTCTTTCTCTCGCTGTTTATCATTATTCGTACTGGCCAGCAAAAGACGGTATCCCTTTTCCCGCAGCGTCTCCTCCGCCCCGCGGACAATATGCGGAAAAATATAGTCGGAAATATAAGTAGTGATGATCCCAATGGTTTTCGTATCCACTTGTTCTTTTGACTTCGGCCGGGACACAAATGTGCCGCTCCCTTGAATTTTGTACAGCCACCCTTCCTTCTCGAGCTCCCCGAGCGCCTGCCGAACCGTATGACGACTTAACTGAAACTGGTTGGCGATTTCATGCTCGGTTGGAATTTTCTCATCCGGCTTCATTTTTCCAGACACGATCCAAGATAAAATTTCTTGCTTTAATTGCACATATTTTGGCACCATTTTCTCCTTCATAAGTCCACCTCAACGACAAAAATGAGATACAAATTAATTTTATTATAGCAATTCTCATTTGTTCGTATCTATTTTTAATAACAAAGGGCCAAGCAGATTGGCTTGACCCTTTGTTTTGCTTACGCAGCTTTGTTTTTGTTGTAAATATCAAAGGCAACAGCGGCAAGCAGAACAAGTCCTTTAATGGCTTGTTGCCAGTCGATGCCCAGTCCAAGTAAGGACATCCCGTTATTCATTACGCCCATGACAAGACCACCGATGATCGCCCCACCGATCGTACCGACGCCGCCATAAGCAGATGCACCTCCAATAAAGCATGCCGCGATGGCATCGAGTTCAAACAAATTTCCTGCTTTTGGCGTCGCTGCGTTGAGACGGGCAGCAAAAATTAGTCCGGACAAAGCGGCCAATACCCCCATATTCACAAACACCCAAAAAGTGACACGTTTTGTTTTAATCCCTGACAGTTGGGCTGCCTTTTCATTGCCGCCAATAGCATAAATGTGACGCCCAACGACCGTTCGATTAGCGACAAATGAATAAGCGATGATCAACGCAGCCAAAATAACTAAGATTGTCGGAATTCCTTCGTACGTCGCCAAAATATAAGAGAAGATCATAATAACGGCAACAATGACGGCCATTTTTATCCCAAACACCGGGGCAGGACTGACCGCAAAGCCGTATTTTTTTTGGCTGTTTCGTTTTCGCCATTCCAATGCGATAAATAAGACAGAAATCGCTAAACCGACCACAAGAGTGAAAAGATGAAGAGATCCCCCATTAAATAGATCCGGAAGAAACCCAGAACTAATATTTTGGAATGTTTTCGGAAACGGGGCGATTGATTGCCCCTCTAAAATGACCATCGTCAACCCACGAAACAGTAACATGCCTGCCAACGTCACAATAAACGCCGGGATTTTCACGTAGGCAACCCAAAATCCTTGCCATGCCCCAATCAAGGCTCCTAGCACTAAGCAAATGAGAACTGTCATCCAAACCGGTACATGATGTTGAACCATAAGAATGCCAGCCAAAGCCCCGACAAAGGCTGCCACCGATCCGACCGATAAGTCGATATGTCCAGTAATAATGACAAGCATCATTCCAACAGCCAACACTAAAATATAACTGTTTTGCAAGATTAAGTTCGTAATATTTAGCGGCCTTAATAAAATGCCTCCCGTTAATAATTGAAACAATAACATGATCAAGACGAGAGCGATCACCATGCTATAGCTTCTCATATTGCTTTTTATCATCTGTTTGAAAGTTAACCGTTCGTCCTTTGTTGACCGCTTTGAAAGTTGGTGTACTGTTTTTTGCATCGGTGCTTCCATCTTATACTCCCTCCCGAATAGCCGTTTTTGTCATTAGTCTCATTAATTTTTCCTGTGTCGCTTCTTCCCGTACAACTTCACCAGTGATGCGTCCTTCGCTCATCACGTAAATCCGGTCGCACATCCCGAGAATTTCTGGAAGCTCGGAAGAAATCATTAAAATGCCTTTCCCTGCATTCGCCAACTGATGAATGATCGTATAAATTTCATATTTCGCCCCTACATCAATTCCCCTTGTCGGTTCATCCAAAATCAAAATATCCGGTTCGGCAAAAATCCATTTACTTAAAACGACTTTTTGCTGATTTCCACCACTAAGCGCTTCCGCTTTTTGAAACACGCTTGGCGTTTTAATTTTGAATTGGTTACGGAATCGTTCCGATTCAATAATTTCCTTATTTTCATCGACCACAAAATGGTTCGAGATTTTTCCTAAGCGAGAAAGCGTAATATTTTTCCGAATGTCTTCCATTAAGATAAGGCCATTTCCTTTCCTGTCTTCGGTTACATAAGCGATCCCGTTGGCAATGGCTTTACTAACATCGCTTACATCGATTTTGGCCCCATTTTTCCATATCTCACCGCTGATTTTCTTTCCGTATGATCGACCAAAGATGCTCATGGCCAATTCAGTTCGACCTGCCCCCATGAGACCGGCGATTCCCACAATTTCTCCTCTGCGAATTGACAAATGAACATTATCAATTACTTTGCGTTCGGGATAAACAGGATGATGTACGGTCCAGTTTTTTACTTCAAATATAACTTCACCGATCTTCGGCGTTCTTGTCGGATAACGGTTCGTTAAATCACGCCCCACCATTCCGCGAATGATTCGATCCTCGGTCACTTCATCGCGCTTCATATCCAATGTTTCAATCGTTTTTCCATCCCGTAAAATCGTGATCGAATCGGCGACCTTGGCAATTTCATTCAACTTATGAGAAATAATAATGGCAGACAAACCTTGTTTTTTAAACTCTAAAAGCAAGTTTAATAAATTTTCACTGTCATCTTCATTCAATGCCGCCGTCGGCTCATCCAAAATAAGCAATTTTACTTCTTTGGATAATGCTTTCGCGATTTCCACCAATTGCTGTTTGCCGACTCCAAGTTGACCGACCAACGTGTGGGGGGATTCATCCAATCCAACTTTCTGCAACAGCTCTTTTGTTTGTGCAAACGTTTCGTTCCAGTTAATGACTCCTTTTTTCGCCCGTTCATTCCCTAAAAAAATGTTTTCAGCAATGGACAAATAGGGGATTAGGGCAAGCTCTTGATGGATGATGACAATCCCTAATTGCTCGCTCTGTTTAATATCTTTAAATTTGCATACTTCTCCTTTAAATAAAATTTCCCCGTCATACGTCCCATATGGATAAACGCCACTTAACACTTTCATCAATGTCGATTTTCCTGCCCCATTCTCCCCGCAAAGCGCATGAATTTCTCCTTCTCGCACCTTTAAATTCACATTATCAAGCGCTTTCACTCCGGGAAATTGTTTCGTAATCCCCCTCATTTCCAAAATAAATGCACACATACTCCCCCGCCTCCTCGTAAGAGAGCACGGATATAAGGGACAGCAGCCCTTATATCCGCTTTTTCTCTCAAGCTTATTTCAAATCTTCTTTTTTGTAATAGCCACTATCGACTAGCACTTTTTCATAATTCGATTGATCGACGGAAATCGGTTCCAACAAGTAAGACGGCACGACTTTTACCCCATTATCATATGTTTTGGTGTCGTTTACTTCCGGCTTTTTGTCCTTCAATACTGCATCAGCCATCTCAACAGCTTTTTTCGCCAATTCCCGCGTATCTTTAAATACCGTTTGTGTTTGTTCACCAGCAATAATCGATTTTATTGAAGCCAATTCCGCATCTTGTCCCGTGATTACCGGCATCGGTTTGCTCGCGGTCCCATAACCGACCCCTTTTAAGGAAGAAATGACCCCGATGCTAATACCGTCGTACGGAGACAGTACGGCATCAACACGAGCGTCCGTATAATGCGCGCTCAGCAAGTTATCCATACGCGCTTGAGCTGTCGCCCCATCCCAACGGAGTGTTGCAACTTGGTCGAATTTTGTTTGACCGCTTTTTACCACTAGCTTTCCTGAATCGATGTACGGTTTTAAAATCGACATGGCTCCATCAAAGAAGAAATAAGCGTTATTGTCATCTGGAGATCCAGCAAACAACTCAATATTGAACGGGCCTTTTCCTTCTTTAAGCCCAAGCTTTTGTTCAATGTATTGGCCTTGCAGCACACCAACTTTAAAGTTGTCGAATGTCGCATAGTAGTCCACATACTTGCTATTCTTGATTAAGCGGTCGTACGAAATCACCTTAATCCCTTGTTTATTCGCTTTTTCCAATACGTCGGTCAACGCTTCCCCATCAATCGGTGCAATGACTAACACGTTAACGCCTTTGGTGATCATATTTTCAATTTGAGATACCTGGTTTTCGACTACGTCTTCAGCATATTGCAAATCCGTCTTATAACCGAGCTTCTCAAACTCTTTCACCATACTTTCCCCATCACGCACCCATCGCTCCGATGACTTTGTTGGCATCGAAATACCGACAAACCCAGCGTTCTTTCCGCCACTCGTTCCGATGCCGCCACATGCAGACAACGCCAATACAAGGAACAGTAACGTTAGTGTAGATAAAAATCTTTTCATTTTTCCCCCTCCTAAAATTTGTACGTATATTTTCTTCGTGCTTTTACTATATCATTGATTAAATTGTACGTCTTTTTAATCAATTAACGATTTTTATAAAAATTTAACTTTATTGAAGCGTTTTCAAAAAAAGAAAGATGTCCCTACAAATTGGGACACCCTTTTTGATTACCATATGTAAACAATGAATCTTCCTTGAATCGATATCTAGTATGTCTGTGGAAGGCAGGCGGCTTTTGAGGTCAGCTCCCGCAAAATGAAAACGTGATCTGTTTTGGCTACTAGCTATGCCTCACGTTCTAGATGTATCTTCCGATATTGGTTTGGAGGCACTCCCATCGCTTTTTTAAAGGCCGTGCTAAAATAATGTTGTGTATCATAGCCGACTCGCTCGGCAATTTCGTGAATAGGTAGTTCCGTAGATAAAAGTAGCTCAACCGCCTTCGTCAGTCGAATTTTCGTCAATAAGTGAACAAAAGAAATGCCTAGCTCTTGCTTGATCATTCGGCTCAGGTAAATGGGAGAGACATTGAGAAATTGAGCAACCGACTCAAGTGTCAGTTCTGACTGGCTAAAATGTGTCTGTATATACTGTTTGGCGCGGCGGACAACCGGAGAAAGACGCTTTTCTTCCTCCATCTTCCTCTTACATTTTTCATACGCCGAAATCACCCCGGTCACCCCTCCCTCTACCATTTCCATATAAGCGCTAGCTCCAATGTACAAATATTGCTTTAATGCGGCTTCAATCCCCCTACGCTGTTCTTCACTAATCGGTGTCCAAACTATGACAACAACGAACCCATTTGAATCGCGAAAAACCAACATTTCGTGATTCACCAACAATTCAGACACGATGTTTTCTATCGCAAACAAAAGAATGTGTCGATCCCGATCGTTCATAATGGGTTGATTTTTAAACGAGAACCATTGAATGACAACAACTTGAACAGGACAAAATGATGGAAGGCCAAGCAAAGGCAACTGTCTCATCATTTCCTCTTCCGTCAATCTTCCTTCTACCCATTCGACTCCTAATTGCTGGCGAAGCAACCGGACATTTTTTTGTACTTGACTCGTTAATAGCTCTACATATCCTCTCTCCTGATGCTCACGTTCAAGTTTCTCTTTCACCTTCGCCACTACTTCGCGCAATTGCTTTGGGTCCGTTGGTTTTAACAAGTAATCATCCACCTGGAGACGGAGTGCTTCTTGCGCATATGAAAACTCATCGTAACCAGTAATCACGATCATATGGCAGTGCGGCAGCCTCTCTCGCACATGTTTCATAAGTGTCAGCCCGTCCATAATCGGCATGCTCAAATCTACAAATAATACGTGCACTTCATGCTTTATCGCTAATTCTAGCGCCTCTTCCCCATCTTCCGCTTCCGCGATCACTTCCATATTGAATTGATCCCAGTCGATCGATTCTCGAATTCCTTCACGAATAATCATCTCATCATCCGCAATTAGCACTTTCCACATTTCTTCGTCCCTCCTAAGAGAGGTTCATGATCATTGGATGCACAATCATCACGGTCGTTCCTTTCCCTTCTTCACTGTCAATATACAACCGATAAGACGGACCGAATGTTAATTGCAACCGAGCCTGTACATTGACCATTCCGTATCCTTTTATATTTCTCATCTTGCCTTCCTGATCTCCCGCTGTAAAGTCAATCGTTAGACTTTTCCGCAGCTCCTCAAGCCGCTCCCGGGACATTCCAATCCCATCATCTTTCACGCGAATATACATCGTTCCATCTCGCTCTTCTGCTTGAATCGAAATATGCCCCGGTCCTCTTCGCTGTTTAATGCCATGATAAATAGCATTTTCCACAATTGGCTGCAACAACAATTTTAACACATAGAACTGTTGCAAATGTTCAGGAATATCAAATGTGTAGTTTAACTTATCTTTATAACGAACTTTCTGAATGTGCAAGTAACTTTTTATATGTTCGATCTCCTCAGCGAAAAGAATCATGTTCCTTCCTTTGCTCAACCCGATGCGGAACAGCTTTGCCAGCGCACCCACCACTTCCGCTACATCATCCGCCCCTTTTTTTCGCGCCATCCACTGAATCGTATCTAACGTATTGTAAAGGAAATGCGGCTTAATCTGGGCCTGCAGCTCCCGCAACTCCGCTTCCCAACGCTGTCGCTCCTGCCATTCTGCCAAAGAAATAAAACGTTGCATTTGATCCAACATATGGTTGAAGCTTCGGCCTAATATCCCAATTTCATCCATACGTTCATCATGATAACGGACCGTTAAATCGCCTGCTTGCGCTTTTTTCATAAAAGCTGTTAGCTGGCTGATTGGGCGCGATAACGAAAAAGATAAGTAATACGAGGCGCCGAGCGCAATAAAACAAACGAAAAAGATGAAGCTGATGATATAAAAACGGATTTCCATCACTTCTAACGCCGATTCATTGCCAGAAAATACTCCGATAATCGTCCAATTGGTAAACGGGGAGCGTTGATAAATCAACTGGATATGTTGTCCGTTTATTTCTTTCGAAAACGTACCACTATTCCCTTGAACCCATCGCAGCGGAATTGTTCGAAGCGGCGATGGGCTTGGAGTATAAATACTCTCGCCTCGCTCATCTATCACTAGCAAATGTCCCCATTTCCCAAGACGGACGTTTTTTGTCGCTTCTGCAATGACTCGCAGCTTTAAATCAATAAGCACGACTCCCTTCACCTTTTGCGTCTCAGGCTCTAAAATCGCCCGTACTGCGGATACGACCTCTTCGCTTGAATAATTGGCATGGGAAAGGACATTTCGCCCACCAGGATGGCCAATCATTTTAAAAATCCCTTTATTTTTAACCGCCTCCTGATACCACGATTCCTCTGTCAACGGTTGCGAGGAGCGGCTGTACATTTCATTGCTAATATAATCGCCATATTGGTTGACAACCAAGATTCCAGCAATTTCAGGATATAACGTTGTAATCCCTTGCAAAAACTGACGAATCTCATACTCATCACTAGAGGTGGAGCGGTCGAAAAATGCTTTCGTCTCAGGATTAAATGCAATTAAATACGTAATATTTTGCATATTATTAACATAAAACTCTAATGTTCTATTGACTTGGCTAATTAACTGTAACGTATTTTCGTTAACTTGCCGCTCGATGATTCGGTCAACCGCCCAGCTCACTAGGCCTCCAAGCCCGAGAGCAGGGACAATCATAGAAATCAGCAACAAGGAAACAAACTTGTACCGTATCGGCCAATGACGAACTCGCCAACGTTTTCGTACTCCCAACATCGATCACTCATTTCTTCTTTATCTGGCATAAAAACGATCCACATTTTCTTTCGTAACAACCGTGATCCCTGTATCGACATACACCGGCAGAGGCAAATCCCCTGACCGCGAAGAAGACGTAAGGCGATGATGAAGTTGAAATAAAAACTGCAACGACCAGTATCCCATATTCCATGTTCCTTGCGCCAATGTCGCAGCAATGACACCCTTCTTCACCAAATCTAACGTTTGTTTTTCCGTATCAAAACTAATCAATTTTACATGCTTTTTATTCAACATCACAACGGCCTCGGCCATGCCAACTCCCCCATTCGCTTCCGTTGCGAAGATCCCCTGCACATCTGGGTAATCCTCTAAGATCTCTATCGCCGCCTGTTTGGAAGCCCTAACATCCCCTTTCCCATTTTTTACAGCCACCACATGCATTTGTGGGTATTTTTGATAAATTGTCTCGACAAACCCTCTTGTTCTCTCTTGGTGATTAAGCTGATAAGGCGAAGTAATGATCCCGACATTCCCTTTATTCCCCAACAGTTTCGCCATTTCATGAGCTGCTGTCACTCCAGCATTATAGTTATTCGTCCCTAAAAACGAAAACGCCTTGCTTCCCGAAGCATTCGAATCAAACAACACAACTGGAATTCCTTTCTCCACTGCCTTGTTGATCGTTTTCGTCAACGCTGTCGGATTAATCGCCGAAATAGCAATACCCGCCGGCTTCCTTGCGATCACCTGTTCTAGCACCGTCACTTGTTCATTGACATCATACTGTGTCGCTCCGCGATATTCTACAGAGACGTTCAACTCCTCGGCGGCGTCTTCAAACCCTTTGAGACAGCGCTTCCAATAATCCATTCCTGATTGGAAGGTGATCATGACGTATTTTTCGTTAGGTTGGCCTTGAAATGCCGTCTCTTCTTGGGAGGATAAACGAAGGTGAGAAATTTCGAAATGATAGCGATATATATAAAGAAGAAACAAACCAATCAAGCAGACATAAATAATTGCTAATTTTTTCATATTAACCCTCCCCCCTGCAATATTCTTAAATCTCTTTAATAAAAACTTTCATCAATCGAAACCAATGGGATGACGTATTATTCCCTAAGTATAGGTGACGTTTATTCTAAGTGCAATAGGGGAAGTGGAAGCGCTCCTTATTCATGTGTCATGTCTTAGCATCAAAATCCAAAACAAAAGGGGTGTCTCAAAAGCAGCGAGACACCCCTTTGTCACTACTATAAATATACAATATACGTATCAACAGATTCATAATTCTATATCTCTTGTTTCTCTGAGAAGGAGCAAACACCCTTTGTCGTGACTCCCTCTACTATCTTGTTATGCTTCAGGAATCCAGACAATCATTTGACCCGGCTGCCGGTTATCCCATACGTAATAAGGGATAGCTGTAAACTCGAACGGTTTGGCAGTAGGTGGAGTATTTCGATATAATCCTCCGTCCCAATCAGAATCGCTTGACCTGCTCTTTTTACCATTCCTCCGAGCAAACGCTCATCAAATTGTGCTTGTAGTATTGAAGTTCTCGGAAGGGAAATCGCATATAACGGTTCTGGGTTATCCGCCCCTTCTAGACATTGAACGCTCGCCCGCCTACGCTAACACCTAGAAGTGAGAGATTCTTGGGAACTTCCACCCTACGGCAGGCGGTTCACCAAACCACCCTGTGCGTCCCGCAGTTCAATAACTGCAAACGAAGCCCTTCCTGCAAAATATTTCGAGCAGCGTTGTGATCCCGGTCGCGTTCGACTCCGCAGTTTCGGCACGCCCTCGAACGGATGTTGAACGATTTCACCTCCACCTGCCAATGCCCGCAGCCACGAGCACCATTAACTCGATGAAAACGTGCAGCCGACACGGATCACCGTCCGCCCGTACCATTTCGCTATATATTCCACTCCCCTGAGCGATCGTCCCCCATGCGGAATCGGAAATGCGTTTGGCCAGTTTGCGATTCTTCTGCATGTTCGGCACGCACAAGTCCTCCATGCACACTACTTGATTTTCGCCGATCAAGCGGGTGGACAGTTTGTTCGGGGAATCGTTCCGGCAGTTGGTGATTTTCTCATGAAGCTTGGCCCCTTTTCAGCGGGCTTTGCGCCTGTTCGAACCGCTTGGCTTCCGGCGTGACAGCTTGTGCATCGTTCTTTTTACAATGAAAACAACACCCCTTCTTTTGCTTTCCCTACCGAACCGAATTCGCGAATTTTTTGTCTTACGGTCTGTTTTACTTCTTCTCTTCCTGCCCCAAGGTATTTTCTCGGATCATACAGGCCGTTATTCTCATTGAGTAAAGAACGAACTCCCCTAGTAAACGCCAATTGATTTTCCGTGTTGACGTTAATTTTAGCTGTTCCTAACGAAATGGCTCTGCGAATATCCTCCAAGGGGATTCCTGTTCCTCCATGCAGCACAAGCGGCACGCCAGTTAAGCGCTGGATTTGTTCCATTTGCGCAAATCCTAATTTCGGTTTCCCTTTATACGGACCGTGAACCGAACCTAATGCCGGTGCTAGGCAGTCGACTCCGGTTTCTTTGACTAACCGCTCACATTCTTCCGGAATGGCGTACATCGCTTCCGCTTCATCGACCACTACGTCATCCTCTTGTCCTCCGATTCTTCCGACCTCTGCTTCAACGGAGACACCAAAAAACCGAGCCGCCTCAACAACTTTTTTTGTCATCGAAATATTTTCTTCCAAAGGGAAATGGGAAGCATCAATCATCACGGATGTAAACCCAGCTTCCATCGCTTCGAGGCATTGCTCATAGGAGGAGCCGTGGTCTAAATGGAGAGCGACAGGTACAGTAATGCGGTATTCTTTCACGAGTTCTTTAACCATGGCCGCTGCCGTCCCAAGTCCACCAAGATGCCCGATATATCCCGGACTCACAGCCAAAATGACGGGTGCTTCCTCTTCTTCGGCCCCTAGGAGAATGGCTTGGGCGAATTCTAAGTTGTTCACGTTAAAATGGCCGACAGCATAGTTTCCCTGTAAAGCACATTGTAACATTTCCTTCATTGAGACAAGCGGCATTTCGATTCCCCTTTCTGTTTACACATTCGTGAAAAAGCATCAAGCGCCCTAAGGCGCCTGATCGTTTTTCCATCGCTCTTACCAGCGAGCAGTGAGCATTTTCTTACGTGTATAAAACTCCACACCGTCCATGCCGTTAGCGTGAAGATCGCCGTAGAACGAATTCTTCCACCCAGAGAACGGGAAGAAGGCCATCGGTGCTGGGACCCCTAAGTTGACCCCTAACATCCCGGCATCGATTTCATCACGGAACTTACGGACATTTCCGCCATCTCTTGTGTAAATGCATGCCCCGTTGGCAAATGGAGACTTGTTGGCCACTTCAATGGCTTCATCCAACGTGCTAACCCGCACAATCGAAAGAACAGGAGCAAAAATTTCATCTTTCCAAATCGTCATGTCGGTGGTGACTCGGTCAAAGATGGTCGGTCCGATAAAGTATCCCTCGCCTTGGACAGCAGCATCTTTTCGCCCGTCGCGCACTAAAATAGCTCCTTCTTTTTCTCCCAGTTCAATATAGTTGACCGTCCGTTGTTTATGAGCTTCGCGAATGACCGGGCCTAAAAAGACGCTCTCCTCCAATCCGTTGCCTATCTTAATTTCATTTGCGGCCGCTACTAATCTCTCAACTAATTCATCAGCAATGTCCCCAACCGCGACAACGACCGACGCCGCCATGCACCGCTCTCCAGCCGAGCCGAACGCCGCATTAATAATTTCACGGACAGCCACTTTCAAGTCTGCATCCGGCATGACAATCGAATGGTTTTTCGCTCCTGTCAACGCCTGAACGCGTTTGCCATGAGCCGCTGCTGTTTTGTACACATACTCGCCGACTGGTTGGGAACCGACGAACGAGATCGCCTTCACATCTGGATGCTCCAAAAGTCCGTTCACGACATCATGCGCCCCGTGAACGATGTTGAGTACTCCATCTGGAAGCCCGGCTTCTTTAAAAAGTTCAGCTAGACGATTGGCCAACATCGGTGTGCGTTCGGACGGTTTTAGGACGAACGTGTTTCCGCACGCAATCGCTAGCGGGAACATCCAGCAAGGCACCATCATTGGGAAGTTAAACGGCGTGATGCCCCCAACGACACCAATTGGATAACGGTACATTCCTGATTCAATGCCGGTCGCAATGCTAGGAAGTTGTCTTCCCATCATGAGCGTCGGCGCACCTGCCGCAAATTCTACGCATTCAATTCCGCGCTGAATTTCCCCATAGGCTTCGTTGTAGCTTTTGCCGTTTTCTAACGTCACCAACCGGGCCAGCTCTTCCCAATGTTCAACAAGCAACTGCTGGTATTTGAATAAGATTCGCGCCCGGCGCGGCACTGGCGTTTTGCTCCATGTCTTGAACGCTTCTTTTGCTGCCGCAACCGCACGATCCAAATCCTCGCGGGTCGAAATCGGAACGTAAGCGAGCACTTCGCCTGTCGCAGGGTTTGGAACCGCTTCTGTCTTCGCAGAACGAGATTCCACCCATTGCCCACCAATATAGTTTTTTAAAGTTTGTACTCCCGTTGTCATTGTCATGTTCGTCGATCCCCTTTCATTTATGATTTTGCAGCGGTCGAGCTGCTTTTATGTTGTTGAATGAACTGTTCAATTTGATCTAACGTCGGCATTGCATCGGAACAACTATGGCTCGAGATGACAATCGAAGCAGCAGCTGCACCATATTCCATCGCCTTTGGAATCGGCCATCCATTCATTAATCCGTAGATAAACCCAGCAGCGTAAGAATCGCCTGCTCCAAACGTTTTGACAATATTCGCCGGAAAAATCGTACCGACAAACGTTTCCCCTGTTTTCGTATAGGCGATCGATCCATCTTTGCCATGTTTAATGACGACGATTTTCGCGTGATAATCAAACCATTTTTGCGCCGTTTTCTCGTCATCATGCTGATGAACAGCAAACTGCTCCATCATGTCAAATTCTTCTCTCGTGCCGATGATCACGTCGCATTTTTCGGCGGCCAAGTTGTAATAAATCGCCGTTTCCTCTTTGGATTGCCACGTATAAGGGCGATAATCCAAATCGAAAAAGACAACGACTCCATGGCGTCTTGCATATTCCAACGCTAAAAACACCGCTTCTCTTGACGGGCTTTTCGCCAAAGCCGTCCCGGAAATCAATAAGCATTTTGCCTGCCGAATATAGTCTTCATGAATGTCGTTCGGTTCCAGTTTCAAATCAGCGACATTATCGCGATACATGAGGATGCTGCAGTCGGTCGGACTCTTAATCTCGGTGAACGCCAAGCCTGTTACACTGCCGGACTTGTCGGTAATGACATGGGATGTATCAATGCCATTGTTTTTTAAGTATTGAACGATAAATCGGCCCATTTGGTCGTCGGCCACTCGGCCGATAAACCCTGTTTTCATGCCAAGCCGGGCCATGCCGATGGCAATATTCGCCGGAGATCCGCCGACATATTTCGTAAACGTCACCGTTTCTTCCATCGGCCGGTGAATCTCATTGGCATTTAAATCGATGCATAGTCGGCCGACAGCGATAAAATCCAACGGTTTTTGCTCGTCAAATGGGAGTAAATTCATCGAACCGCCTCTTTCCTGTCGTCTTTTTAGATCGTTTCTACTTCTGTTTGGCCGCGAGTTTGCTTTCCATCACCCACTCATGGTCCGGATCATTGCGGAACTTCCACGTCCGTACGGGCCCGGCCATGACGTTTAAGTAATACCCCTCATAACCCGGGGGAGCCGAAACCGGGTGATAGCCTTTCGGCACCAAAACAACATCTCCGTTTTTCACGACCATCGTTTCATCAATGGAACGGTCATCAGTATAGACCCGTTGCACCATAAAACCATGGTCCGGATTGATTTGATGATAATACGTTTCCTCTAAATAAGATTCATGCGGCAAATTGTGTTGGTCATGTTTATGCGGTGGGTAACTCGACCAGTTTCCTTCCGGCGTAAATACCTCAACGACAAGCAAGCTGTCAGCCGGTTTAGACTCCGGAAGAATATTATGTATCCGCCGTTCAATGTTTCCCGCCCCGCGCATTTCCACTCCTACTTCGCTTGGCGGAATCAAACGGGCTGGATACGTTCCCTTCCCTGGCGCTAAACAAACGGCCAATTCCAAATCAGTCAATGCTTGAACTTCATAAACATCATTGGACGGGACATAGACGGAGTATGGCGGAATTTTCTCAAAAACATCCATTCTCAATCCAATATTTTCCCACCGTTCATGTCTTGTGTGTATGTTAGCTTTTCCTTTGAGAAGAACAAGGCAGGCTTCCTGATCGATCGTCTCTTTTCGCAATGTTTGTCCTTTTGTTAACGCATACACTTCAAATCCAACATACTCCCATCCCGCCGATTCCGGCGTTACGCGGACGACGTTCCCCTCTTCATTCGGCGAATGGCTGGAAATAATGAATCGGCTCATCATTTCATCTCCTTTATAAACCGCATGTTTCACGAATGTATTGGCGTGCCTTTAACGCATATTCAAACGGATTCGCTATGGCTGGATCCTGTTCTGCCTCTACAACAAACCATCCTTCATAGCCGGCGGCATCTAATGCTTCGAATACTGGTTTAAAATCAATCACACCATCGCCAGGCACAGTAAATACTCCAGCTTTCACCGCCTGCAAGAAGCTCATTTTTTCCTCGCGAACCTTATTCGCGACCTCGATTCGTACATCCTTGAGATGAACATGACGAATACGATTTATATGCTTATTTAGGACATGTAAATGATCCTCCCCTGAGAAGACAAGGTGGCCTGTATCATAAAGAAGTGACACCTTTTTTGGATCTGTTTCCTCCATTAAGCGGTCAATCTCCTCTGTGGTCTGAATACCCGTCCCCATATGATGGTGATAGACAATGTTCATTCCCTTTTCTGCAGCCAGATCACCGAGGCGATTTAACCCATCGATCAGTAGATCCCATTCCTCTTCCGTAAAAACTGGCTTTTTATCAAACAATGGTGTTTCCATTTGTCCTTGGATGCTGTTACCTTGTTCAGAAACAACAATGACTTTTGCGCCCATTTCATATAAAAAATCTCGGTGTGCTTTAAATGCTTCCGCTGTTTCCTCAAATGGTTTTGAGGTCAAAAAAGCGCTAAACCAAGCACTGGCGATACTTAAGCCCCGTAAGGATAAGGCCTTTTTCAAAATCTTTGTATCACGGGGATATTTATTGCCGACTTCACAACCAACAAAACCGGCGAGCGCCATTTCACTAATACACTGCTCAAATGTAATCTCACCCCCCAGCTCAGGCATATCATCATTCGTCCACCCAATTGGAGCAATACCAAGCTTCACTTTGTTTTCTTTGAACATATTCCCCTTCCCTCCGTTTTCTTCTAAGCTGCGGACAGAACTCTAACTCCCCCCTTTAATCCCTATTTGCAGCGCATGCTATATCAGTATTTGCGTGCTAGTTTAAGATTTTCTTGTTTATTTCGATAGGCAGCTTGAACACTTTCTTTTGTCGACACTTCTGCAACGCCAACGTGCCACCAAGATCCATAGCCATGTGTCATTGTTTTAGGCAGCACTTTAATATCGATGAGTGTGCTGATGGATTGCTTTTTGGAGTCGATAAGAGCCGTCTCAAGTTCTTCCATTGTACGGACAGAATATGTTTTTAGACCATAGCCCTCTGCCACTTTTGCATAATCAATCGTCATAATAGGCCCATCGAGTTGCCCGGTCTCCAGGTTCCGTTTACGGAATTCGGTAACAAAGCTGCCCATGCCATTTTCCATTTGCAAGTTGTTGATACATCCAAACCCAGAGTTATCAAACAAGATAATATTAATTTTCTGCCCTTCCTGCAGGCTTGTTACCAGTTCAGAGTGGAGCATTAAAAAGCTTCCATCTCCAACCATTGCATACACTTCTTTATCCGGTTCAGCAAGCTTGACACCAAACGCCCCAGCGATTTCGTAGCCCATGCAAGAATAACCATATTCCATATGATAGGTATTGCGGTCTTTGCACACCCACATTCGCTGCAAGTCACCAGGAAGGCTGCCCGAAGCCCCTACAATCACAGCGTCATCATCAATCAATTCATTGACTTTGCCAATTACGCCGGTTTGTGTCAATTCCGAACCAAACGCTTCTCTATATTCAGGCAGTTTTTCATCTAAGTGGCCAGCAATTTCCGGTGTAAAGTTTTCTCCATAGGCAACAGAGCAAAGACGTTCTAATTCTCTGTTCCATGCTTGCTTCGCTTCGGAAATCTCATTTCCATAAGCAGAAACATAATCTTCCAACGCTTCAGCTATGGCCTCAAGTCCAGCCTTTGCATCAGCAACTACCTTCACCGCGTCTAATTTCGACGCATGGAATTCTGAAACATTGATCGTTAAAATTTCCGCACTGCTGAACAACTGTTTAGAAGCAGTCGTAAAATCCGTGAAACGAGTACCGACTCCAATAATTAAATCCGCCTGTTTGGCAATGGTGTTAGCCGCTAAGTTCCCCGTCACCCCTATTCCTCCTAGATTAAGAGGGTGAGAGCTTTCAATCGTACCTTTTCCAGCTTGCGTTTCAGCAAACGGAATGTTGAACTTTTCTGCAAATTTCACGAAAGCGTCAGCTGCCTCTGAATAACGAACGCCACCACCTAAAACGAGCAACGGCTTTTTCTTGGAACGAATGAGTTTCACTGCATCTCGAACACTTTCGAGAGACGGTTGTCGACGTTCAATCCGATGGACACGCTTGGCAAAAAAGCTTTCAGGAAAATCCCATGCTTCTCCCTGAACATCTTGAGGAAGAGCGATGGTTACAGCACCTGTATCAGCGGGATTTGTCAAAACACGCATGGCATTCAACATGGCAGACATGAGTTGCTCCGGACGGCAAACACGATCCCAATACTTGCTAACTGCACGGAAAGCATCATTGGTAGATATAGACAAATCATGCGTGTGTTCAATTTGTTGTAAAACGGGATCAGGCTGACGAGTTGCAAATACATCACCAGGAAGCAAAAGTACTGGGATATTATTTGCCGTTGCTGTTGCGGCGGATGTGACCATATTCGCTGCACCAGGACCGACAGATGAAGTAGCGGCCATAATTTGCTTACGGTTTTTTTGTTTTGCAAATGCAATCGCCGCGTTAGCCATTCCCTGTTCATTTCGCCCTTGATATACTTCTAATTCCCCCGGATCTTCTTCAAGTGCTTGACCGAGACCAAGCACATTGCCATGACCAAAAATAGTAAAGATTCCTTTTACAAATCTTTGTTGTTTCCCATCAAACTCTACATATTGATTATTCAAAAATTTAACAAGAGCTTGTGCAGTGGTTAACCGAATGGTACTCACTATTTTCTAACCTCCTCTTCCATTGTCCGGAATATAGGTTCTCTACGAATCCGCTTTCACCAACAACGATTAGATAGCAGCTGCTGGATTAACTTCTTCTAGCTTCACCGGTACACCGGTTTCTAGCGATTTTTTCGCCGCTTCGGCAATCCGTTGTGCCTGCAACCCATCAAAACCACTGCAGATCACAGGTTCATTATGAAGGATAGCCTTTACAAACTCCGCTACCTCATGGATATAAGCCTGTGTATAACGTTCTAAGAAAAAGTACAACGGTTTATCTTTTAAAACATGTTCAGCAGTAGAAACCTCGACATTTGTAGGACGGTTATTGTCCGCTCGTGCAGCTCCTTTGCTTCCGAAAACCTCTAAGCGTTGATCGTATCCGTAAACAGCTTGGCGGCTATTGTCAATGACCCCAAGTGCTCCGTTGGCAAATTTCAACGTCACCACTGCTGTATCGATATCTCCCGCTTCCCCTATCGCTGGATCTACTAACACCGCTCCGTAAGCGGACACTTCTACGACTTCACTTCCCATAATGTAACGGGCCATATCAAAGTCGTGAATCATCATATCCATAAACAGTCCACCTGACGACTTTATGTAGTCAATACTTGGCGGTTCGGGATCTCTCGAGGTAATACGTAAAATATGCGGCTCGCCGATTGTTCCATTTTGGACAAGTTCCCGAATTTTACGGAAATTCGGGTCAAATCGACGATTAAATCCGACTTGAAGCTTTACTTGAGTTTTTTCAACTACCTCAAGCGCTTCTTTCGTTTCCTCCACCGTAAAGCTAACGGGTTTTTCACAAAAAATATGTTTTCCCGCTACAGCAGCCTCCTTAATAATGGTTGCATGCGTATTTGTTGGGGAGCAAATAAACACAGCATCAATTTCCGGGTCATTTAATATATCGCGGTAATCACTTGTTAATACTTCAACTTGCTTTTCCTTTGCCCATGAATCAAGGTGGTTAATCGCAACGTCTGAAACACTCTTTACACGAACTTGCGGGATTAATCGCAAATTGTCTACATGCAATTTCCCAATTCTCCCCGCACCGATTACCCCTACAGTCAATGCCATAGACTGATCCTCCTTTATAAAAGCGATTTCACAACCGGGGGTATTAGAGTTAAGCGCTTTCCTAACATTATTATACAACCTCTATACAGAATATCAAGTCAAATTCAAACTTTCTTAAAAATTCACCTCCAACTTCTCGTTCTTTTAAACAGATCGAGGGAGGGAACAAAGGGTAAGCGCTTTACTTATTTGTGAAAATAAAGACACCGAATATACATATCGGTGCTATTTTCATGGTACTAACAATGACCGTTTAAATCCTTTACTGACTCCCGTTCAATTAGAGATGGTGTCAGCATAATCCGATGACTTGGGATTTGAGGGTTTTCAATGGACTCGAGTAACTTATAGATAGCATAGCGAGCCAACTCATCAATCGGCTGGGCAATCGTCGTTAACCCGGGATCTGCAATTTCTGCATGGATCGTATTATCAAACCCAATGACAGAAATATCTTCCGGAACTGATACATTTGTCTTTCGAGCTTCGTTCATAAAAACCACAGCAATTAAATCTGTTGTCGCAAAGACAGCTGTCGGTCTTTCCGGCAGATGAAGAATTTTTTGTGACGCTATCTTTGCATCTTCAATTTTAGAAATAGAGTTAATAATGAAACGTTGATCCAATTCAATTCCGTGATCAGAAAGAGCTCTTCTAAACCCTTCCAATCTCAGGCGTCCGCTCGGGCGATTTAACTCTGCAATGATGGCCAAACGGCGATGCCCTTTATCTAGTAGATAACGCCCGGCAAGATACCCTCCCCTTATATCATCAGTAGTAACTACATGCGAAGATAAGGCGAGATGATCAATAGAAAACATCAAAAATGGAATATCTCTTGATTGGAGTGTCTGGAAGGCATTTAGATCCTTTGGTTCTGTAGCAATGATAATGCCATCCACCTGTTTTTTCATAAGAAGATCAAGATAATACTGTTCCCGTTCGAGCTGATAGTCAGTACTGCACAATATAATCGCATATCCGGTTTCCCGGGCATAATTCTCTAATGCCCGGGAGACCTCAGCAAAAAATGGGTTAGCGATATCAGGAACTAACACACCAATTGTAAATGTTTTTTTACCGGTTAACGCTGCAGCCAAACTGTTCGGGTGGTATCCAAGCTCCTGCATGACCTTTATAACCTTTTTTTTGGTTCGATCACTAATATTCCCCGTATTATTAAGTACTTTTGATACGGTCGCTATCGATACACCTGCTCGTTCAGCTACATCGTAAATAGTAGGTCTCATAATATGTTCAAACCCCTTAGATAATCCTTTCCCTTCCAAATATACCTATTTTGATATCGTTTTGAGAAATTCTAATTTCTCTTGAGCGTTGTCTTTCGTGATCACTTCAACACCGCTATTGATACGTTTGTCAACTTTTTCGCCATTAATAGCGGCTAGTGCATTTTTCACGCCTTCATATCCCATCTTATACGGGTTTTGCGCAATCGTACCGGCCAGTTTTCCATCCAAAATCGATTCCACTGCCTCTAAAGTCCCGTCTGTACCAATCACTTTAACGTCTAGCCCTTTCGCTTCAACTGCACGTAAAACCCCAAGGGCCATATCGTCATTTGCAGCGAATACACCTTTTACATCGTTATTTTTCTGCAGGATATTTTCCATGACAGACATCGCTTTTGTTTTATCACTATCAGCAGGTTGCTCAGCAACAATCACCATCCCTGCCTCTTCGAGAGCGGCTTTGGCTCCTTTCACACGTTCATCCGTCGCTGTATTTCCGAGGGCACCTGAAATGATCGCTACTTTATCTCCTTTTTGAAGCAGCGAAGAGAGTAACTTCCCGCCTTCATACCCTGCCTCATAGTTTTCAGTACCAATAAAGCTTGTTTTATTTTTGAGCTTGGCATCCGTATCTATAAGAAGAACTGGAACAGTCGCAGTTTCTAATACAGGCACTACTGTATCCGGTTGCGACGGAGAGACGACAAGCGCACCGGGTGACTGGTTCAATTGATCTTCGATCATGTTGATTTGCTGCATCACTTCGGACTCTGCATTTGGCCCGACAACAGTCACATCCACACCAAGTTCTTTACCTGCAGCCTTTGCTCCAGCCTCGACATATTTCCAGTAAGGGCTAGATAACGTTTTCAAAACAACCGCGACTCGTTCCTCGCCTCCGCCCCCGCTTGCCCCTTTAGAACCACCGCACCCGGCCAAAAGAGCCATACAAGTTAAGACAACTGCTGTGCTGAACAACTTTGTTTTCTTTTTTATCATAAAATAAATCCTCCTCATTTTCCATTTTTTTGCCCTAGCGAAAATGGTATTTAAGCCTTTTTGCTCTTCCGTTGTCGAAGAACATCTACAAATACAGCGGCAATGATTACCGTTCCGATTACGGTCATTTGGAAATCAGCTGGGACGTTCAAAAGGTTAAGTCCATTTCTGAGAACCGCAATAATCAAGGCACCAATTAATGTCCCCCATACAGTGCCAACCCCGCCCATGAAACTGGCGCCTCCAATAATCACAGCTGCAATCGCATCAAGTTCATAAGAAAGGCCGGCAAGAGGGAAAGCAGAGTTAACACGTCCAACCATAACGAGACCGGCAAGTCCCGCCATTAAACCGCTGATGGTATAGACAATAATTAATACTCGATCCACATTGATACCTGACAGACGGGCAGCTTCTGGATTCCCCCCAATGGCATAAATATAACGCCCTGTCTGTGTTCTCGTTAAGAAAATATGGAAGATCACATACACCACGATGACAAGCAAAAAGCTCACCGGAATCGGACCAACGAATTCACGACCAAGAAATTGAATGGCATAAGGAAAACCGGCAATTGGAGCTGCTCCCGTAACGATGAGAGCTATACCCCGAGCAATATTCATCGTACCGAGCGTTGAAATAAACGGATGTGGCAAACGTAATTTCGTTAATAAAATACCATTCAACCAGCCGAACCCTGCACCAACTGCGAGACAAACTAAAATCCCTAAAAACGGGGACATTCCCATGTTTACAGTAACAATCCCCATCATCATAATCGAAAGGGCGAGCAATGAACCGACAGACAAATCAATCCCTGCTGTTAATATCGGAAGAAGCATACCAATTGCCAATAGAGCATTGATGGACGACTGGCGAGCGATATTCATTACATTATTGACCGTTAAGAATTTAGGAGATAGGACCGTCAGCACCATGATTAACAAGATGAGGCCGATCAGTGGTCCAAACTTGCTTAACACCCGCTTAAGCGTGCCATTCATTACTTCATTTTTTGTTTTCACTACCACTTGACTCATACCTATTCTCACGCTCCTGTAGCCGCTTTCATAATCCGTTCTTGAGTAGCCTCCCCAATCGGTAAATCGGCGGTTATTTTGCCTTCTCTCATGACAAGGACTCGGTCGCACATCCCGAGAATTTCGGGAAGCTCTGAAGAAATCATAATAACAATAGCACCATTCTCCACTAATTCATTCATTAAACGGTACACTTCTACCTTCGCCCCGACATCAATCCCTCTTGTGGGTTCATCAAAAATAAACACTTTCGCCTTTGTACACAACCACTTAGCAATAACCACTTTTTGCTGATTGCCTCCGCTCAAGTTACGAGCTTTGAGCTCAATGTTATCCGGGCGAATCTTTAATTCCTTAATAAACCGTTTCGCTTCCTCACGAATTCCTTTTAAATCGATTAACCTCGATTTTTTGGCGAATTTTTTCATATTCGCCATCGTAATGTTAAAATCTAGCGTTTGATCGAGGAGAAGCCCCTCCCCTTTTCGGTCTTCTGTAATCAAGGCGATCCCCGCATCAATGGCATCGCGTGGAGATTTGATCTTCACTTCCTTGCCATCAATAAAAATCTTTCCATTGCGACTCGGATCGGCTCCAAATATCGCCCGAGCAAGTTCAGTACGTCCAGCACCAACAAGTCCAGCGATGCCAACAATTTCACCGTATCGAACACTGAACCCGACCGGCTCCGGAGCCCCCGCAACCTCTAGACCCTCGACTCTGAATCCTTCCTTGCCGAGTGTAAAGGTTTGCTTCGGAAATTTCTCATCCAATGAACGACCGACCATCAATTCAATCCAATAATCAGGATCCGTTGTTTGCACAGGCATTGTTTCAATCTTAAACCCATCTCGAAGAATCGTAATTCGGTCACCTAATCTCTTAATCTCTTCAAGTTTATGTGAGATAAACAAAATCGCGATTCCTTTTTTCTTCAACTGTTCCACACACATATATAACTGCTCTACCTCTTGAGCACTAAGACTAGAAGTAGGTTCATCCATAATAATCAGCTTGGCATCAAAGGCGAGCGCTTTCGCAATCTCCACGAGTTGCTGCTGCCCTATCCCAAGTTTTCCAAGTTGCATATCAACGAGATTCGGGCTTTGTCCAAGCATTCCTAAACATCGTTTAGCTTCTTCCCGCATCGCCTTATGGTCAAGCATGGACATTTTGCCGCCGCGCTTTAATTCCCGGCCCAGGAAAATATTTTCGTAAACTTTGAGTTGAGGAATGACATTTAACTCTTGATAAATGGTAGCGATCCCTAACCTCATAGCATCAATCGGTGTTTGAAGATTAACGGGCTTTCCTTCCCAATAAATTTCACCAGCATCTTTTTGATAAGCACCCGTTAAAATTTTGATAAGGGTAGATTTTCCTGCACCGTTTTCACCAAGCAAAACATGAACTTCGCCAGGTTTGATATCAAGGTCAATTCCTTTAAGCACATGGTTTTGATCAAAGCTTTTTTTGATGCCCTTCATTTCGAGGAGACTCTCAGTACGTACTGCCATATACTGACCCCTTTCTGGCAATCTGCCACATCCTCCCTTAAGGAAAGCGCTTTCCTTATTTACGATTAAATTATAAATGAACTTATCTTACTTTTTCAACTATTTTTAAAAGTATTTTTTAGAATTTTTAAACCATCAACCGTTTTCGAGAAAGAATGATCCCATAAATAGCTCGCGTTACACGTGAGTTTTATTTTCCTAAGTGATGCGTTTTAACGATAGATTAAGCGCTTTCTATATTTTTATTTCACATCCATCACTATCGAGTGATTTTCAAGTGACTGATAGCCTTTTTCCAAATAAAGAGCCATTTCTAACGAGTGACTAGCATTGTATATCGGCTCTTTGTTTTCGAGAACGCAATCGTGGAAATGTTCTACCTGGTTTAAATATTGATCATCCTTAATTCTTTCAAAGAAAATCACATGACTATTTTCATCTCTTACGGTAATCTTACCAAACCCATCATTTGACACGTCGGGGCGGAAAGCGGAATCCACAATGATCGAACCATTCGAACCGATAATTTCATAACGATTGATAAACGGTAGCTCCATCGAAGCAGAAATCTCTGCTGTGCGATTTTTCTCATCAATCAACGTACAAGTTGATGTAGTATCAACGCCGAATTCAGGATGAATCTTTCCAAACATAGAAATCTTTATAGGCTTAAGGCCGACGATTTGGGTGACAACATGCAATCCGTAACATCCAACATCGCGCATGGCTCCCCCGCCCAGTTCCGGCTTCAATCGTATGTCCTCGCGATCCCGCAACATCCATGAAAAATGCGCTTTTACATGTCGATATTCTCCTATAATCCCTGATTCAAGCAGTTCTTTCATGCGTTTATGCTGTCTATGAAATTGATACATAAATGCTTCCATAAAGACGACCCCGTTTTTCTCGGCCGCCGTCTTCATCTCTATCATCTCTGACTCCGTCAACGCTGCAGGTTTTTCTAGCAAAACATGCTTTCCACAATTCATCGCCTTTATTGCCCATTCAGCATGGAGAGCATTTGGAAGCGGAATATAAACGGCATCTATGGTTGGAGATTGTAACAGTTCTTCATAGCTTTCATAGATGGTCGGCACTTGAAACCGTTCTACCTTCCGCTTGCTTTTCGAAGCAACAGCCGATACTATGGCGCGGTTGGAACGACGTAATGCAGGTACTAGTTGGTCGTACGCAATATTAGCCGCACCCAATATCCCCCAACGTATTCTCACCCTATCTATCCTCCCGTTTATGTAATAGCGTTGTCTTTGATAAGCACATATATAGGTGCTTATAAGCAGTGTCTGAGACTTAAGAGGAAGCAACCGTGTTCATCAGAGATTCAACATTAACCAGTTCTCCTGTTTCAAATGATTTCTTACATGCATAACCAAGAGCTGTTGAAATTACCCCGTCTTCTACAGTGACCTTTGGCTGTCTATTCTCCCTAATACATGAAATGAACTCTTCAGCCTCACTTAAATACGCCTGCTCAAATCTCTCTAAAAACCCATCTGAGCATTCTTTGATAGCACCGTTTTCATCAAAGACAGTGACCATATTTTTTTCAGGAATTGTTCCGATCCTTAATGTTCCTTTCGTACCAATGATTTCTGTCTCGATATGGTACCCGTGCGCACAGTTTCGGCCGGCAACAAAAATACCGATTTTATCGTTTTCGAACTTTACTAACACAGCTCCAGTTTCTGCGTCATTTAGTTCCCTAAACTCCGGATGAGCATAAGCCCCTCCGACAGCCCATACTTGTTTCGCCTCAGCCCCTAAGTACCAACGAGCCAAATCCAAGTCATGGATGGCCATATCCAAGAACAACCCACCACTGTAATTACTCTTTGCAAACTGCATAAACCCACGAATTGCCTTCGCCGGATCAAGACTATAACAGCGAATTAAAATCGGCTCTCCAATTTTCCCTTCCTCAATTTTCTTTTTCGCATAAGCATAAGACTTATCGTATCTCCTCATGAAACCAATCATAAAGACCTTATCTTTGTGCTTCCGAACGACCTCTTGAACCAACAAGGCTTCCTCTAAATATAATCCGAGCGGCTTCTCACAAAAAACATGAAAACCTGCATTTAATGCCTTCTGAATTTGCTCACAATGAAACCCAGACGGAGACGAAATAAAAATGGCATCTAACTCCTTATTTTCCAACATCCTATCAAAATCCGTATAACCGTACTTAATATTCCAATCGTGTTGGACCTGTTCAACTTCTTCCGCATTTACACTACAAACAGCCAATAACTCACAATTCGGAATTCTGAACGCTAAATTTTCCGCATGCCTTCTACCTAATCTCCCTAAACCTACAATCCCCACTTTTACTTTCTCCATCATCTTGACCTGCCTTTTAACATTTTATCCATTGTTAGGTTAAGCGCTTACCCTAACTAGACGTAGCTTTCTAGGTAAACGCTTTCCTTGCTGCTATTATACTTATCGAAATATTTCGAAGTCAATATCTAATTGCATCTACTTTCAAAATTAAATGATAATTAGCTCAAAAGAGACTATGCAAGCTTGTTGAAGGAATGCAATAAAAGCAAGGATTTGCGAAAGATCAACGCCCCTACTCAGGTTCAATCGTTATTGGACCAGCTACCATGTGGGAAGGAATCTTCATTCTCGCTTAGGTATGGCGCGACAACACAATGGACATGACGTCAAACAGGTAAAACAAGACTTGATTGACTAAAAGCTTGGGGATGTGATCATCGTGATGGACCACATTTTTTTGTCTGAGGATGTCAGAGGATAAGCAACCGTTGAATATCGAACAGGCCTTTCGAATGTTGACGTCGACACTCAAGCAACGCCTGCATGGCTCATCCGTTTGGAAGACCGCATTCGAGCACATATGCCTTCTTAGTCGGCTGGCTCTCTTGTTGGTTCGGATCGCGGAAATCCAAACTCATGAATCGTGGCCAAATGTCAGAGACGAACACTAGTGTCTTATGCATGGACATTTTTCTTCCAAAAACAGCGACCTGTATCAACGGGTTGAACTGACAGCCAAATAAGCGCAACTCTTTGCGGCTATAGGGCTAGAATCATCACTGAAGATTCCAGGCATCTCCCCTCACACGCCCGAATGCCTCTCGTTCCTTTTGTATCAAGGGACGAGAGGCATTTTGTTTGCCTAGTGACTATCGGACTTGGGAGAATAAGTCACTTTAACACTCCACCCGACTAAAGGCGTGAGATGTGTGGATCATTCTCTCCACTGAGAGGAAATAGACCAAGCTCCCCCCCTCCGCTGCCCAACGTTGAAACGTCTCATCCCTTCGTTTTGAATATTGAAAGCGGCGATCACCTCGTTGAACATTCAATCTTGTTCAAGAATTGCTCCTGATTGGGTGTATACTAAAAAACCGTATAAGCGTTTTCGCATTTTATTTCAGTCTCCTTAAATAAACCATTGTTAATTAAAAAGTTGACTATTTATTATTCTTCTTTCTTCCCCCTAACAATGAAACCAGCAACAAAAATACTTCCAAATCCTACAATTCTCATAATGATGTGACCTATATTGCTCATTTGATCAATGGTCAATGAAAACAAAAAAGCCCCAATCAAAACCAATATGATAGCCAAAATCCATCTCAACTTATTAACCCTCCAATGTTGGATATGTGCAAAAAGTAAAAATTTGCTCATTTTGTTCAATATGTTTTTGCTTTAGATAATCATAGAATTCTCTGGGTTCTAAAATTTTAAGTTTGAATATATTGTCACCTCTCTTGTGTATCAGTTATTTTTTCGTCAATACTCAGGAAAAACCTTTTCTTTTCAATGTTGAATCTCAAATCTCCGCAAGCATTGGAGGAATACGTGTTGAAAGAAAAATTTCACTTCATCAGGATAAAAGGTTCAAGAATGAACAGCTTGGCGCAAATCTTATTCGATAATAGATATGAAGTTCAAGGTTCAGATATCAAAGAGGAACTATTTACTCAAAAAAATTAGAACAAAGAGGCATTCAAATTCCCCCATTTTCCAAAGCCGATATATCATCGGGAATGCATGTACGGAAATACACTAAAAGGAGCTGTTTAAGCTCCTTTTAATTCTACTTTTTCCGCTGTTTTTATCCAATTTTTCCCCTCAACCAAACGAGAGACCATCATAGCTGTAACATTATCTCCACTGGCATTCAACATTGTAGCAGGTGGGTCAATTAAGGTGCTAATCGCAGCAATGATAGGTAGTGCTTCCGGAGGGAATCCAAACAGCGTTAGGATCAACATTTCTCCGATCATTCCGCCACTTGGAATTGCCCCCATTACGACACCAACCAATAAAGAAATACCTATCACAAGAGATAACGTTCCTAATCCCGAAAAATTCATATTGAAGATACCAAAAAGAAATGCGATCTTCAAAACCCCACCCATTACAGATCCATCTTTATGTAAAGCTGCTCCGAGCGGAATCACTGTTTCGCGAATATCTTTATTAACCCCCATTTTTTGCGAAGCTTCTAAGTTCGCCGGAATGGTAGCGGCACTCGAGCAAGTTGCCAGGGAAGTAATCGTAGGGGTTAACATATTTCTCCAAAAGATTTTTACTCCTTGTTTTCTTCCAGCCATAAACGCATAAATAGTAAAAGCGATAAAGAAATACGCCAGTGAACCTAAATAATATGCAGCACCAGCTTTCACATAAGATCCTAAAAGTAGCGGCCCGTATTCTCCAATCAAAGTAGCAAAATAGGCACCCAGCCCAATTGGGGCGATATACATTATAATAGAAACGACTTTCATCATTACTTCAGATCCAGATGTCAAGAATGTTGTAAATGCTTTTCCACGTTCGCCAGCCAATTGAGCACCAAATCCGACGAAAATGGAGATGACGATAAGCGCCAACATATTACTTCTTGAAAAGAGCTCAACAAAATCGGATACTGTAAACGTTTTGACAATTTGTTCTGCCAAACTAACTTCTTCAGGTGTTTCCGGTTTCACTAATTTTAGTGTAACTCCTTCAGCTGGCGGAACCAATTTGACAATGATAAGCATATAAATGGCAGAAACTAACCCAGTAAAAAGAAATGTCCCTAACATACTGCTCATTATTTTTCCTAATCGTTTCGCGCCATTCATATTCGCGATCGAAGAAGAAATCGTAAAGAAAATCAAAGGAACAACGATCGTAAATAACAGATTGAGAAAAACGTCACCAATCGGTTTCAATACGACCGCTTTTTCTTTCAAAGTTATCCCTATCATTGCACCAATAGCAATGGATAATAGGAGGATAATAGAAAAACGATAGGCTTTTAGCTTTTTCATTTTTTAATTCTCCTTTTTTCAATATGATGTAGATAAGAGATATATACGCATCTATTTTATAGCTTATTAAATAATCATTCCATGCTCTCTTAAAAATTTACACTTTTTGATTTTCATCACGTATTCTCCATATATAGACCTTTTTCACAATTTTGAAAATCACTGGCTTACATAAATTTTCCTCTTTATTTATCCCGCTGCGAACAACAGGAGTCCTGTGATCGACCGTTAAAGATGCCCCTCTTAAACATAACTCGAATCAGATGGTTGCCATCTTTCCTATGAGAGTCGTCATGAAATGGATGCGAAACATCTGTCCATAGTGACTCTCGAACTCGGGAACATAAAACAACGCGGATATACAAATACCCCCTTATGGTCATAGAGAAACTCCAATGCCCATAAGGGGATATAGCAATCGTTTGCTATACTACTTTAAATCGATAAGAAATGTTTTAATTTCATATGGATTGATATCAAACTCCAATGTCGCATCTGTCTTCTTCTCCCCTATCCCTCTTTCCATAAGGTCACACTCTTGCCAGGCAGTGATAGACAAGTCACTGGTGATACACACTTTGCCTCTTCTCCCTGTAAATTCATGTAAACGAAGAACAATTTGATTGGTATCTTCCGCTTTTTTGACAGCATCAATCATGATGTTATTTGCATCAACACGAAATAATGAAAATGTTTCTTTAACGGGTTGCCCTATCCTGTAAGTCAACGGATTATTCAAATACCACGCTTCTTTTACTGTCTGTCCTTCTACCCAATCGCCCACATGCGGAAGTAAGGAATAAGTGAAAATGTGATGTCCTTGATCTTGCTTGTAATCTGGATAGGTGGCAGATTTAATCAATGATAGCCTCATAACATTATCTTTAATGTCATAACCGTATTTGCAATCATTTAACAAACTAACCCCATATCCTGTTTCCGATAAATCAGCCCATTGATGTGCAACTGTTTCAAACTTCGCATAATCCCAACTTGTGTTCCAGTGGGTAGGTCTTTTGACATTGCCAAATTGGATATCATAAGTCGCCAGCGTAGAACGAATCTTTACAGGGAATGCCACCTTCAACAATTGATTTTGCTCTTTCCAGTCTACCTCTGTTTTAAAATCGATTCTTCTGCTATGTGCATATACAATCATATCTTGTTTAATCGAAGAGTCCATATATCCCCATTCAAAATGGACAATGGCATAAAGCGGGGTGATCTCCTTGACACTTACACGTCGTAAATCTTCTACTTCCCTCTTTTTCTCTTGGTAGAATATATCAATATCCCAAGCATCAAAGCGCAGAGGTTTATCCTCAAATACTTGCAATACGTTTCCGCATTTTCCGTCATCTAAGACTTCTCGTTTTGCCTCGAAGTCGTAAATGGAGGTAATTTGTCCTTTATCATTCCATTTAATTTTGTAGTGCGGTGAAGTCATTTCCGAAGAGCCAATATGGAATAGATCCGTTTGAGCCAAAGTATTTCCCGATTCCTCACCATAAAATCGAATTGTACTGAATCCTAGAGACGGAACATCTTCTACTAATACAACCCAATGATCACCGACTCTTTCTGCCTTTAACTCCTTCCCTGATCCATCCTTCCATATCCCTTTTTTGGTCTCTGCAGTTACTGGAACTCGAATGAAATCTGTTCTTACCCATGGAGAAGAGTTAAACACTGTAACGGTGCTCTCTTCTTGCTGAATTATGATACTCTTGCTCAAATTTTCCCAAGCACTTAATGCATACTTTTCGGCCGTTTCATATTCCTCTTTACTATCCTCATACACTTCACGAATGGATGAACCAGGAATGATATCGTGAAACTGATTCCGCAAAATGATCTTCCATCCTTCGTTCAACTGTTCAAACGGATAATGGGACCAATCAGCGTTTAACATGGTTGACACGATCCCCATCCACTCCGTCTCCCGGTACAAAAGTTCCATCTTTCGGTTCATTCTCTTATTGTAAGCTTGACTTGTATAAGTTCCTCGATGATACTCAAGATAAAGCTCTCCATCCCACACATGTACATACTGATCGGTCTCTTTTATTTTTTTATGTAACCGTTCAAAAAACTCATCCGCCCTACCAGTTTCTACATTTGGCAATCCAGGAATGTCATTTAGACGGCGACGCATCTCTAGCATTTCCCTATTGACTCCTCCTCCGCCGTCTCCATAACCATATGATAGAAGCAACTCCTGGTTAATGGCCTTATCCCTATAGGAATTCCAAATTCCTTGTACCGTCTCCGGCGTAATGACTCCGTTATAAGTGTAAAACCACCAATCTTTATTCGGCTCCGGGGTTGTAATAAAATGTGTAAGAACTTCACTTCCGTCAATTCCCCTCCACCAGAATGTATCATGGGGCATTCGATTATATTGATTCCAACTAATTTTCGTCGTCATAAATGTATGAATCCCTGATTTTTTTAGAATCTGCGGTAAAGCCCAGTTATAGCCAAATACATCCGGAAGCCATAAATATTTACACTCTACACCGAACTCCTTGCGCAAAAAACGAGTTCCTGTAAGTAGTTGCCGCACCAATGATTCTCCGGAGGGAATGTTACAATCCGCTTCTAGCCACATGGCCCCTCCCGCTTCCCAACGCCCTTCCGCAACCCGCTTCCGAATTTGCTCGAATATTTCAGGATAATCTGATTTAATATATTCATATAGCTGAGGCTGGCTTTGCAAAAAAATGTACTCTGGATATTTCTCCATCAGTCGAAGCACGGTAGAAAATGATCTCGCCGCCTTTTCCCTTGTATGCTTAAGGCGCCAAAGCCAGGCCACATCGATATGTGTGTGTCCAACACAACGAACCGTTACCGGGTGTTTTTTCTCCATTTTCTTCAATTCATCTTTAAGTATTTGAAGAGCGATAGCGACAGAATGATAGAATGAGTCAGATTTCGGTTTTGACCAGTCAATTTGCCGAAATGCCCGATCCAACAATGAGAGAAGCAACTGCCGTTCGGGAGAATGCCGATCAAGAATTTTCACTGTTTGAAGAATAGCTTTTCCAGTAAAAAACAAATCATCAATCACTTCATCCAGCCAAGCGACCTCTGCCCGTTTGATCTTATGTTCCTGCGCTCTCGGAATTCCTCCCCCTTCAAGCCCTGACCAGAGGCGAAATGTTAAACTCAATTTAGAACCAGCCGCATCTTTCGGAAAAAATACTTCCATGTGATTGGAATCGACACCTTGGTACGGAACCCCGTTTAAATATAAAAGTGACTCAAATCCTGAGTTATTTCCCCCACCGGTTTTGCCAAAATCAAATAGACCTACTATCTCCTTTCCCATCCATTGTTTTGGAATATCAATGTCAGCTTGAAGCCAAGCATAGACATCTCTTCCCCTCCAATAATCCCCTAACGTAATTTCCCCCCATTCTTTTGTTTCGGGAAGACGTGCGCCCACCTCCCCTTTTTCATCTGCCAAAAAGCGAAACTTAGGAATCAAAATCGCCTCGCGGTATCGATGCTCCGACAACTCATGAATACGAGCTTCCAATTTTTCTTCCGTTAAAAACATATTAAGTCTCTCCTTTGATTTTTATTGTCGCAACGTTCATTTATCCTTTTGTTGCTCCACCAAAACTAAACCCTTCTGACATGAAACGTTGGCTAATCATGTAAAGAATAATCGGAGGAATTGTATAAATGAGAGAAAAAGCAGCCAATTTCCCATATTCAACCATGCCGTATTGCCCGAAAAACTGGTATATCGTTACAGACGCCGGAAGTTTTTCTGGCGATTGTATTAAGATATACGGAACGAAAAAATTTCCCCAGCTTAATGTAAAAGTAAAAATCGCAACGGTAAACATTCCTGGAATCATCAATGGGGCTACAACTTTTTGAAGTCCTTTCAACACTGACGCCCCATCTATCCATGCAGACTCCTCTAATTCAAGCGGTACGGCATCCATAAAGTTTTTTGTCATCCAAATCGCATAAGGTAATGAAGAGGAGGCGAGAAATAACATTGTTCCTAACAACGAATCCTGTAAATTCAAAAACATAAACAATTGATATACAGGAACCATTACAGCAGTAATCGGTAATGATGTCATAAATAAAATAGTCAAAAGAAATGGCTTCTTATATTTGAGTTGATATCTTGATAACGGATATGCTGCTAATGTAGCGGCTACTACTGTTATCATTGCTTGACCAAGTGAGAGAAAAACTCCGATTAAGAGAGAGCGTTGATTCGTCTTATCTGCCAAAACGGAAGCAAAGTTCTCCATGCTAATCGTTTTCGGAACCTTCAACGACACTGTCGCATGCGGGTCAAACGATGAAAAAAGGATCCATAGCAAGGGCAACAAAAATACTACTCCCAAAAAGCTAAGCACAATGTACGGAATCACCTTCTCCAACGTACGCCTAGTCATCCTTGTTCCCACCTCTTTCCCTTACACTTTCACTTTTAACAGACGAATATACAGTAAGCTTGCAATGATTCCGATGATCAGCATAGCCAATGAAATAGCAGTTCCGTACCCTAACTGGTAGTTCACAAAAGCTTGGTTGTACATATAAATCGGAAGCGTTTGAGTGGACATTCCTGGTCCTCCACCCGTTAAGGCATAAATTAATGTAAACACCCCTAACGTTTGTAATGTAACGAGAACCATGTTTGTCACAATTTGTCCCTTAATCACAGGAATAGTGATTCTCCACAACCGTTGCCACCTTGTTGCACCATCAATAATCGCAGCTTCTTCTAGCGATTTAGGAACATTGTCAAGAGCAGATTGGAACACTAACATCGAAAATGCAGTTCCATGCCAAATATTAGCGATGATTACACTAACCATGGGAAACGTAAATAACCATGCAATTGGTTTTATCCCTATCGATTGAAGGATAGTATTTAATGTGCCTTGTTCATTCAAAAAAGCAAAAAACGCAAATGCGACCACAATTTCCGGGGTAACCCACCCTGCAAGCACGGTAGTTCCTATAATACGCCGAAATGTACGATTTCTTTCTTTCATTAACAACGCTAGTATAAATCCTAAAACTTGTTGCCCAATCACAGCAGAAAACACAAGGAAAACGATCGTTTTCACAATACTGACTCGAAAGTTAGGGTCTGAAAACATATACATAAAGTTTTTAAAACCGACAAACTCTATCGCTTGGGCAGCTGTACCGGTAAGCGACATGTTGGTAAAGGCAAAATAGAAAGTTAGTAAAATCGGACCTACAAAGAAAACCAATAAGAGGGAACAGGCAGGAAATAAGAATAAAATCGATCTTAATATCAAGCGGTGATCCTTTCTATTTCGGGGATACGAGACACGTTGCACGTTTCCATGAATATTTTTTTGGGCATCAACATTCATAGCATTCTCCTTCCAAAAAAGTGGTGTAAAAGTGATCATCTTATAACGATGATCACCTTTTATCTATTCTCCTCTATTTCCGCACTTCTACATTTTCCTTACCTACTACACGCGTAACCTCTCTGGCGTATTGCTCCATCGCCTCTTTAGGACTGAGGCTTCCTGTAGCAACCGCTTCGACGGCTGCTTGAATAGCAGTAGAAACCGCTGGATATTTATCTACCCCAGGTCTAAAGTGTGTAAATTTAATAAAGCTGGCTGCTTCTTTTGTGACACTTCCAGGAGCGTTAAGCACTTCTGGATCCTCAGCAACATCAAGACGCGGAGTTAAATCTCCTTGTTTCAGAACATACAATTTGTTATATTTTTCGCTTGTAGCCAATTTAATAAACTCCCATGCTAAATCCTTATTGTCCGCTTTGCTAGGAATCGATAGCGCCCAGCCCCCAGACATGGAAGTAAAGCCAGGATCTTGTCCATGCTGTGTTGGCATTGCCGTCAGTTTATATACTTCTGTCCCTTCTGGCCAAGGCGAAGGCCCGCCTTCCCTCCAAACCCCCGGAACCCAGTTCCCGTTTAGTACAATACCTACTTTTTCTTTCGGCATTAACTCTGTCTGAACAATATCTCCTGCTTTTCCGGTTAATACTTGTGACAGTTCCGGACCTAGATCATTCGAATAAATTTGATGGATAAACTCAAGAGAGTCCAAAAACCCTTGGCTCTTCACAATCCATTTTTTTGTGTCAAAGTTGTATAAAGTATCCTCTGTCCCATACAAAAGCATTTCAAATGTCTGCATTGATGTAGCCTCACCTGTCGCCTTGCCGGAGTTTGCCCAGAATGGGACGACACCTGGTACTTTTTCTTTAATGGTTTTGGCAGCTTCTAGCACATCATCCCAACTTTTTGGATTCCACGGTACCGGAAGGCCCGCTTTACGAAAAATATTGACGTTATACCAAAGACCGCGTGTATCGGTGCTATAAGGGATACCATATACCTTTCCGTCAACAGCTGTTACTCCTTGCTTGACCCTGTCATTAAAGTTTTTCCAATCATCCCACTGCTCGATGTACTTATCTAGAGGATCGATATTGCCAGCGGCTGCATCAGAGTTAATCATAAACGTATCTTCTGTAACGATATCGGGAGCTGTTTGCTCATTCTTTACCATCAAAGCAAGTTTGGCAAAAAAGTCTCCTTCTGATGCCTGAATGGGTACAAATCGAACGCTCACATCTGAGTGTTGTTGCTCAAACTCCTCTTTGACAGCATTTAACCATTCTTTTAAACCTACACTCCCGGAACCGAAATCTCTGAAAGCGATTTCAATACTATTTTTAGAATTGCCAGTTTTATTATTTCCTTCCTGATTCGAGGCCGAATTAGAGCAAGCCCCCAACACCAATCCAAGAGAAACGAGCAACATGGGAACTAACCTCTTAGTAGGAGAAAGAAACATATCATCCATCACTCCCCTTTCATGATTGAAAAATCGTACACGCTTCTTCAATCCAAGACATTGATTCTTCCTTTTTAGAGAAAACAATCAGACGATAGCTTGAATATGTGAGCCCCCCTTTGTTCATTTTATTTATTAACCTAGCAACCACCACCCAACTTGTATAATTTGTAATAATGTATATTCAACATTCTAACTGAATATTATCAAAATTCAGTAACATTGTAAACATCTATTTTTTATTATTTTTAAAACAATAAAATATTCTTTACTTTACAACAAATCAATCAAGTTGTATATTTGTTATATATCAAGTGAAGGAGGGGGACCTATAGTGAGAGTCCCATTTTATATGCAAATACGTCAGTATATTATGGATCACATCCAACAAGGGAAGTGGAAGCCTAATGATAAAATTCCTTCTGAAAACGAACTGGCCGAAAAATTTCAGGTCAGCAGAATTACGGTAAAAAAAGCATTAGATGCTTTAGTAGAGGAAGGAATTATTTATCGCATTCAAGGCAGAGGATCCTTTGTGGCTAAAAAGGAAGATTCCGAACATATTATCTATCCAAACAACGTTTCCCAACAGAACTCGAGTAAACTGATCGCTTGTATTATTCCACGCTTAAACAGTCAGTTTATCACTATTATGATGAGTGAAATTGAAAAACTTCTCGCCCAACATGGGTATCGTGTTATCTTGTGCCAAACATACGATTCGCAACAACTCGAAACGCAAATATTAAAGGAAGTTCTTCGTTTAGGAGTAGACGGACTGATCATTTATCCTGCAGAAGGAGAAACGTATAATGAAGAGATTCTGAAATTAACGATAGAAAAATTTCCTTTAGTCCTAATAGACCGTTATTTTCGGGGAATTGGGGCGAATAGCGTCTGCACAGATAATGTTTTAGGAGCTTACGAGGCAACAAAACATTTGCTGGAGCTAGGACATACTAAAATAGGGATCGTCTCTAGTATTCCGGAAGGAACAACTAGCATCGAGGACAGAATTAAAGGATTTGAAAAAGCACTAACAGAGTATAATATTCCTATTGATCATCGCTTGTATCTCTTAGATCTTCATCTTACACTTGAGGAGCACGATCATATAAATAAGGATAAAATCAAGAACTTCCTCTCTAACCATCGAGATATCACGGCCCTATTTTTGGTAAATAATGGTCTAACAGTGATAGAAGCAGCCTTAGAAATGGGTTATACGATTCCACAAGACTTATCTATGATTATGTTTGATGACTATGAGTTTTCACATCTTCACAAAGTTCCGCCCACATGTATAAGGCAACAAGAAACATTATTGGCGCAAGAAGCTGTAAAACTCATGATATCGACAATTGAAAACCCGTTACAGAAGCGTCAGCAAATCTTTGTGCCACCAAAACTTATTGTTAGAAGCTCAACCGGTGTATGTCAAACAAGCGCTAATCAACATGTGGATTAACAGTGCCATGTACAACGAATATTCGCACTCAAAAGAAAACTCCTGCCAAGGTGCACATGAGTGTAAATCAGGCAGGAGTTAACCGTTTCATCCTTATTTTCCTCGAAACACCGGCTTCCTTTTTTCTAAAAAGGCGCGGATGCCTTCGCGGTGGTCTTCGGTTTGCCGCATGCGCTGTTGGGCGTCAGTTTCAATCTCCAAGACGCGAAGCAAGTCCGCCTTTGTTTGCTCAGCATACAACAATTTTGTGGCAATCATGGCTTGAAGCGGTTTTTCTTGCAAGGAAGCGAGCCATTGTTCCGCTTGCTCCTCACTATCGACAACAAGGTCGACGAGGCCAAGCTGTTTCGCTTCGTCAGCGCTCATCGTTTTTCCTTCCCAAATGATCTGTTTCGCTTTTGGCGTGCCGACGCGCTTCGCCAAGAGGAAATGCCCACCACCGTCAGGGACAAGACCGACGCCGATAAAGTTCATGGCCAGGCGCGCTTCGTTCGTGGCGATAAGATAATCGCTCGCCAAGGCGAAACTAAACCCTAGACCAGCAGCAGGTCCATGGATGAACGAAACGGTGATTTTCGGCATCGTATACAATAGCATGATCATCTCTTGAATCGTTTTCATTACCGTACGGAATTGGCTTGGATCATCAACTGAAAGCATCGTTTTAATGTCGCCGCCGGCGGAAAATCCTCTCCCCTTGCCGCGGATGACAACGATCGAAGTGTCACTTTCCTTGATTTTCCGCAGCGCATCGACAAGTTCAGTTAACATTTGCATATCCATCGCATTGAGCGCCTGCGGGCGGTTCAGCTCCAAAATCGCTTTGTTTTGCTCAAACGTCAGTACTACCGTTTCCATCGCTCTCCCCCTCTGAATGATCGTTCATTTATTTCATTTCCCTAACGGAGGGGCAAACTCCTTTTCCTGCACGAAAAAAAAATGGACGCTCTTTTTATAAAGAACGCCCCTGTTCCCACATTTCAATTTTCGTTGAAAATAATCAACTTCAACTCGGTCATTTCTTCTATCGCATAGCGAATCCCTTCGCGGCCAAATCCGCTTTCCTTTACGCCGCCATACGGCATGTGATCGACGCGAAATGTCGGGATGTCGTTGATCAACACGCCGCCAACGTGCAACTGTTTTGCCGCTTTCCACGCGGTATGAACATTATCCGTGTAGATGCCCGCCTGCAAACCGTAGCGCGAGTCATTGACAAGCGCAATCGCCTCGTCGATCGAGCGAATGCGGTTGATCAAAACGATCGGAGCAAACACTTCTTGACATGACACTTTCATTGTCGGTTTGGCATCGACAATGACCGTCGGAAGCAGAATGTTGCCGTCACGCTCACCGCCAAGAACGACATTTGCGCCGCCTTGTTTCGCTTCCTCAATCCAAGAGAGCGCCCGATCGACATCGCCTGGCGTGATTAATGCCGACACATCGGTCGCTGGATCAAGCGGATCTCCCGTTTTTAACCGCTTCGCTTCGGCGACGAATTTTTCGACGAACTCATCATAGCGATTTTCATGGACATAGATGCGCTGAAGCGAAATGCACACTTGCCCTTGGAACGTGAAAGCACCAAATACGCAACGCGGGATGACGCGATTCAGATCGACCTGCTCGTCGACGATCACGGCTGAGTTTGAGCCAAGTTCCAACGTAACCCGCTTTAAGCCCGCTTTATTGCGGATCGCGATGCCCACTTCCGGGCTGCCGGTGAACGTAATCATACTGATGCGCGGGTCGGTGACGATTGCATCGCCGACCGTTCGGCCGCTTCCGGTGACGACGTTGAGCGCCCCTTTCGGCAAGCCCGCTTTCTCAAATAGCTCGGCGATAAAGTAGGCCGACAGCGGTGTTTGGCTAGCCGGTTTCAACACAACGGTATTGCCTGAAGCGATAGCCGGCCCAAGTTTATGGGCGACTAAGTTCATCGGGAAGTTAAATGGGGTGATCGCCCCGATGACGCCGATCGGTTCACGAACGGTCATGGCGATGCGATTTTCCCCACCCGGCGCCGCGTCAAGCGGCAACGTTTCCCCATGGACGCGCTTCGCTTCTTCGGCGGCAAATTTATACGTCTGAATCGTGCGGGCGACTTCTCCTTTCGCCGTCGTAATCGGTTTGGCTGCTTCCAGCGCGATCAGCTTCGCTGCCTCTTCTTGCCGCTCTTTCAGCTGCTCGACGACCCGTTCTAAAATCGCTGCCCGCTCATAGGCCGGCATGGCGGCCATTGTCTGCCGCTTCGCGTACGCCGCAGCGATCGCTTCATCCACTTCTTGTTCCGTTGCTGCTGGGATTTCGGCAATCGTCTCGCGTGAATACGGTGATTTCAGTTCAGTGTAAGACTTCGCTTCCCGCCATTCGCCGTTGATGTATAATTTCATTCTTTCCACTACTCTTCCATCCCCCTCTAAACTTGTATTGCATAAAATATCATGTCCATCATTGTTTAGTTCGTCATTTGTTGAAAGGAATCCTCTTTCCAATCCGAAAACCGTTTGAATGGTCAAAGGACGCTTTGACGCTCCTCTAAAGCCTCATTGCCTGTATCCAAATTTGAAGACGGGAATAAATAGGACAAAACAATGATGGAAACGATGCTCGCTCCAATTCCATACATAATCGGATAGGTTGAACTTAATCCCTCTACCGCCAGCCCAACTAACACAACGATGGAACTAAGGACGATGGAATAAAAACCGGCTTTCGCTGTAACACGTTTCCAGAAAAAACCGAGAATCACTGGGACGAAAATGGCTCCTGACAAAATGGCATAGGCGACATCCAACGCGACAAGCACGTCTTGAATCCAAATGGCAAAGGCAATCGCAATGATGCCAATCGTTAATGTCATGATTCTAGACAACAGAACAAACTTCTGATCGCTGATATCTTTTAACCAATACTGCTTCAAAATATCATGTGATAAGAGGGTAGAGGAAGCAAGCAACGTTCCTGAGGCAGTGGACATAAGAGCGGAACATACGCTTGCCAAAATGAGCCCTAATAAACCGTGTGGCAACATCTGTAATGACATGCTGGCAAATACATTTTGCGGATCGCCAATATTTGGGAAAACAATCACGCCGCACATACCGATGACGCTTAACGCTAGTGCATAGGCAACGCTGTATAGCCCAGCATATACCGCACCACTCCGAGCAATTTTCTTCGTTCTTGCCGTAAACACTCGCTGCCAAATATCTTGTGATACAACCATTCCTAATGTATAGAGCAAGAAATATTGGAAAATATTCGCCCATCCCATGGAGGTGAGATCAAAATGGGATGCTGGCAATTGGTCCAAAAGTGATTCCCATCCGCCGACATGGGACAAACTTATCGGCAACATAATAAAGAAAATACCAATGGTCATGACGATAAACTGAATGATGTCCGTCATCGTCACGCTCCACATTCCTCCGAGAATCGTGTAAAACAACACAATTCCGCCCCCGACTAACATCGAAACAGTCATGTCCCAACCTAAAACGGCATGAATGATGGTGCCCATCCCAATCACTTGTGTCACAGACACCATCAACGTATAAATGGCCGCAACTAACGCGCTGATCAAACGAGTTTCCTGGTTGTACCGGCGCCCAAGGAGCTCACTAATCGTTGTCACATTGGCGCCGTAAATTTGGTTCGTAAAAAACAAACCGAGCACCGTGATGCCCAAGCCGATCATAAAGACAAACCACATGCCTGAAATCCCAAATTGATATCCTAACTTCGCCGTCCCAATCGTTGAAGCACCACCCAAAATCACAGCGGACAGGCAGCCAAGATAAACAAATAGCCCAAGATTTCGTCCCGCCAATGCAAAATCTTCCGCTGTCTTCGCACGCCTTGCCCCCAAAATCCCTGCGACAACCAATACGAGAAAATAACATAAAAGAACCCCTGTATCCAGTGTACTCATCGCCATTCCCCCATCCTCTTTTGTCAAAAGCCTCTCCCTTTTCGGTGACTCAATCATCAATGCGATCAAAGAAAGAGGCTCCTTCAGCTGAAGAAAATGATAGAAGGTGCTCTCCATCTCTCGTTCAAGAACCGTTGGATGGTGAGCCCCCTCCTAAACACTTTTTGCTTCTAAAGGCAGACTGCATTCATTGAGTGAGGTGTGATATCCATCCTTGAATCCGTCAGTCCAAGTAGTTCTATCGCTTTTTACCTTTAAGCCGTAGATGACACGCCCCCAAAAATCTCTTTCATTTTCCAGACACGAATGAATGTACACCGATTTCTGCTTCATATTCTGTCAACGCTTCATCCAACATGCTTAATCCTTCGTCAATCTGTTCTTTTGTCACGATCAGCGGTGGGATCATACGAATCACTTCACCTTGATTACCGCATAGATAAAAGAGAACTCCTTTTTGCAGACAACGGTTTAAAATATTCATGACTCCTTCTCCATTTGGTTCGAGGGTGTGCGGATGGACGATTTCGATGCCGATCATGAGTCCAATCGAACGCACGTCTCCAATGACTGGATGGTTCCTTTTTAACACGTCCAGCTTTTTTCGTGCGTATTCCCCCATTTTCCTACAACGTTCCAACAACTTTTCTTCTCGAAATACTTCTAACGTTGCCAACGCCGCCTCACATGCAATGGGGTTGCCGCCAAAAGTTGTCCCATGGCTGCCGAGCGGCCATTGTTTCATCAATTCTTTCGAAGCCACTGTTGCACTTAGCGGCAGTCCAGAAGCGATCCCCTTCGCAATGGCCATAATGTCCGGAGTGACGCCAAATGTTTGAGCGGCAAACCATTCCCCTGTACGCCCAAATCCTGTCTGCACCTCATCAAAAATAAGCAAAATACCATGGCGGTCGCAAATTTCCCTCATTTTGCGTAGCCATCCTTTCGGAGGAACGATATATCCCCCTTCTCCCAATACCGGCTCGACAATCATGCATGCCACTTCTTCCGGCGTCACTTGATGGGCAAATAAAGACGCCACATCACGTTCAAGCTTACGGGCGAAGTACACGTCCAGATCCTCTCCTGCTGGACAATGTTTTGGGTTGGCATATGGAAGTTGATACGTCAAGCCGTTGGGCTGCAAGTATTTCCGGTATTTACTTTTCGATGTACTGACGCTAAGCGCTCCTAATGATCGTCCATGAAAACACCCTGTAAAGGAAATGACATACGGCCTTCGCGTCACATGCTTGGCTAGTTTTATGGCTCCTTCAATTGCCTCCGTTCCGCTATTCGCAAAAAAGAAGCAATCAAGCCCTTCAGGCATAATGTCAGCAAGCTCCTCGGCCAAGCGGAGAATCGACTCATACATGATGACGCCGCTTGGACCATGCATTAGGCGGTCTGCCGCCTCTTTGATGGCCTGCACCACCTTTGGATGACGATGACCCGTATTGGCCACAGCAATACCAGAAGTAAAATCAAGATATTTTTTTCCATCCAATCCGTAATAGTAGCAACCTTCTTCCTTGATCACCGGCAAGTTCGGATGATCTTTCGCCATCGTTGGCGCAAGCAAATCATGCATTTTGTGAAAGAGAGGCATCCAGTTGCCCTGTTTCATGTACATCCTCCTTCAATCAAATGATTGATTCATAGAACCCCACATGAACAAAGTATTGCTCCCCCATCTAAGCATGAAAAGCGGTGGTTGGGGGGATGTGTATTTTCATAGACCAGATTCGCAAGTTTCGTGCCATCTTTTTGTCTTTTTTATATTTTCAGTCAATATTCTATATCGATCCCTATCCCTCCTGCTTTAATCAGTTCCTATCATGGCTCTCCCCCACATCCTACCAACCGATCTAATTCGTTTTTGAATCAAAAAATTCATTTTTGAATCAATATCAGATCACTTTTTCTTCAGCCCCCTTTAGCATCATAGTGCTTGTCAAATGAAAAAACCGTACCACGAAAAAGTGGTACGGACGTGATTCTTGGAGCTTTTTAACTGTACAACTAGATTTCCATCAAATAGCGCCCCCCTTCTCTTTGGACCGGCTCCATAATGATCGCAGCCACTTCTTCTACTGGAACTTCCAAGAGAAAAAATCCCCAAAAAACTTCACGGCAAATCTACAGCCAGAAAAAAGGGTTTTTCACTTCTTTGATAAAGTTAGTAATAGAAAGGTCGATAGACTTACGAGGAGGGAAACTATGCAACGTGTCACCGACATCTTGGAACTAGAGTTGGATGCGATATTAAAATCATCCACAGACAATATTGTGATTACAGACGAAAACGGCATTGTTCTTCGCGCCAGCCCGAATTGCTTATCCATTTACGGAAAAGATGTCTCATATTTAGTGGGAAAGTCTGTTTATCAATTGGAAAAAGAAAATATCTTTTGTCCTTCCGTTACAGCCAGAGTATTACGAGAGAAAAAAGAGGTCCAATTGATGCAGCAAACCACAACCGGGCGGGTTGTCATGGCGACAGGCGTACCCGTGTTTGATCAACAAAACCGCATTGTACGTGTGATCAGCTTTTCCCATGATTTAACCGAGCTGGAACGCTTGAAAGAAGACTACGAAAAGCTGAGAAAACAGATGGAACATTATCAAACCGAAATCGAGGAATTGAAACCACAAAATATTGTCATCCAAAGCAAAGCGATGGAACGAGTTTGGAAGTTAGTGCGCCGTGTCGCCCAGTCCGATGCGACTGTTCTTTTCCTCGGTGAGTCTGGAGTCGGAAAAAACGTGTTTGCCCGTTTCCTTCATCTTAGCAGCTCCCGTCGAAACGAACCATTTATTGAAGTGAACTGCAGCGCGATTCCCGAGTCACTGTTCGAATCAGAAATGTTTGGGTACGAAAAAGGCTCGTTTACTGGCGCACAAAAAACCGGAAAACCAGGATTGATCGAATTAGCTGACCAAGGAACGCTTTTCCTTGATGAAATTGGCGAACTTCCACTTTCCATGCAAGCCAAACTACTCAAAGTACTGCAAGAGAAAAAAGTGATACGCGTTGGCGGAGTAAAAGAACGAACCGTTGATTTCCGCTTAATCGCCTCCACCAATCGAAACTTAGAGGAGATGGTAAAACAGGGAATTTTTCGCCAAGATTTGTTTTATCGCTTACATGTGATCCCGATTTATGTCCCTTCCCTGCGCGAGAGAAAAGAAGATATTTTTATGTTAGCGCAATACTTTTTAGAAAAGTGTAATCAAAAATACCATATGGATAAATACTTCCATCCGTCCATTGTGGACCATCTCGTTCATTATCACTGGCCAGGCAATGTGCGGGAGTTGGAAAATATGATCGAACGATTGGTCATTACTTCCGAAACAAAAGCCATTTATCCGGAATATCTTCCTTTTTCTGTCCAGAAGCATTCAGAGGTTGCGTCAACCCCTTCACTAGCAGAAAAAAGAAGTGAACCATCGACACTAAAAGAAGCCGTTGAACAAGTAGAACGGCAATGGCTGCTGCGTGCAGCCCAACAATGCAAAACAACATACGAGATGGCTGATTATCTTGGCATTAGTCAACCGACGGTCGTACGAAAGTTAAAAAAGTACCGTATTGATTCAAAAATGAATTAAGATTCATAGCTCCCACCCCGTTGTTTCGTTTCAAAAATCTGTAAGAGACGGGCTCATCATTATTAAAGAAACGAAGCCGTTTGCGAATGGTTTGTTTTTCCCTTCTTGGCACGTGTTTTGCTTAAACGAATTTGAGAGCATTTTCACTTCCTAAGGAGGTTGGGACATGTACAAACCAAAAGATTCTTCCCAGTCGCCCCGTTTTTGCGGGGTTCGTACCTTTATGCGATTAGAACAGGTCAAAACAACCGACCATGTGGATTTTGTTGTGCTCGGTGTGCCGTTTGATACCGCGGCCTCAAACCGCACTGGTCAACGATACGGCCCGCAGCATATTCGAAATTTTTCCGTCCTGCTTCGCCCTTACAATCCCGACATGGATATTGATATTTTTGCTTATTGTTCGGGTGTCGATTACGGGGATGTGGATGTCGTTCCCGGCAATGTGCTGCGCACATACGATCGTATCGTTGAAGAGCTGCGCCCATTGTTGAAGAAAGATATCATCCCGATTCTCATGGGCGGTGACCACTCTATTACATTGGGACACTTGCGCGCTTTTTACGAACGCTTTGGGCCTGTCGCACTCGTTCATTTTGACTCGCATAGCGATACGTGGGATCATTACTATGGAGAAAAATATATGCACGGTACGCCGTTCCGCCGCGCTGTTGAGGAAGGATTGCTCGATGTAGATCATTCCATTCAAGTCGGTATGCGCGGACCGCTTTACAGCGCCGATGATATCGAAGACGCACGGCGGCTTGGTTTTGAAGTCATTCCGATGAAAGAAGTCCGCCAAATTGGTTTTACAGAAGTGATGCGTCGCATTCATCAACGCGTTGGGAACAAACCCGTTTTCGTTTCCTACGATATAGACTTTGTTGATCCTGCGTTTGCGCCAGGTACCGGCACACCAGAAGTGGGCGGGCCGACGAGCTACGAGGCGCTTGAATACGTAAGAGGACTCGATGGGCTAAACATCGTCGGATTTGATCTCGTCGAAGTATTGCCTGCTTACGACAGCGGAGAAATTACAGCAGCATTGGCCTCTGCAATTATGTACGAGATGATTACGCTTGTGGCATTAAAGAAAAAGCGGTCACAGGCCAACAATTTGTCAGCAGCGACAACACCATAAAAACCATTTGGTTGAAAAGGAGCGGCCTTCCCTGGCGTACATCAGTGAAGAATAGGACAAAGGAAGAGGATTCGCCGCTTTTCCTGAAACAAAATATGTTAACATCAGCCAATATAACAAACCGCTCGGATGTTGTCCGTCATACTTCTGATTTCGTCCTTAGGACGAAATCAGTGCATTTTTTATTCTTAATATTAAAATAAATTTAACGGTTTATTAACAAAGGATTGATTCCCCTGCCTCTTTCACTTCATTATGCTGATGGCCACATTATTCATTCCTGTGTTTGTCATTGTGCTCGCTAATTATGTTTTATTAAAAAAGAGATACAACGCGAAAAAGATTTTGTACGCTACAATCCAGGGGTACTTAAAGAGACGACTTGGGCATAAGATGACTCGATTTTCGACCTATGAGCCAGCTGTTTCAAACATTTCTTACATAGCTTACGAATGCATGGAAAATATATACTAATCTCTTATGTTGTATCGAAAATGACCGAAAAGTCCATTTCCCCCTTTTGAAAAAGCCTCGTTTTCTCCGGAATCCGAACTAGTATTGGTGGATACGGCCCTTGGATGCGTCAGTCTGCTGATTTGTTGGACGTGTCTTTTTCGAAACGAGCCAGATATTTGACAGTTCGCGAGGCCGAGATTCTTGCTGCCTCACTCGCCTGGGAATCCCCCTTTCATGAAATTCCCCATGGCACAAGTAATCAATCATAACACGGTTTATATCGATGCAAGCAATCCAACAGAAACGTCTTCATCTTTCCGTTTTTTTCGTTTATCTTCGATTTAAGGAGCGGATGGAGAGGAAATGACCATAGCTAACATACATGGGCGAGCAGAAATCGTTCAAACAACTTTAGATCTGTGCCGATGTCAAGCATTAACAAAAGCTTTCCACACTACGATGAGTGAGCAACAAACAGCTCTTGGTCAAAAAGAGGTTGGGAGGGAACGACGAAAAATGAACATCAAAAAACTTATCGACCTCTCCATGCCGCTGACATCCCAAACTCCCGTTTATCCGGGAGATCCAAAGCCGCACCTCGAACCGATAGCGACATTTTCCGCTGACGGTTACCATGTCAGCCGCCTTGTGCTCGGTTCGCATAGCGGCACCCATGTCGATGCACCGTTCCACTTTTGCGAGCACGGCTGGCGGTTGGATGATGTGCCGCTCACCTATTTTTTAGGTCGCGGCGTTGTGATCGATGCCACGGGGAAAACGGAAGGAGAAGCGGTGACGATGATGGATGCCGCCGTGTATATGCCAAAGTTGTCGCCGGGAACGATCGTTTTGTTTCACACCGGTTGGTCGTCATACGTCGGAACGGAGCGGTATTTTCGCCACCCATACGTCGCGCCGGATGTCATTGAAGCGATGCTCGAACGGGGTGTTCGCACATTTTTTATCGATGCCCTGAACATCGATCCACCGGACGGCTCTTCATTTCGCGCCCATGAACTTATTCTCGGCGCCAATGGGGTGATTGGGGAAAATTTCGCAAACTTTGATCAAATCGATTTTGATGACCCGTACATTATCGCCCTGCCCCTTTCCTTGCCTGGCTGCGACGGTTCACCTGTTCGGGCAGTGGCGGTGCAGTGGGAGTGACAGAGGGAATCAAACATATGAAACGCCCCGTATCTTTTTTGATGCGGGGCGCGCTATCTTTCGTTATTTGATCCACTTGATGACTCTCGCCGGATTTCCGCCAACGACCGCGTTAGCGGGAACGTCTTTCGTCACAACGGCGCCTGAGGCGATGACAGCGTTGTCACCGACTGTGACGCCCGGGTTGATCACAGCCCGGCCCCCGATCCAAACGTTATCGCCGATAGTGACCGGTTTTCCGTATTCGCGGCCGCTGTTCCGCTCGTGCGGGTCAAGCGGATGCGTCGCAGTATAAATGTGCACGCCAGGACCGATAAAACAATGATTGCCGATCCGCACTTCACAGACATCTAAAATGACGCCATCAAAGTTCATGAAAAAATGTTCACCGACATGGATGTTATATCCATAATCACAGCGGAAGTTCGGTTCGATGTACAGCTGTTCTCCTGTTGAGCCGAACAATTCTTTTAACAACTGAACCCGCTTTTCATATTCTGTTTCCAATGTTTCATTATACAAGCGAACGAGTCGTCTCGCCCGCTCCCGCTCTTTCACGAGCTGCGGATCGGCAGGATTGTACAAGCGGCCAGCCAACATATTTTCTTTTTCTGTGCTCATCAGATAACCTCCATCTGCAAACGTATTTCCTGTGCGAAACCTAACCTGTCTTGCCTTGTTAGGATGGCATCACCCTCTTTGCCGGCGTTTCCCTTCCTTATAGTAGGCGTCCATCACGTCCTTAGGCACCATACTTCCACCCGTGGCCCAGCAAATATGGGTGGCTTGGTTCATTTTTTCTTTCAAATGGTGCTGCTCGAGATACATGTGCGCCGCTTGGTCTTGACACAAACGAACAGGCCCTGCGACCCCTGCCAATGCCGACGGCTCTAATCGGATCTTCTCCGTATCAATCATCGCCGCAAGCAGCTGATAAAGAGTGGAATCGTCCACTGTATATACGCCGCTGATAGCGTTTTCCAACATCTTTCCGACAAATCCCGACGGCCGGCCGACCGCTAGTCCGTCGGCTTCCGTCTTGTTATCAATACCAAAATCCTGCACCGATACGCGATCGTGTTCTCCTGTCATCAGCCCAAGCAGCATGCAAGGCGAGTGGGTCGGTTCGGCGAAAAAGCAATGCACATGATCTCCATACACAAGTTTTAAGCCAAACGTCACCCCACCCGGTCCGCCGCCCACTCCACAAGGAAGGTACACAAACAGCGGATGTTCTTCATCGACGATGATGTTCATATCCTCTAATTGTTGTTTCAACCTCAACGCTGCCACTGCGTATCCTAAAAACAACTGAGTTGAATTCTCATCATCGATAAAATACGATGTTGGGTCCTCAGCCGATTGTCTTCTCGCCTCTTCTACCACTTTGTTATAATCGGTGAGATGTTCGACCACCGTCACCCCTTTGCTTCGCAACAACTCCTTCTTCCATTGTTTGGCATCCGACGACATATGAACCGTCACATGAAATCCAAGCCGTGCTCCGATGATCCCGATGCTAAGGCCTAAATTTCCCGTCGAGCCGACAACAAGCGAATAGCGGGAAAAGAACTGTCGAAACTCCTCGTTAGCTAGGAGCGTATAGTCATCTTCTACAGAAATCATGCCGTTTGCGAGCGCGAGGTCTTCGGCATGTTTCAAAACTTCATAAATCCCCCCTCTCGCCTTGATCGATCCGGAAATAGGAAGATGGCTGTCGCATTTGAGCCATACTTCTCCTTCGATTGGTTGCCGAAACGTCTCTTCCAAATATCGTTGCATCTTTGGAATTTTCACTAACGGCGATTCAATGATTCCACTAGTGTTTCGCGTTTCCGGAAACACTTTAGCGATATACGGGGCAAAGCGCGCTAACCGCTCTTCGGCCTCCTTAACATCGCGTTCACCGAGCGAAAGATGTCGAGCAGCTTGATCAAATGAATGATAGTTTGGATTTGTCCAAAACACTTCTTCCGTCTGCATCATCTGTTCCAGCAACGGAAGTTCCTTTACCCATTTCTCGATCGTTTTGCCTGCCACAATCCCGTTCTCCATCTGGCTCCTCCTTGTCCATATGCGATGTAAAAAACATCTATTTCTAGTATAATAGAGGTTCATCACCAAAAGATGTACTTGATTTT
>NZ_AYKT01000007.1 GCF_000496575.1 Geobacillus thermodenitrificans subsp. thermodenitrificans DSM 465 | reverse complement strand
GTCAAGTACATTTTGTGGTGAAGAGCCATATGCTATCTATAATACCATTTTAATCATAACGAAAAAGAATCTCCACTCCCGTGGCAACCGTTAATAGGCGTCAATCTAGTCACCGCTATAACCTTCTATTCCCGATGTCTTCCGTCATCATATGACGATAAGCAGATAAAAACAAAAAATAAAAATAATATTGACTATTTTATCCCCTTTTGTAAAAATAATTATAAAAGGCAAATGCGTATTGTGAGCACGTGTATGAATGTTTTTCATAACTCCCTCTCACAATGCCCGTATTTGCTCCGGAGGATCTGTTATGTTTGGCGATCATACCATTTATATCATTGGTGAAGCCAAAGCCCCTTCCAACAATCCAATCACTCAACAGTACAAACTATTCTTCATCGGACTTGTGGTGGATAGAGAAACAGGCAAAATTGTTGACGCGGACTGCACAACCACCATTGATTTAACGAGAGCCTTTATCCGAAGTCTATTCGTAGGTCAATCCATCTTGGATATCGAAGGGGTTTCTCAACAAATCCAAACACGCTATTTTGGCTCATCACAAAAAGCATTGACGGTTGCGTTTAAAAACGCAAGTTTAAAATACCAATCGATTCTTTCAGCTGCTTCATCTGTCTCGTCAAAACGCAGATGAAACCCAGCGAATAGAGGCGTCTCTTACTCTATTTGCTGGGTTTTTTCTTTTTACAAAACCAAAAAGGAGGAGAAGCTTTATGATTCAAGATGGAATCGTTTACTTAAGCGTCTTGCTAGCCTTTGCAGCTCTCGTTGCACTAGCAGAGCAAAAATCACGATCCAAGCTGTTTAAGGCAGTTCCCGGCATTATCTTTATTTATATTGGCGGGGCGCTAATGCAAACGATGGGAGTTTTCGGGACATCCGAATCGATCGATCAAACCTACAGCACCGTTCGGAGTGTACTTCTTCCCGCCATGCTGATTCTCATGTTGCTTCACTGCGATCTGCGCAAAATTATTAAGATGGGGCCAAAGATTCTTTTAACCTTTTTCGCCGCTTCACTCACCATTATTTTAGGTTTTACTATCACCTATGTATTGTTTAAAGGCTTGTATGCAGAAGGAACATGGAAAGCGTTTGCCGCGCTGAGCGGAAGCTGGACAGGTGGCTCCGCCAATATGGTTGCTTTACAAAGCATCTTGTCCGTTCCCGAAAATATTTTTGGCTATGCACTCATTATGGACACGGTGAACTACTCGATATGGGTTATGTTTATGTTTTGGCTTGTACCATTTGCTGACCGTTTCAACCGTTGGACGAAGGCCAATACAGTCACCATTCCAGCCGTAAATGATCAAATCGCTGCGGCGAATGAAAATCGCTCTGCAAGCATAGGCTTTACAGAGTTGATGATGATTATCGGGTTCAGCCTCCTCTTATCAACGATTTGTACCAAAATCGGTAATACATTACCCGAAATTGGAGCCGTTTTCAATGCATCCACTTGGGCTGTAGTCATCGCCTCCATCATCGGAATGGTTCTGGCCATGACTAAAGTAGCTGATATTCCGGGAACCAACGAGGTATCCAAAGTGATGCTGTACACGATTATTGCCTTAATTGCATCACAAGCTGACTTTTCTCAACTCTTTCAGGCACCGATTTACATCGTCTCTGGATTTATGATTTTGCTGATTCACGCCGTTCTCATGCTCGTTCTAGCCAAATTGTTCAAACTTGATTTGTTTACAATGGGAGTTGCTTCTTTAGCCAATATCGGAGGAGTTGCATCCGCTCCTATTTTGGCAGGGGCTTACCATCAGTCTCTGATTCCAGTTGGCATTCTCATGGCGTTGCTTGGCAATTTGCTTGGCACCTATTACGGACTGCTTATCGCCCATATTTTATCATCATTGTGATGCGCGAAAGGATGTTTGATTCATGAAAATAAAGCAGATCAACGTCACTACCCAATCCATTCCACTCGTGAAGCCATTTAAAACAGCCTTGCGAACAGTTACGCAAATTGAAAGCATCCTAGTCAAAGTCACCCTTGACAATGGGATTGAAGGATATGGAGCTACAGTTCCGACAGAAGCCATCACAGGGGAAACAAAACAAAGCATCATAGGAGTCTTGCAATATAGACTCATTCCGGTCGTCATCGGCCGCGATATTGAAATGATCGCGAAAAACACAAAAGATGTGCAAACATGTTGTGTCGGCAATACAAGTGCCAAAGCAGCACTAGACATGGCCATGCACGATGCACTTGGCAAACACTTAGAAATCCCCCTTTATCAATGGTTCGGTGGAAAAACTCATGATCATGTAAACGATATGACCATCAGCGTCAATCCAACAGAGCAGATGATTCGCGATGCAGAAATAGCAATCAACCACGGATTCTCCGTTCTAAAAATCAAAGTGGGGAAAGAGGCTAAAAAAGATATAGAACGAATCAAGCGGATTTACGAAGCGATTGGACCGAACGTAGTGCTGCGCATTGATGCCAATCAAGGATGGACGGCAAAAGAAGCTGTTCGTATTATTCGTCAATTGGAACAAAGCAACCTCCCAATCGAGTTTATCGAACAACCTGTTCCGAAATATGATATTGAAGGATTGCGCTTTATTCGCGAACGAGTCAACATCCCCATTATGGCAGACGAGAGCGTGTTTTCTGCTCACGATGCTCTCACACTCATTCGCTGCCAAGCAGTGGATTTGATCAATATTAAGCTGATGAAAACCGGAGGATTACGAGAAGCGTATACTATCGCCAGCCTTGCGGAATCAGCGGGCATACAATGCATGATTGGAAGCATGATGGAACCGACACTTTCCGTATTAGCGGCAGCCCATTTAGCAGCGGCTCACCCCAACATTACAAGAGTCGACTTAGATGCGCCACTATGGCTCGATGACAGCAACCAGTTCCCGTTCTTTCAAGGAAGCGAAATTCATCTTCCGAACTCTCCTGGGATTGGTATCTCCTATCCATCTTAATTTAAAGGAGGAAATGCTATGAATCTATGGAGAAGGATGATCACCGGTGTACTTTGCTTAATCTTCCTCTTTTCCCTTTTTACCCCTGTACACGCTAAAGCGGATGATAGCGAAACCGCCTATGTAGATGTAGCGGTTGCCACTCTTTGGGTTGAACCGGGAATAACCCGAAGCATTGATTCGCCATCCCTGTCCAACCCGGTTGATCTATGGACATGGACGAAAAGCATGTCCTATGAAGAAAAACTGTGGCTAGTCGGGAACCTCGAAACCCAAGCGCTATATGGCACCAAAGTAACGATATTGGAAAAACAAGGAGATTGGGTAAAAGTAGCCGTTCACGGCCAACCGACCCCTCGCCATTCGCTTGGCTACCCAGGTTGGATGCCGATTCACCAACTGACAAAAGGAACAGCGTTTTCCCAATTTCAGTCTAAGCCGTTTGCCCAAATCATCAAACCAACCGCTTGGCTTTACCATGATCCAAACAGCCGCAAACGGTTCATAGAAATCAGTTTTGCAACTCGTCTTCCAGTCATATCGACTACTAAGCACGCTGTAAAAGTGATGACACCTAGCGACGGAGCAAAATGGTTGAAACAGGAAGACGTCCAAATTTTCCGGACTGAAGCAGACATCCCGGCTCCTACTGGAGAAGATGTCGTTCGTACCGCCAAACAATTTTTAGGATTGCCATACTTATGGGCGGGGACGTCCGGGTTCGGGTTTGACTGTTCGGGATTTACCCATACCATTTATAAAGCCCACGGTATTACCATTCCACGCGACTCATCAGTGCAGGCGCAGTTTGGCCTCCCAGTTTCAGAAAAGGATTTACAACCGGGGGATCTCCTCTTCTTCGCCTATGATCAAGGCAAAGGAAGAGTACATCATGTAGGGATGTATATTGGTAATGGAAAAATGATTCACTCTCCAAACTCTAGCAGTACGGTTCGTATCGATGACTACCGTGCTCCGGGATATGGCGAGGAATTCGCAGGCGCTAGACGATACATTCAACGTTAATCTTTTCAGAGAATAGGCTACAAATTCCTTTTCAGACTGTTGGATGACAAAAACAAAGAAAACCGTTCTTTTTCGGTTGCGACAACGTAACCAAAAAAGAACGGTTTTTTCCTTATAACCTGAATGTGTCTCTCCAACCAATGACGGACAACCAATCCTTCTTCCTTACACCACCCGTTTTTCGGCATCAGCACGAACCGAACGAAACGGAATCAAGCTGACTGTGATGGTCACCGCAGTGTTGACGATCAACGCGACAATGCCGACGTTTAAATCTTGTACGACTTGCGGCAGTGATGGAAACAAAGTACCGACGCTGCTATCGGATAACGTAATGTACGCGACCGTAGCGACACCAGCTAAAATGCCAGCAAACGCTCCTTGCTTCGTGACAAAATTTTGCTTCTGCAAGCTTAAGACAAATGCGGGGAACAATTGCGTCACAAGGCTGTATCCCATAAGAAGCAACGCCACAATCGTATCACCGCCCCGGAACGTAAAGTACAATGAAACAAGAGCGATGACCGGGACGAGATATTTCGCCAACTTGGCGACTTGCTCGTCTGTTGCGGATGGCACAAACACTTGATACACATTTTTCACAAGTAACGTCGATGCGCTCATCAAAATCATCGACCCTGGCACCATCGCGGTGAGCAGCCCAGCGGCGCCAATGACCCCAACAACCCACGGGTCAAACGTTTGAATGGACAATTTTAATAATGCCAAGTCTGCATCCGAACCTTCAAGCCCTGGCACTTGCAAAATAGCCGTGAAGCCAACAAAAAAGACAAATAACAACACTAACTGATAAATCGGCAAAATAATGGCATTTTTCCGAAAGACGTTGGCACTTTTTGCCGAATAAATCGAGCCAAACGTATGAGGCCACATGTAAAAACCAAGCGCTGTCAACAACACAGTTGAAATGAACCATGAGGCGCTCATCCCTTTGTCCGGCAACGCTAAAAATCCGGGTTTCGCCTGCTCAACGGCCTCAAACATCGGTTGAATTCCGCCGTAATAGTGGAACGGAAGATAGATCCCTAAAAAGACGGCGACGACTAAAATCATGATATCTTTCACAACTGCCGTCCATGCTGAACCGTGAATGCCTGAAATCATTACGTAAATCGTGACCGCCAACACACCGATCCAAATCGCAGCAGTCGGGGAAATCGTGCCGTAGGAAGCTTCGGAAACGATGATACCCAGCCCTTTCAGTTGCAGCACTAAATACGGAATGAGCGCCACAACCCCTACCAGCGCTACGAGAACACCGAGCATCGGGCTGTCGTACTTGCGAGCGAAGAAATCTGATTGGGACATCAACCGATGCTCTTTCGCGTACTTCCATACTTTCGGCAGCATCCAATACGATAACACATAAGCTAGGCAGCCGTAAGCGATGATGTAAAACGTTGGCCCGCCTTTGCCATACGCCCAACCACTTCCACCAAGGAATGTAAATGTCGTATAAATCTCACCAGCCATCAAGAGAAACACAAAGATCGTACCAAACCCGCGGCCGCCGACCGTCCATTGCTCCAAGTTCATGTCTTTCCCCCTGCGCGCCTGCAGCCCCAGATAAAGAGAAAACAACAAGAAAGCAAAAATAATGATTAACGCCGCGTTCATGCTTGCTCATCCTCCTTCACCGCGGGATCAAAGCGATAAACAATCGCCATAATGACCGAAGTCACGATTACCCAAGCAACCAGCCAAAATAGCAGAAACGGCATTCCTAATACGTAAGGCTCCACCCGGTTCACAAATGGGATGCCACCAAGCATACCAAGAAACGGCAACACCATCAGCCAACGAATCGATTTCATCCTCTCCCCCCTCCCCTCATTGGATGAACGAAGGCGAAAACGGTTATTCCGCTTCCGCCAATAATTTCAACGTTGCACCGACAAACAATTGCACACCGATTTCGAGCGCATCTTCGTCAATCGTAAAGCGCGGATGGTGATGCGGATACACAATTCCCTTTTCTTCGTTTCTAGCGCCGACGTAGAAGAAGCTGCCTGGCGCTTTTTGCAAGAAGGCGGAGAAATCTTCGCCACCCATGTTCGGTTTCAAGCGGGCGACAGCTTCCTCCCCAAACAGTTCACGCGCTGTGTCTTCAATGACGCGCGTCACTTCATCGTAGTTCACAACCGGGCGATAGCCGTAGTTAAATTCGAACTCGTACGAGGCGCCATGCGCTTCGGTAATGCCTTTCACAATGCGCTCCATCCATTGCGGCACCGTGTGACGCAACGTGTCATCAAACGTGCGCACCGTCCCTTGGATTTCGACCTCTCCAGGCAGGACGTTATGCGCCGTGCCGGCGACAAATTGCGTCACGGACAAAACGAGCGGCTCGACCGGGTCAACGTAGCGCGAGACGATATGTTGCAAATTCGTCACGACTTGCGCCCCGATCGCGATAGCATCGATCGTTTGGTGCGGCATGGCTCCATGGCCACCCTTGCCGATAATGCGAATGAAAAAGCGGTCCGGCGCGGCCATCATCGGTCCGTACACAATGCCGACTTTTCCAAGATCAAGCGGCGACCAAAGGTGAGTGCCGATGACGACATCGACCCCGTCCATGACGCCAGCTTGCACCATCTCTTCCGCTCCTCCTGGGAACAGCTCTTCCGCGTGTTGGAACAAAAAGCGAATCTCACCACGGATCGTATCGCGCAACTGGGAAAAAATTTTCGCCGCGCCAAGAAGCATCGCCGTATGGCCGTCATGACCGCACGCATGCATGACGCCAGGGTTTTTTGAGGCAAACTCAAACGTATTTTCCTCTTGAATCGGCAGCGCGTCCATATCAGCGCGAATGGCGACGACCCGTCCCGGCTGCTTGCCGACAAGCCGCGCCATCACGCTTGTTTTCGTCGGCCTTGAAAGCTCAAGATGACCGAACGATTGCAGCGTCTCGTAGACAAACTGCGCGGTTTTCTCTTCTTGGAACGACAATTCAGGATGAGCATGTAGATGGCGGCGCCAGGCAATGACGTCCGCTTTCACTTCATCAACGAGTCGTTTAATTTCTTCCCTTGTCATCCAAGTTCTCCCCCTGTTCTTTTTTGTTCCTGTCGCCCTTGACGTCACTTTTGTCCCTTTGGCGGACGTTGATCAAGGTCAACTTCAACTCTAGGCATGTCATACGATGCTCAATGAAATGGCTCGTATGAGAGGTTCGTTAAACGTTTGACGCACCCTTCGTTTGTCTTTTTCGTTATTGTCCCTGAGCCAGCTGCCATACAGTATGATAAAGAACAGCCGCCCCTGCCACGCAATCATCTTTTGTGCTCCATTCTGCAGGGCTATGGCTCACCCCGTCTTGAGAGCGGACAAAAATCATTCCGATTGGACAGAGAGGAGCGAGCTGCACCCCGTCATGGGCTGCGCCGCTTGGCAGCCAAAACGGCGGATAACCGAGCTGCTTGCACGCTGCTTCCGCGGCATGCTTCACCTCGTCGGAACATAACACCGGCGGCATGTCTTGCAGCCATTCAGTCGTGACGCGAACGTTCCGTTCCTTCGCGATCACTTGTGCCCGCGCAGCCACGGTCTGCCACACTTGATCGCGCACCTCAGTCTGCAAGTCACGCAAGTCTAACACAAATTCGACCCGTTCCGGGATAATATTAATGCCGCCTGGAAACACGTGAAGCTGTCCGACCGTTCCGACCGTTGTCCCGGTTCGTCGCGCCTCTTCCTCAATCACTGCGATGATTTGAGCGGCCGCGGCCATCGGGTCGCGACGCAACGACATCGGTGTCGCGCCGGCATGCTCCGCCTTTCCTTCGACGGTGAATTTGACCCAGACAAGCCCGGCGATGCCGGTGACGATACCAACAGGAAGTCCTGCCTCCTCAAGTACCCGTCCTTGTTCAATATGTAATTCAACATACGCTTTGACCGTCCCAGGTTTTCGTGCCGCTTCATGCAAGCGGTGCGGATCAAGCCCCGCCTGCCTCATCGCCTCGGCGATGGAAATTCCATTCGCATCACAGTAATTGAGCGCTTCTGACGGCAACGTCCCAGCCATGGCGCGACTGCCGATCATGCCGAAACGAAAGCGGGCTCCTTCTTCGTCCGTAAACGCCACAACTTCAATCGGGTGATGTGTCTTCACTCCTTGCTCGTTCATCGCCTGAACGACCTCGATGCCTGCCAACACCCCGAGCGGACCGTCAAAACACCCACCGTTGTAAACCGAATCGACATGTGAGCCAATGAGCACCACCGGAGCCTCCGGATTCGTGCCTTCTTTCCGCCCGATCAAGTTGCCCGCTGCGTCTTCGTACACGGACAGACCTGCTTCGCGCATATAAGCGGCAACCAAGTCTTTCGCTCGCCGTTCCTCCGTGGTGAATGAGAGTCGTGTAATACCGCCGCCTGGCTGCTTCCCAACTTCCCCTAGTTCCATGAGTCGTCGCCAAAGACGTTCCCCCTGAACCAATTTACTCCCCACTTTCTCCTTCAGGAGATTTACGGATGAATTTCGGTTATGTCCTTAATTATAACGTATTAAACGAAATTTTCAAATATTACAAATCATAATGAATAGAATAAATATTATCTCAGCGAGCCCCTAGTTTTCTCTACTAGCGAGCGGCCCATTTCACCTTGACGACCGCACCTTTTTAGCCAAAACGATAAAAATCGGCTTCCACAAACAGCAGAAGCCGATTCACCATCTGATGATTATAAAAAAATGCGATACACTTTCCGCGGGCGTCCACGGGGATACGGACTGGTTTCCCCGATCGCCTCGGCAAGGCCAGCAGCCTCTAATTCTTTTAAAATCCGGCGGGCACTGCGCGGCAAAATTCCCATGTAGACAGCCAACTCATGTGCCTCAATCTCGTTCTTTCCTCGCTTGCGCAAAACAGCCTGAAGCTTGCCAAGCGTCGCAGCGCTTAAACTCGTGCGGCTGGCCAGTTGCCGCAGCTCCTCATCGCCGAGCGAGTAACGAATTCGCTCCCCCTTTCCTAACGGACCTGCAATCGTCCCATCATCAAAGGCAACCATCCAAGCTCCTCTTCCGCAGTGTTTCGCATGCAAAAATGCCTTTCCCGCTTGGATTTCCGCCTCGTACGCTGTTCGCCCGATGCCGATGCCGCACGCCACGATTTCGTCATAAAGGTGTGCCATCTCCTCCTCAGAAGGAATCGTTTTATAGCTGGCGGTCATCTCTTTTAACGCACCTCTTGTTGTAAAAATGACGTAGCGACCCGGTCCGGCGCATTTGAGCGATCCTTGTACTTTTTTCGTATACTGCAACAGTTTTTCTGTCGCCTTCAGTTCCATTTTATAAATCTCATCCGTTGAAAATGCCTCCGGGGATGTAATCATCATCGAATCCACTTCGATCATCTGCACGGCGACTTGTGCATCTTGTACATGGAGCATTTCCCCTGTGCGAATGATCGTTTGCACGACCGCTTCAACAGCTGAACGAGCGGGCAGCACCCGATACACTGGCATCCCCATTTTTTCCATTTCCAGATGAGCGGTTCGTAGGCAAGTGACGGCGGCTTTCGTTTTCCCTTGCCTCCATAAGTCGTAATGATAACTAGCAAGCTCTTGAGCGGAAATGCCTCCTTCGTAATGCTTGATATGCGGAACCGGCTCTTTAATGTCGGCTTCCTCAAGCAGTCGCTCCACTTCGCCGCGCTCATATGTATCAAAGCTTAGCTGAGAGATCGGAATTTGGTTGGTATAATACGCCTGCAGCAACGTACGATATAAGCTCGCCCCGGTATGCGGCACGTAAAACAGCGGCACCTCGATCTCACCGGACTGCTTGGCGATTGAATATGGCACTTGTCCGGAAAACAGCCACATATCGACCTCAGAGGCAAGCGGACGAATCAAGTCGAGAATTTCACTTTCGTTCCAATAAACGACTGGAAGGCAAACGAATTCTTTATATTCCTCCACCACCGATTGAATAATCGGTAACGAGTCGTCTGCTCCTAATATACCTAACCGAATGCGAATGACGCACACCTCCCCGCCCGAGGGCTAACAACGTCCTCATCTGCATGTCTTGCTTCCCCGAAACTCCTCTGATTGCCCGTTCGGGAACATCAACCTACGTCAAAGCCGTTGCTGTAGGCGCTTGAGCGAACATCCCACAGCATTTCAATACCGCTCTACCCTAACATTGGGCACATGTCTTTAGTCAAACAAATCGCGGTCACAAGACCAACATCTCCCGTTCCCGCAATCGCCATCTTCACGGTTTCTCACACCTTTATCCATCCATTGGGGCGATAAACGGCTTGTCCCTATTATATCGAATCACCTGCGGATATTCACAGGTTTCACCGAACTGCTTGAGTAACAGCGAAAAAAGAGGATGCCTCAAAAGCAACGAGGCACCCTTTTAATACCATATATACACACCAAACACCTTTATTATTCTATCATTTTTTGTTTAACTAGAGAGCGGAGGGTCTGTTAAGTCAGTCCCTTACGCAGCATGTTTCCGTCTCGTTGCGGACGGCCGGTCCATGATAAAGCCGAGCACAGCACCGATCAATGCTGGTACGATCCAACCGAGCCCGACCGAAAACAGCGGCGCCCACGAGAGGAGCGGTTCTAACCATGCCGTTTCCAACCCGATCGCTTTTAAACCGTCGTACAAGCTAAACACGCCGGTAAAGAGCAACGCAACACCGTACACTTTCGTCGAACCGCGGTAAAAGCGGCGGAAAAACGATAAAGCAACCAACACGATCGCCAATGGATATATCATCGTCAACACCGGAACAGAAACGGCGATCAGCGCATTTAACCCTATGTTCGACATCAAAAAGCTAAATACAGTCAGCACAGCGACATACGACCGGTACGAAACCGTCGGTGTAAGCTCCTGAAAATATTGCGCACAAGCGGTAACAAGGCCAACCGCCGTCGTCAAGCAAGCAAGAGCTACGATCACACCCAACAGCAACTTCCCGCCGTTGCCAAACAGCAGCGATGACACGTATGACAACAGCTCCGCTCCGTTGGCAAATGAGCCGGCATCAGCCATTCTTGCACCAATGATAGCAATGCCAGTATAAACGAGCGCGAGTCCTAATCCGGCGATCATCCCGGCTTGAATCGTCGCCTTTGCCTGCGACGCCGGCTGGTTAACTCCGCGGTCACGAAGCGCGTGGATGACGACGATGCCAAAAGCAAGGGCAGCGATCGTATCCATCGTTAAATACCCTTCCAGTACCCCTTTCGCAAACGGCGCAGAGGCGTACTTCTCCGCCGGCACCGCATGCGGGTTATCAAGCCGGATCAAACCGGTAATGCAAAGCACAGCAATCGAAAGCAGCAAGAGCGGCGTTAATAGTTGACCGATTCGATCGACAAGCTTCGATGGGTTTAAACTAAGCCAGTACACAAGGGCGAAAAAGATGCCAGTAAACAACCACATCGCGAAAGAAGCGCTTTCAGAAAAAAACGGCTTGACCCCAATTTCATAGGCAACGCTGGCCGCGCGCGGAATGCCGAAAAACGGACCAATTGCCAAATACACAGCGAGCGAAAAGCAAAGGCTGAACACCGGATGGACCGCGTTGCCGAGCGAACGGACACCGTCTTTGGCGAACGCCACCGCCGCGACCGACAACAGCGGCAACCCAACACCGGTAACGATAAATCCAAGAATTGCTGGCCATACCGCCGTTCCTGCTTCCATTCCTAAATATGGAGGAAAAATCAAGTTCCCCGCGCCAAAAAAGAGAGAAAATAGCATCAATCCTGTAAACAGCACATCTCTCGTTTTCATCATATCCCTCATTTCTATGTTAGCAAAATGAATTGAATATTCTGATATATCACAAAACAAACGCGCCACTTAGGATTATAATGAAATATTACTATCCTAATACGTTTTAAATATTATACTTTTTTTACTATTTTGTCAAGCCCCTGTTCTGGCTATTTCGTCCCAGCAGCCATCGAGCAAAGGCATGATCAGTCTTCAAAAGCCAACGAACTTCTGTGATTGGCTAACAATCCCCCTAAACAAGAAGGGTCATAGGTATATTTTACCTATAGAGACAATCTCTTGATGAAAGGAAGCTAGATTGACAAAAAAGTTACCCTCATAGAAACATTAAAGATGAACTAGTATGGATGGAAGAGAAGACAAAGATTGTTTGCTCGTTGCCAATCAATATCATGTCCAAACCAACACTTTAGAAAAACAAAATGAAGGACAAATAGGGATGTTGGTTGTCATTAGGCAAGTACATATCAATGTCTCAAAACTTCCCCCTCATGGTATGTGCAATAAGTGACAGGAATTACTCTTCCCCCGTGTGCTCATGCCGAGAAATGAAGGCTTTCTCGATTTGAAATGGTAAAAAAGCGCCCCGAAAAATCGGGACGCTTTTTGTCGTGCGGCCTGTATGCCGCAGATCCGTTGCCTATTTTTGGCAAAATGACCGGTTTGTTATTGAAAATAATGGCGCACGGCGTTCACGATAGCCGTCGTCACTGTTTCTTGATAGCTGTCTGTCGCCACAACCTCGGCATCCGACCGATTGCTTAAATAGCCAAGCTCAAGCAGCACAGACGGTCGTTCATTTTCCCGCAGTACGTAATAGTTGCCAAAGGCGAGGCCGCGAAATGGCAAAGCAGAGAGCTTTGAGAACGGCCCTTGGAACGATTGCGCCAACCCGTAGTCGGCGAACCGATCGTAATAGTAGGCGGTGATGCCAGAAGCATCTTCATCCTCCGCGCTGTCGTAGTGTAAACTAATAAACGCATCCGCCTGGTACAAACGGGCGGTGGCCACGCGTGCCGACAGCGGCACGTAATCATCATTGACACGCGTCAACACCACGCGCGCTCCGTATGTTTCGAGCTTTTCTTTCAACCGCTCGGCCGTTTCCATTGTCAATGTTTTTTCCGTTACGCCATTGACGCTTTCCGCTCCCCCGTCTTTGCCGCCATGGCCGGCGTCAAGCACGATCGTTTTTCCGGCAAGCACTTGAACAGGTGTGCGCGTCCATTTTTTTACATATTGACGCGGCCCATTTCCCTGAATGGTGGCAAGGTCAACAGCAGCAGGCGAAGCCGATTCAGCCACTGCCTCTTCCTGATTCCCGACGGCCTGTCCATTTTTCATTTCGACGTACTCCGCTGCCACCCAACCACCTAGCCCGGAACGGGTAACGATCTTATACCAATCTTGTTTTGTTTCGACAATCTCAACGCGCTCACCGTGCAAAAGCCGTCCGATCCGCTCCGCGTCCAATGACGGCGCAACCCGCACGTTCAGTGAATCAGCCGTCACGACTCCTGTCTGCCGTGAACCAGTTGGAGATTCGGCATCTACCAAATACGATGCCGCCACCCAACCAACAGCCTTTTTTGTGACGATTTGTTTCCATTCTCCCTTTTCTTTGATGACAATGACTTGATCCCCCTGTGCCAGATGGCCAATAATACGCCCATCTAGCCCCGGCTCTTGCCGAAGACGAAGCCGATCTTCTTGCACGATTTCCATTTCGCGCACAGGAGCGGCATACGATGCGGCAATCCATCCGATTTTATTCTTCTTCCATTCTATTTTCAACCAGCCGTCTTTTATATCGATCAACCGATACGTTTCACCACGGTGAACGTTCGCCAACGGACGGTACGGCACACCCGGCCCTTGGCGGACGTTCACCCGATCAACCGTCACGACAGCCAATCGTTCCTTCTTCTTATTTTCCCCTTTCACCTCTGCCGGCCAGGCAGCTGTAACCAAACAACACAAACAAACCAATATGGCGAACCATCTTCTTGGCCTCATGCACCTTCCCTCCTAGATGTCTCTCGTTCTACTATATGGTTCGCACGTAAGAGTCGATTTCCTGTCTGTCGGTCGGGAAAACCGCTCGACAGAACGAGCGCCAGCACGACGATAAACCGACAACGGATGCCCTATTTCCACACAATGTTCCCTAGCACGACAGCTGCCAAATGAAAAAGATACGAGCGTTGCCGAGTAACGGCGAAAACATTCTTTGCGTTCTCTCAGTGTCCCCCGCTCAGCACGGCTGATTCGTCCTTCCATCACTCCAAACGATAGAAAAATAACCATGAACAAGTTTTGCACTCCACCCAAGTGTGAAAATAGCACTCCAAGGCATACACATTTTCACAGAAAAAGAGGATGCCCCACAACGGGACACCCTCCCACATCTTTACACCTTAGCCAATGGCTGATCAAACTGAACGAACGCTTCTAGATAAGGAGCGGCCTGTGGCGGGTACACACGCTGAACGGAAGCCAGCTCCCCGTCTTTGTTAAAGGTGGCTTTTACGTACATACCAGGCTCTACATACGATGTAGCCGACGGAGTCAGACGCCAGTGAAGCTGCTCACCCGTCTCCAACCAGTCGAGTATGGCTTCTTCCTGGTCGACGTTCACCACTCGGAATGTCCCCGTCCGGTGCTCCCCTTTGTTTTCCATCATCTGTTCTGAAGCAGTATCTGCCATCACCACCGCTGAGTCAGACCGGTGATACAACCGGAGAAGACGGACGGCCTTCAACAACGGCTCGCTCAATTCCGCAACGAGTTGGCGCACGACCGGAGCATGGTTTGTCTGATAGCGGCCATCAAGCCATTTCGCGAACGCCTGAACGGCGCTTAATACTTGTTTTGCCTTATTAACAGTTGCATCCGGAGAAAACATGATATAGTGAAAGGCTAGACATTGCTGCCAATGACGCTCTTCTACCTCATCCCATGATGACAGCGACGTCGTCTGCAAATAATGGCCGACCGCTGTTACACCGAGGCGGTATTTCGCTTCCGTCGCTTCCGATTTTCCTTCCGTTTTTTCTTGATAAAATTCGATTAAATCCGCACCGAAAAAGCGTGCCTCCCATTCCGCCGGCATGACAAAATACTCCCCATCATCGAGCCGTTGAAACACTCGAATATGAGTTTTCCGCTCGGCTTTTGGCGTCACAAATGGCGAGAGCGGCAGCCCGTAGCGGGAACGGACACTGTTGGTATCGACCGTTACTGGACAGCCCGCTTTTCGGAGACGCTCGAACGTATGGTATTCATATGTCCGCAACCATTGCTCGACTTCTTCGTGCTCCCCGTCCATTGCCAACTCATGAACGGACCGTCCGTTCCATTCCTCATGCGGCACATGCAGCATCTGCTCTAACATCATCGCACTGTTGGCAACTAACGCCATATATTGCGGCTCGCCCGGCGGCAACTCGACATGGTACGATAGCAACTTCACTCCTTTTGGAACAACGTGCGTCTTCGTCGACCGCGACACGACCCGCGCAGACATACCGATTGCCTCAAGCGCTTCTGTCAGCACTCGTTCTGCGTCCACATCGAAGGCGGAAAATGTCATTGTCCGCCCTCTCCCTTCTAAAAAGCCCACTAATTCGTCGATATAAATAGGGCCAGAAGCAAGACGATCCCTATATTCGTACGTCACGCCGCGCAACGAACCTTTGATGGTTTCCGCGTTTTCTTCATCAATGATTCCTATTCCGTGTTGGGCTAGTTGGCGGAGAGCTTTCCGCGCATCGGATATGTCATAGACGATCGTCCATTGTTCCACCGATTCCGTATCACGCTCGGATAGTGAAGAAGCACGATGGCCCGCATCAACGATATCGAGAAAATGGACAAACACTAACTCTTCATACGGCATATCCGTCTCTTGAAGAAGTGTGCGTATTTGTTCTTCGGCTTTCTTCACCCCGTCCGGCCCGATGATAGAAGCAGCCCCCTGAACATAATAACCGTTGTCAGACGGTTCGAGAAACGCAAACATACCTCCCCACGGCACTACATTCGGCATCGTTTCACTAAATGGCATAAACAGCGTTTCTCCCGTCCACCGATCTACCGCTATCACTCCGTCGTCATTCCGGTCAACGAACTGGACAAGGCGCGGGACGAGCCCCACCCATCTATCGAGCATTTGCTTCAGCTCCGGAGTCAGATGGCGCCCTTTTTCGCGTTGAAACCACTCAACGCCGCGCATCCCGTTTGGAAAACGATGAACGAATAAATACCAAAGCGATTCGAGCTTCTCAAGCATCTCACTTTGCTTCTTTTGCCAAATTGCCTGACGGAACGCGTGTTTTACCGCCACTCGTTCGCCGTATGGCAACTCCTCATCCAAAAAGCGGCGCACCCGTTGCGACAATTCGTATTTCTGTTCGAAAAAACGATGTTGTCGCGCTCGCTTCGTCTCTTCTTCCATCACTTTGTTCATGCAACATTTCTTATATTTTTTCCCGCTTCCACACGGACACGGGTCATTTCGTCCGATCGACATGTAACACCCTCCTTTATGTTTCGCACCATCATATTCGCCAGAACAACTTACAATTATACAAAAGTGAATGTGAGTGGAAAAATCGAAACACTCGCAAAGACGGATGGCTACACCGCTTGCCCGAAAAGAAAACGAGCATGCCCATCAGAAAACTGCGGCAGTGTCTATGACTATCCGTCATAGCTGCAGACAACCGCCGAGAAACATCCGTTCATCAGCTCCAAACGAACGCAAAGAGGTCGAATATATGTACAAGAAGAAAAGAGGGAAACTTTGTCACGAATGCGTTCACCATCCATCAGGCAAACGAAAGTCGATTCCCTCTCACAAGATTCGGCTCTTTTCTCCATGAAATGTCCCTAAACAGGGAACAACGTCGGGAAAGGCGAAAAAGCGAGGAAAAGAGACTTCATCCTCGCTTTTGCTTTGCTTATTCTTAAAAGCCGGTGAAAAACAACCGTTTTCTGTCAAAAGCGGTTTGTGAAAGCCTTCAAACTCAAGATTTCTCAATGAGAAAAATAGATTTTTGTGTCAACAAAAGCACATCGTGCATGCATTCAACAAATTCGCCGTTCAATCATGGACTTGATCGACACTGCTTCTTCCTTTTCACAACAATGGTTTTTCGCCGCCGCATGGACAAGGGGCTTCTACGACGCTGCCGACATATCATTTCTGCTTTGTACAAAAAGCCCCGCCGTTGTCTTTATTGTATCATAGTTGATAGAAAAAAAGAAAATGCTCCTTCTTCCCATGGCGAAACGAGCATAGCAACCGTTCGGTCCCCCATGATATAATAAATGGATATTAAGAATGGACGGAAGGGATGAACCGCTATGTTGCAAACAGCCATCTCGAAACCTCTCTTGCAAAAGGCAGCAGCTGATTTGCAAAACGACCTACCGTTTTCCGTTTATAAACCCCTCATTCAAAAAGGGCGCGATTTATCACGGCGGGGATTTGTCTATAACGTCATCGTCATCGACAGCGAACGAATCAAAGGAAAAGTAGCTGACATAACCATTCACGATGTCACGCTCGATCTCGCCGACGTCATCGGCCACCATGACTGCCCATGCGAGACAGAAGGCCCTTGTTCGCACGTGCTGGCCTTGTTTTTTTACGTCTACGGAAACGTCCTTGACAACGGTGAATTGCTTCGCCAATGGAAGCAAGCAGAAAAGAAACCACCGCAAACCGTTTCCCCTGCCCCCAAAACATCAACGGTCGCACCAGCCGAATCGGTCGACGAATGGTGGGAGCAGTTTGCGAAGGCGCTTGATGAGTTTGCCGCCCGCCATCGCCGCCGCGACGATTGGCCGTATCGACTCGCCCATCAGCTGTTTCCGGCGCTAGTCAAAGGCGGCCCGAAACATCACGCCGCCCGGGGGTTGTACCGGTTTCATGCCGCCTTGTTTTTGTTCCATCATCTCATCGAGTACGGAAAAGAACGCGGTTGGCACCAACGTTTGTTTGGCTCATACGGGCAATTTTCCTGGCAGCAAGATGTCGAATATATCGCCGATGAACTGTTCGAGACGTTGGAGCGGTTCTCATCCAATCCGTCGGCATCAGCGCCTGACCCGCTGATTAAACAAACCGTCCCCTATGTGCGGGACTTATTGCAGATAGCGGACTTCTTCCCTTCGCTTATCTACGATCTTTATACGGCGGCTTGGGAGCTGCTGTTCACAACAGAGGCACAACGTTGGCAGGAAAAAGAGCACTTGCTCCGACTCGCCAAAGAAAAGCGAATTCCACTTGCCTTTTTGGCAGCCGCCCATTTAGCCTTTTTGCTGAAAGAGGATGAGGAAGCGTTTGCGTTATACCGGGTCTTTCCGGAGAGTGCCGCACCATGTTTTATCGAGTGGACGAAGCGGCTGATCACCTCCGGTCCGCCTGACCGGTTTGCATCGTTTTGGGCGAAAGGGAAACAAGAGCTTCCTTACTACTTAGCCGCCCTTCCGGAACCGGAACGAACAAAGTTTGTCAACGAGATCGGCCAGCTGTACGAATCATACGCCCAACAGAACAACCGATGGGATGAGTACGAAGCGCTCTTAAACCACTGTTTCCCATACAGCGCCAACCGCTATGTTCAATTTTTGCACCGCCAAGGACGCTACCAGCACATGATCGACTTGTACTTATGGGCGAATATGACCGCCCATGAAATGGATCCGCAGTTTTTAAAAATGCTCGAGAAGCAAGACCCTGCGCTCGTCTTACCGCTTTACCACCGGGCGGTCATACGGTTTGTCGAAGCAAAAAATCGACCAAGCTATCGCACAGCTGTTCGCTATTTAAAAAAGCTGCGCACGTGCTATCGGGCGCTGAAACAGACGAACGAGTGGAACGCCTATCTCGAACAGTTATGCACCAAGACCGCACGCATGCGTGCGTTTCATGAAGAACTACGGAAAGGAAAATTGCTTCCATGATGGAACAAGCGTTACAGACGATCACCCTTTCGTGTGAGTGGAGTGAGGAACGACAATGCTTTTGGCTCAGCAGTTCATCTCCCGCGACAAGCTGGGCACCACTTGTGTTCGCTTGGCATGAAGAAACGTTTTACGGCACGCTGATCGATTCCGTCATTGTCAATGGCCGAGAAGTGGTCCAACTATCACCGTGGCAAGCGCTCACCTTTTTTGCCTCGCGCCCATCGATCAGCTTCGTCGCCATCGAATGGAAAGACGAATTTACCGCCCAACTCGAGACATGGGCAAGGCAAATTTGGGACGATCTGCGCGAGCGTCGCTTCCGCCCCGATTTTGCAGCGTGGAAAGAACGCCGGTCGACGCTTTGGAGCGAGGCACAGCACACCCGCTGGCTCGGGCTCGACGCTGACCCGCACCCGTTCATTACAACATGGCGGTCGCTCGCGATCGCTGACTGGCTGTCGCGCGATCCGGAACTGCGCGACATCTGGCAAGAAATCATAAAGGCCTATCCGGCCATCCTAGCCCGCAACGACCAATGGATAAGTGGAGAAGACGATTGGCTCGAACAAATCGGTTGGCTTGGCGAACGGCCGCTGTTTACCGTCGGCTTGCGTCTCGTTGAACCGCCGGAAGACGGTGATTCATGGACGCTGGAAACCGTCTTGATCGCCTTAGACGACAGCGTTGTCGTCCCAGTGGACGAAATCCCGCGCGCTTGGCGCCCGTATGAACAGTCCATCGCCCGCGCCATCCGCCGCATCGAAACGATCATCCCATGGCTTGGTGGCAACGGTGAGCTGCGCAACGAGCTGTCCGATGACGAGGCGTGGCTCTTTTTGTCCGAAGAAAGCTTAAAGCTGACCGAAGCGGGTGTGCGGCTTCTCTTGCCCGACTGGTGGCATAACATCCGCCAGGCGCAGCTGTCCATCAAAGCGAAACTGTCTCCTTCCGTCCATGCCGAATCGCTCTTTGGCCTTGAACGCCTCTCCGACTTTGACTGGCGCGTGGCGACCAACGGCATCGAACTGACGGAAGAAGAGTTCGCGGCGATCGCCGAACAAAAGCGGCGCCTCATCCGCCTGCGCGGCCAATGGATCGCCCTTGACCCTGCGCTCGTCCGCCGTGCGCAAACGTTGATGGAAAAAGCGAAACAAGAAGGGGTGCCGATCCACGAAATCGTCGCCCAAACGTTATTGGCTGAAGCCAACGCACGCGACGAAGCAACAGATGAACACATTCCGATTCATATTGACGTCCAAAACCAATTCCGGGCGTTCATCCGCCAGCTGCATAACATTGACGAGCTCCCCACCGCTGTCGTGCCGCCGTCGTTTCACGGCACGCTCCGCCCGTACCAGCAACGCGGTGTCGACTGGCTCGCCTTTTTGCGCCGCTTTGGCTTTGGCGCCTGCCTCGCTGATGACATGGGACTCGGCAAAACAGTCCAGCTGCTCGCTTATTTGGCTTACGTCAAAGAAACGGAGCGCCCGGACACCCCGGCGCTTCTCATTTGTCCGACAAGCGTCATCGGCAACTGGCAAAAAGAATGCGCCCGCTTCACCCCTGAGCTGCGCGTCTACACGCACCACGGGCCCAACCGTGCGAAACATGAGGCGTTTTTGCAGACGGCGGGCAGGGCAGATCTTGTCATTACGTCCTATAGCTTAGCCCATTTGGACGGGGACGATTTAAAACAGCTTCATTGGCATACCGTTTGCCTTGATGAAGCGCAAAACATTAAAAACGCGCAGACGAAACAAGCGCGCGCCATCCGTCGCCTGCGCGCCAAGCATAAAATTGCCTTATCGGGCACGCCGGTCGAAAACCGCCTAAACGAACTTTGGAGCATTTTCCACTTCTTAAACCCGGGCTATCTCGGCAGCGCAACAGAGTTTGAACGCCGCTTTGCCGGGCCGATTGAAAAAGAAGGAGATGCCCATAAAAAAGCGGCGCTGCAGGCGCTCATCCGTCCGTTTCTCTTGCGGCGGACGAAAACAGACGAAGCGGTCGCCCTCAACTTGCCGGATAAGCTTGAACAAAAAGAATACTGCCCGCTCACAGCTGAACAGGCGGCTTTGTACGAGCAGCTCGTCAACGACACGCTCGAGCGGGCGAAAGCGGCGAGCCCGTTTGCACGGCGCGGGTTGATTTTGCAGATGCTAAACGGCATCAAGCAAATTTGCAACCATCCGGCGCTTTATTTAAGAGAACGATCGCCCCGCCAGCTGGTCGAGCGGTCGCATAAGCTCGAAAAACTCGTGGAACTCGTCGAACAAATCCGCGCCAATGATGAGTCTTGTCTCATTTTCACCCAATACGTGCGCATGGGCGAGATGATTCAGGAACTGCTTTCCGACTTGTTTGACGAACCGGTGCTGTTTTTAAACGGCAGTGTCCCAAAACCAACGCGCGACCGGATGGTGGATGAGTTCCAAGCGCGAAAAGCGCCAATTTTCCTTTTGTCGCTCAAAGCAGGCGGCACCGGGCTCAACTTAACCGCCGCCAACCATGTCATCCATTTCGACCGTTGGTGGAACCCCGCCGTCGAAAACCAGGCGACCGACCGCGCCTACCGTATCGGGCAAACGAAATTCGTCCACGTCCATAAGCTGATCACGACCGGGACGATTGAAGAAAAAATTGACGAGATGCTCGAACAAAAGCAAGCGCTCGCTGATGTGATCACTGAAGGCGAAACGTGGATCACCGAGCTGTCTGACGATGAGCTGCGCGACTTGCTCACCTTATCCGCCGCTGCGAAAGGAGGCGCTTGATCATGCCAGAAGAAAAGCGGAAACGGAAGAAAAAGAAGCCGGAAAACCCGTGGGAAAAGTTGCTGAAGCGGATGGAAGAAAAGTTGAAAGAGCGGGAAACACGACAGATGAGACGGTAAAAATCGATAACGCAGTATGACAAACGTGAGACGGGAAAACAAAACGTGGGCCACTTTGAAGTGCCCCTCCTGTCAAGTAGATACGAATAAAAAAGCACATGTAAGCAGCCTGAGTCCTCATTAACCCCCTAATGAATTTGGACACTCGATGAGGTGTTTTTATCATCGAAGTGACCAAATGAAGGGGGGCTTTTGATGTACATGAAACGAAGAAAACATTCGAAGGAAATTCAGCTACAAGTATTGAAAGAAGCAAGCGATGGGCTTACTACGTCCGCAGCGAGAGAAACGGATTGTATATCCGAAGAAACTCGATCGAAATCGCATGATTACCGGCTCGAATCAGTTATGGGAAATGGATGTGACAAGAGGAACGACAAGCGGGATCGGTGGATTTTCGAGCTTTCCCCTCTCCTTCATTGTTCATCAAATATATATCCACAGCTTTTCAACTTTACATCAAAGGTTTTTCGTGTTTTCCTCATAGAAAAATCCCCCTCTATAGTAGACAGATTCATGTGCTTTCTTTTTTCTGTCTACTATCAGGGGATCATATCACGTATTCCCACGCTGTTTTTTGCCTTCGAGCAGCGGAACGAACGATGTGAATTTTCGTCTAGACATCGAGCTGTGGTTGTCATCGTTCCTCATTAAGCGCATAGACGATCACGTCTTGTTTCATCGGATGGATGATCCACGACTCGTTGGCAACGCAAACGAATTGAATTTTATGTAAAGATCGTACGATTCGATGGTTTTGCAGCGTCATAGAAACAGTCCCTTCGGTCGATTCAAGACCGTCATCGCTATGTTCACTCCCCTTAATCGTGCTCGTACGACAACACCGGAAATAAGCCGCAAAGACAAAAAAGCCCGCTCCATTTCCCCTTTTTGTTTAGTGATACCAAGGTGTTGACAAAAGGGGCAATGGGGGGCTTTTACGCTTAACCGATCGTTTGCAGCAGGTTGTAGGCCTCTTCTTTCGTTTGCACAGCCAACAGCTGCTCCCGGAACGTTTCGTCCATCAGCTTGCGCGCCAGCATTTGCAAAATTTTAAGATGCTCATTGCCCGCGCTTTCTTCCGGAACAGCGATCATAAAGATGAGTTTAGCCGGTGTGCCGTCCAAACTGTCCCAGTCCACGCCATTTTTCTGCAACCCGAAAGCAACAGCTGGCTTGATCACCGCTTTTGATTTGCCATGCGGAATCGCAATGGAAAAACCGATCGCCGTCGAACTTTCTTTTTCCCGTTTGATGATCGCTTTTTTGAATTTCCGAGCGGATTCAATTACCCCTGCTCGATCTAACTTTCCGATTAGCTCATCAATCACTTGCTCTTTTGTGCTTCCTTGTAGCTCAATGTCAATCAGCTCAAGACTTGTTAAATCGGATAACGTCATCGTAACCAATCCCCTTTCCTTCTGCGCTACTTGTCTATCGCTACTGAACATCTTTTTTCAACATGTTCACCATCAAGGCAGTGACCATCACACCGATAACAATAGCCATGAAAAACATGATCCAGTTGTCCACCGCTCCTAATACAGCCACAACAGGACCTCCATGCGGCACATGATCACCGACCTTACTTACCATAGCAATGGCCGCTCCAACCATCGAACCAACCATAATGGACGGGATTACCCGCAGCGGATCTTTCGCCGCAAACGGAATCGCTCCTTCGGTGATACCGACAAGCCCCATCGCCAAGGCCGCTTTCCCTGCTTCTTGCTCTTCTTTCTCATATTTTTTCTTGTTTAATAGCGTCGCCACTCCCATGCCCAGAGGCGGAATACAAATGGCGGCTGCAATGGCTCCCATAATATAGACGTTGCCTTCCCCAATCATCGTCGCGCCAAAAAGGAAAGCGACCTTATTCACCGGGCCACCCATATCAAAGGCGATCATCGCGCCTAAAATCAGCGCCAAAGCGATGCTGCTTGTCCCTTGCATATTATTTAACAGGTGAGTAAGCCCACTCATCATGCTTGAGATCGGTTGGCCAATCACATAGATAAACAGCGCTGCGACCACAAATGTTGACAAAATCGGGATCACTAAAATGGGCATAATCGGTTGAATCATTTTCGGTACATTCCACGATTTCAACCATTTCGCTACATATCCAGCAATAAATCCAGCAACAATTCCACCTAAAAATCCGGCCCCTGCCTCACTATGATAAAAACTGCCGTTAGCGGCGATATAACCGCCAATCATTCCAGGCGCCAATCCCGGACGGTCCGCGATACTCATCGCGATGAATCCCGCTAAAATCGGAACCATGAACGTAAATCCAACACTACCGACACTTAATACCGCATTCCAAAATTCACTTTTCACTTGCAAGCCTTCGCCTGTCGGATCACCGCCAATGGCTAACGACAAAGCAATCAGCAATCCGCCGACCACGACAAACGGAATCATGTACGAGACTCCATTCATTAAATGACGATAAATAGGGTTTTGCTTCGACTTCATTTCTTTCTTATACTCTTCGACTGATTTCAGATTGGACTTGTATACCGGTACAGTTCCGTCTATAAACTGCTGGATTAATTTTTCCGGATGGCGGATTCCTTCTTGAACACCGACTTCGATCAATCTTTTTCCGACAAAACGGGACTTGTCCACCGTCTTATCAGCGGCGATAATAATGCCGTCCGCCTCACGAATCTCTTGCTCCGTCAGCTCATTTTCCACACCGATGGAGCCTTGTGTCTCTACTTTCATTTCGACCCCAAGTTTCTGCGCCGCCTTTTGCAAGTTTTCCGCGGCCATATACGTATGAGCAATGCCATTTGGGCACGAAGTGATGGCTAACAACTTCATGCGAATTCCCCCTTCTCCGGTTTGGTAACCGTTTTCATCTTTACTATACAAGGAAATTCGCTTGTAAAAAGGTCAAATTTTTACCGAAATATGCGGTAAAACGTTGTTTTTTGTCAAAATAACGACTTCACTAGGTACCCTCTGTTCGCTCAGTCCATGGCTTTCAAACACGAATGAAGCACCTTGAGCCATTGCTCACGGGTTGTCTCTTTCACTAATTTTTGCACCATGTCCGGATGCTCACTCAACCATGATAATTCCCGAAACAACTGTTTCGTCCACTCACGTTTTTCTTTTACAGCGAGCAGAAAGACGAGCTGGACGCTCTCTCCTCCCCAATCGATCGGTTGTTTTAGCGTGGCAACAGCGATGGCTGATTGCCGAATAAACCGTGGGTCGCCATGCGGAATGGCCATACCCGAACCGATGGTAGTAGCTGCTGTTTTTTCTCGAATAATCGCGCTATGAATATACCGCTCCTCTACGTAACCGAATTGATGCAGGGCGCTTGCCAATTCCTCAATCACCTCATATCGGTGCTCCTTTTCTAACTGAAGCACGATAACCCCTGACTGTAAAAACGAAAAAAGCGCTAGTTGATCCATCTTGGGGTCTTGATCGTAGCGGTATTTCAAAAAACGTTCAATCTTCTTAAGGTCACTTTTCGGCAAGAGAGGAGAAACGACGATGACCGGCACACCACTGGTTGTTAAAGGCGCCGTAGATATAATAAGATCAATACGCTGCTGCTGCACATAACGATCTACTTCCTCTTTCCGAACACTCCCAACAATATGCAAATCGCGAAAATGGCGCTCCAATTTCGTTTGAATCAGCTGCGACATGCCAATCCCAAGTTGGCAAACGATTAGGACATGTTGATGTTGTGCATTGACTTTTTTCAATCGTTCATAAGAAGCTTGGAAGTGTAAAACAAGATAAGCAGCCTCTTCTTCAGGAATCTTGTACGGAAACTGGGGGTTCAGCTCAGTCACCGCGGCGATCACTCGATCAAACATATAAGGGTACGCTTTTTTAATCTCACTGACCATCGGGTTCGAAATCGGCAACCCGTGAATCAAACGGTGGAAAGCCGCCGCTGAATGGAGAAATAGTCCCTCTTTCAGTTCGTTATCACATCCAAACTCAATTCCTGTTAAACGGGACATGCAATCAATCAAAGACTGGACAACGAAATGGATAGACTGATCATTCTCGAACAATATTCCTGCTTCTTTGGACGGCGAGTACCGCAATTTAGCACTTAACAAGTGGATCGTTAAAAAGGTAATTTCCTCTTCTGGAAAACGAAGAGCAAAATAAGGCTCCAATCGTTTTACAAACGCCACCATCCATGCATACTCATCTGTTTTTTGAATCCCGTCCTTGTTCGATACGGGACCAATCGGCTCGTTCATTTTGATTCGTTTCAAGGCAATCAACGTATGAACTAACAGGCTTTCCCTCGTTTCATCTGTCCACGTCATATGGTGCGGCACTTCGATCTCGCTGAGCACGTTTTCAATCACCGATACTTCATGGGCAGGAAATTGCTTTTTCACAAAAGAGCGATTGGTGAAGGAACCGGCAAGTTCGCAAAGATTGGCGGCAGCAGCCCGTTTATTCCGTTCACTTCCATCGATGATCAGCCCCAATTTCTTCCTTAACACGAGCCGCAACCCGTACTTTTCGAGCCATTGCTCCAGTTGATGCAGCTCTTTTTTTAGCACGCTCTTAGGCATGTAGTATCGATTGGCCAACGATTGCAAAGTGACATGACTCGTTCCGAGCAACAGCTCATAAGCCATTTCCATTAAACGCTCTTCCTGGCTATCGATCGAGTGAGTTGTCCTATACAGCTGTTGGTATAATTTTTCCCGCTCCCCCTCATGAATGTGCAAGGCGACCCCAGTCCCAGGTTTTTTTTCTAAATACGCATCCGTATGCTGCAACAGATCAGACTCAATCACCTTTAAGTCATTCCGAACGGTTTTTTCCGAGCAGCCAATCACCTCAGCCAGGTGCTGGGTAGAAACATATTGGTCCGAATCCGATAATAAGATCCGTAAAATTTCTTTCTGGCGTTCGTTCATCGGATGTATTTCACCTCGTTGAGCCGTCGTAATGGTTGCCGAATGGATCACGCCCGTTTAGGTCATTCCCATTCTACTATATTCCGATCATTGGACGAATTACAAATAGATGCCCATAAAAAAATGCCTATGTCATGAACTTCTCGCTACGGTTACCTTCGCCCAAACGTGTCTATCCTATGATTAGGTGATGGTCATGGTCGAATATCTCGTTTTCTTCGGATTGATTGCAGCGGCTGTTGTCTTGTTTGTCCGGCACGAAATCTGGGAGAAACGCCATCCATCTCAGTCGCTGTCGTTTGATTGGGAATATGCTAAATGCGAAAGTCCCATCGAGCGAAAATTGTATGAGGCGCTAACGTGGAGCGGTTATAACGTGAAGGCGCAGTACGTCGTTCCACCGGCACGCTACCGGATTGATTTAGCGTTGCCGCAATACAAAATCGCCATCGAGTGCGACGGCAGGGCGTACCATTCGACGCCGGAACAAAAGCGGCACGATCAGAAAAAAGACGCCTATTTACGGCGCAAAGGCTGGAAAGTGCTCCGCTTTCCCGGCAGCGTAATTCATGCGAACGTCGGTGATGTGATTCAACAAATCGAAGAAGAAATCCGCCGGACAATATAGAAAAAGGATCGGCCGGGAACACCCCCCATGAGGGTCTGTCCATCAATGCCGATCCTTTTTCTTCATCTTCCGTTTAGACAGAAACATACATTCGATCAAGTTCTTGCGATTCATACTTCACAAACGGGTCGATCAGCGAAATTTTTTGCGCCTCGGCATCGCTCACACCAGCGTACAGCTCAGCCGTCCCGTCCCCTTTGCGGATGAGTCCGCCACTAAAGACAACGTTCGCTAAATCCGGCCGTTTCGCCGGCCCGTCTAAAAAGTGAGAGCGAAGCGCAAGCAATTCCAGTTCAGAGCGCTCCATCGTCTCTGGATTTAAGACGAACACCATCGGGTAGTAATGACGGTTGCCATGCTCGTCAAAGCAGGCGATATGGCCGAGCGCACCGACAAGCCCGTTCGCCAACAAATGCGCCTCATTCACGCCGCCCCATTCCTCATCAGTGAATTGGGCGTCAAGAAGCGGAGCTGCTTCAATCACATCCGGCGTCAAGTCATCGAGCGAAAAAATGCGAGTAAAACCAATTTTCCCTCGGCCGCCCTTTTCTCCTTGCGGGCGAGTAAAGACGCCGATCGAGCCGTCTTTCAGTTCGACAAGGCGGATATCTTTCATCCCATCCGGCCCTTCCGCAAATTTTTTCAACCCACGGATGTTTGCGCCACGGTAAAAGACTGTCCGCCAGCTGAGCGCGCCATCAAACGCCGGATGTGGAAACGTTTCCACCCCACCAAACACAAGTTGCCCGTGAATGCGCGCTACAAACGGATCTTGCAAAGCAAACACTGGCGCTCCTTCGCGCGGAACCCAGACGCCCTCGCGCTCAACGAAAAAGTACACTTCCGATTGCTCACTGTCGCGCGACTCAACGCGCCCAGCAATGACAAACTCACCGTCATCTTCAAACGGCGCGGAAATATTATAAACGTCCCGGTCCCCGACACCCGCAAAGCGCAATTTTTTCGGTTCAAACGGCTGCGGAGCCAGACGAAACTCGTCAACTAGCATTTCACATGTCTTTAAAGTTGGGAATTGAAATAACATGATTCATCCCTCCGGACGATGCCAAAAACGCCATAGACGGCATTTTTGGCCGTTTTTCCTGGTCGCGGTTCGAACAGGAAACGCCAAACTTCCTTTTCACACCGGCTTCATCACTCGGACACCAACGACGATGCCACCTCCCGTTAGCCGGATCAGGAAGTGAAAGAAACTTTTTTGTGTTTTATATTATAATATGATATGGTGAATCACGAAACGTGTTATTCTTTGCCAAAAAAAAGAAGGGCCGAGCGTTGTCAAGGCCCTTTTTCTTCCTTATTTGTTTAACTAAACCTGCTGGATAAACGACTCATCGATATCGACCACGACAAACTCCACATCCATCACAGGCTCAAGCACCTCACGAAACAGCTTTGCCACTTTCCCTTTATCCAGCCCACCAACTCCTGTTCCTAAAGCTGGAAGCGCCACGTGCTTAATCCCGTGCTCCCGACAATATGTGATCAGCCGCTCAAGGCATTGGCGGACGATCGCATACGATGTCTGCCCTGCGGGCTGCTTCATCGTCACGAGATGAATGACACCACGAAACGGCAACGTCCCTGCTCCAGTCACATACAAATCCCCTGGTTGTGGATCTTGCGCTTGGCAGATGCGGATTGCTTCCTCTTCAATGGCGCGGCCGCCTGCCCGACGGATCGCCGCCGCCACTCCGCCGCCCATCGGTCCAATGCCGTTAGCGGCATTGCAAATGTACTCGACCCCTTCCACCTTCGTCAAATCACCGACGATCGCGCGAATCATCGCTTATCCCTCCTCGTCGTTCGCTCGTTCTCAGCCCATTCGGCGCAAAAACTCGCAAAGAACAACGGCATGATTATGTCGCTCATCTTTGGCCGCGTAAAGCAACGTCACCGTCCCGGAAAGCGAAAGCAGCTCGCCCACAAGCGCCCGCTTCGTTTCATCGGTGGACAACTCCCACTCGTACTTTCTGGCAAACTCGGCAAACCGCTCCGGCCGATGGCCGAACCATTGCCGCAACTCGGGACTCGGGGCGATCTCCTTCAGCCAACCGTCGAGGCGCGCCGCGCTTTTCGCCACCCCGCGCGGCCAAAGGCGGTCAACAAGAATGCGGGTGCCATCGGAATCGTCGTATTGTTCATAAATTCTTTTTACTTGGAAACGGCCATTCTGCTTTGATTCGTTCGCCATTGTTCATCCGTCCCCCTGCTGTTTCGCGTGCGCCACTTGCTGTGCCAACGTTCATCGACACAGAAAAAGCCAGTGAACACCGCGGTTTCTGCATACTAGTGACTTTAGAGAACGCTACACATCAATGGTTATCTATTAGAAAAACATTTTTTACGCTTTGTTGTTGATGGCATCATTCCTCTGATATTGAACACTTCTCCCTGCGCTCACGCTAGGAAGTAGCGGGCCTCTCGGCTTAGGATAAAGCTCAAGACCAAGAGATTTCGCGGTTTGAAACTCCCTCTAACCGCCCGACTCTTGATCGTTGCTAGCAGAGGCGTGCGGCGAATCGTTCACTCAGCCGATCCTTTCGCCTCTGTCACCATCCGCTCTAAAAACGAAAGCAAATCGTCGCGCAGCTCCTTGTTTTGCAAGGCAAACTCGATCGTCGTTTCGATAAAGCCGAGCTTCTCCCCGACATCGTACCGTTTCCCTTCGAACTCATAGGCGAAGACACGCTGAATTTCATTGAGCCGCCCGATCGCATCGGTCAGCTGAATCTCCCCACCCGCACCGACTTCTTGCTTCTCTAAAAACAAGAAAATCTCCGGCGTCAATACATAACGGCCAACGATCGCCAAATTGGACGGCGCCGTGCCTGGAGCCGGTTTTTCGACAAAACGACGCACTTGGTAGCGGCGGCCCCGCTGCTCGAGCGGATCGATGATCCCGTAACGGTGCGTCTCTTCCTCCGGCACACGCTTGACGCCGATCACCGAGCTGAATGTTTGCTCGTATTGATCAATGAGCTGCTTTAAGCACGGCGTTTCCGCTTGAACGATGTCGTCACCCAACAACACCGCAAACGGTTCATCCCCGATGAAACTGCGGGCGCACCACACCGCATGCCCTAATCCTTTCGGCTCTTTTTGGCGAATGTAGTGGATGTCTACTTTGGATGGCTCTTTCACTTTTTCCAACAAATCGAGCTTCCCTTTTTGCTTGAGCAGCTGCTCGAGCTCAAACGCATGGTCGAAATGGTCTTCAATCGCCCGCTTCCCTTTCCCGGTGACGATAATAATGTCTTCAATGCCTGATGCCATCGCCTCTTCCACAATATATTGAATCGTCGGCTTATCGACAATCGGAAGCATCTCCTTCGGCATCGCCTTTGTCGCCGGCAAAAATCGCGTCCCAAGCCCTGCCGCAGGAATGATCGCTTTGCGCACTTTTTTCATGATTCCTTCCCCCTATTCTAGCCGATAATGACCCGTTCTTTCGGGTAATGGTAGCTATCTTTCACCGCTCGGCCGCGGATCAGCCATAAAAATGAAATGATGCCGACCCGACCGATAAACATCAACATCACCAACACAAGCTTGCCAAACGGGCTAAGCTCGGGGGTAACACCGAGCGACAGCCCGGTCGTCCCAAATGCCGAACATATTTCAAACAAAAGCGTGACCACAGGGAGTGACGACTCCGAGACGGAAAGCGTAAGAACCGCCGCAAAACAAAGAAACAGCGCCGCAATAAAAACGACAAACGATTTTAAAATATCTTCCTCGTGAATTTCGCGCCCGAACACTTTGACTGCTGAGCGCCCTTTCGCATAATGCCAAACCGTTAACAAAATGACCGCCAACGTCGTCGTCCGAATCCCGCCACCGACGCTACTCGGAGAAGCACCGATGAACATCATCGCGCTCAAAAGCAATAACGTCGGGTGGGAAAACTCGTTCATATCCATCGTCGTCAGCCCACCGCTGCGCGATGACACGGACTGAAACAGCGCATAAAAGAGCGAACGATGCCACGACTCTCCAGCAAAAAAATGATTCCATTCAAGCGCATAAATCGCCACCGTGCCAAAAATGACAAGGGCAAAAAACGTTACGGTCGTCAATTTCGTAAATAGCGAAAACCGATAGCTTCCTCGGTTGCGCGCAAACAAAAACTCTTTCACCTCAATGAGCACCGGAAATCCGATCGATCCTAGAATGATGAGGAGCATATGGACGATTTGCACGAAATAATCGCCGGCGAACGGAATAAGCGACTTGCCGGTAATGTCAAACCCCGCATTCGTCGTCGCGCTGACCGACGCAAACACGGCCTGCAAAAACGCTTCTGGCCACGTCGGAAAATACCGCAAAAAATACACGCCCAAAACAAGCGCACCGACCGCTTCAATCGCGAGAATCAAGAAAAAGATTTCCCGCGCGAGCTTCACGAGCCCTGACAACGCGAGCCGGTTCTGGTCTGCCATGATCAGCTGCCGCTCACGAAATCCGATTTTTTTGCCAAACAACAGCCAAATGAACGTACTCAGCACCATCAACCCGATGCCGCCAACTTGCATCATCACAACTAAAACGACAACACCGAGCGTATTAAACGTCTCCGGAACCGATACGACCGTCAACCCGGTCACACTAATGGCGCTTGCCGCGGTAAACAGCGCGTCAATCCAGCGAAGCTCCACCCCCGGCCGGTGCATAACCGGCAACCATAGCAACAACGTCGACACCGCGACCGCCACCAAATAAAACAGAATGATCAATTGAATCGTTGACAGCTTCAACCATAATGAACGTTTGATTGCCACGTGGCCATTCACCCACCATTGCCTCGACCAGCGCAGGAACGGCTTCCTCACACTGATCCTGCTCAGTATTTATACGTACGATCAATCAATGTTGTTTTCCATTATATCAAATCTTCTTAGCCGAAAAGAAATTTGTTTCGATTCTTTTTAAACAGAAAGAGAGAGCAATACACCATTGTCACGATCAGCCCCACAAAAAAAGAAACGCCTAATCTGTTTAGGCGTTTCTGTCCATGCTCCAATGTGTGGGTTTTCTTTTTCATCCCTTACCAAGCGAAGCCAAAATCTCGCTAAGCCGCAGCTCAACACAAGCCATTGACGTATCCGCGGCGCCGTAATACATTTTCACGATGTCACCGTCAACGAGCGCTCCGCACGAGAATACGACACGCCCGAAAAAGCCGTTCACTTCGTAATCCGCTTCCGGCTCGACAAGCGGCTGCTCCGAGCGGGCAATGACTTTCGATGGGTCATCTAAATCCAACAACACCGCCCCCATGCAATAGCGGTGGTCTTCTGACGCACCGTGGTACAACTCAAGCCAGCCGTGCTCCGTCTTGATTGGCACCGCACCGCCGCCGATGCGGGCGCTGTCCCATTTCCCTTCCCGCAAGCCGAACAAAAAGCGGTGATTTCCCCAGTAACGCAAATTGTCCGACTCAGCGATCCACACCTCAGGACGGCCGTTGCTTCTTGGCACCGGGCGGTGAAGCGCATAATACTTGCCGTTAATCTTCTCCGGAAAAATGAGCACGTCTTTATTCTCCGGTGCAAAAATCATCCCGTGATGCTCAACCGTCCGAAAATCGGTCGTCGACACCATCACCTCGCCGACCCCTTTGGGCGACACAGCGCTGAAATAAATGTAATACGTCCCGTCAATGTACGTAATGCGCGGGTCTTCCACTCCAAATGTCTCTAACTCATTCGAAGGATAGATCAACGGCCGATCGTCAATCGTAAAGCGCCGCCCGTCTTGACTGCGGGCAAGACGCAAATACGATAGTGACGTCAAATACAAAAATCGTTCCGTCCCTGCCTCTTTAATGACCCTTGGATCGGAAAAATCATAGCGCGGGTCGTCCTTGTGAAACTCATAAATATCGACCTTCCCTGTCTTTGAATTCCACACCGGCGCCTTCACCACGTTCGGGTCATCCGACACGGGACGTTCTGCCACCCGAAGCAACAACAACACATCCCCTTGAAACCTCGCCACCCCGGCGTTAAACGCACCGATCACTTCAAACCCATCATGATACGGCAGCACATCATTCGGCGTAATGAGCGGATTTTCTTCATAACGGTAAAGGTGCATCATCATCCCTGCCTCTCGTATTTCATAAATGGATCAACAATCGTTAGCTTTTGTGCTTCGGCATCGCTTGTTCCAGCGTAAAAATCAGCTGTGCCATCCCCTTTGCGCACGAGTCCGCCGCTGAATACAACGTCTGCCAAATCGGGGCGTTTCGCCGGCCCATCGAGGAAATGAGACCTTGTGGCGATCAACTCCATTTCCGACGCTTCCCCAGTATCTGGATTGAACGCAAATACCATCGGATAATAATGACGGTTCCGTTCCTGATCGAAACAAGCGATATGACCAAGGACACCGACAAGTCCATTGGCAAGCAAATGCGCTTCATTCACGCCTCCCCATTCTTCATCGGTAAACTGACCGTGAATCAAAGGAGCGTCTTGAATCGCTTTGACCGTCAGTTCATCGAGCGAGCCGACGCGGGTGAACCCAATTTTTCCGCGACCACCTTTTTCACCTTGTGGGCGAGTGAACACACCGACAGATCCATCCCGCAATTCAACAAGCCGAATATCCTTCATTCCATCAGGTCCAGTAAAAAAGTGCATCAATTCATTCATCGTTTTTCCACGATAAAACACCGTCCGCCAATATAACTTCCCATGAAGCACAGGGTGCGGAAACGTCTCCACCCCACCAAACACGAGATGCCCGTGCACACGCGAAATAAACGGATCCTGCAACGCGAACACCGGGGCCCCTTCGCGCGGCACCCATGTTCCCTCACGTTCGACAAAAAAGTAAACTTCCGACTGCTCGCTATCCCTCTCTTCCACCCGTCCGGCAATCACCCACTCACCGTCATCTTCGAACGGCGCGGAAATGTTGTACACATCGCGACCTCCAACACCGGCAAATGCCAGCTTCTCCGCTCGAAACGGTCGTGGAGCACGCGCGAGCTCCTCAAGCAATGTTTTGCATGTTTTCATTGTCGGCATCCTCGTCTGCATAACGTCTCTCCCTGCTCTCTTTTCCATCGTGATGTTTCATTATTTTAATATGAACTGCATACCTTCTTTAAAATTCTTGCTAAACAAAATGAACAAAATCAAAATCGGCAGCGTGAGTAACACTGAGGCGGCATACATTGGCCCCGGATACCCCCCATACGGCCCAAACATTTGCGCCAACAATACATTTAATGTCAACATCTTTTCGTTATTGACGACCAGCATATCCCAAAGAAGTTCCACCCATCGTTCCATGAAAAGGAACAAGAAAATAATCGTTGTGATCGAGCGCGACATCGGCCAGATAATGCGGCGAATGATGGTGAGATGTCCTGCCCCATCCATCTTGGCCGCTTCGATCAATTCATCAGGAATGCTGCGGAAAAAGTTCGTATACATAAAGATCGCCCACAAGTTGACGGCCTTCGGCAAGATCATCGCCCAATACGTGTTGTACCAGCCGAAATACCGGACGATCAAAAACAGCGGAATCAACAAAATGATCGACGGATAAAACATTTGAAACAAAATCGCGTTATTGACCCATTGTCTCCCCTTAAAGGTCACTTTCGACAACGCATATCCGACCATCACCGCCGTCACCAGCATAAGAAGCGTTGATGCCGATGTGACAAGCAAACTGTTGAAAAACGCCCGAAGCCACGGCCGCGGCACGACATCTTCACCGCCTTGAAACAGCCATTCATACGAGCGTAATGTCAATGACGACGGAATCAACTTTCGATCGACTTCATCCCATGGAGCAAGCGAGCCTAACACCATATACAAATACGGGAAAACCATGACGAACAAAACCGCAAACGCCAGCACATAAAGCAAGCCAACCTTCCATCGTTTACTCCCAACCATGTCTGCCACCCCATTTTTCCAACAGCTTGCGAAAGATGAAAATCGACGCAAAGGTGACGATCGAATTGATGATCGCGACCGCCGTTCCGTAACCTGCGTTTAATTTTTCAAACGCCTGGTTGTAAATCTCTAGCTGCCACGTATGGGTCGCATACTCCGGCCCGCCGCCCGTCAACACATATGGCTCCGTGAAAATGCCAAACATCAAGCCGACTGCTAAAATCGTCACCGTATAAAACGAAGGGTACAGCATTGGAATAGTCACGTGCCAAACCCGCTTCCAGCCGACCGCACCGTCGATTTCAGCCGCCTCATAGACTTCTTTCGGAATACTTTCAAGACCCGATAAAAACAAGAGCGCATAGTAACCGACAAACTTCCACGCCATCATCAGCACGATCACTAGCGCCGCCAAGGTCGGAGACCCGAGCCAGTCAATATCGAGACCAAACACATCTCGCAAAAATTGATTGAACGGACTGTTATAAGAAATAACCCCTTTGACGACAATCGCCGATGCTACTCCTGACGCTAAGTACGGCAAAAAATACCCAACGGCAAAGAGCCCTTTCCACCGTGGCAGATGATGAATGATCAACGCCAAAATCAGCGAGCCAGCGATAACGATCGGCACAAACATCAGCATAAACTTGTACGTCACCCAAAACGCAGCCCGCACACTCGGACTGAACAACGCATCGATAAAATTTTGAACCCCTACTGTCTCATATTCTGGAGAAATCAAGTTCCAGTTCGTAAAGGCGAGATATAACGCCCAAAATAAAGGGATTAAAAAGAAAATAGCGGAATAGATAAGGTATGGGCTGGCGAGCAGCCAACCCACTTTTGCCGTGTGCTTATTCATGTTACTTTAACACCCCATCGATCGCTTTCTCCATATCCTTCCAAGCTTTTTCAGGGGTTTTCTCCCCTTTAACAACGGGGTTCAACGCTTGTTTGCCGATCAATTCTTGAATTTCAACCATTTGGGCATTATCCATCGGCGGCAACGCATTCGGGATATTTTCCGCATACAGTTTCAACTGCGGATTTTCCTCAAAATAGGAGACAAACGCCTCGTTCGTTGACAAATCATCCCGCGCTGGCGGCAAATTCGTCTCTTTCAGCCATTCCAAATCGTTTTGTGGGTCAGAGTACACCCATTTGACGAAATCGAACGCGGCTTGTTGTTGCTCTTTCGTCGCTGAAGCGTAAATGACTAGCCCTTTTGTATCGGCAAACGTTTTTGCTTGCGCTGGATCCATTCCATCCGGCACCGGCGGCATGGATAAAACGTATGTTTCGTTAAATTTCATTTCCGGAAACTTCTCCGCCCAATAAGGGAACGTCCATGGTCCTAAATCGACCATCACCGACGTGCCGTTTTCAAACGGATCTTTCGTCTCCCTCGTCAGTACTAGTTGATTTTTACTTAAATCCGCAAAGAATTGAAGTGTTTTTACTCCCGCGTCGCGATCCGCGCTCAGTTTATTCCCATCAATAAAATGCGTTCCATTCGACGCGGCGTTATACAGCATAAAGAAGTCAAACCATCTTGCCCACCATGTCGGTTTGGCCAAATCGGCTCTCGCCCACAAAAACTTGTCTGGATATTTTTCTTTTAGCTTTTTGCCGACCTCAAGGACTTCGCTATATGTTTTCGGTGGCTCGTTATATCCTAACTCTTTCAATAGATCGATTCGCCAACCAAACAGCATGGCGTTCGAGTAAATCGGCAGTACATACTGATGTCCATCAGCAAATTTCCAAGTGGAAATCGTCGTTTCCATTTGCCGCTTGCGAAGTAAATCGTCAAATCCGTCAAATTGATCCATGGGCACAATCGCCCGGCTTTCCGCCAATTGCGCGGCAAAACCACGCGAGATGTTTTCCGAAAGGACCGGTGCGTTTCCTGCAGCAATGGCGGACTGAATGCCCGCCTCCGAAGAAGGGCTTTCCGGCATCGGCGATACTTTGATTTTCACATGTTTATGCTCTTCCATATAGCGGTCGGCCATCTTCTTCCAGAACGCTTGTTGCGTCGGGTTCGGCGCTGCCCAAAAATCAATCTGCACGGTTGAACTTTGCTTCCCCTCTCCTTGCTCATTTCCTGCTTGTCCTTGGCAGCCCGTTCCGATCACCACAGCGGCAAGTAACACCGAAACGAGCTTAAACCACTTGCGCTTTTTCATCGTTTATTCCCCCCTTATATGAATGAGCAGATGATTAAAACGCTTACACAAACAATTGATTTGGACAATGTCTCTCCTTTCCCTGACAGATCACTAAGGCAGACAATCTTGTCAACTAAAAAACAATCTTTGTAACTATATTTTTATACATTACAAACACATTATTTCACGATGAAACCGAATAGTCAACTTATTTTTCGGAAAAAAGCAAAAAAATAATGATATTTTTCATGACTAACAAACTTGACAACTTCATTTTGTAACGTTACAATGACATCCTGTATATACTTTTCCGATGTTTTGAATACCGTTCAGTTTCACAAGGAGGTATAATGGAACGAAGAAAAAGCAAAAACAGAAATCGTTTTGGATATTCCGACCTATAATCAGGGATAGGAAAGCGATGACAATCGTCATCCTTATCGCACTTCAAATAGCCGAAAAGGCAAAAAGAGTGAACAGGTGGAGATAGCGAATGAAAAAACGGGTCACCATGCAAGACATCGCTGATCGGCTCAACATTTCTAAAAACTCCGTCTCTCAAGCGCTGCGAGGCAAAGAAGGGGTGAGCGAAGAAACGAGGCAGCTTGTAAAGCGTGTCGCGAAAGAAATGGGGTATGAATATCCCTCCTCTCGCTCGAAACATCGCGAGGAGCCGCCGAAGCAAATCGCCCTCATCGCTTCAGACCGCGCATTTTCGCTGAAATTTTTCGGCGAAATTTACTTGAGCATCGAACAGGAAGCGCTATCACATGGCATGAAGCTACACATTCAGTCGGTCAACGAGCAACAAAAACAACAACGTCTGTTGCCTTCGTTCATCGAGGAAAAGCTCGTTGACGGCGTCATCATTCTTTCCCATATCAGCACCGAATACATCCAAAAAGTGGTCTCAACCGGCATCCCGACCGTCCTTGTCGATCACCATCATCCGAACATTTCCGCTGATGCGGTGCTGACAAACAATCGATTCGGCGCCTACATCGCTGTCCAGCATTTGTTGGAGCTCAACCATACCGATATTGCGTTTGTCGGCGACATTCACTATTCACCGAGCTATCAAGAACGGTATGAAGGGTATTTATTGGCGTTGAAAGATTACGGGGTGAAACCGAACGAGGAATGGATATTTTGCCACGCACAAGAGGACGAAACAGCGATCGCCAACTACATACGAGAGCTAAAGCAGCAACCAACCGCCTGGTTTTGCGTCAATGACGGATTAGGCTTTTTCGTCAGCACCAGCCTCCAACAATACGGCCTGAACGTACCTGGCGATGTCTCCGTCTGTAGCTTTGATAACGGACAACTATCGCAAATCGCCACGCCGAAAATTACAACCGTCGACATCGATCTGAAGCGATACGGCAAACGAGCCGTGGAATTGTTACGGTGGCGGTGGGACAATCCGGACGAACCATTTCAGGAAGTGTTATTATCGACGAAACTCATCAAACGGGAATCGACAGCGGCGAAACCAAAGCGTTAGGGCGGGGCTCTCTTTGGCCCTGCCGGTTTGCCGAACGTTAGCGATTCACTCCTCTTCAGTTGCAGGCGTCGGATTTCATCCATTCACAGGCAATCCCGTCAATTCATGAATCGTTTGCTGCTCCTTTCATCACCATTTACCGTTTTTTCTTGTTCTGCACGTCCTCAAATGCGTAAAATCGATATGCTCATGCGTATCTGGGCGAAAGAGAAACATAAATTCCGCAAAATGACTGATTGTGAGTGGTCACTATCGTATTTCCCCGTCGCTCTCATGAAGCCCCCTGCCTATGGCACAAAAAAAGTCGCCCCCATTCAAGAGGCGACAACCCCTTTTCTACTCCGTGACCCTCGCATCCATTCTTGTTGCTTTTCCCTCTGAACACATTACACCGAAGCGGGAGAACGCGTTACCACATCCCCGCCTTTCTCCCGCCTCTTGTCGCGACATTCGTACGGCGAAAGCGGGCGCTTACGTCATCCATTCCTCCGCTGCCGAGAACGACACCTGCCACGATCAGCACAAAGCCTAGCCCTTGCGCCCACGAAACGGGCTCGTCGAGCAACCAATGCGCCCCAAGCAGCGAAAAGAACGGATTGAGGTTGATAAACACCGCCGACTCAGCCGGACCGAGATGTTGAACGGCTTGGTTGTAAAACATATGGCCCAGCGCTGTCGCCACGACGGCCGAAGCGAGGAAAATCGTCCAAAGCAACGGTGTGCCCTCCTTCAAACTGGACAAACCACGGGGCTCAAGCACCAAACCTAGGACAAACAGCCAAAGCGACCCAAAGATAAGCATCCACCCCGTCATGACGCGCGCGTCGACCGTCGCCTTTTTGATCATAATAAAGCTAATCCCTTGCGCCAAGACGGCCAAAAACACGTATACATCGCCGACCGACAAATGACCAAGGCCACCGTTGCCGTTCGCAACGACAAACATAACGCCAAAAAACCCGAGCGTGATGCCAAGGAGCCGAAACATCGTCGGGCGCTGGCCTAAAAACACCATCGCCAACAGCGCCGTGACAAGCGGCACCATCCCTAAAACTAGACCCGCATTGACCGCCGTCGTTCTCGTCAGCCCCACTGCAAGGAAAAAGTGGTGAGCAACGACACTAAACATAGCGGCCAAGCCGATCTGTTTCGCTTCTTTCCAGCCGACTTTTCCGAGCCGTCCAATCCCCCATAAAAACAAAAGCACGACTACACCAGCCGTGAAAATCCTTAGCGCCGTCAAGGTCACCGGGGAAAAGTGCTCAACAAGAATTTTCAACGCCGTCACGTTCAATCCCCAAGCGACCATGATCCCAACCAGCAGCGCATAAATGTATGATTTCCGCATCACCCTCGACCTCTCCTAGAGCTGTGTTCTCGGTGGAATGCCAAAGGAAAAACGGAGCCGATTTACGCTCCGTCTATCCACCCTCATGCTTGCGAACGCCCCCTCGTCATAAGGGTTCGGACGCTTTTTGTTCCACCATTACTTCTTCCATTTATTTTACTACATCCGAATCGATTTTTTGACTAAAAATACAGCCGCAACTAACCAAACTGTTCCCCGCTTCTCCAAAAACAGCCAAACAACCCATATCCGCCGCCGACTCGGCATATGGTAATAGTAGAGAGGAGAGAAAACCGATGGTTCCACGCTACCGCCAAAAAACGATCTCCGCACAGACGGGAGTAACCATCCTTACCGCCGTCGCCTTGCTCGCTGTTGTGCTGTCATTGTTTCTATCCAACGAACGCCATGAAGCCAAACAAGTCGTTAAGGCATTTTACCGCTACGAACAGGCGGGGGACTTCGGCAGCTCGTGGGAACTGTTTCATCCACAAATGAAAAAGAAATTTCCAAAAGATGTTTACATTCAACGCCGCGCCCATGTCTTTATGCAAGACTTCGACGTCGAGACGTTTGAGTACCGCCTTGACGAGGCGGAACACTTGGCTTCGTGGTCGATGTCAGGTGAACACAAACCGTTACAAGATGTCTACCGTATCCGTGTCATCCAGACATTCCATAGCACTTTTGGCGTGTTTGAACTCCATCAAGACGTATTTGTCGCCAAGGAGAACGGGAAATGGAGCATCTTATTCCCTTACGATTCGTCATGAGCTTTTACTACTCCATACGGTCTTGAAGGGAAGCCAGCATCATTTTTTTCCACTCAAAACATCCACATATACGAGCGAAGCGCATCACCGCCTGGTGATCGTTATCGCTCTCTTCATTCATTCGCTATGTTTCTTTTTGTTCAAGAACGATCGTTGGAAGGAAAAAAACGGATTTTCACCACTACTCTAGCGAAGAGAACGGTTTCCTCATTCGTTTGGCAACCTTTCTAGGATTTTCTCATACATTAATGTATCATGCACCCGAACGGGTTTCTCCGTCGAGCGAACAAAGGAGTGACAGCCCATGTACAAACATATTGTCAAACGCGGGGAAACGATCTCTTCCATCGCCAGAGACTACCGCACATCAGTGGAGGCGCTGCTTCGCGCCAACGGTCTCACCGCCTCATCCATCATCTTCCCTGGACAAGAGATCATCATCCCTCACCTTCCGGCAAAAGGATCGATTCCGTACACAATCCATATATCTATCAGCCGCCGACAACTCATATTGAAAGATAGAGGAAGAACAATCCGCACCTACCCCGTTGGTGTCGGCAAAATGGTTACCGCCACGCCTGTCGGTGATTTTGTCATCGTCAACCGCCAACCCAACCCGGGCGGTCCGTTCGGCGCGATGTGGCTCAGCTTATCTAAAATCCATTATGGCATTCACGGTACGAACGACCCGTCCTCCATCGGTAAATACGTATCGAGAGGGTGCATCCGCATGCACAACAAAGACGTGCTCGAACTCGCTTCCATCGTCCCAAACGGAACGGAAGTGTTCATCCGGCCGTGAGGACAACCGAAAGCACCTAATCGCCTACGCGAGAAGTCTTCTTTTAACGAAGTTTCAATATTCATAAGGCCGCCATTCGTCTCTAGCGAACGGACACCGTGTTTCTAATCGTGATAGCAGATGACAACCGATCCAGCAAGCGGTAGAAATTGAGACGATGGCGGTCGGGATTCTTGGTACCATGCCAAAGACATTTTGCTCAAATCGCTCAGCGCATTGTGACAGAATCAAGAGCCCGATGTATACATTACGGACTTCCACTGATAAAACCACTGCTTCCAAACGACGCATCGACACCGTCGTATTTCTTCTCAAAGACCATTCGATTCTTCTCCTCAAATACCCGTCGCTGACTTGGTAAAAGAAATGGACAACGATCAACCACTCATCCAATAGCATCAAAGAGCCTATTCCCTTCCCATAGAAGCTTGTACAAGAGAAAGCCAGGCAACAGCCAGTCTCAGTCGTTCGATTTTCACGGTGAACACCTGAACACTGCAAAACGCGTCAAAAGCGCGACTCCTCGCTCACCATTGATCGGAGGACTGCACCCTTCAATATCAACAATGACGAGCGATGTTCTCTATCCTCATCACGCTCCACTTTTTCTATCCATGAACGAAACCACAACTCTACCTTTCTCTGATTTTACAAACCAACCATTTTTCCTCAAACAATGTCCTGCTCTCCGCCTGCTTGTTCTACAAGCAGAAAGCAAACAAAAACGCTTTTGTGAAGGTGCCCGCTATGAGCCAAACGAGCGAATGCCCCGACTAGGTGAATGGTTTGTTGGCACATTGATTCTAACCAAGGGCTTTGTGAAAACAGCAGGAAATATAACCAGGGAACTAGCCAATAAATGTTATCAAAATAACAATCTGTATGATTTTGGACTTTGATACTATTTATGGTAATCATGAGTAGAGAGATGAGACAACATGCTGAGCGGATCCAAAGAAATGGAGGGCAAAGGAGCTGGCGAAGGAAGGCATTCGGCGGATGAACGGTGAGACCGCGACCATGAAGGAGCAGTGCAAGCAATGATTCAGTTGAAGCCAAATGAATTAGAAACGGTGGCGAAGCATATTCCTGATGCGGAAGACGCACGCGGACGACGCTGTCGTGGGAACTTTCTTCTCTCGCCATGAACCTTCCTGGCGTCAGCACTCCTGCCATCAAAGCGCTGCGGGACGAACTCGTTTATTGGCTGCAGCGTTATGAAGAAAGAGCTATTGTATCGCACCGCCGCAGCGATGCGTCAAGCAGACCAAACGTCGTCCGATAACATGAAGGAATTCCACTTAGACCTGATTGGTTGGTACGACTTGCAACACATATTCGGGGAGTACGACCCAGTCATTGGAGAGCGCCTATCGTTTGGTGATCGGCTGTTGGCAGGAGGAATATTGATTGCGTCGATTGCTCCTCCCGCAAAAGGAGTCGGCATGGCAGGAAAAGCAGCGACCAAGGGAGCGAAGGTGCTCCACACCACTTCTCCCCTGTCGAAAGTGAAACATGTCATGCGCGATGGTAAATCTTCCAAACGATTTACCATCAAGTCATCAAAGCACCGTTGACGGAAACCATCCGCCTGTTCAGGAAACAATGGAATGAGTTCGTGGAAAGTGTCGCATCCGTCGCATGGCAACCAGCGTATGCGGGAGTTAGCCGGACATCCAAGATAGGGATCAATGAAGGGAAAAATACATCTCTCCCTAAGATTAAGAAGGTTGGGGAGGAGATCATAGAAAAGGGTTCTAGTCATTTTGTTAAAGTTGATAAGACTAAAATCATAGAGACAACTACCGTGGATAGAAAAGGTGGGGAAACGATAGTAGCCCATGCTTTGCAGAAACATGCAAGAAGATTTTAGGAAAAGTAAAAGAGGGACCTGAACAGATGAATCAAATGGCAATCAAACATCTTTAGGAAATACTAGATGCCCCAGGAGAATTTCATAGGGTAAACGAATTCCTAGAGAAAAAGCTTGCTGATGGACGGGGAGTGCGTTCAAATCTTGGCGGAACATTTAAAGGGTTTATTGACCAATAAAGGGGAAATGGTAATGGAGAATGTAGAAATTATATTATCCGATTTTTAAGAAAGAAAAACTTGAAGCTCTCATCTATGAAGAACTCCAGTTGACAAAACTACACATTCAATCATCACATTTTTATGATCCAAACTTACAACGCGACATCGAATTTTCTGAAGTAAAAAACATAAAAGAGTTACTATCACCGAAAGGAACCGGTCATGTTGTTCTGGAACAACTGCCGTTAGGAATTTCGCTAAAAAATGTAGTCATTGTTTTTTCTTTTGACGAGGAATATGGCGATATTGTCTTTAACTTTCCTGAAAGTGAACTATTCGTTGCTGACAAAAATGAGGTGAAATTAAGATTTGCAAAGTTAGTGGATTATTTAATGAATTTGAAGATGAAATACGATATTTCTAAAGTCATCATAGGTTATGAACCTGCTTACGATGAAGATACCATGTTAATCGAATGGGATGATGATCCCCCTCATTTGGAAGAGGTCCTCGATGCTCTATTCAATGCTTAGAGGGTGTCTCAAAAACAGCGAGACACCCTTTTTACACTACATACCATATACACACCCGACCGATTTGGATCATGGGAAGCTGATGATAAAGCTTCCTTGAAACGATTGGTCAAACTCCGTAACGGGTCACTTTTTCTATAAGGAATCCAGTTCCCCGCTCTTTCCAACCGACTGCGAGTAATCATCGATCCACCTTGACCCATACGTATTGGTATGGCGACAAAGCGAGAGACTTGTACACTTTTTTCCCTGTGAACAAATCCTCCCCGCTGATATCTGTCTCGATGGTGACATCGTCGGGGGTCACATTGACGACACAATACACAACTTCCTTCGTCTTCTCATTCTCCCGTTTTAGCCCAAATACACGATCATCCAATTCAAGAACGGTTTGCGGGGCATATGGAGAAAACGCTGATTGTTGGCGGCGAATCTCGACCATTTGTTTCAGCCCGTTAAAGATGGCGTTTCGCCGCTCATTGTTGGCCAATTCGTCGATAATTCGGGCATACGGAAGTTTTTCGCGGTTGATCCGACGGTGAATGCCTGACTCGGCAAGGCCGTGGTAATCGTTGCGAGAACCAAGCAACGAGTGATAATACAGAGCCGGAACCCCCATCATCGAGAATAAAATGGAATGCGCAGCTAACATTTTTTGAACTTGCTGCTGTTCGGTCACATCCACGTCCTTATTGATTAATGCATCAAAGTACGTAATATTTAACTCGTACACCGACTGACTTCCGTCCGTGTTTGCTTTATAGGAGACCCTTCCCCCGTTTTGCAACACTTTTTGGACAAGCATCTCCTTCTCTTGTTCACTTAAAATCCCCTCAACGGGACGCATTCCAATGCCATCATGGCTTGCCAAGAAATTAAAGTACGTCGCTTGATCAGATATTTTTTCAATCGTCTTCGCCCACTCCGTTAATTTTGTCGCACAATGAACGGTAAACGTGTATAACACAAGCGGTGGAAGGGCGAACTGATACACCATATGGGCCTCGTTTGTCCCATCTCCAAAATAGCTAATGTTTTCATGATGCGGCACGTTTGTTTCGGTAATGATTTGCGTATTTGGTTTGAAATAATCGAGAAGCAGACGCCACAACTGAATGATGGCATGAGCCTGCGGTAAATGCATGCAAGTCGTCCCTGATTCCTTCCATATAAAACCGATCGCGTCTAAGCGAATGCTTGTCCCGTGTTTATATGCATACTCTAGCAAAATATCAGTCATCTCAAGCAAAACAGGAAAATGGCGATAATTGAGATCAATTTGGTCTTCGCTAAACGTTGTCCACACCGTCTTTGTATTGTTCGTTCCTGGATAGTCGTGAAACAGCGGTGTAGTACGCGGGCGGATGACCTGACTTGTATCAAATGATGGATCCCTCTGAATAAAATACCGTTCATAAGTTGGATCGCCTTGCAAATACTTTTGAAACCAATCGCTTGACTTCGAAATGTGGTTGGCTACAAAGTCAAACATCAATCTATAGTCTTCCGCCAATTGTTCAATGTGCTCCCAGTCGCCAAGCCGCGGATGAATGCGGCGGTAATCGACCACAGAAAAACCATCATCTGACGTATACGGAAACATGGGGAGTAAATGGACATCTGTAATCCAGTTCCCGACTTGTGTCTTTAAAAATGTATGCAATGTTTCTAGCGTTGGCGTTCCGTCTTCGAAAATACTGTCTCCGTACGTGATCAAATATACATTTTCTTCGGAGAGCGAGGCACTGGTTGGCCATTGTTTGTTCTCCCATCGCTCAATGAGCGCTTGAAAAGCCATCAAATACTCGTCATTGTATTGCTCGCCATATATGGTTTTCAGCTTTTCCTCTAGCTGCGGCAATATAGTTTGTTTCCTCATGACATGTTCGTCCCCTTCAATTTCAATGTCATATACCCTTTTCCATCGACAACAAACGGCCCTTCGATCGTCCGAATGGTTTCTTCAGCTAAATTAGTTTCTTCGATTTCTTTTATGTGGTTGCTTTTTACCATCACCGTCTTTCTTTCGGATGTCGGGTTAAAGAAACGAACGATAATGGACGAATCATCGTATGCCTGTTTGCACACACTCATAAACACATCTTCCCGATCCACTTCTAGCAAAGAAAACGATTCCGGTGCTTGCTCGATCGGGTACGGGATCTCGAACCGTTCCAACCGCTCTTCAAATGTATTGAGCTGCTGTCTTTGATAAGAAGCAAAATGGCCACGATATAGGTCAATATGCGCAAAAATTTTCGCTGGGTTCAGCGTCTCGTTGGCCATGTATATCGCATATTCAAAATCCATCTTCTTTTTCATTTGCGCATCAGGCGTATACACAACTTTGTTATTAATGCCTGAGGCACGGCCCGGACGCCAAAGCAAATCATCTTTGCCAAGCACACCGACACTGCGGAATAATGTGAACGCTAGCTCGTTTGTTTCCGTCAGTACTTCATACTCTTTCATGCCTTTGGTCAACGCCGCAAACACGAAGCGGTCATCATAAAGCCCAGCCGCATTCTCAAGTGGATAAATCGGCACAGGGGCTTCAGCAAATCGTTTCTCACGCCAATTAGTTAAATACTTACTCTCCACAGGACGCTCTACTAAACTGAAAGCTTGATCCGCAAATGATGTCTTAGCACCGGCCACCGGAGCGGTTAACAACACGCGAAGCCGATGATCTTCCGCTTGATTCTCTAGCTGGTGACAAACACGGATGATTTCTTCCCCTTTTCTCAATTCAAAAGAGGTGATGATTTCCAGTTTACTTGAACACTCCCCTTTCTCCCGCTCCGATAAACAAGAAGGGAGCACTCCAATGTGCCGAACAACCATCTTTTCTGTCAAAGGCCCTTTTTCGACAGAGAGAAGCTCCGCTTTTTCCAGATAAATCGGTTTATCTCCTTCAAGCGGAGAGTAGTCGTATGAATCACCCGCATCCCCTGTATTTTCAAAACGGATAAAATTCGTCACCGTCTCACCGGATGGTTGATGGTGCAACCGCAATGTCCCTTGTTCATAGGACAGTGCCAAATATTCGTTTTCAATCCGAGTCTCTTGATCGAGGATTCGCTTTTCACAGCCTTCCGTTCCCTCAATCACCTGGTATGTGCAATAGCCCAGCGCTGGCACATGGTCAACTTGCAGACGCACAACTGTTCGATAGTATCCTTGTACGTCGATCTCTTTTTCTCCCTCTGCGGTCACCACAATTTGTTTTCCGCCCGGCAAATAGTGTTGCTCAACGATTTCCGCCGGAACGCCTTTCCCATCGTTGGTCACCAGTTGGAAGTGTGGGTCTTTTGTAAATATCACGCCATCAATCAGTCCGGAAAACGGACGTGGCAACAGGTTAAAAGTAACGTAAATATTTTCGTTCCCCGTCTGGCGGCTAATCGCATAAGTGATTCGTTTTTTCAATAGATTCACAAGACCGTCTGCCATTCGTTCTAATTTCTCAAGGCGGTGAACAATATCTCGATTCGTTTCGTCCGAGTTGCAGCCGCCAATGCTGTCATGGGCGTGAACGTCAAACAACTGCTTCCACATTTGATCGAGCCATCTTTTCGGATACGGCAACCCTAACGCTTGCCCAATCACCGCAAGTGGTTCAAGCACATGTAAAAGCTTATGTTCAATGATGGCATTTTTCTGCTTAATATCGTACCGTTGCGAACGAATCGTATGGTGGATGCGTGACCGTTGCGACGCCAGCAATTCTCCTTCAATCATATTTGGAAACGGCTCGCCCGCCCAAGCCTCCTTCATAAACGTCTCGTAATCGGATAACACGTATTCCCGCTTTGGATCGATACGATTTAACTGAGCGACGGTCTCGGGAAAATGCTCGCGCACAAGTACCTGATCCCCACCGGCAGGCAATAACAAATGATCACAGTGCTCGTTCACTTCCTCTAACTTTTCAATGATCGGAATCAGTCGATTCTCTACATACTCCTGATCAGATGATAAAAATTTTCCCGGGCCGTAGCCGAAATAAAGGTGATTAGCCTTCACCGACTGCCCATCAGGAGATTTCCAAATAAAATTGACATCCCCATTTAACTGCTCTGTGTAAACTCCTCGTTGCAAAATGCTAAATTCAAGCCCAAAGCCGCGAAAAATGGAAGGCAAATAGCCGTTTTGTCCAAAGATATCTGGTAAATAACCGATTTCCATGCTATGACCCATGCTTTGGGCTATTTTCGTTCCGTAAAGCAAGTTTCGAATCATTGACTCTTTGTGGACAAGAAGCGAATCCGTCTGCGTATACCAAGGCCCGATAAAAAGCCTCCGCTGCTCAATCAGTTTTTTCATCCGCTCCCGGTTCTCTGGGCGAATGTTCAAATACTCTTCCACGATGGAAGACTGTCCGTCAAACACATAGGCAGAATACGTTTCATCCCGTTCCAACACATTGAGAAGATGATCGATATTTTCAACAAGCAAAATATTCGAATCCTCGATGGAAAAATACCACTCTCGATCCCAATGGGAATGGGGCACGACATGCACGCGTTTGTTCTTCACCTTGTTGACGCCTCCTTATCAAAATCCAAGCTCACCAGTTGTCTTCTTGATCTACCACTTCTCCAATAAGAGGATGAAAAAGCATAAGGCTATGGGCATGTCACCCCATAACCTTATGCTGTTGTCAACCTTGTTTTATTGCCCTGCTCTTTTCAATAACGCCAATCGGATAAAGATATTGACGAGAGCGATAAACAATGCCCCTACAGCCAATCCCGTCAAATAAGCCCATAAATTCTCAACAAACGGCCAGCCCCAAAACGCCGGAAGCGGCAACCATTGAACCGCACCTAAATAGACGGCTGTACATGCTCCTAAAATCGAACCGACAATATTGACTGGAATCGTAATGAGCGGGTTCCAAAGCATAAACGGAATCGCGCCCTCACTAATCGCGATAAATCCAAGAACTAATGCCGTGTTCCCAGCAATGCGCAAATTCTCATCGAACACACGGCGGCCGACGATATATTTATCAAGAACCGTCGCCAATCCTAAGCCGATCGGCGGGATCACAATCGCCAACACCCGCGGCGTAAGAGGGAAAATTTGATCTGCCGCCAAACCAATGGCAATCGCCCCAGCTGCTTTATTAATCGGTCCGCCTAAATCAAATGCCGTCGCCGCTGCAATGATGGCGGACAGAGTGAGCTCACCTGAGTCTTGGGCGGACTCAATGAGCTGACGCAGCCACGCATTTAACCCACCAAACACAGGATCGACAATATAAAAGTTCAGGAAGAAAACAGACAACACACTGATGGCCGGAATGATCAGCATCGGCTTCACTGCTTGGAAATTTTTATTTAACCGAATATGGTTATTGAGGAATCGAGAAACATATCCAGCCGCCAATCCGAGAATCAAGGCACCAAAAAATCCAGACGGGATCCCGTTTTCCACTCCCCAAAACGTGTAATGCAATCCAGCCGCAAACGCACCGCCAATGAATCCAGATACCAATCCGACACGGTCAGCAATCGCATAAGCGACGAACGCAGCGAATACGGGATACATGAACTTGAAGATCATTCCGCCAAACTTATCTAAATGATGCAAAATGACAAACCACTCATTCGAATGGGTCGCATACTTCACATCGTTAATTTCGTTGACTAAACCAAACGGCATCGAGCCTAGCTTCGCAATGCCAATCATTAAACCAGCCGCGACAATGACCGGAAGCATATACGAGATGCCGGTTAACACCGCCTGTGCCATTTCTGACAAGAGCCCGGCTTTTTTCCCATTGCCTGTTTGCATCGTTTCCTCCTCGGAAGCGGTGACAATCCCATCCGGCTGGTGAAGCACTTTATGGATGATCTGTTTTGCATGCTTTAACGGTTCCGCTACCCTCGTTTGCACGTACGGCTTCCCAGCGAAACGCTCCTTGCGTTTCGGCGCAATATCCGTGGCAAAAATGACCCCATCGGCTTGTGCAATGACATCTGCCGTCAGCTCGTCTTGAATTCCGTTAGCTCCTTGCTTTTCTGTCAATACACGGACTCCGAGCTCACGCCCAGCTTTCTCCAACGCCTCGGCTGCCATATACGTATGCGCAATCCCAGTAGCACAGGCTGTAATGGCCAAAACTGTTTTTTGATACGTGACATTTTGGTCTCCCCCGCTTGTCCCTGTCTCATCTAGCGCCAGAAGCAATTCCTCAGCGCTTTTGGCCTCCATCAAGCGCCGCAGGTAACCCTCATCCATCAAACGCAAGCTTAATTCCGATAATACATTTAAGTGCGTCGTCCCCGCCTCTGCTTCCGGAATCGCAAGCAAGAACACAAGCTGTACTTCATTATGAGGATCAATGCTTTCCCAATCCTTAATAGGGGAAGATAAGCGCGCAATGGCAAAGGCCGCTCGATTGACCGCTTTGGATTTTCCGTGCGGAATCGCCAGCCCTTTTTCCAGTCCGGTTGGAGAAATTGCCTCCCTTTCCATGACGGCCTGAAGGAACGCCTCTTTCGAAGATAAGACACCGTTTTCAAAAAGAACATCGACAAGAGCGCGAATCACTGCTTCTTTCGTCGAGAGACCGACATCAAATAAGATGAGCCGTTCACTCGTCATTTGTGTTAATTCCAACGTATGTCCCCCCGATATCATCCATAATCATAAACCGCTTTCAATTTTGTTTTATCATACTGTTCTCCCTCATAGTTGTACATCCGACGAACAATTATACTTCTTTCTCCTCAAAACTGACGGGGGTTTTCCCTCGAACGGCCTATAGCATGTGTTATAATATTGTTAAAATAGCGACGATAAGCAAAGGAGTCTCCATATGGGAAAACTTCTGGATCGATTTTCAAACTATATCGGCCAACTCACCCATGCAGAAAAACACGTTTTGTACTATATCGATGGACATGTGGAACAAGCGAAACAATTATCGCTAACTGCTATGGCGGAAAAAAACAACGTCAGCACCACCACCATCATCCGTATGTGTCATAAACTGGGCTTAGAAGGTTTCTCAGAGTTGAAATATATTCTGAAAACGATCGACGACCAAGCCATTCCGGTTGGAGAAAATACGATTGAACGGTACAAAGCCGATATGAATCAGACACTTGATTCGTTGGAACGAAAACATGTGGAAGAAATTAGCCAGTTGATTTTTGAGGCCAATCGGGTGTTGATTGTGGCGGTTGGTCTATCCAAAATGATCGGGGAATATTTTAGCAAACTTCTCATCCAAGTAAACAAACCGAGCTCGTATGTGTATGAATCACATATTATTGACCTTTTACCCAACATGGTTCAACCAAAAGATATGGTCATTTTCATTTCATCCAGCGGAGAGACAAAAACCATTGTGCAAGCGGCAGAGAAACTTCGCTTTAAAAACATCGAAACGGTAGCGATCACGAACAGCGCCGATAGTACATTAGCCAAGCTTGTACGAAAACATATCAGCGCCTACGTGCAACGTGTCCAGTTTGCGGGTTATGACCTATCTGCCCGTTCGACCCTCGTTGTTCTGATTGACATTTTATTTGAATTTTTCATGAAAAACTATAAAGCATAACCAACGGTATCGAAACTGCCTTTAAGCCACGTTCACTTCATTCGCTGCAACAATTGATTAACCGCCTTTCCACCATGAATGGAGACTCGTAAAGGACGAGAAACAACTGTTTCTTGCCACACAATGTTCTCAAGAGCCAGCGAGAGGAACATCAAATCGTTTTTCCAACTACATCACCATCCTTTTCATGCCATGAAGCACATAAATTGGCCCTTGTCTATTCGACAAGGGCCATTGTCATGATCAAATACTTTTTCGTTCACTTCATTTGGCGCATGGTTGATCGTGTATCTTCTTGAAAAAACGAAATCTTTTCGCATCGCGAGAGAAGGAATGCTTGATACCTAGTGACGTCAGCCGGGAAAGAATCCTAAACTATTTCACAGCTTTTTCTCGGATCACCTACCAAACCGTGGTTCTCTCCTATTCATCATTTCAAATGACCAGGCACTGATTTCGTCAGCCGCCCAGAATGGGACAACGCAACAGGCGATGCGGCAGGACGCAAAATACGCATATTTTCACCTCCCTTTCCCTTCATCTCGTACGAATGACTGTGCATCAATCAGCCGGAGCACTTCTTTGATTTTTCGCTTTTCGTGAGGGCAAGGACGATCCCCTGTTCGCAGGCGGTACAACGGGCAATGATTCCCTTGACACGCCGGCCGGAAAAAGCAAGCTTGGCACTGTTCATCCGTTTCCTCGCCTGACGTTACCCATAGAGCGAGCTTATCCATATCGACATCCATCATCCCATCGGCATGCAGACGGCCGATGCGATTATATTCCTCGTCAAAGGCGCATGTGCATTTATACACTTGCCCGTCGGCCCCGATGACGAAGGAATGTGGCTTCGCCGCATAACAAACCGCCCCAGAAGGCATCAACATCGATTCCACCATCGAGCTCATCGAAAGTCCTTTCTTGATTCCGTATTCCGTCAACTCCCATATTTTCACCTCTGCCGTCCGATGGTCACAAACCGGCAACCTCTCATCATTCGCCCCGCCCCATCTCCCAACGGGACGGCAAAACAGCTGAAAACGCCGGTCCCCGGCAAAGTAACAAGCCAGCTCGTCTAAAAACAGCGGAATCCGGTCAAGGTTGTCTTCATCAAAATTGACCCGGATGTCCACTTCAAATGATTCGTCAAGCGTCTGAATATCACGCAAATGGCCAAGAATCGTCTCGTACGTCGGTCCCCGATTCGCCAGCACCCGCCGCGCATCATGCACGTCTTTGCTTCCATCAAGCGTCACCATAAAACGGGTCACTTCACACCGCAACAACCGCCTCATCGTCTCTTTCGACAAATCGTAGCCGTTCGTTGACATATCGGCTTGATACGTCACACCATACCGTTTCGTTTGTTCGATGATCACCGTGCTAATCTCTTCAATCACATCGAGCGCCAACAGCGGTTCGCCGCCAAACCAGCTGACCGTCAAATGGGTGAGCCGCGGAATCGTCTCCGTCAAAAAACGTTTCAACCCATCAATGACCTCACGTTTCATCTGTCCGCGCAAAAACTCTTGATAACAATAGACACAACGGAAATTACACGCCTCCGTCGGCAAGATTACGAGATGCATCACATCCGTCCGGTGCAACGATTGATGCAAAAACTGCGCCCGTCGCTTCTCATCGACGTTCTCAGCGACAAGAAACCCGCACTCCACGAGCGTTTGTTCCACCGGTGACAGTTCGCGGTCAATCCCGGTTCTCTTGAGCGCCTTAAGCACGGCGGCTTTCTCACCTTCCGCCACCGCGCCAATCGCCCCTGTATAGCTATTGTAGAGAATCAGTTCACCTTGCTTCGTTTGCGCCATCGCGTTAAATCGGGACGGAATCCACTTCATGTCTCCAACACCTTTTTGTTTACCATCCTATCAATCCGTGCCGTTTTCCGCTGTTAAATCGGTCACATTGGCGCTCCTAGACAACCTCATTCATCAAGCTGCGGCACAGGCTAGACCGGCCATCGCCAACGCGGCAAAGGCAATGGACAAATAGGCAACACTAAAGAGCCGCACAGTCAGCCGCCCTAGGAGCTATGATCTTCTCGTATTTTAACGATAGCCTATTCTGGGTCATTAACCGTATGCTTGGAATAAAAGAAGTGAAAGAACAAATTTTAACATGGTCAATCCCAACAACTCTTGCATGGGCTGTATCCTTAATCACGCTACTAATCGTTAATGCATTTTTTGGATAATATATAAATAGTCTCTTGCTTTGTTTCTCTAAAAATTCATCCTAAAATCACCTGCAAAATCGCGGCCTTTTCCCATTACTTATTAGGGAAAAGGCCGATTGGTTTGCATTTGAGAACAAATAACGACCCCCGCTTCAGGAAGATCTTGTAGTTGAATTTTGGCATCGTTGTAGCTGGCTTCCACACTAAGACCACACTCCGATCAAAGTGCTCGAACTTGAGGCCGGCGTCCATATCACCGTCAGCCTCAAAGACGGCATCATCCGCACCTGTCAAGCATGCCTATAATGCTTGGAAAAATATCCATTCCCTTTTAAAATTAGTGCCGCTCGAATGTGAAGAAAATCAATATTTTGTCAGACTTCTCAATTTGAAACGCAGTATGATGAAGTTGCCATTCCTTTTAATCCTCAACTTTCTTAACTCAATTTTGATGTCCTGAAACAAATCGACCAAGTAGATTGATTGGCGTTCTTATCAAGAAGATTGAGGAGATAGCCGTAACCCCACATCCTACCCCCCCTAATTTTACGTCCTGTAACCAATCCTTCATGAGCTGCTCAGTCCGCGCGACTATAATTCCTACCCTCTCTTTGTCATCGCTCATACCGAGCAAATCACAATGTAATACAATATTTTTTCACTCTATCTCAATGAAAGGGCAACCAAACCGCAGACAATCTATGATAAATTAAAAACCACAAGAGGGGGCGAGGCTAGATGGACATCAGTTTACGATGCAAAAGAATCCTTTACGAATTGTTGAATAACCCAACCTTTACAGGCAAAGAGCTTTCTCAAAAACTAAATATTACCCAAAGACAATTGGGATATGGGATCGAAAAAATAAACGAATGGTTATTAAATCATAACCTTCCGCCTATCGAAAGAACAAGAAAAGGTTATTTTTCCATCGACCCAATTGTTTTTGCAAAATTGTCCCCCCAAACTTCACAATTAATTGCAAAAAAATGGGTGTTAACTGTAAAGCAACGAATCGATCTCATTCTCTTAATGTTATTGACGTCCAAAGAAGAGTTGTCGCTTAACCATTTCTCCTTTGAATTAAATGTCAGCAAAAATACGATACTAAATGACTTTCAGCATGCGCAAAAGCTTTTAGCGCCATATGGTTTAACCTTACGCTATACGCGGAAAACTGGCTACTCTTTGGATGGAGAAGAGTTTCAAAAGAGAAAGTTGCTCATTCACCTCATCCATAACCTGTTGCTAACGGCTGAAGGCGAGCACCATTTAAAAGAGACGACAAAAATTCAAGACGAAACCATTTTAGAATTTAAAAAACGCATCCAAAAAGTCGAAAACCAACTAGGACTGAAATTCACTGACGAAAAGTTAAAATCATTGCCTTATATTATCATCTTCGTTTTGGAGCGAATCGAACGAGGACATCTGATTGAAAACTTCGCCATCGATTATCAGGAATTGTCAGACACGAAGGAGTACCGGGCAACAGAAGAAATTTTATTCGATCAACAAAATATTCCTGAGAATGAACGGGTGTTTATCACCTTAAACTTATTGGCTTCCAATATTTTTTCCATAGACAATCCTGATAGAATCTCCATCCCTCATCTAAGAGAAGCTGTAGATCAAATGTTAAGAAATTTCGAAAAACAAGCATGCATTTATTTGAAAGACCATGATAAGCTGCTCAACCTCTTGATTCAGCACATCAAACCGGCGTATTTCCGGATTAAATACCAACTAACATCCGATATTGACCTGTTTCAAGGAGAAGCAAGTAAACAATTCAGTGAACTGCAACATCTCGTGAAGCATTCCGTGGCTCCCTTGGAACACCTCATGGGCAGAAAGATGCCTGATCACGAAATTGCATATATCACAATGATCATCGGCGGTTGGATGTTGCGGAAACAACAAACGTTGGAGCACAAATTGAAAGCCGTTGTTGTTTGTTCCCAAGGTGTGTCAGTATCTGGTCTCTTGCTCTTCGAACTGAGAGAGTTGTTCCCAGAACTGATTTTTCTAGACGCCTTATCGGCAAGAGAGTTTGAAACATTCCATTTGGATGTTGATATCGTTTTTTCCACCATTGAATTGAAAACAGATAAAAAATTATTTATTACAACCCCCTTGTTAAACGAAGAAGAAAAAATCCGATTAAGAAAACAAGTGATGGTCGAAATCAATGGTTTTCTCTCTCAGGAAATTAATACAGAGCATATTTTGGAGATCGTTTCAAAATATGCCTCCATCCATGATCGAGAAGCTTTGGCATACGAATTGGATCGGTATTTGTTCAGAGGTGTCGATTCTCCAGTTAGAAAACGGGAGAGAAGAAATACGAAAATCACTTTACAAGAATTGATTCCACCAAACCGGATCACATTAATGGAATCCGTCAGCTCGTGGGAACAAGCGGTGAGAATTTGCGCCAAGCCGCTGCTAAGGGAAGGATATATCACACCAACATTTGTTGATAAGATGCTTAGCTACGCTGCTCAAGATCCTTATATCGTCATTGGCTCCCATGTAGCCATTCCTCACGCGTCACCTGAGGATGGGGTAAACAAAATCGGCATGAGTTTATTGAGAGTTCGAAACGGTGTCGATTATTTCGAGCATAGCATCCATATCATTGTCGTGATCGCAGCAATAGATAAACAACAACATCTTTCTGCCCTAATGAAATTATTGAATTTAGCCCAATCGCAAGAACATTGCCAAGCGATTATTCAATCCCACTCGAAAAGAGATATTTTAAACATCATCCATCAATATTCGCAGTAAAAACATTAATCTCGAGGTGTAGCCCATGCGTGACATTACATTTGATGAATCACTGATTCTTTATGATTTAGAAGCTGAAACGAATGAAGAAGTATTAACAAAAATGGCTCGGAATTTAGCAAGTAAACACCTAGTAAAAGAAAGCTATATTCTAGCAGTGATCGAACGGGAAAGAGCGTTCCCTACCGGTCTTCCCACACAGGGAATTTCTGTAGCTATTCCACATACCGATATACAACATGTCAACCAAAAGGCTATTAGCGTTGCGATATTAAAACAACCAGTGGAGTTTGGTGTAATGGGCGAAAACGATCAAACCACCCCTGTCCAAATCGTATTTATGCTGGCAATGGATGAAGCACATGCACAGCCAACTTTGTTACAAAAACTGATGCAATTAATCCAAGATGAACAAGCTTTGAAATATATCTTGATGGAAAAAAACAAAGTGAAACTGAAACACTGGATCCGAGAAAGATTAGGAATTCAATAATTTGAAAGGAGGTGAGCAATGATGGCGAAAAAACGGGTATTAGTCGCTTGCGGAGCAGGTATTGCAACTTCCACTGTCGTCGCAAAAACGATTGAAGAAATGGCAAAAGCGAACGGCATTGATATCGATGTGAAACAAATCAAAATCAGTGAAATTGGATTTTATGAAGATGATGCTGATTTGCTCGTCACAACAGCTCGGATTCAAAAATCATATAAATTCCCCATTATTCAAGCACACTCATTTTTAACAGGGATCGGAGTAGAAGATACAAAGAAAAAGATTATGGAAGAATTGAACAAATAAATGATTATGAGTGGGAAAATAAAAACATTAACTCATTGGGGGAGTACTTGTGAAAGGAGCAGTGGAATTTTTTCAAGCATTTTTGAACTTAGGCGCTACGGTCATCCTTCCCGTCGTCATCTTCCTTTTGGGGCTGTTGTTTGGACAGAAACCAGGTAGAGCCTTTCGTTCTGGTTTGACGATTGGGGTCGCCTTTGTCGGCATCTTCTTAGTCGTCGACTTGCTTACCAAAAACTTGGGCCCTGCCGCCCAAGGAATGGTGGAACGCCTTGGCGTGGACCTAAATGTGATCGATGTTGGCTGGCCAGCTACCTCATCGATCGCCTGGGCAAACACAGCAATCGCCGCATGGATCATTCCAATCGGATTAGCTGTCAACGTCATCATGTTAATAACGAAAACAACAAAAGTGATGAACGTAGATATTTGGAACTTCTGGCATTTTACTTTTATGGGAGCCATTGTATACACCATGTCCGGCAGCATCATTCAAGGCTTGATCGCTGCTGTGCTGTTTCAGATCGTTGCCTTGAAAGTGGCAGACTGGACAGCGCCCATTGTAAGTGATTTTTACGGTATGCCTGGTGTCTCCTCAGCAACAGGCAGTACGATGTCTTACGCTCCAGGTATTTTCCTAGTCAAGTTAATTCAAAAAACTCCGGGATTAAAAAAATTGAAAGCGGATCCAGAAACAATCCAAAAACATTTTGGCATTTTCGGCGATTCGATGTTTATTGGGTTAATATTAGGGGTCATTATTGGATTGCTCGCAGGTTATGATGCGGGCGGTGTATTGAATATCGGGATTTCCATGGCAGCGGTTATGGTCCTCATGCCCCGGATGGTCAAACTTCTAATGGAAGGACTCATGCCAATCTCAGAATCTGCACGTGAATGGCTCAATAAACGCTTTGGAGAAAAAACAAATGACATTACCATCGGACTGGACGCCGCTGTTCTGTTAGGCGACCCGTCCGTGATTGCAACGGCTTTGATTTTGACTCCGTTAACCATTCTGATCGCGGTCATCTTGCCTGGCAACGCTGTATTGCCTTTCGGCGATTTAGCCACCATTCCGTTCATCGTCGCCTATATCGTCGGAGCTGCCAGAGGAAATGTCGTTCATTCAGTGATTGCAGGTGCCATTATGATCGCCTTGTCGCTTTGGTGCGCTACCGATATCGCTCCTACCTTCACTAAGATGGCCGAAACAGCAAATATCACGCTTCCGGAGGGAGCTGTCCAAGTTTCAAGCATCGACCAAGGCGGCAATATCGTGAACTGGATCATTTGGAAAATATTCTCCCTTTGGAATTGACGAAACGCCCCATTCCTCCTAAACCCTGATTTTCAAGGAAGGGAGAAGCAACGATGAAAGCATTAGTCAAAACAGCTCCTGGATTTGGTCATTTGGAGATTGTTGAATACCCAGATCCGAAACCTGGGAAAGACGAGGTAAAAATCGAGGTCAAATTCGTCGGCATTTGTGGAACTGACATCCATTCATATGAAGGACATTATAAAAATATCACTCCTCCTGTCATTTTAGGACATGAGTTTTCAGGCAAAATCGTCGAAGTAGGAGAAAACGTCACAGAGTTTCGAGTAGGCGACCGAGTCACTTCAGAAACAACATATTATGTTTGTGGAAAGTGCCGATATTGCCAAACAAGAGATTATAATCTATGCCCCAACCGCAAAGGACTAGGGACGCAGCAAAATGGGGCATTTGCTAAATACGTGATTGCGAGAAAAGAAAGTGTCCATCCATTACCCGAACAAGTAGATTACCGTTCCGCTGCCATGACGGAGCCTCTTGCATGCACATATCATGCCGTTGAAAAAGCGAATGTTCGCGAAGGTGATTTTGTCGTTATCATCGGCCCTGGTCCGATCGGCTTGCTTAACGCTCAAGTGGCAAAAAGCCGAGGAGCGAAAGTGATGATCATCGGTTTGACCAAAGACCGCATCCGGTTAGATAAGGCAAAAGAACTCGGCATTGATTATGCAGTAGATTCCCAACAAGAAGATGTAAAAGAACTTGTTGATCAGCTGACCGATGGTTACGGAGCCGATATCGTATTTGAATGCACAGGAGCCGTACCTGCTGCTAATCAAGGTTTAGATTTGTTGCGCAAGAAAGGAACATACGTACAAGTCGGAATTTTCTCTGAATCACTGATTTCGTTTGATATGGAAAAAATCATACAAAAAGAAATTCATTTAATTGGAACGAGAAGCCAAAAGCCATCAGATTGGGAACCGTCTCTTGCCTTAATCAATGAAGGAAAAGTCAAGACAAAAGATCTTGTAACTCATGAATTCGCCCTCACCCAGTGGGATCTTGCTTATCAGGCGATCAAAAGCGGTGAAGCCATTAAAGTGCTGTTAAAACCGATTGATTAAAACTTTCACTCTCAATGGACAATTAAGCCAATGAATGGCTTAATTGTCCTGCTTCATCCTTCATCTATATATCTCGCATAGGGGGAATCCATAGGTGATCGATTCCTTTCTCACTTTCATGCTAGGAGATTTACGAAAAATTACTGATTTTTACATTCGCCATCAACTCATTTTCAATTCCATAGTCGTCGGGATAGCTTTGTGCAGACTGATCATCACTAAAAAAAGAAACGTACGCAATAACGGATGAGGAGGGAATATCGGTTGAAAGCATTGAATCTTTACGGAGTTCAGGATTTGCGATTTGAGGAGTCCCCAAGGCCTGTCATTCAAGATGAACACGACGTCATCATCAAAGTCAAGGCGGCAGGAATTTGTGGTTCCGACCTCTCGCGGTATCAAAAACTCGGTCCTTATGTGGAAGGAATGACATTCGGGCACGAATTTTCAGGTGAAGTGGTTGAAGTAGGCCCGGGTGTTCAGCGCTTCAAACCAGGAGATCGGGTGGGGGCCTGCCCTACTTTTGTATGCGGAAAATGTGAACCATGTAAAAGCGGATATCCTTCCCAATGCAGCGAATTGCACGTGATCGGCGCAAAACAACCTGGCTCATTTGCTGAATATGTAAAACTTCCGGAAGACCATCTTCTTCACTTACCTGATGAAGTAGACTTTGAGACAGCTGCGCTCTTAGAGCCTTCTTGCGTCGTCGCTCATGGTCTTTATCGCGCTAACGTTCAGCCTGGCGCAGACATTGCCATCATGGGAGTCGGAAGCATCGGCCTGCTGGCGATTCAATGGGCCAAAATTTTTGGCGCCAAACGTATTATTGCCATTGATGTTGACCAACATAAATTAGAAATTGCCAAACTGCTTGGGGCAGATATATTAATTCATTCATCTTTTCACTCTCCGTATGAACAATTGATGGAATATACCGATGGGCGCGGTGTAGATGTAGCGATTGAATCTGCTGGTTCCCCTATTACATCCGCTCACATTCTTTCGTTACCGAAAAAAGGAGGAAAAGTTGTATTCATGGGAATTCCTTACGCAAATGTGAATATTGAACGCTTTTATTTTGAAAAAATCGTTCGTAATGAGCTGACGGTCTATGGCTCATGGAACGCTCTTTCAGCCCCCTTTCCAGGCAGAGAGTGGGCTTCTTCCCTTCACTATATGAGCACCGGTCAAATCACCGTAAAACCGCTCATTTCTCATCGTCTAGAGTTGAGCGAGGGACCAAACACATTCCGGAAAATCGTAAATAAAGAAATGTCCTACGTCAAAGTTTTATTTCTCCCCGAAAAAGAAGGAGACCACCATAGACATTATGAATCGCTCTCATCAGCATAAAAGAGCGGAATCGTAGTTTGACTCAATTTAATAGTAAACTAGTCAAACAAATACCTCTGTTCCCTTGATACAAAAGGGTTCAGAGGTATTTAGGAATACTTTGGGCGTGTATCTAGAGGGGCGGTGATGGAATGAAAGATGCGGCTCCACCTTAAGAAACCTGGTAATTCCTTCTCTTTAAGCAAGATATACAGTATATCTTTTAGTTGAATGATTTCACACGCATATACGCCGAAAGAAAAGGTGCCCATTCCTTTTGGGACACCCCTCATCATGCGCATATCATGTTGAAAATAGAAAAGAACAATCCAATCCTTCCTTCACACTTTTTCTCCACTATGTCTTTCACATCAATGTTTCATCCCCTCTTAAAGCCAGTCATTCCCCCGGCATCTCCCGCACACATTTCCACAAGGGAGCGACATCACTACCGCGGGGACGATAACGCAGCAGGGGAAAAACCGTCACCCTCCATTGTTACTATCAAGCGACGGCGAAAGAAACTGCTCCCGTTCCTCCTGCGTCTTCTTCATCTTCTTCAGTTCCTTTTTGATGTCGATAAGCAAGTGGTGTACCTTCGACGAAAGAACCCCGTCTTTTCTTTCCAACAGCCCTTCATCGATCATTTTCAAATGATCCCACGCTTTTTCAATCGTCTCTTCGTCGTAATTTCCAGGGTTGATGATGATCGCTAACAATTTCTCTTTTGTATAACTGAGACTTTTCACAATCTCTTTCAAACATTCGATCTCGACCTGTCTACTTTCTAGCAGCCATTGCATCTGTTCCTCTTGTTCCATTCAGCCTTCCCCTCTTCTTTCCGCTCTGTGTGCTCCAAGGAAATTTCTCACAACTAATTTCCCTCATCAAGAGCCTTCCAGCTGGCAGCGCTGCCTTCCACTCCCGCATCGTTTTGCGCCATTGCCTTGACACACCCTACTCGCCGCCCACACCTGATTCCACTGTTTTGTATGCCCATCAGTCAACTCCCACCCTCCAGCACTTCCGTCCTCGATTCCATCACCTTAGCGCCCCGTCCCCACGTTGAACAAAATGAACCTTATGATGTAGTACATCTTATTTCGCAACACCGCCGTTATGCATCATTTTACCGGCGTTTTGCGCTGTTTAGTCCGTTTCCGCACTTCCTTCCTTAAACGCTTTTATCCAGCAACGAGCCAAACGATCTGTTTTTTGTCTTTGGATTCAAATGTGAACATAGAGAGTTGGGCGAAAGAACTGCAATATGATATGATGCACCTTAAAAAATTCACTTCTCACTGCACCTCTTCAGACGTTTCAGCACTTCCTCCGAGCGTTCATGGATGTCGTTCACAAACTGGATAATGGCTTGGACAGTATCTTCCCCATTCCCACAAGCGTTCGATCGAATTCCGTTGCGGTGAATACGGAGGAAGGACACACTGTCCTTCCGCAAAAACTCTCTCACCATCACAAGCCGAACCGCCAACGCACACTGGCGGAGATGAGCGTTTTTCATCTCCCGTTCCTGCTTGTGAAGTGTCTGAGACGGCCATCCGCAGTCATGGATGTTTTTCAGCCGGTTCATGTCTGATTCCGACCGCTTTCCTTAGGAACGGTATCACCGGAGCAGGCACTACGTAGGCGAAGGTTAACTTTTCCATATCCAATGAGCATGTATATAGAAACGAATGGGGTACAATCGACGTTATTACTATTAGAAATATCTCATATATTGAACTAACATCCTTCGCTGGCAACGGAGATGGGACGGATACTGGCATGTCATGAAGGAAAATGGACGTTTGGTGCTTGATGAAGCGAATATTCAAAAATTAGACTGGGTGAAAAGCAATGAAGCATTCTCGAAGTTCTAGAAGAAAGGCAAAAAAACGAATCTCATGGGCGTCAATTCTCGTAGTTTCTCTGCTGTCTGTCGCCTTATGCTTGTCTACTTATGCTTTAGTTAGCCGAGAACAATCCGATTCAAAGACCGTTCCCCCGAGCAGCAGCTCTGAAAAACGAAACAGCGGGAACAGCCAACAGCCGCAAGCGAACGAACCGACAGAACAAGACGGCCAACAATCACAAACCAACGGAAACGATGAAACCCAACAAACAAGCATCACCTTTTTTGAACCTTCGTCTGATCGAAACAAAAAAATTGAACGTCTGATGAAAACGATGAGCCTTCGGGAAAAAATCGGCCAACTCGTCATTGTCGGATTTCCATCGACCGAGCCCGATGAAAACGTAAAACAAATGATTCGCCAATATCATGTGGGCGGGGCCATTTTATACGACCGCAATATGAAAACACCGGAACAAGTCGCCACCTTGACGAATGATTTGCAGCGGGTCGCCTTGGAAAACCGATTCAAAATCCCGCTCGTCTTTAGCATTGACCAGGAAGGGGGAAAGATTGTCCGAATGCGGCAATACGTTTCCCCGATTCCTTCCCAACAGCAGCTAGGGCAAAGCAAAGACGATGCTAAAGTGTATCAAATCGCCCACCGAACAGGAACAGAACTGGCCGCGATGGGGATTCAAGTCAACTTTGCACCAGTGTTGGATTTATCGGCGACTGACAGCCGTTCATTCGGGGAAGACCCTGTGTTGGCAGGACGGTTGGGGCAACAAGTGGTGACAGGGCTGACCGATGCGGGCGTGACGGCTGTCTTGAAACACTTTCCAGGAAACGGACGCAGTCAAGTCGATCCGCACCATGACAGCTCTTCCGTTGAGGCCGGGATGGAAGATCTTGAAAACAAAGACATTCTTCCATTTCGACAAATCATCACAAACATCAACCATGACCGTTTCTTTGTGATGGTCACACACATTAAATACCCGGTATACGACAAAGAACATCCCGCCAGCCTTTCCTCTGCGATTATTCAACAATTGCTGCGGGAGAAATTGAGCTATGAAGGCATTGTCGTGACAGACGATTTGGAGATGGGAGCGGTAAGCAAGTATTTCACCTATCGGGAACTCGGTTATCGCGCCATAGCGGCTGGCGCTGATTTATTGCTGGTTTGCCATACGTTTGACCACCAAAAAGAAGTGATGGACGGCATCTGGGACGCCGTCCAAACGGGAAAACTGTCAGAAGAACGAATCAACGAATCCGTGAGAAAGATTTTAGCCTATAAACTGTCCCAGTTCCCTTCCATCGAAAACGTTTATGTCGATCCCGCAAAAGCAAAGCAAGTGGTAGGAAACTAATCGATCCCCTTTCGATCCATCGTGAAACACTGAAATCATCCCCCACCTGCGCAACCGCGAAGAGGTGGGGGAGATTGTTTGGAATGCCTTCCCTACGGCGCCAAGCCATCTCTGTGCATCCTACAGTTTGACTCCCCTATGATGACCGTTAGTGATCCCTCTCATTGAAGAGATTCTGAGCGACGTCATGATTCTCGTATGGTGAGCACACCCACTCGCGTATCCCGAATAGGCCACCATTTCACCTCATCCTGCTAGCATCCACAACAGGAGCACAACTGATTTGGTTTATGTTGAACCTATATTGGAATACTCTCTGATAAATCCATAAACCGCCCCCAAAAGATTCGCATCTTGACGAAAATGACAAGGAGCAATTTGAGGTTTCATCTTTGCCAAATGGATCACTGACAGGATTTGCTCCAACTTCTCGTTAATTCTTGGTATGAGTTCATTGTTTGCGCTAATTCCCCCGCCAATGAGGATAATTTCTGGATCATAAATATACTGTAAGTTGTAAATACCTACGGCTAAATAATGATAGAATCGATCCAGTGCCTGAAGACAAACTTCATCTCCCTTTTCCGCTAATCTAAAAATCTCTTCCCCATCAATGGCATTCTCATCGATGTTTTTTAACCGTGCTACCGTGCGTACTAGCGCCTTTGTTGAGGCAATCCTTGACCAAACATCATTGTCCCCTTTGATGTCTGTGGTTAGGAGCATGTATCCGAATTCTCCTCCATGCAAATGACATCCTTTATGTAAATGACCATTTTTAAAAACCGCCCCGCCGATTCCAGTACCAATCACCATAACTAAAACATCTTTCTTCCCCACACCTGCTCCACGCCACATTTCCGCAAGTCCTGCACAATTGGCATCATTCTCTAAAAAAACGGGTTTTTTCACTCTTCTTTGAACCAGTTCTTTCATATTTGGCCCATGAATATAGGGAATGGCACTTGAACCGTATATAACCCCCTCAGGGGAAACTGCTCCTGGAGTGCTAATAGCAATCCCCTCAACATCCTCGTGTTCTAGAGCTCTTTGTTCAATGAGCGCTAAAAGTTCCTCCAAATGATTTGGGGTTTTTTCTTTTGTTTTATCAATCATTTTTCCGTCGCCATCGATCACTCCGCTCTTGACGAATGTTCCCCCAATATCAAATGCGATATATTTCCGATTCATCTTTCCACTCCTAAAAATGAACAAATCGAATCCACGTGAATGATGTTGCTCTGAAAACGAAAAGTGATACTTAATTTTTCATGGATAGTTAGTCACACGTTGTACAAGAAGTAAAACAACCATTCACACGTATTCTTCATGATCAGCCGCTAATTATTTATAAAAATGATCATTGTTTGCCTCAAACTGTCTTGTTTGGATCAAGTTTTTATACCAATAAGCAGACTTTTTCATTCTTCGATTTCTATCATCATCCAAATCGATTTCTACTAAACCATACCGATTCTTGAAAGCATTCATTGGAGAAACATTATCCGTAAAAGCCCAAAGCATGTATCCTTTGCAGTTAGAACCTTCTTCAATTCCTCTTAATAACCATTTTAGATGCTCACTAATGAACTCAATCCGATAATCATCTTGAATGACACCGTTTTTATCTTTAAAGCGGTGTTCGTTTTCAACCCCCATGCCATTCTCAGTAACAATCCATTCGATGTTACCATACTCTTCCTTGATACGAATAGCAAAGTCATACATAATTTTCGGGTATATTTCCCATCCTCGGTAAGGGTTCATCTTTCTACCCGGCAATTCAAAGTGTTCATAATAAAATTCTGGATGAAAAGGGGTATTTGGATTCCAGGCTGTCGTCCTAGCTTTTACTCGTTTAGGCATATAAAGATTAATCCCTACGAAATCAACCTTATTTTCTTTAATGATCTGCAGCTCTTCATCGTTATACTCAAAGGAACAGTCATGTTTTTGCATTAAATCAAAAAGCTCATTCGGATACTCTCCTTTAATCATCGGGTCTAAAAACATCCGATTAAAAAATAAATCATACATTTTCGCTGCTTCGATATCATGTGGGGCATTGGATCGTGGATAAACCACCTCAGGATTTAGAATGACCCCGATCTTGCTTTCTCTATGTTGACTCGTATATGATTGGTGGAACAGCTGAACAACCTTCGCATTCGCTAGGGTTTTATTAAAATTCCATTGCATCCATTTCTTCGTGTTTTGCTCATAAGGCCATCGGACAGCATCTAGATAAACTCTTGTTTGGATGACAATAGGTTCATTGAAAGTAAACCACCATTTCACTTTATGGGCATATCTTTCGAATACTTTTTCTGCATATTTGACAAACAAATCAACAACGTGTTTTGATCCCCAACCTCCGTATTTCTCAAACAAGACTCCGGGGATTTCGTAGTGTTCTAGACATATCATTGGTTCTATTCCGTTTTTCAATAACTCATCAATCACATTCTCTATATAATTTGCATACTCTTCATCAACGACAGCATGTTCGTAATCAACCAAAAACCTTGACCAATTAATTGATGTCCGATAATGCGTAAGACCAATTTCTTTCATGAATTGAATATCTTCTTTATATCGATTGTAAAAATCAGTAGCAATCGTTGGCCCGTACCCGTTATGCCAAACCTCCCGATGATTTTTATACCAAAGATCTAAATAAGAGTCTTGAAAGTCTTTTTTGCCAGACCACCCTTCCGTTTGCCAAGCAGATGACGCGGCACCAATGATAAAATGATTCGGCAATTGCATACCAATTTTCTCCATACCTTATCCTCCTAACTCTCTATTGTACAAATTTCGATATTCTGTCGGAGTCATGCCTGTAAATTTCTTAAATACCTCGACGAAATACTTATACTCATGGAAACCGACATTGTTAGCGATCACACCCACTCGAAGAGAAGTTTCGGAAAGCAGTTTCCTCGCCTCGTTAACTCTTAGAAGGTTGACATACTCGTTAAATGTTTTCCCGGTTTTTTGCCTAAATATCGTACTGAAATAATTGGCTGAAATATTGACTACATTAGCGACTTCACTCGCTTTGATCGGTTCTCGATAAAACTGACGAATGTATTCCAAGGCTCTTTCAATTAGCCAATCATTGGTTTCTTCATGATCCAGACCTAACTTCTCGATAATAGTGACTAGATCTTCTTCAAACATCTTTTGGAGAATCTCATAGCTATTATGAGAAAAAATGTTCACGTGATTTTTGTAATTTAGAGCAAACGGTTGTACTTTCTTCCTCCCTAATGATTCATAATAATTGATGAATTTTACTAGCAACTCACGACATATGCCGACTACCTCATCCAACAAAAACTGATTTTCTTTAAAATAGGCAAACAATGTATGGGAAACGTTGAGGTAATCGACCTTCTTTTTGTAAAGCAACGCATCAAAAAGAAGATTTTCGATTTCTTGCGGATATTGATGCTCAAACTTTCTCACACATAGCTGATCCGAAGCCATGATTGTCTTCTTATTTATCGACAGTAAATAACGTCCTGTATCTAGAAGTTTTTTATAGTAGTCTTTTAATTCCGAAATCGAAATGGTTCGATCCCCTAAGACCAATAACAAAGAATCCTCATTTTCTATATTCTTTTCCAACTTTCCTGTCTCATTCTCATCCAATTCCTTCATCACACAAGTGAGTAAAATATTTTCATCCGTAAAAATGGAAAACGAATTCTCCCCTAATACATCCCCTATTCTCTTTTCTACACTTCCCATCCATTTTTTCTTGAACAAGTCGATATCTTCAGTGGTTAACCCCCTAACCCTTCTTTGATAATCTCTTTGCATAGTCATCAAAGGATATATCCTTATATGCTCATGCTCTTTTAAGATTCCGTGATCCTCATTGGTTAGGGAAATCTGTTTGATAATAGAGGATGTTAAGAGATCTACTTGTTGCCTTCGTTCCTTTTCAATTTCTGTAGTGATCTTCTTAACATTATCCACTAGCTCGTCAATGTCTACTGGTTTTAGCAGGTAATCTTTTACCCCTAATTTAATGGCCCTCTTCGCATATTCAAAATCATCATAGCCACTAATAATAATCACACGAATGTTAGGAAAGTTCGTTTTGATAAATGCAGACAACTCCAAACCATCCACATTAGGCATCCGAATATCGGTGATGACGATATCAATTTCCGGATGAATGGATATTTGGTTGATGGCCTCTTTTCCGTTATAAACCGCACCGACCACCTCGATATCGTAGTTCTCCCACGGGATCGTCTGGCTCAACCCTTGACATATGATCGGTTCATCATCAACAATCAAAATTTTATAAGACATGACCTATTCCCCCAGTTTCTCTGTGATCTCGGCTAACTGTTCACTGGAGATGAAGGGAAGAATAATCCGTAGTGAAGCACCTTTCTCTGAGTGTAGTTGAGTTAACCCGTAAGGAGCACCGAAAGCTAGGGAAATACGCTCGATAAGATTGTTTAGCGCGAATCCACTCATGCCTTCCTTATCGAGATCAAATCCCCATCCATTATCAACGACATCTATCCATAGTTGATCTCCAACTCGGTAACAATCGATATGAATGATCCCTTGATACGGTAAATCTTTAAAGCCGTGAACAATACTATTTTCTACTAGGGGGAGAAGGGTTTGTTTCATCAAAAAAGCGTTCTTGATCGAATCATCAACAGATAGATCGTAGTCAAGTCTTTCCCCCATCCTATACTTCTGCAATTCTAAGTATGAGCGGATATATCTCATTTCCTCCTCTACTGTTACCCACTTTCTCCCCTTGTTTAAATTCATTCGAAAAATCCTCGATAGCAGCTCAATTAAATGCCCTGTTTGATAGGCATTCTCTAATCTTGCGGTCCATCGAATCATATCCAATGTATTGTATAAAAAGTGCGGATTAATTTGACTTTGCAATGCATTTAATTGGGATTCTTTTTGTTTAATCTTTAATTTATACTCAATATCAATATGCTTTTGGATGGTATTTACCATTTTATTAAAACACAACCCTAGCTTCCCAATTTCATCATTCGCATTCACTTTGACCCGGGCAGTGAAATTTCCCTTTTCTACTTCTTCCGTTTGAATGGTCAGCTCCTTAATCCTTCTTAATATGGAACGATAAAAGAAGACGAGAGCCACAATACCTAACAAGAGCAATACCAATAACAAACTCGTCATCGTGCTCAGAAGGTGATAAAGCTCTCTGACGATGCTTTCTGTCTGTACGGTGACGACTAAATACCAGTCCGTTCCTTCTATGCTTTTTTTCACAGCCAAATATTCTTGTCCCTTGATTTCATAGCTAAATGAGGAACTTTTGTTACTTTGGATTTTCTTTAAAAATCCAACGTCTGGATATTGATCTCCTACTAGAGATGGATCAGGATGTAAAATCGTTTTCCCTTCTTTTGAGACAATCAAGTAGCTGCCTTCATTGATCGTAAAATCTTTTAAGAGCTTCTCAATATCAATACTGATAATAGCGGTCCCAATTTTTTTATTCACTTGATAATAATCGTTGATGATTCGGGAGAGAATAATGACATTTTTCTTCCCTCCCCATTCACTACTCACGCTATAAGGACCACTCCAAACCGGTTTCCCCTGTCCTTCCTCCGCTTTTCTCCTCATTTGCTCTTCGTTACCACTAATCGGCTCACCGATCACGAGTTTATTTCCATCTAAACTGTACAAGAAAACAGAGTTCATATATGGATTCGATGTCAATCGAAACGTAAAATATCCGTTGATCCGTTCCACTGCGTCTTTGTATGTTTTTTTAAATACGCCATCCCCTGAAGTGGTAAAAAAATTCCTGAAATTATGGTCATATATCATATATAACGTGGTACTTTCTGCATCCAACAAAATTGAAGCCAAGTGTTGCTCTACTTTCTCTAGTTGTTCTAATGTATCCTTTCTCGCTTGTTCCTTTATGATTTCGGTTGTCATGTGGTAAATCAAAGTAGCAAATAACAGTGTTGGCAAGGAAATCAAAAGGATGTAAATAATCAAGAACTTTTTTATTAAGCTCGTATTCTTAAACATATCTAATCCACCTAGTGATGTCATATCCCAAACGAACGATTTACTCTTTCACAGCTCCTGCCGTCATGCCTTTCACAATGTTCTTTTCAAATAATAAATAGAAGACAATGATTGGAATGATCGACATGGTTAACCCAGCCATTTGGGCACCGTAATTGGTCGTAAATTGGCCCGCAAAATTCGCTAGGCCTAACGGAAGGGTCTGTAGATTCTGATCATTAATGAGAACCAAAGCAAAGGCAAACTCATTCCAATTATAGATAAAGTTAAGAATGATGACAGTCGCCAATGCTGGTCTCGACATGGGCAGAACAATTGACCAAAACCTTCGAAACAAACCTGCCCCATCTATAACAGCGGATTCCTCAATCGATTTGGGGAAAGCCTTCATAAAACTTGTTAATACAAAAATAGTAATTGGCAAATGAAAAGCGATATACGGGAAAAGGAGCGTATAAGGCTTGTTCAATAAATCAAGATTTTTCATTAATATAAATATCGGGACTAACGTAGAATGGATCGGGATCAATAACCCAAAGGCAAAAAACCCATATACCACGTTGCTAAACTTAAATTCAAATCTAGCCAGAAAATATGACGCTAATGCTCCGATCAATACAGTGAAAAAGGTGGCAGCTAACGAAACAAAAATACTGTTTTTAAACAACACGCCAAAATTCGCAATTTCCCATGCATTCATAAAGTTTTCTAGTACGAACTTTTTGGGAATACCGAATTGGTTCACCGCAAATTCTTGTTCCGACTTAAACGAGTTGATGGCCATCCAAATAATCGGATACACATTCACAATGGCATAGATCGTTAAGATCACATAGATGATAGGGGTGGTGATTGTCAGTTTCGTATTTCTTATTCTCATAGACCTTGTCGCCCCTTCTAAATCCCTTTCAGTTTGAATAACTTTCGAACGATTACAATTAAGACAAGACTAAAGAGAAAGATGAAGACCGAAACGGCACTGCCATAGCCATAGTTAAAATTCTTAAATGTTTCATTAAACATATAGATCGCCATCACTTCCGTAGAGTGAGCTGGACCTCCATTGGTCATCACATAAATCAGATCAAACGTTTTTAGGCTTCCTGAGATGCATAAAACGATCGCCACTAGGATGGTATCCCAAATCATCGGGATAGTGATTTTCCATGTGGTCACCCATTCCGAAGCCCCATCGATTTTCGCTGATTCTAACACCTCGTTCGGAATATTTTGCAATGCGGCGAGAAAAATAATTAAATATAACCCAACAAACTGCCATACAATGACCACAAGCACGGAATACAATGCTAAGTCCGGGTCGCCCAACCAGTTTTGCGTTAAGAAGTCTAACCCTATACTTCTGAGAAACTCATTGATTAATCCGTATTTAGAATTATAAACTAAATTCCAAGTGATCGAGATCACAACGGTCGATAATACGACTGGTAAAAAGCCAATCGTTCGAAATAGTCTAGACCCCTTTAGCTTTCTATTCAGTAGGATGGCGATCAATAACGCAATCGGCACTTGACCGAACACAGACGCAAGTACGACCAATATATTATTTTTGACCGAATTCCAAAAATCAGGGTCCTTTAACAATTCCACAAAGTTAGCCAGCCCCACAAAGGTCATCTCTGATATCCCGTTCCACTTCATGAGGGAATAATAAAACGATTGCAAAATAGGTAGAATGGCAAAAACGGTGTATATCAATAGAGCGGGAAGGATCCCAAGCCATATCCCCATGGTTGTTTTCTTGTTTATCTTCATCACAGCTCACCTTTGAATAGAGATTCGTGTCCCGAGTGACTCGGGACACTCACCAAATGTAGATTCATAGCGGCTTAATCAACCTCATGTTCGGCCATCCAACACTCGAGAAAGACAAGGTCCAAATGAAAGCAATGGTATAGAAGTGAACATGTTTTATTTCATTTTTTCTAGTGCATCTTGCATTTCTTTAGCTAGCTCTTTCGGGCTTTTTTCCCCTAATGTAATCGCCTGCAGCCCATTGTTAATGATGTCGGTTAATTCCGCAGGTAATGTCGCATCATAAACCGGAGCTAATCCGCCTTGAACAAAGCTATTCGCTGTTTTGAATATCGCCGGTGTTTGGCTATCCATTTCAACGTTTACAGGCACAATAATATTTGCCTTAACAAGATTTTGATATAACGTCTCACTATAGTAGAATTTCAGGAATTCAAAGGCAGCCTCTTGTTCCTCTTTCGTTAATTGTGAGCTTAACGCGATGCCCCCACCTGCTACACCGGATATGCTAGACGGTTCACCCTTCCCTCCTTCAAATGTTGGTAGCGGAGCAACGCCAATGTTATCAATGTTTTCTACGTTATCAAGAATTGGCCCAATTGCCCAAGAACCTGCAAAGTGCATAGCGGCAGATCCTTTGATGAACTCATTTCTCGCCGTCGCCTCGTCGATCGTATTCATATCTTCGTTAAAGGCATTTAATTTCGTCAACTCATCGATCACAGATAACGCTTGAATAAAATTCTTATCGACAAAGGAACCTTTGCCACTGAGCACATTAGGCAAGAAATCACTACCCGTAAAACGATCAGCAATCGTTGAAATGTATACGGATTGAAGCGGCCAAGTCGCCTTGTTTCCTAAGGAAATAGGGGTGATTCCCTCTTTATTGAGAGCGACAATCAACTTTTTCAAGTCTTCATAAGTTGTCGGAAAATCACTGTAGCCAGCTTTTTTAAGGAGTTCTTTGTTGTAGAAAATCAAACTCGTTAAACTGACATTGGAAGGTATGGCGTAATAGCTCCCTTTGACCGCATAATCATCTAAAATGGATTCTGGAATGGACTCTTTCCACTGATCAATGATGGGATCAAGCGGAAGTAACGCGCCGCTTTCCACAAGCACAGAAGTTCTTTCGCCAGGCCATACACGCATCATGTCAGGTAATTGGTTACCCGCGGCTTGTGTTCTTAACTTTGTTTCATATTGATCATGAGGAATGGTTTCCAAAACGATCTTTATATCATCATGCTGCTTATTAAACTTCGAGATCATATCTTTATAAACAGTATTTTCTGGACGATCTTCAGTCCAGTCGGTCCATAAAGTCAGTTCGATCACGCCATTCTTGGCGCCAGATGCCTTCTCCTCCCCACCGTCATTACATGCGGCTAGAGCCAAGAGAAGAAGCAAACTCAATACGGCCAAACCTACTCTTCTCATTTTTGTATTCTCCCCCTTCTGTTTTGTCGACTTGTCACTATACTGGAATCGCAAAAATACGAAAGATGATATGAAACGCTTACATCAATTATAATGAAAGGCCTTTCATCAGAATATCCGATAAATCTACAATAATATCCGTTTTTTTTGAAAATTAACTCAAAGTAAATCCCTAGTTTGTGGTCAGAGCTTGTCTTTGTTTTCATGTGGTACCATGCAAACTCTTCAGCTATGTATTTTAAGTCGTTGGCATGATGGAATACACTCGTCTTTCATCACAGATGCTAATTTGGCGGGAGGAATGGCCTCTTCTATCAACGAATATGCTGCTCTTGTAGATGTCTATCTTACATGCCTGTGCATAAACATATCAAGAACATCATAAGAGCATTTCCCGTATATGCGAAACGAACGACCTCTCCGATTTCTTGATCAAAATTAATGGAATCTTTGATTGCATATTAACACAAAATATCGTATATTTATAAAAAAGAATCTATTATTATACGATAGCGAGGGAGCCCGATGCAAATTGACCATGCCGTCACCAGTGATGTGAAAGAAATACATGCGTTAATTCAACACTTTGCGGAAAAAGGATTGGTTTTGCCGCGCTCGTTATTATCCATCTATCAGCACTTGCAATGCATGTACGTAGCCAGGGAAAACAACCAAATCGTTGGAGTAGGAGGATTACATATCTTAGGGCATGATCTGGGGGAAGTTCGTTCGTTAGTCGTATCCTCCGATCATATGGGGAAAGGAATCGGACGCATGCTCGTCAACCATATTACGAACGAAGCAGCCCGACTCGGGGTAAAACGATTAATCTCCTTCACTTACCAAATCGAATTCTTTAAAAAATGCGGGTTTGAAATCGCGGAAAAAGCAACGTTGCCCGAAAAAGTATGGATCGACTGTGTGAGTTGCCCTAAACTCGATTGTTGCGATGAAACGGCCATGATTAAATACATTTGATCCTCCTCCCACCTGCGCAACCGCGAAGAGGTGGGAGATTCTTTTTAGAAACGCTCTCCTCATGGCAGGCGATGAATCAATCCCTGCCCCCGTGCGTCCCACGATTCCGCTGCCTAACCAAGGCAATAAACAACGCCCTTCTTGCAAGAATTTGGTCCAAAGGGAACATCCCATAACGGGAGACACCGATTCATCCTTCCACTCACGCTAGAACGAGGGATCTTCTCAGCTCGATGGGATAAAAAAACAACCGCCCCTCTACGGGGCGGTTTACATGATCATCCTTTGTGCTGATGTCATCTCTATGTTTGTGATCACAGTAACAACATCGCCATATGCTTCATCTTGATGGTTGAGCATAACCCATGCCTTTGGTGGCCATATGGGTCGCCAACTCCCCGCGCAGGCATGCTTCTAATCAAATGTGCTTCCATTTCTCTGTTTCGGGCAGCATCATTTTTTCTCTTCCATGGCTATCTGTAAAAAGAAAAGCTTCCTGTACTATACAACATCAGGAGGCTCGTTCATCTTCGTTTATCGTTGAATCGCGTGAAGGAACATATTTTAACATAGATCAAAGACATAAATCATCGATAGCACAAATATATATGGAAATGAGCTATCCGACAGGCTGACAGCATCATATTCATGAAAATGATAAAAGGAGTAAGTGACATTGAAATCTATAAGGAAGGTTCCGTTACACGAAATGATCATTACGGAAATTCAGCAGTATATCGAGAAAAACCAATTAAAAAAAGGAGACCGGCTTCCCTCCGTTGCGCAATTAACAAAAATGCTCAACGTAAGCCGCTCTTCGTTAAGAGAAGCATTAAGATTTATGGAGGCTGTTGGAACGATTGAAGTGATCAATGGAAAAGGGATATACGTTAAAGATGATTGTGATTCATTACGAATCGAAGCGAAAATCGAATTGGAAAATGAGAAGCAGCTTTTATTACAAATTAGCGAAGTCCGCCGAGCCCTTGAAGGAAAAGCTGTAGAACTTGCGGTCGCTAGAGCAACCAAGGAAGAGATCTATTTAATGGAAAACCATTTAATGGAGGCTCTTCGTTTGAAAGATCTAGGGCTAGATTCATCAAAAGAAGATTGGGCTTTTCATAAAACCATTTATCAGGCTTCCCATAACCCTGTTTTACAAAGCGTATTGGAGTCAGTGTCTGATACGTTTAACAAATTATGGAGCAAACCATTTGGCATCGAGAAAATCTTTGAAGATACTTATCCATTCCACCTTTCCTTATTAGAGGCCATTAAACAACGAGATGCGGAACGTGCTTTGAAAGAGTTTAATAAAATCATTGATTCCGTAGAAAATACGATTTCGAACATATAGAGGAGCGAGGATTTAGCTATGGAGAATCGAGAAATGGATCACCGATATATTTGCACACACTTTGGCGATGACTATCACCGCTTTCATGGAGCCGTTGTCCCCCCCATTTATGAGAACTCATTATTTGTTTATGAAGATTTCACACGATTTGTAGAGGCAATGAAAGATGAACAAAATCATTACATTTACTGGCGGGGAACCAATCCAACCGTTGAAATTGCTGAGAAGAAAATTGCTGCACTTGAACAAGGAGAAAGATGCAAACTGTTCAGTTCTGGAATGGCAGCCATCTCATCCGCTGTACTCGCTTTTGTGAGATCAGGCGATCATATCGTGAGCGTCGGAAACATCTACGGTCCTGCTATTAAGTTTTTTAGGTACCTGAAAAAGTTTGGAATCGAACATACGAATGTCCTATCAAAAAACATAGACAGTATTGAAAAAGCCATACGGTCCAATACAACAGTGATTTACCTTGAAAGTCCCACAACAATGACATTCAAACTGGTTGACCTTCCTTCTGTTGCTTCACTTGCCAAAACTAATAATATTACAACTATTGCTGATAATACATGGGCGACACCCCTTTTTCAAAATCCCCTTACATACGGAATTGATATTGTTGTTCATTCCGTTTCCAAATATCTAGGAGGACATAGCGACATTGTCGGAGGTGCTTTAATTACAAGTCAAGATATCATGGATCACATTTTCTATAATGAATACCAGTTATTGGGGGGAGTAATGCCCCCTTATGAAGCATGGTTGCTTATAAAAGGGCTACGTACATTGCCTATTCGAATGAAAAACCATCAGGAAAGTGCCATAAAAGTGGCTCAGTTTTTACACCAACACCCTGCTGTGAAAAAGGTGAACTACCCGGCACTCAAGAGCTCCCCAGATTATGAACTAGGTCAAAAACTTTTAAGAGGGTATTCTGGATTATTAAGTTTTGAGCTTAAAATCAACACATTCGACAACGTTTTATCCACAATCAATTCCCTAAAACTATTTAAAATCGGTGTATCTTGGGGTGGATTTGAAAGCCTTGTCATCTCTCCAAATTATGGATATAACACTGAGCAACTAAGTGAAGCTGGAATTGATCCCGGATTGATTCGGATTTCCATAGGACTCGAGGACGTTAACGAACTGATCAACGATCTTGACCGGGCTTTATCATCAAAAACAGCTACTTAATTATGAAGGAAGGGTTACAACTCTTCATATAAATCAAAAGAATCAAAGGGGGAACCTAAATCATGAGGCGTGCAAGAAGAATATTTACTCTGTTATGTTTTTGGTTGCTTTTGCTTGGGATGATTGCAGGTTGTAACAGCAACACTAACGGAAATGACTCTAAAAACGAAAAAAACAATGATGTTGTTACACTCAAAATGATTGAAAGTTTAACAAGTCCGTCAAGGACCAAACTGTTAAAAGAAATGATCCAAAAATTTGAGGAAGCAAATCCAAATATCAAGGTCGAATTGATTTCTCCCCCGTTGCAAAGCGCTGACGAGAAAATCACACAGATGTTAATGGCAAAGGAAGATCTCGACGTCCTTGAAGTAAGGGACCAAACAGTAAAACAGTGGTCTAATAACGGTTTTATTGAGGATCTATCCCGCTACACAAATAATTGGGAATACTGGGACTCACTGAATGACGCAGCGAAACATGGAGCCACATCTATCGATAATACCCCTTATTTTATTCCTTATGGAATTTATCAAAAAACATTATTTTACCGAAAAGACTGGTTCGAAGAGGCAGGATTAGAAGTGCCAAAAACATGGGATGACTTGTATAAGGCAGCCAAAGCCTTAACAGACCCATCGAAAAACCGTTATGGCTACAGCTTCCGAGGAGGAGCCGGTTCATCTGACTACGTTGAGTTTATGACATGGGCATATCTCGGTGACAAAATCAATCCTGCTGACGGCTATTTTACAAAAGACGGTAACCCCATGTTTTCGACACCTGAAGCCAAGCAAGCGCTAGAAATGTTCATTAAACTGTATAAAGACGCTTCCCCGCCGGATTCTATTAACTGGAGTTACCCAGAAATGGTTCAAGGATTTACCTCGGGCATGACAGCTATGCTCATTCAAGACCCTGAAGTGATTAATACATGCATAGAAAATATGGAAGAAGAAACTTGGGCAACTGCTCCATTACCAAAAGGCCCAGAATCAAGAGTCGCCCAGCAAACACTAGGTACTGCTGGATGGGGAATCACTTCATACTCAAAGCATAAAGATGAAGCATGGAAACTGATCTCTTTCTTGTCACATCCTGAACAAAATCTCTATTTCGCTAAAAACAACTCGCTCATTCCCATTCACAAAAGTGCTGGAGAGGATCCTTTCTTTAAAGAAGGTTACTTCAGCTCCTACATTGAAATGAACTCAAAACCGGATGAATATTTAATTGCTGATCGCCCAGTTCACTACAAGGGATGGGGACAATTCCGCGCTACAGCCGAAAAAGATATTCAAGCTTTATTATTAGGAAAAAGCTCTATTGACAGCGTCTTAGAAAAATGGTCTGATTACTGGAAAAAAGAAAAGGAACAACAAAATAATTAACGAAGATTGGAGACAGCTATGCTGTTCTCCTCTCTTTTTAATAGGGGGGAAGAAAACATGAAAATGGAAACAAAACCAACGCCACAACCCATTTTCAACATTTCGAAACATGGAATGTTCATTTTGCTTTGTTTACTGCCAGCGCTCCTGCTAGTTTCCATCTTTATTTATTATCCATTATGTAAAGGTATGATCATGGCATTTCAAAATTACTCTTTATTTGATTTAACAAATATCCGATTTATTGGTTTGCAAAATTTTAAAAGTGTTATTGTGAATCCTGATTTTAAACAGGCTCTTATCAACAGTTTTTATTGGGTATTCTTTTCGCTTATTTTTCAGTTTATGATCGGTTTTGTACTTGCTTTAATGATGCGGAAGAAATTTCGCGGAAGAGGGATTTATCAAGCGTTTGTCTTTTTTCCTTGGGCCATGTCGGGATTTTTAATCGGTTTAATTTGGCGTTGGATGTTTAACGGACAAGGTGGGGTAATTAATGATCTTCTACTAAAGATGAACCTTTTTGATACACCAATCCCCTTCCTTGCCGACCCGAAGTGGGCTATGGCGTCCGTTATTATGGCAAACATTTGGTATGGTGTCACTTTCTTCGGAATTATGCTCCTAGCTGCACTTCAATCGATTCCTGAAGAACTATACGAGGCCGCAAAAATGGATGGGGCAAATAATATACAACAGTTGTTTCACATTACTATTCCTTATATTATGCCGACCATTATCGCCACCACTTTATTACGTGTGATCTGGATTTTAAACTTTCCTGATATTATCTATGCCATGACGAACGGGGGACCCGCTGGCTCTACCCATATCCTATCTACGTATATGCTCGAAAAAATCATTTACGATCAAGATTATGGTCAGGCTTCAGCCATTGGCGTCATTATCATGATTCTTCTTTCATTTTTTTCCATTTTCTATCTACTAGCAACAAAGTTCAATAAAGTGGGGGACTTTTAAATGATTAGACGTGTAAACTGGTGGGCATTAACAAAAGTCATTTTCCTCGGTATGTTTCTCATCTTTACCGTTTTCCCGTTGTACTGGATATTGATCACTTCTTTAAAGCCTCGGAAAGACATGTTCACCGTCCCACTGCAATACTGGCCTAAGCATTTGACTTTGGAGAACTACGTCAACATTTTTGAAATTTCGAACTTTGATGTTTATATTTTCAATAGTTTACTCGTTTCTACAGTCTCCGGGCTTTTTTCATTAATGATTGCTATGTTAAGCGGTTATGTACTTGCTCGATTTCGGTTTAGAGGGAAACATCAAATTATCTTTGCTTTTTTTGTGACACAGATGATCCCTCTCTTTATCGCACTTGCCCCTTTATATTTATTAATGTCAAAACTACAGCTATTAAACCGATTGCCTTCGCTCATATTGATTTATACCGTCATGATGATCCCATTTTGCACCATCATCATGAAGAGTTTTTTTGAACGAATTCCCCCTAGCCTAGAAGAAGCAGCTATGATTGATGGATGCTCACGAATAGGTGCCTTGCTGAAAGTCGTCGTTCCCGTTATGCTTCCTGGCATTGCCGCCACGTTCATTTTTGCATTTGTCCAGTGTTGGAATGAACTTTTTTTAGCGGTAATGTTTATCGATAAAGAGAGCGCAAAAACTATACCAGTTGCTATGAATTCATTCATTACCAAATTCGATATCGACTGGGGGGCCATGTCAGCCGCTACTGTCCTTTCTGTTATTCCAACACTAATTTTATTCGCTTTTGCCCAAAAGTACATTGTCGAGGGTATGACGCAAGGAGCTCTCAAAGAATAGATATATCCAAGCGACGACTCTGAAACTTCCATTATGGCGAGTTGGAGAAACTTTAAGCGGCTATAAAAACAATGGCCTTCTACAGACGTTTGTCCAGTAGAAGGCCTTCATATTTACCTAACTATGTTGACGATGCCATCTCCATGCGCTCTCAATAATTTGTTCCAACGAATACTCCGCCTTCCAGCCGAGTTCTTCCTCAATTTTTTGTGATGAGGCGACGAGGCGTGCGGGATCGCCTGGGCGACGGTCGGTATATTCAATGACCGCTTTGCGGCCGGTGACTTTTTCACACGTTTCGATTACTTCTTTAACTGAATAGCCTAAACCGTTGCCGAGGTTGTACACGGCGGTCTTCTTTTTCCCCGTAAGCAGCGCCTCAAGCGCCAAAATATGCGCTTTGGCGAGATCAGTCACATGGATATAATCGCGAATGCACGTCCCGTCTGGAGTGTCATAATCGGTACCAAAGACCGCGATTTTCTCGCGTTGGCCTAATAAGTGCTGCAGGATGAGCGGGATTAAGTGCGTTTCTGGGTTGTGATCCTCACCAATTTCCCCTGACTCATGCGCCCCTGCGGCATTGAAGTAGCGGAGGACGACATAGTTCAACCCGTACGCCACCGCAAAATCCGCAAGCATTTGCTCGACCATGAGCTTCGAACGGCCGTAAGGGTTGATCGGATTCGTCGGACAGTCTTCGGTAATTAGCTCCACATTCGGAATGCCGTATGTAGCCGCTGTTGAGGAAAAAATGAAATGTTTCACCCCATAGTCCACTATCGTCTCTAGCAGCGTCAATGTCGCAGCGACGTTGTTTTGATAATATTTCATCGGATTCTTGACCGACTCACCCACTAAGCTGTTCGCCGCAAAATGCATAACCGCTTGAATCGGATACGTTTCAAAAATGGATTTCAGATCAGCCTTGTTCCCTAAATCCCCTTGCACGAACACAGCCCGGTCATCAACGAGATTCCGATGACCAGTCGATAAGTTATCCAGTACGATAACTTGTTCTTTTTCCACTAACTCTTTCACCACATGGCTGCCGATATAACCGGCACCGCCAACGACAAGAATCATAAACACTCCCTCGCATTCTCAATGATTTGTGCCACTTTGTCCATAATGCTCTGTTCCAACTCTGTTAATAGTCGTTTGCTTTCCGCCAACGAAGCGCCTTTTACGCCGAAGTAAAACTTCGCTTTTGGCTCCGTTCCCGATGGGCGCAGACAAAACCATGAACCGTTTTCTAAATGATACTTCAACACGTTTGAACGCGGTAAATCAATTGGCTCCTCTTCTCCTGTTGCCACCACGGTTCGTTTGCTAGTTAAATAATCTTCCACGGCTACGACGACCACGCCGTTGACCTCTGTCGGCGGTTCGTTGCGGAAGGCCGCTAATAGGCGGGCGATTTGCTCCTGGCCGTCTTTTCCTTTTAACGTCAGCGAGCGCAACGACTCCCGATAGTACCCGTACTTCGCAAAAATCTCGAGCAGACCTTCATACAATGTTTTCCCTTGCGCTTTGTAGTATGCTGCCACTTCTGCCGCAAAGATGGCCGCCTGCACCGCATCCTTATCACGGACAAAATCACCGATCAAATAGCCGTAGCTTTCCTCATAACCGAACTGGAACGTATATTCCTTCGTTCGCTCAAACTCGCCAATCTTTTCCCCGATAAACTTAAACCCAGTTAACGTGTCCATCGTCGTTAATCCGTAATGTGCCGCAATCGCCCGGCCGATTTCCGACGTTACAATCGTTTTCACCACAGCGCCGTTTGGCGGCAATAAGCCTTTTGCCTGCTTTTGTGACAGCAAATAGTCGAGCATCAGCGCTCCCATTTGGTTGCCCGTCAAAACGACATACTCGCCATCTGTATCCTTCACCGCAACACCGAGACGATCCGCGTCCGGATCGGTTGCCATTAAGACATCGGCGTCGATGGTTTTTCCGTATTCGATCGCCAGCGCAAAGGCGGCGTGTTCTTCCGGGTTTGGAGAAGCCACAGTCGAAAAATTCGGATCCGGGTGTTCTTGTTCCTTCACAACCGTCACATTTTCAAATCCAAATGCCTTTAATCCCGCGCCAACAAGCTTGTTGGCCGTGCCATGGAGCGGGGAAAACACGATTTTTAACTCTTTCGCGACTTGGCTGATAAGCTGTGGATTTAATTGAATCGTTTTTAACTGCTTGATATACGCCTCATCCATTTCCTCACCGATATAAGTAAGCAATCCATTCGACAACAGCGTATCTTCCTCGGCGACATCCACGATCAATTCATTTTCTACAGCCTCGACATATTTGATGATCACATCGGCTGTCGCTGGCGGAATTTGCCCGCCGTCTTCCCCATATACTTTAAATCCGTTATACTCCGGCGGATTATGACTAGCAGTAATGACCACCCCGGCAAACGCCCCAAGATAACGAACAGCAAATGACAGCTCTGGCGTTGGGCGAAGCTCTTTAAACAAGTAAGCTTTAATCCCATGCTTCCCGACCGTTTTCGCCACTTCCAAGGCAAACTCCGGCGACTTATGGCGGGAATCATAAGCAATGACAACCCCGCGCGCTTTCGCTTCTTCACCTTGTTCCACGATATAACGAGCCAACCCCTCGGCTGCCTTACGGATCGTATAAATGTTCATCCGGTTCGTACCAGGACCGATTTCCCCACGCATCCCGCCTGTGCCAAATTCTAAGTTTTTGTAAAAGCTGTCTTCAAGCAGCTTTTCATTCCCTTGCATATTAACTAACTGCTCTCTCAGCTCTGCATCGAGATGAGGAAACGAGAGCCAACGTGAAAACGCTTGTTGCCATGTCATGATGAAACCCCTCCTTGATTGTATCGAACGAAAAAAGAAGCAATAGAAAATGGGACATGACGGCTATTCAGTCCGATTTTTGCCCTTTTGTTGTTATTGCTGAGGTAGGACGAAATGAACAAAAATGTTTCGGCACAGCCTATCCGCAAAAATCTCGCTGCACTTCAATGCCCTTCAGAAAAGGGGAAATCCCTTATACCATCCATTTCTCCCAATAACACAAAAAAAGAGGCTGCTGGAAGAAACCAACTCCTCCAGCAGCCAAATCATCATTTGCTCATAGAGAGACAATGATCTTGTACCTCTTCCCACGTCATATAGATGCGGACAATATCTTCCTCAATTAATTCCGTTCCTGTTTGCACCTCGATAATCTCTAAATCGGTGATCGCTTTGATCCCATGTTTCGCCCCAACAGGGATTTCAAGCACATCCCCCGGTTTCACGCGACGAATTTCGCCGTTAAGCGCAAATTCCCCTTCGCCGCGAATAATCGTCCATACTTCACTGCGATAACGATGCATTTGGTAACTTAAGTTTTTCCCTGCTGCGATCCCGATTCGTTTTGTTAAGACTTCTCGCCCGTCTTCAAATTTCGTATAATCCAACACCCGATACCAACCCCAGCGCCGTTCTTCATACATCGGGCGTTGCTCAAAACCGTTAACGAGCTCCTTGATTTTTGGACTTTTCGCTTTATCCGCTACTAAAACTCCGTCCGGACTTACCGCCACAATGGCATTAGGTACCCCTAGTACCATAACAGGAAGATCAAGTTCATTAATTAAATGGGTATTTTCCGAATCAGTGACAACCCCCTTACCGATTTGGTTGGTTGCCATTTCTTCCGTTAACGTATTCCACGTACCGAGGTCTTTCCAATAACCATCATACGGCAACACGACAATATGTTTTGTCTTTTCCACGACCTCATAGTCAAAGCTGATTTTCGGCAACTGATCATACTGCTTTACTAACTTATCATATTGAACAGAAAATCCCTTTTCTTGCAGCAAGGAAATAAGATAATCAAGCTTAAAAGCAAACACACCGCAGTTCCAAAGTGCACCTTGTTTCATGAGTTCTGCTGCTTTGTCTTCAGTTGGTTTCTCCGTAAAATGACTGACTCGTAAATAATCGCTATAGCTAGATTGAGAAGTTGGAACAATGTAACCGTACTTCGCCGACGGATACGTTGGCTCGACGCCAATTAACGCCAAATCGGCACCACTGGCCAACACCGTTTTCTCTAAATCCTTCACTCGATCAAAAAAACGATCCTCTACATAAGGATCAACAGGCAAAACGGCAACGACTTCATTTAAGTCAATTCCTTCTACACTATATAAATAAACGGACGCAAGCGCAATTGCCGGAAACGTATCACGCCGCATCGGTTCAATGATGATCGGAACACTTTGGCCCAATTGGCTTTGGATCATATCGACTTGGGATTTGCTTGTCGCAATAACGGCGGAATCAGCCAAGCCAACACTTCCTAACTGCCCCCATACACGTTGGACCATGGATTGCAGCTCACCATTTTCACCTTCTAATACCTTTAAAAATTGCTTTGAACGAGCATCGTTAGATAAAGGCCAAAGGCGTTTGCCTGAGCCTCCGGAGAGTAATACAAGCTTCATCGGGAACCTCCTAATTTTTTATCTGCATATTTTCAAGTTTGCTATTTACATAGTCTTCAAACTCTTTTCTAAATCTTTCCGGTGAAAAACGCAATGCATTTTCACGACACTCTCGATAGTGAATATCCCCTGAAATCTTCTCGAATAACTCGATCGACTGTACTAACGATGACACATTCTGTTCCTCAAAAAATAAACCCGTCGGCTTCTCAACTTGCTCGTATCCCCGAACCGTTTCTAACGCTCCACCTTTGCCATAAGCGATTACCGGAGTCCCGCAAGCCTGTGCCTCAACAGGCGTAATCCCGAAATCCTCCTCTGCGGCAAAAACAAACGCTTTGGCCCGTTGCATATAGTCTCGTAACACCTCAAAAGGTTGGTATCCAAGCAACTCAACATTAGAACCAGCTTTTGCCTTAACTTTTTGAAAATCAGGGCCATCACCGATTACAACAAGCTTTTTATCCGGCATTTGTGAGAAGGCTTCGACAATTAAATCGATCTTCTTATACGGCACCATCCGGGATGCCGTAAGATAAAAATCTTCTTTTTTATCATGAAAAGAAAAAGCAGACACATCTACTGGTGGGTAGATGACATCCGCTTCCCTCCGATACACTTTCCAAATTCTCCGAGCGATAAACTTTGAGTTCGCAACAAAATAATCAACACCGTTTGCTGTGCGGTAATCCCAATTTCTTATGTAATGAAGGATGGTCTTCGCCATCCAACCTTTTATTCCTCGTTCCAGCCCTGCTTCTTTCAAATATTGATGTTGTAAATCCCAGGCATAGCGAATTGGAGAATGAACATAAGAAATATGCAGTTGGTCAGGGCCTGTAATAATGCCCTTCGCAACTGCATGGGAACTTGAGATGACGATATTGTACTGTGATACATCCAATTGCTCAATAGCCAGCGGCATAAAAGGAAGATAGCTCCGATATTTTTTCCGGGCAAACGGCAACTTTTGAATAAAAGAGGTAGTCACCTGTTTATTTAAAATAAACCCTCTTTGCCCTTCATCCATAAAGTCTACGAGACTAAACAAATCGGCATCCGGGTAAATCTTCAGCAACTGTTCCAATACCTTTTCAGCGCCTGCATAGGTGACTAGCCAGTCGTGGATAATGGCGACTTTCACTTTGCTAGCACCTCCTCAGTCACTTTGAGCATTTCCTTCGCACATTTTTTCCATGAAAACATCTTCGCTCTTTCCAATCCTTTTCTACGTAATTCCTCTCTTAATTTATCATCAGACAATAGCAGCTTGATTTTTTCAGCAATATCCTCTGGGCTATATGGATCAACGTATAATGCAGCATCCCCACAAACTTCTGGCAAAGATGCTGCGTTTGAAACAATGACTGGACAGCCGCAAGCCATGGCCTCTAGAGGAGGGAGGCCGAAACCTTCATAAAATGAAGGATAGATAAACCCCATTGCCCCCTCATAAAGAGCTTTTAACTCCTCATCAGTCACATAGCCGATATACTTCACGTTATTAGGTAATGAACCGTTAGAAGAACTAAAGACTTTAGGATTTGTTCCTCCTGCAATAATAATATTTGTCTCAACATCTCCTAAGCACTCAATTGCCTTTACTATGCCTTGAAAATTTTTATTCGGATTCAAACTACTCACTGCTAAAATGTATTGTTTAGGACTTATATTGTGTTTTTGAAAAACATCTAAATCTGCATCTATTTGCTGAATATGTTGCCATCCTTCGGAAACAACTCTAATCTTATTTCGCTTAATACAACAATAGTGAGCCAACTCCCTTTTCGAGAATTCAGACACAGTTACGATCTTATGAGCAATAATGGATAAAGCTCGAAAAAGGAATTTATACCAATAAACAAACATTTTAGTGAATCCCTCAGGTTTTGAGTAAACAGCTGCATCGTGAATCGTGACAATTTGTTTACCTTTTAACAAAGGTCCTGTATTGCACAGATTAACTAATAATCCCCCTCTAGAATAAAAAGGGAGCTCAAGTTGCTCCCATAAATGTCCCTTCAACTTACCAACAGGGATAACTTCGATATTATTTAATTTTATATCGGTTATTATATCTCTTGGCGCCATAATGACAAACTGAAGCTTTAAACCAATATCATCTACCTCAACTAATTTATCTAATGATTTAACAAATTCTAATGCAAATCTTTGAACACCGGTAATACGTTGAGTTAGAAATCGACCATTAATAACTATCATTTTCATCATTCTTACCCTCAAGAAATTTTAATTTATCATTAAACATTGCAAAACATGTGTTTCAAACATAAATATACTCAAAATAAAAAGTATGGTTTATTCAATAAAACCAGGAATTTTGTGAGAATCGGTGTTAGGGCCATCGTATAAGTGTTTTTTGAAAAATACAGGAAATAAATATATCTAGATAAAGTCTCTAAAAGAAATCAAAAACAAAGGTATACTCAAAAATTAAATTGAAAATCATGATCACGTCCATCCCTTGATAATTCGGCTTAGTAAATAAACTTTTATGTTTACTTATGCATAGTCTACTTTGCAACACGTTCAAGCTCAAGTCCCTTTTATTTATATTCTCCTTTTACATCATCATGGATTATAGGGTAATTTCCCATACCATAACCTATCATAACCCAAAAAATAACATTAAACGGATATATTTCCAATACATTAGTAAAATAACAAGAAATGAGCGTTCCAACAAATAAAGGAAGGATAACTAACGAAAACTTTAAATACACTTGGTTATTTATTAATATATTCTTAACAATAATCATAGCTAATAATATCAGTAATAGACAGCCAATCATCCCGATTTGTTCGTAAAAGGCAATGTACTGATTATCTACTGCGTAATCATAAGATTGATAACCTAATTCAGAAATTCTTCGACTAGCTGCTCCAACCGTTCCTAAACCATAACCTATAAGCCCCTCACTGGTAAATACAGATTGGAGATAATCACTCCAGTGTGATAAACGTTCTTTAAAAGAAGAACTAGATGCTAATGTAGATTTACTTAAGAAAAACAACAAAGCAATAGGAACAATAGCTACAACAAAGGAACCAAATGACAAAAGTAAGAGTTGTTTTTTTGCTGGTAATATTCTTACCGATCTAAAGAACAGGAATGCTTGACAGATAGTCCATAATAAAATCGCTGATCTAATAGTTGCAAGTAATAAAAACAACAAGGTTGTTCCTTTGATTAACCACTTCGTCATTTTTCGGTTACTAAATGAATCACTAGTTTCTAAGGATATCCCCAAAATACAAAGCAAAAATGCATAAGCATCTGGCGCTCCTACTAAGGATGGTAATCTTAAAATATTTGAATTAAAATGTTTAACGTTTACACCATATTCAAATCCCATCGCTAGTAAACGATCTAAGCCTAAGTTATACTGCACTACCCACCCCAAAATAATAAGAACATAGATAAAAAGTAATGTTTTATCAATTTTAACATCATACTTTTTCAGAAGAAATCCTATGAAAATAGCGCTCATAGGTAATATAGTAATTTTAATTCCATAAGCATAAGAAACCCAATCTCCACTTTCCAGAACACCTAATGATCCTATAATAGTAATAAATAACAAGATAAAAAATAATAAAGTTTTTACAATGCTTTGTTGTTTATCTTTAGTTAATAAAAAATCCCAAAATGCATATACAATTAATAAAACTAAAAAAAATTCTTTTGTGGAACGCATTATCATATTTTCAGTAAATAAGGACACAGTCCCACCATACACAGAAGCATAAATCAAGAAAAAAGATAAAGATAAACGGAACCAAGTTAGTTTTTTATATCTAGCTGTTTTATATGTTTCCCCAATGATTAGCAAGTTTATCGCCTTCTTTTCCTAAATTACAACACATACATATATGATGAGGGGGTTGCAAAATCAGATTAAAAGCTCATAATATAGCATAATTATACAAAACGATTCATTGAATTCATACCACCGCAGCTATTCAAGTCTATGATTTTTCAAATAGTTAAATACTTGCTCCATCTCTCAGCAAAATCCAAAAGAGTCATTTCTCTAATTCTATTCTCAAAAAGATGGGCCCCCATCCATAAGCATTCTTGTGCATCTCGCCGTTCCGAGGCTTAATCGGAGAAAGAAACAGAATGTTAGAGTTCCCTACACACTGTCTCATGTTTTTACTGTCACAAACGGCGTCACCTAACGCAAAATGCCTCTTCCATTGCTTCAAAGAATCCAAGGCTGCATCATTACGGTTCATCATTGTAAACAGCTTACCGATCGAGTTATGTCATTCATCTCAAATGTATCGCGTCAAACAGTTTCATGGAATCACCGATATTAACTATTATGCTTCCACAGGGATCACTTTTCTTATGGGTTGAAACTTCACCTGAGGTCACCGAATAAAGGCTTCCTATGGGATATGTCGTCATCAAAATTTCTGGTCACAACCTAGTGGCTGTTAGAGCCTTTATAATGCAAATTCCACATCCGTATAACCTCAATGACAAAGGATATATCACCCCAAAACTGCAAAAGAAGCTGTACGAAGAACACTAAGTTGGTTTTTGTCACTTTTTGGACACTGGTTCGAAAAAATCAGCGAATTGCCACTCTGACGTATGGAAACAATGGATGAAGCGAAAAAACAAAGTCATTGAAACCGTGTTTTCGATTTTAGATGATTCGTATCGAATCACTCAGATTAGAGCAAACTCAATTTCTGGATTTGAAACGGCACTGGAATAGCATTTTATTAGCTTACTTGCTTGTTGTTCTTGAGCTAGTTAAGCGTTAAGACTCAACTAGCACTACGGGTAACACGTTGTTTATTCCTATATCTATGAGTTTGTAATGATTTTAAACCAAACTACTATTAATTCACCTTAGTCTCGTCTAAGGAATATGCTTTAGTAAGAATTATACCTTGATCGAACAGTTCTTTCTAACTTTTATTTGTCTAAATTTTTTAAACATCAAAATATCGTTTTAACTATTTAAATTATCCCAAAATGCCTTGCACATAGTAGAGCAAGCTTCTTTTAATATTTATTGAGTTAAAATACCTTTATCTTTACTTCGTAAAATATTTGGTCTTCCAATAGAGTAATAACACACCGCATACTGTTTCATATAGTCTAAATCAAAACAATTTCTTCCATCAAATATGACTGGCTCATTCATTAATTCAATAAATTTATTGGGATTAATAGATTTTATTTGCTCCCATTCGGTTAAAATAAATGCTACGTCAGCGTCTAACAAAGCTTCTTCGATTGTGTCTACAAAGTTAATTTCTTTTGGTAATACCTTTTTAGCATTTTCAATTGCCACTGGATCATAAGCCTTAATGCTCGCCCCATGCTCAAGAAGTTGTTTTGAAATCGCAATAGAAGCTGCTTCCCGCATATCATCTGTATTTGGTTTAAAGGCTAATCCTAATAATGCGACCTTTTTCCCTCTCAAATTGCCTAACTCTTCAACTGCCCTTTCAACTAATTTCACTTGTTGTTTATTGTTCACATTAATAACTGCCTCTAATAACTCGAATTTATGTTGGACATTCCCCGCAATTTGGACAAGAGCACGTGTGTCCTTAGGAAAACAAGAACCACCATAACCTATCCCCGCCTTTAAAAACTGTGAACCAATACGACTGTCTAACCCCATTCCATAAGCCACATCATCAATATTGGCACCGACTTTTTCACAAATATTAGCAATTTCGTTAATAAAGCTTATTTTGGTAGCTAGAAAAGCATTAGAGGCATATTTAATCATTTCAGCACTTCTTATATCAGTCTTAAAGATAGGAATTCCAAGAGGCTTATAAATCTCCTCAATAATTGAAGCAGCCCTCTCATTTTCAGCACCAATCACAATACGATCCCCGTGAAATGTATCATAAAGCGCAGTTCCCTCTCTCAAAAATTCGGGGTTTGAAACAATATCGAACTGTATTTCTTTTTTCATACTGCCTTTAATCCATTGTTTTACCTTTTCATTTGTTCCAACAGGAACAGTGCTTTTTGTAACTATTATTACTCCATCTTCCTCAATATACTCGCCGACAGTCTTCGCAGTCTGCTTAATATAAGTTAAGTCTGCTGATCCATCTTCTTTCTGTGGGGTTCCAACAGCAATGTAAATTACTTCAGCCCCAGCAATTCCTTCCTTATAATCTGTTGTAAAATGCAATCTACCCCATTCTATATTTTTTTTCATTAGTTCGCCTAGACCTGGTTCGTAAATGGGAGATCTCCCCTGCTTCATCTCTGCAACTTTTTGCTTGTCTATATCAATGCAGGTCACATTATGACCAATTTCCGAAAGGGCAACTCCAGTCACTAAACCAACATAACCAGTTCCTATTATTGAGATTTTCATCATATCTCTCCTTTAACAACACTGTTAATAATCAAATAAAAATCCACCTGATATTAAGCATCCTAGCTACTAAACCGATTATAAACTTGAATATAGTGCGGAACATTATCTCTAAATCGTTGCGAATAATTAACTAAACCCTCTATCTCTCTTTCCAAATCTTTACGATCTAAATGATAAAAGTCGATAATCTTATCTTTTAATTCCTTAGAGTTACTAGGATTAAACAAATAACTTTCTTTGTAAATAACTTCAGGGATTCCCCCAATATTCGAGGCAATAACAGGGGTTCCCTGTGCATAAGATTCTATTATTACCCTTCCAAAAGGCTCTTCCCAAATAGACGGAACAATTGTGAGATCAACTTGCGCCATTATTTTTTGTACCTGTTGATGTGATACCTTGCCTTTAAAAATTATTCGTGGATCATTTTTCGCTTGTATCTTCAGATTGGTTTCCTCTTTACCTGTTCCACAAATTATTACTTCTTTTACAATTGAAGCATCAAGCTCACTAATGACTTTGAATAGTAACTCTACTCCCTTGTTTTTTTCCAATTGTCCAAAATACCCTATAATCAGCGGTTCCCCTTTTGATCTAATTTTCTTAGGATATCTCTCTGATTTGACAACATTATGAATAGAAGTACTAAATGAATCTTTAAAAAAGCCCCTATTTAGATGCTGATTCAAAATGTAATCAGATATACCAACAACGGCCCTTGCTTGGCCACTTCTTTTCCTATTAATTTTTTCTATAATCTTATTTATATATTTATTTGATACCGGTTGAAACAAGGCATAATCTCTCAATGTATGGACTACAGGTATAGAATATTTGTTAGCTATTCCCCAAATGTATGTTCCTAATCCCATTAGATTCTGGGTGTGTATAATATCAGGGTTTATACGCTTAATTATATTTTCTAAAACCTTTTTTTGAATAGGATTGCAAACATTAAATAAATGCCATATCAATTTAGCCAAAATATTCCTATCCTTTTTGTCACCAGGCCAGTAGATATTTAAGCACGGAATTCTGCAAACAGTTACTCCATTGATGTGATCCACTTCTATCTTTCGTCTTTGTGCACCAGTAGCTAATACATAAACTTCATAATACTTAGTTAAAGCCTCTGCTAATAATTGTGTAGAAATTTCCGCTCCCCCAATTACTGTAGGACTATAAAATGAATTTAAAATTAGCAACTTTTTTTTCCTCATAATCGTTACTCCGTTAACTAAATTTATCCAAATAATAGCTAGAATAACAAAACTTTTTTCAAGGCAATCTTAGTCCCTGTTTATTTTTTGAAGTTTTATTCACAAAAATCCCTAATCGATATTTAATATCCCAAACATTTAAAGAATATATCGCTATAAAGTAAATAAAAGCTCCCAAAAGAATCTTGAATAAAAGCCCATATAAAGTTTCTTGAGCACTGTTTAAGAAATAAAGGGGTACCCCCATCAAAAGAGAGCAAATCGCAATTTTAGCAAAATCTTTAAAAGGAAATGGGAGTGGAAAAATTCCCTTGCCTATTCTCCAGCTTAAAAAAATAGCAACGATATAAGAAATTAGGGTCGCATAAACTGCGCCTTGAATTTTATATAAGGGAATCAAAATTAAATTCAAAATAACATTAAGAACCCCACTAACAAGAACTGGATAAAATTGCAAATTCGTTTTCTTTCCAAGCTGAAATGAATGATCTAAATAATACACTTTGACACCTTGTAAAAATGCAACAATGGCTATAACTGAAACAATACCTGACGATTTTTCACTAAAATCTCTTCCTAATACAGTGGAAGATACACTATCAGACAGCGCAACCATCCCCACCATCGAGGGAATAGAGACCAAAAGTAAAGCCGTTACGTTACTCTTCACTTGTTTACGAGCAGCTTCAACCCCTTTGGTTTCCAAAGCTCTCACACATAAAGGATATGCTGCTAAATTAATAACCATCATCACAGTAATTATAGTTTGCTGTGTTAAATCATACGCAACAGAATAGACCCCTACCTCACTCTTACCTGCAAACCACCCTAATAATAATCGATCAGATTGATCGATTATAAAGGACATGGATAATGTGGCCGTTAAAGGAATTCCATAGGTCAAAAACTCTTTTAGCAACTTGTAGTCAAAATTCCTTAATCCGTTAGAAACTAATAAAGAAATGCTCACTTTTTGTTTTTTAAACGCCAATATAAATATAAATGTCAATGATATAAGTGCCCCTAAAACTGACCCTATAATAAGCGCAACTGAACCTAACCCAACTTTGATTAACAGTAGAGATGCTCCTAATGAAATGATTGATTTGAAAACCGATAGTATCCCATAAATATTAGCATATAAAGAAGAACGCAATATTTCTAAAACAATTTCAAATAAAGATTGAGAAATAGTGAACAATAGTATAGATATTATGAAATGGAAAGAAATTAATTTAAAAAACGAAATCAAAACCGTGACAAAGATGAGAAACACTAGTATTACTATATAACTAACGCACAATGTACTTAGTAAAAGATGCTCACTCTTTTCTTTTTTATATTTGGATAAAAATCGAAGTAAAACTAACCGTATCCACTGGAATAAAATCGCATTAATAAGGGTTGCTGTTGCTACAATTAACGCATATTCTCCGTAATCTGCTGTAGTCAGCATCCTAGTATATAAAGCAATGCCAACAAAAGTAAGTATCCCCGTTAATCCCTTAGATATAAAATAACTAAAGATATGTTTTATTAACATACTTCGATTTCCTCTTTGATTTTATATGTTTGCTATACCTTTCTAAAACACTAAAAGGAGCAACTTCTCCTAACAAAATGTGATTTCTATTGAAACACCCTTAGGAAATAGTTGCTCCCATAAACAGTTTGTAAAAACATTGAAATAACATATACAGGACGTCTAATAAGCACTATTCGGCTTAATCATCACTTTAATCGTTTTAATTATAATTTTTAAATCGTATAAAAGCGAACGTTCACGAATATATTTCAAATCCAACTCCACCATCTCGTGAAACCCTAAATCATTTCTCCCGCTCACCTGCCACAACCCCGTACATCCTGGAGTGACAAGCAGTCTTTGCTTATCATATTCCGTATATTGCGCTACTTCCCTTGGCAGCGGTGGCCTTGGGCCGACTAAGCTCATATCCCCTTTTAATACATTCCATAATTGCGGCAGTTCGTCAATGCTTGTCTTGCGGATTATTTTGCCGACTTTCGTGACGCGTGGGTCGTTTTTCATTTTAAACATAGCACCGGATACTTCGTTATACTTTAGCAGTTCCTTCAGTTTTTCCTCCGCATCCGTCACCATCGAGCGAAATTTGTACATATAAAATTCCTTTCCGTCCTTGCCGACACGGACTTGTTTAAAAAAAACGGGACCTTTCGGATCTTCGAATTTAATGAGAATCGCGACGATGAGAAACAGCCACGATAAGCAAATCAGTCCGATGAGCGCCCCGCAGATGTCCATGATTCGCTTGGCAATTAAGTATCCTTTTTTATCATTGACGGTTACTCGATGATGTTGGGTAGCTTCGATTGTTGCTATTCCTTCTGGCTTCGCCAACTTCCATCCCCCTATTTCTCTTATGTTCTCCTATGCTTTTTCTTTTACACTTTCTAACAATTGCTCCATAAACGGAATGAGATCCTTCTGCAACTCCTCGTTTTGCATCGCAAACTCGATCGTCGTTTTGATGAATCCGAGTTTCTCGCCGACGTCATAGCGTTTGCCTTCGAATTCGTAGGCAAAGACGCGTTGGATTTCGTTCAGCTTTTGAATGGCGTCGGTGAGTTGGATCTCGCCGCCAGCACCGGTTTCTTGTTTTTCAAGGAAGAGGAAGATTTCTGGTGTAAGGATGTATCTTCCCATGATGGCTAAGTTGGATGGCGCGGTACCGGGTGCTGGTTTTTCGACGAATTGGCGCACTTGGTAGCGCCGACCGTTTTGTTCAATCGGGTCGATGATGCCATAGCGGTGTGTTTCATGATCGGGCACTTGTTTGACACCGATGACGGAGCTCAACGTTTGTTCGTATTGATCGATGAGCTGTTTCAAGCACGGCGGGTCAGCTTGGACGATATCGTCACCAAGCAAGACTGCAAACGGTTCGTCGCCGATAAAGTTCCTTGCACACCAGACAGCATGCCCCAATCCCTTCGGCTCTTTCTGGCGGATGTAGTGGATGTCGACTTTCGACGGTTCTTTCACTTTTTCCAGCAAGTCGTATTTGCCTTTTTCTATTAAGTTTTGTTCGAGTTCAAACGCAATGTCGAAATGATCTTCGATGGCGCGTTTTCCTTTTCCGGTAACGATGATGATGTCTTCGATTCCTGAGGCGATGGCTTCTTCAACGATGTATTGGATCGTCGGCTTATCGACAATCGGCAGCATCTCCTTCGGCATCGCCTTTGTCGCCGGAAGGAAGCGCGTCCCTAAGCCCGCCGCTGGAATGATCGCTTTGCGTACTGTTTTCACGTAATGTAACCCCCTATGTATTTGTTGGTCCATATACCCCCGCGAATCGGTACCGCACGGGTGATACCGATTCGCCGACGCACATGGGCATAAAAAAATTGTCCCTTCTCGGAACTTTATTTCGCATCTTCCATTTTGTTTCATGATCGATGAGTGTAGAAAACAAGGTTAGATCGGGCATCTAACCCGCCCTCACGCCACACCCTCGACGACGGGCGTCTAAGGTGATAGGACCGTCATCGTCCCCACCCACGGCATGGCCGAGTGCCTCCATTGATAACGGTAAGGAGACATCACCGAAAAACAAAAGAAGGCCGTTTCCATTTTGCCGATCAAAATGGAAAACAGACCAACAAAGGAATAAAATGATTGACCTAAGCTTTCAACTCAGGTATATTTTTCTAAAAAAGACCTAGAAACTTTTTCTTTTTGATTCGCACCGGCTCGTCACAGTATACGGTTTGTCCGTTAACGAGCAGTTCGGCGTTTTCTTGGAAGAAATAGACGGCATCGAGACCAAATTCTCGATTGATAACATCGTAGGCCGCTCGCATTTGGAAAGAGCGGCTCGTGAGATTATGAGCATCGGAGGCAATCAAATGCGCCCAGTTCGCCTCAATCAGCTGCATGGAAAACTTCTGAATGTTTTTCCCGAATCGACCCGCAACGCTGGCGGCGGTCACTTGGGTAAGAACACCTTTTTGGACGAGCTCGTACAACCGATCCGGCTTTTCGATGATTTCGGCGTTCCGTTCCGGATGGGCAATGACCGGGGTAAGTCCTTTTAGCTGCAACTCAAACAGCAACTGGTTCGCGTAGCGAGGAACGTGGTCGGACGGAAACTCGATCAAGATGTACGGCGTTTCCCCGCAAAGCGAAAGTATGTCACCCTGTTCCCAGTTTTCTAGAAAATCGCCATGAATACGGATTTCTTGACCTGTGAGTACAGTTAGCGGAATGTGGTGGTGTTCGAGTTGTTCGTTCAGTTGGCGGACAGCAGCGGTGACGGTTGTTGATGGATTGTTGTATTTTCCGTTATGGTGATGGGGAGTGGCGATGATCGTTGTAATGCCTTCATCCACCGCCGCTTTCGCCATGGCGATGGCCTCGTCCATCGTTTGTGCTCCGTCGTCGATACCTGGCAAAATGTGGCTATGGATATCAACCATCGCCATCTACTCCTTTTCCTTCGTTTTTCCAATCTCTTAAACATCAATAATCATAACATAGTAGATTTGTCATATCAATCGTATTTTTTGCCGAATTGTGTCGAGAAGACCCTTTTATTGACGATATTTGTTTGTACTTGTGGGTTAAAATGGACATCATTCGCTAAAAATTGACAAGTTCACACATTATGCTAGTTGTTTCACCAAGGAAAACAAACTATAATCATAATGATGGATTTTACAATTGAAAGAAGGTTGAATATGAGAGCAAAACGACGTAAAAAACGAAAATGGCTGCGCTGGGTTGGGATCATCGTCGCATTGCTTATCATCGGCTCCGGAGTGTTCGCGTATTCTGTCTACCATAACCTCAAACAAACGGCGAACGAAATGCATGAAAAAGTGAACTGGAAGTCGGAAAAGCGCCAAGAAGAAGTATCGTTTGAGCGGAAAACGCCGATTTCGATTTTGTTAATGGGCGTCGATGAGCGAAAAGGGGATAAAGGACGCGCCGATACGCTTATCGTCTTGACAGTCAATCCGAACAAGCAATCGATTGAGATGGTGAGCGTGCCGCGCGATACGAGAACGGAGATCATCGGTAAAGGAATGCAAGATAAAATCAATCACTCGTACGCCTTTGGTGGGGTCGAGATGACGATGGCGACGGTCGAGCACTTCCTAGATATCCCGATCGATTATTACATTAAAGTCAATATGGAAAGCTTTCGCGATATTGTCGATGCGGTCGGCGGGGTAACAGTGAACAACCCGTTTGCCTTTACGTATGAAGGAACACACTTCCCGAAAGGGGAAATTACGCTAAACGGGGAAGAGGCGTTGAAATATTCGCGCATGCGTTATGATGACCCGCGTGGCGATTTCGGACGTCAAGACCGCCAAAAACAAATCATTCAAGCCATTATTGAGAAAGGCGCAAGCTTCTCATCACTCACGAACTATAGTGATGTACTCGCCGCGATCGGGAAGAACATTAAGACGAACTTGACATTTGAGGACATGAAAGAGATTCAGGCGAATTACAAAGACGCCCGCAAGCAAATTAAGCAGCTGCACATTACCGGCCAAGGGACGAAAATTAACGGCATCTATTATTTACTCGTACCAGACAGCGAGCGGACGGCGATTTCGAATGAGTTAAAAGAACATTTAGAGCTATCAGCGACAGCATCACGATAAACATAACGCGCACTCGATTGGGGTGCGCGTCTTTTATTGGGCAATGAAATATTCGGCCAGCGCCTCCGCCCATCGTTTAGCACCTTCCGTAGTCGGGAGGTCGCTTTCTGGATCGACGTATTGATCGATTTCCTCGCTTTTGTAGTCGGGCCACGCAGGCCAATGGTCGAAGTAAGCATAATGGTTTTCTGTAGCGAATGCTTTGAGCTCTTCAACTTGTTTTGGATAGTATGTAGCGTTGTAAATCGGGTTGGGCGGCTGCAAGATCACGACCGCATCAGGAGCGGCAGATTTGAGTTGGCCGATGATCGACTCAATATGATCGAGCGTATCATCGATGACAATGACGCCGTTATCATTTAACAAAAATGGTTCAAGCAAGACAAGATCAGGTTTGTCATTCGCCCAGTCGGCGGCGATGCGCTGCCTGTCAGCGTCGGCGGTCGTCAACCCTTCATATTCATGGACGATGATTTGGAACGCCCCTTCCCCGTATGCTTCGTCTAGGGCCTGTTTCAATAAGTCGGGCCAGCCGCCTTTCTCCGGTGTTGATTCGGAACCAGCAATGACGAGACGGATCGGGCGATTTTCTTCGACAGCTCGTTTGATGGCCGCTTGGGCGTCAGCAGGCAACCGTTTCATGCGCGCCACAATCGGGTTCACACTTTCATCCGCTTGTCCGGATTCAGCGGCTACACCTGTTTCTGTCCTCGCTTCTTTCACCACTTTAGCCACTTTGTTCTCCCAATACAGATGGCTCCCCAAGATAAAAGCAAGGCAGGCAACGGTCCCAAACATCGCCAATAGTACGTTTCTCACTTTTCCTTCCTCCCCCTTTTTTTCTATCATGCGAACGGCTTCCCGCACCGGGGAAGCCGTCTGTTATTTGTATTGATACTGGTAATAACCGCTACCTTCACGCTGCTTCCGTTGGTTCAAGACCACACCGACGAGTTTCGCATTGGCAGCTTCAAGCAGTTCTTTCGCTTTAACAGCAGCGTCGGTTTCGGTGTTGCCGCTCGAGACAACTAACACCGTACAATCGCATTTGTTCGCTAAAATTTGCGCATCCGTTACCGCCAAGACAGGCGGAGTATCAAAGATGACAAGATCGTACATCTCGTTCAGCTCACGTAGGAGACGGTCCATCATTTTGGAACTGAGCAGTTCGGCCGGATTCGGCGGAATCGGTCCAGCTGTTAATACAGTCAAGTTCTCGACAGACGTATCCTGTAAAGCGGACGACAGTGGGGAAGCGTTTGTCAATACGCTTGTCAATCCGGCATAGTTGTTCAGGCGAAACGTATAATGAACGGTCGGTTTGCGCAAGTCAGCGTCAACAAGCAGCGTCTTTTTTCCTTGCTGGGCGAACACAACGGCTAAGTTGGCAGCCGTTGTCGATTTCCCTTCCGACGGGGCGGAAGAGGTAACCATCAATGACCGAAGCGGTTCGTCGATGAACGAAAACTGGATGTTCGTCCGAATCGTCCGATATTGTTCAGAGATCGGCGATTTCGGATCGTCAAAGGTGATTAAGTTTCGCTCTGCTTTTTGAAATTTTTTACGTTTTTTAGCGGCCAACAGTCTCCCCCCTTGCTCGTTGCATGCTTAAACCGGTTCTTGTTGTTTTCGCTGTCGATGGTGACATGACGCTGATCGAACCGAGAACCGGCAAGCCGAGGTGCTTTTCGACATCGGCTTCGGTTTTGATCGTGTTATCCAAGTACTCTAGCAGGAAGGCAAGTCCAACACCGGTCATGAGGCCGACGACGAAGGCGATGGCCATATTGAGAAGCGGCTTCGGTTTCACTGGGGTTTGATCTTCTTTCACTTCCGCTTTCGAGAGAATTGTCACGTTGTCAATGTTCATAATTTTGACGATTTCGTTTTTGAACACTTCAGCCGTTTTATTGGCGATCTTGGCCGCCATGGCGGGATCCGGATCTTGGACGGTGACAGAGAACACTTGGGAGTCTTTTTCGCTTGAGACTTGAATTTGTTCGTTCAGTTCGTCCAACGTCTGGTCAAGCTGCAATTCACCTTTCACTTTTTCCAAAATCGTCGGGCTTTTAATGATGACACTGTATGTGTTAATGAGCTGCAAGTTCGTTTGGATTTCGCCAACGTTGTACATCTGCTGCTCGGATTTGGCTTGGTTAACAAGAATTTGGGTTGACGCTTGATAAATCGGCGTCAATAGAAAATAACTGACCACACCGCTCACCACCGTCGCAAGCGCCGTGATCAAGACGATTAGCCAAAGCCGTTTGCGTAATGTCTCAAACAATTCGCGCAGGCTAATAGTTTCTTCCATTGTGTACCCCCTATTTCCCTCTAAGTTGTGATCCATTTACACACATAAACCATTATATCGAAGATGGGCAAACATATCTAGAAGAAATTGCCGTTAATTTACACCAGAAAAAAGGCCGCCTGCTCGGCAGCCTTTTTTTGTTATTGATCTTTGTTATTGCGGTCGTTGACGTCTTGCGGGTCTTCAATCGGGTCTTCGCGGTCCGGAACGGCGTCGCGTTCGTCATCGCCCGGTCCATTATTCGTGTCAACGCCTGGAGGCAATTGGTCATTTTGATTGTCGTTCAAATCGGCATCGCGGTTGTCCGGGATACCGTCATTGTCTTTGTCGTTGTCGACATTATCGTTTTGGTTAATGTCATCGGCCGGGTTCATGTCCATGTCATTGCGATCACCGTTATTGATATCATTCTGTTCGTTGTTTGGCGGCGGCGGATTGTCGTTGTCACGGTCCACATTGCATCCCGCCGCTAAAAAGAGGGCGACGACAGCGCTGAACAGTTTGAACAGCACCGCTTTGTTTTTCATTGTACCTTCCCCTTTCTGCGTGTTGTTGTGACCTTATGTAAGACCGGTCCTTGTTTATCTTTCCCAGAAACACACATTTCATGCATGCTGGCAATTGGGAGGGATTTTTTCAGAGGGAGAAACGAAAAACACGCGCCCTTTACGGGGCGCGTGTTGGTTAGTTGGCTGGTTTATCGCCTAGGGCGAACATGAGCTCCGTTTCGCAGACAAGTTCGCCGTTGACGGTGGCGACGCCTTTGCCTTTACCGATGGAGCCACGAGCGCGGAGAATTTCGACTTCGAGGCGGAGTTGGTCGCCTGGTTGGACTTGCTTTTTAAAGCGGCAGTTGTCGATGCCGGCGAAAAAGGCGAGGCGACCGCGGTTTTCCTCACTTTGCAGGAGGACGACAGCGCCGACTTGGGCGAGCGCCTCGACGATGAGAACACCGGGCATCACCGGGTATTCCGGGAAATGGCCGGCGAAAAACGATTCGTTGGCGCTCACGTTTTTGATGCCGACCGCGCGTTTGCCTTCTTCGATTTCAAGAATGCGGTCGACAAGCAAAAACGGATAACGGTGCGGGATGATCGCTTGAATTTGTTGGATGTCGAGCATAGCGACACTCCTTTCCATTAGAGTCAAGAATGTTGATGTTCTGCGGCAAGCCGCTCAGTTTCTATGTTCCTTTTTCCACAACGTCAAGGATGTGTTGCCACGTTGACAGGCGGAACACGTCGAGCCATTCTCCATCGCCAAGGGCGCTGTAGCCGACGACCGCTCCCGTCGCGAGGCAAATGGCCATGAGAACGATGACGATCACGAGCCGAAGCCAGATCGAAATGAGCCGCGCGCGCACGAAGCGGCGTTTTCCCTCTGTCGGTTCGGCTTCGGATGGCGGTTCGTTCACTTCCGTTGGCTGTTCTTCATGCAAGGAAGCGGCTGCGTCGTCGAGTGCGCGTTTGGCGGAACGTTGTTGTTCTCGCTCCTTTCGCCGCGCGACGCGGGAGAGCGGTTCGTTTTTCGTTTCATTGCTCATGTCGATCTCTCCTTATGAGGAGCGCAAATTGTTAATGAGCCCGAGCATTTGTTCAGAAATGGAAATGGCGCGGGCGTTCAGCTGATAGGCGCGAGTTGTCGCCATCAAACCGATCAGTTCTTCACCAAGGTCCACATTGGACTGTTCGAGCGCCCCTTGTTTCATCGCGATTTGGCTGCGCAAGTTGCCGTTCAGCTCCTGAGTGGCACCTGGGGCAGTGGGAAGCGTGAAGACATTGTCCCCCAATGCTTCAAGGAGCTGCGGGCGGCGGATGACAGTGACGCCTAGGTTGACGCGGGCGACAACCGCGCCGTTAGCATCGGTGGCCGTCAACGTCCCGGTCGGGGACAGTTGAAAGCCGGTCGCATGAGCCGGCAGCTCGATGGGCGCGTTCGTTTCATCAAGCACTGGGCGACCATCGCTTGTCACAAGAGCAAGACGATCGCCTATGGGCGTCAATGAAAAGTTGCCAGCGCGAGTGTAACCGATCGTTGCGACGCCGTTGCCATCGGTGACTCGAACGCGAAACCATTGGTTGGCAGCGGTGAAAGCGAAATCGAGTGCACGACCAGTCTCGGTGAGCGGCCCTTGAGCGGTGACAAGCATCGTCGAAGCAAGGCCCGCCCCGTTGCTGTAGCGCACGCCAGCTGGTGTTTGGCGGGGCGCTTCGTCATCCGGCAGGCGGTCGACTTGCTGGGTCAACAGCTCAGCAAAACTCGCTTCGCGCCGTTTAAATCCGGTGGTGTTGCTGTTGACGATGTTATGGCTTAGTGTATCGAGCCGCTGTTGCAACGCGTTCATCGTGTTGGCGGCGGTGTGCATCGAGCGGAGCATGAGCTTGTCCCCCTTTTATCATTTCAAGCGGCCGACTTCATTGACGGCCTTGTCTAAACTGCGGTCGTACGCTTGGATGATTTTTTGGTTCGCTTCAAAGGCGCGATAGGCGGCGAGCAAGTCGGTCATCGTCCGTTCGATGTCGACGTTGGATCGCTCGATGAAGCCCTGTTTGACCATATACGTCACATTGCCTGGCGCCTGCGGCAATGGACCGTCAGTGCTGCGGAATAAGCCGTTCCCTTCCTTCACTACCGTTTTCGGATTGGCGGCGAATACGACGCCTAAGCGGGCGATCGTTCTGTTTTCCGCCGTAATCGTCCCGTCATCGCGAACGGTGAACGATTCGCTCGGGATAGCGATGCGTTCGCCGTTGCCATCCAACACATACCAGCCGTCTTGCGTCGTTAAGTAGTCGTCCGGGCTCAGTGTGAAATGACCGTTTCTCGTGTAGCGAGTCTCCCCTTGGTCGTTTTCGACAGCAAAAAAGAGCGTACCGCGCTCCCCAGTTGTCGGGTCGACCGGGACTTGTCCATCCACTAAGGCGACATCGGTGGAGAGCCCTGTTTCTTTGATATCCCCTTGTCGAAAGTTCGGGATGAGCTCTTGTGTATATACGCCTGTGTTGAGCAGCCCGATCGCGGTTTGCGTGGGGACGGCGCGCGGTGGGGCGGATGGAATCGACTCGTCCTCGAGCCGGTTCATCAACAGTTCCGGAAATGCTCTCATCGCTCCTGCGTCGGCTTTATACCCTGGCGTTTCGGCGTTTGCCAGATTGTTTGTGAGCCAATCGACCCGCCGTTGTTGCGCCAGCATGCCGCTCGCAGCTGTATACAGTCCCCTCAACATGACGATCACCTCGCTTGTCCCATCGTTGGCCATTGCCATAGAATCATGACCTGTCATGATGAACGATCCACCTTCATTCAGGCGATCGCATTTCCATTCCTCTCCGTGCTTAAAGGCACGATTTTTTCCAAAAACCGCTGCTGGCTCGAGGCAGCGGCGGTTTCTGTCTCTTCCTACATTATAGGCGGGCAGAAGCGGCCACCGCATCCCCCGCCTTTCCTTTTTTCACATAGACTTTTCGGTCGCCGCTGGCGGCAAACGGTCAAACGAACTGTGTTTTCGGCGCGCGGTCGATGTTCTCAAGCATCAGTCCGGTGCCAATGGCGACGCAGTCCATCGGATTTTCAGCGATAAACACCGGCAGCTTCAGCTCTTCGGCCAACAGCAGATCGATGCCATGAAGCAGCGCGCCGCCGCCCGTTAAAATGACACCACGGTCGATGATATCCGCCGACAGTTCTGGCGGTGTGCGCTCAAGCACACTCTTGGCGGCTTGTACAATTAAAGACACCGGCTCGCGAAGCGCCCGTTCGATTTCTTCTGAACGAACGGTGATCGTGCGCGGCAACCCGGTGACGAGATCGCGGCCGCGGACGTCGATTTCTTCGGTCCGTGCGCCTGGGAATACCGTTGCGACTTTGATTTTAATTTCCTCGGCCGTTCGTTCCCCGATGAGCAGCTTATATTCGCGCTTAATGTAATTTAAAATCTCCATGTCGAACTTGTCCCCGGCCATCTTAATGGAAGAGGCGGTGACAATGTCCCCCATCGAGAGAACCGCGACATCGGTGGTGCCACCGCCAATATCGACGACCATGTTTCCGCACGGCTGGAAAATGTCCATTCCAGCGCCAATGGCTGCGACTTTTGGCTCTTCCTCTAAGTACACTTTTTTGCCGCCGCTTTTTTCCGCTGCCTCTTTGATCGCTTTTCGTTCCACAGATGTCGTGTTCGTCGGGCAACAAATCAAAATGCGCGGCTTGGCGAAAAAGCCTTTTAGGTCGAGCTTGCTTAAAAAGTGCTTCAGCATCGCTTCTGTAATATCAAAATCGGCAATGACGCCGTCTTTGAGCGGCCGAATGGCAACAATATTCCCAGGGGTACGTCCGACCATTCGTCGTGCTTCTTCGCCGACTGCCAGCACTTTGTTCGTGTTTTTATCGATCGCCACGACGGACGGCTCATTGAGCACAATGCCTTTGCCTTTGACGAAAATAAGGACGTTCGCCGTGCCTAGGTCAATGCCTATATCTCGTGAAAACATTACATTGCTCCTCCTTGCCTCTGCCCTGAAATCATTCCTAATTGGTTATTTTACCATATTTCATCGCCGGAATGATACTGTCAATGGCAGATGGCAAGGAAAATGTTAATTGTTTTTTACCGCTTGCTTTTTGTACTTTTTCTTCGTCGCTTCGCCGCCGCGCAAATGGCGGATCGATTTATGGTAATCGAGAATTTGTTTTACTTCTTGGGCCAGCTCCGGATTGATTTCCGGCAGCCGCTCAGTCAAGTCTTTATGCACAGTGCTTTTCGACACGCCAAACTCTTTCGCGATCACGCGAACGGTTTTCCTCGTCTCCACGATATACTTGCCAATCTTGATCGTACGCTCTTTGATGTAATCGTGCACACCACTCGCCCTCCCTAAGTTGGATGTGAGAAGTGAGAAGTGTGAAATGAGACTCGTCTTGCCAAAGATGAGCGCCGCTTTCGTTGGATGTCTCGGAAGCGTCTTCGTCGCGTCGCTTGCCAGTTGTGAACGATCCCCACCTCAACCACTCTCATTGCTGTTCAATTTGTAACATTTTATTAGACAAATCGGGCATATATACCAGAAATATCAAGGCGGACAACGGTTTTTTCACAATTTTTTGCGGTTTGTAACGAGAGAGAAAGGGGAAACGACTATAATATAAAGAGACAAAAGGAGGGGCAATATGGGCAAAGGAAAAGTGATCGGCATTGCCGCAGTGCTAGCCGGGGTGGCGGCGGCAAGCGCGTTGTTTATGTATACAAACGACCAAGAGCACTCGCAGGCTAAGGATGATCTGCTTGGCCCTGCGCCGGCGGGCAAACCGGCTCAAGCAGGCGGAAAAGGAATCAGCGCCGGAACGTTGGCGCCATCATTGACGTATCAAAAAGAAAACGGCGCCTACGTGTTTACATTTACGGTCCAAAACCAAACCGAACGCACGCAAACGGTGACGTTCACCAGCTCGAAAAAATATGACTACATTTTGTATCGCGATGGGGAAAAGGTGAAGCAGTTTAGCGAAGGGAAGATGTTTGCGCAAATTTACGAAGAGCGGACGGTCAAGCAAGGCGAAGAGCTGTCCTTTCAGGAGACGTTCCGTGACTTAGCGCCAGGGACGTACACGCTTGAATGGTGGCTCGCCGACAAAAACTGGCCGAACGCTCGGGCGAAAGTGACGTTTACCGTGGAATAGACAACGTGCCATGGATGAATCGGCACGTTTTTTCTTTGCGTCGACACACAGCAGCCGTCCGATGGCACATGCTCAGTCGTTTTTCGTCTTTTTGAAAGCTAGTGATTGAACCGACCATGAATCTCCATCATATAAGCAACAGGGCAACCTTCTTCTCATGCTCAATGATGTCGTTAGACGCTATGTTGTATCCTTCTTGAGATCATCCTTGTCATCATACGGCTTCTCAAACTGAAAAACCATGTGAACGCGATGTCTCTCTTGATTCAAGGGAGATCGATGGAAGGAAATATGGCTGTTTTTCAGAGATGTCCCTGCTAAACAACAAAGAGGCTTCGCACACATGAAGCCTCTTTTCGTTATGGCGGTTCATGCTCTAGGACAAGAAGACAGCTCCGTACACAAGCGCCAAGGCGATGACGTACGCCGGGTGGACGCGCCATTTACCAAACAGCAAAAAGGCGCTGGCAGCGGCGAGAAACACCGTTTGGCCGAGTCCGGCCTCTTCGTACGATTCGCGGAAAAAGTCGATCGCCATGATCCCAAGCATGACGGCAATCGCCGGACGGATGTAGGCGGTAAGCCGCTTCACTTGCGGAGCGTCTTTCCATTTGTACAACAGCCGCAAGAGCGCCAGCAACAAAATGAGCGACGGGGCGACGCTCGCAAACACGGCGACGGCGGCGCCAAGGATACCGGCTTGTTCGTAGCCGATATAGCCGGCCATTTTCGTCGCGATCGGACCGGGCAGGGAGTTGCCAATCGCCAGCACTTCACTGAATTCATTGACCGTCATCCATTGGTAGCGGTCGACCACTTCGTGCTCAACGAGCGGAATCGAGGCCGGGCCACCGCCATAACCGAGAATGCCGGGCCAAAAAAAGGCGAGAAACAAATGCCAGTAAATCATGGCGACACCTTCCTTTCACCGCGGTCGTTTCCGTTCGCCGCTTCCGTTTTTCCCCGCCCGACAAACGCCGCTACAAGCAAAATGGCGACCACCAGCGCCGGATGAAGCCCGAGCCGCCACAAGGCGAGAAAGCAAGCGACAAGAAGCAAAGCCGCCGGCCAGATGCCGAGGGCGGCGCGCGCTTGTTTGGCGAACTGCCACGTCATCTCGGCAAGCATGACAGCGACAACGGGGACAACCGCTTTGGTCATCCCGGCGACCCATGGCGTGTCTTTCAACGATGACAGCACTGCTAGCAGCACGATCATCAGCCCAATCGTCGGGGCGGTCGTCGCGACGACGGCGTTGATGAGTCCAAGCGCACCGCCAACTCGATAGCCGATATAGCCGGCAAGCTTCGTCGCGATCGGACCAGGCAAGGCGTTAGCGATGGCTAAAATCTCGGCGAATTCTTCATCTGTCATCCAGCGGTATTTTGTCACCACTTCGGCGCGCACGAGCGGGATCGAGGACGGACCGCCTCCGTACCCGAGCATGCCGACGCGAAAAAACGCGAGAAACAAATGCCATTGATTCATCGTTGTCATTCCTTTATCGCTAGTTTCACCAAGCGGCGACCGCTCCATCCGTGCGCGGCTCCGTCCCTGCGGCAAGCACGCCGGTATCAGGATCGCGCCAAATGATTTGCCCGCGGCCGAACGGGCCGCCGTCCAACGCGACGCAGATGTCGTGCCCTTTGCGGGCGAGCGCTTCAGCGATATGACGTGGGAAGTGCGGCTCAACGAGCACTGTTTTCCCTTCCATCCACTGCCAACGAGGCGCATCGAGCGCTGCTTGCGGATTCAAAGCAAAATCGACCGTGTTCATGATCACTTGCATATGTCCTTGTGGCTGCATAAACCCGCCCATGACACCAAACGGGCCGATCGGTTTGCCTCCCTTTGTTAAAAATCCGGGGATGATCGTATGGTACGGCTTTTTCCGCGGTGCGAGCCCATTTGGATGGTTCTCATCAAAGACAAAGTTATGACCGCGGTTGTGCAAGGCAATCCCCGTGCCCGGCACAACGAGGCCGGAACCGAAGCCCATATAGTTGCTTTGGATGAACGATACCATATTGCCCTCGCCGTCAGCGGCAGCCAAATAGACCGTCCCGCCTTTTGGCGGCGTCCCCGGCTCCGGCGTAAGCGCTTCGGTGCCGATTTGCGCCCGGCGCATCGCAGCAAACGATTCAGATAACAGCTCGTCTACGCGATAGTTCATATAGCGACGGTCGGCGATATATGCTTTCCCGTCGGCAAAGGCGAGCTTCATCGCCTCAATTTGTCGGTGGTATGTCTCTACATCCGGAACATTCGGTACGTCAAACCCGTTCATGATGTTTAACGCCATTAAGGCGACAAGTCCCTGGCCGTTCGGCGGGATTTCCCATACGTCGTAGCCGTGGTAAGAAACGGAAATCGGTTCGACCCATTCCGGTTCATACTCGGCAAGATCTTCAAGCGTCAAAAAGCCGTTGTATTGCTTCGAGAAGGCGACGATTTTTTCCGCCAACTCGCCGCGATAGAAGCTTTCCGCTTCGGTCTCCGCAATCGAACGAAGCGTCGCCGCATGATCGGGTGAAGCCCACACTTCACCGATGTTCGGGGCGCGACCGGCCGGCGCAAACGTCTCAAACCACGAACCGAACTCCGGCCCATGGAGCGCTTCTTTGTACACCCGGTAGGCGTTCGCCCAGTACTTTCCGAGCACAGGCGATACCGGATAGCCGTTTTCGGCATAAGCGATGGCCGGCGCGAGCGTTTCGGCAAGCGACAGACGTCCAAAGCGCTTCGACAGCGCCGCCCACGCCGCCGGCGCTCCCGGAACCGTCACCGGGGCGAACCCGTATTTCGGCATTTCCGTATAGCCGCGCTCTTTTAACACGTCGAGCGAAATGGCAGCTGGTGCATAGCCGCTGGCGTTTAACCCGTACAACTTCCCGTTCGTCCAGACGAGCGCGAACGCATCACCGCCGATGCCGTTGGACGTCGGCTCAACGACCGTCAGGCAAGCCGCGGTGGCAATCGCCGCATCGATGGCATTGCCGCCTTTTTTCAGCACTTCAAGCCCGGCCTGAGCAGCGAGCGGTTGCGATGTCGCGACAATACCGTTTTTGGCGAACACTGTCATCCGCTGTGATGGATATGGGTGGTATAAGTAGTCCATAGAAACTCCTCCTCACTTCACTTCATGACAAGCAACAAAATGACCTGGAGCCGCTTCTTTCCACTCCGGCCGTTCTTGTTTGCATCGTTCGGTCGCCACCGGGCAACGTGTATGAAACGGGCAGCCTTTCGGCGGATTGGCCGGATTCGGCAAGTCGCCTTCAAGGCGAATACGCTCCCGCTTGACGCCCGGCTTCAGCCTTGGAATGGCGGACAATAACGCTTTTGTATACGGATGCAGTGGATTAGTGTACAATTCCTGCGACGGCGCGAGTTCGACAGCATGACCTAAATACATGACGAGCACCCGGTTACAAAAATGGCGAACAACCCCTAAATCGTGGGAGATGAATAAATACGTCAACTCATGTTTTTCTTGAATGTCCTTTAATAGTTTAATGATTTGCGCTTGGACGGATACGTCCAACGCGGAAACGGCCTCATCGCAAATGACAAGCGATGGATTGAGAGCAATCGCCCGGGCGATGCCAATCCGTTGCCGTTGCCCGCCGCTGAATTCGTGCGGATAGCGGTCGTAATGTTCCGGACGAAGCCCGACTTCTTGAAGTAACTGCAGCACGCGCTCCTCGCGCTCGGCCTTTGTCATGTTCGTATGAATGACAAACACCTCCTCAAGCGCGTGGCCAATGCGTTGACGAGGGTTCAGCGAGGCGTATGGGTCTTGGAATACCATCTGCATCTCTTTTTTCCACCGTTTGCGCTGCCGTTCCGGCAAACGGCTAATTTCCTCGCCTCGAAAAAAGATTGATCCGTCCGTTGCTTCTTCTAAACCAAGAATCGTCCGACCGAGGGTCGATTTTCCACAGCCCGACTCGCCGACGATGCCGATACTCTCCCCGGCAAACACGTCAAGGGAAACATTCTCCACTGCTTTTACATAGCCTTGGACGCGCTGCAACAATCCTCCCTTGATCGGGTAATACTTTTTCACGTTTTCCAACTTAAGAAGTGGCTGCTTTGACTCGCTCATCGTTGTGAACCCCCTCTTCTAACCAACAGCGGACGGAATGACTGACGCTGATCGTTCTCTCCGGCGGCGATGCAGCCCGGCATTGATCGGTCGCAAACGGACAGCGTGGGTGAAACCGACAACCGTCAATTTGTTCGTTTAGACTCGGTAGCGTGCCTGGAATCGGTTCAAGCGAATACTCTTCGTCATCCACGCTTGGCACGGATTGCAGCAGCCCTTTTGTATACGGGTGGCGTGGATTGGCAAAAATGCTTTCGACATCGCCTTCTTCCACTTTCTCCCCAGCGTACATGACCATCACCCGGTCGGCCATTTCGGCGACAACCCCCATGTCATGGGTGATTAAAATAACGGCCATGTTCAATTTTTGTTTTAGATCGTTTATTAAGTCGAGAATTTGCGCCTGAATCGTCACGTCAAGAGCCGTTGTCGGCTCGTCGGCAATGAGCAAACTCGGATGGCAGGCGAGTGCCATAGCAATCATGACGCGTTGTCTCATTCCGCCGCTTAACTCATGCGGATATTGTTTCATCCGCTTTTCCGGAAACGGAATGCCGACTTGCTTGAGCAGCTCAATGCCCCGCTCGTGGGCCTCCTGTTTCGACAATTTTTGATGGAGCATGAGCGGTTCGCGAAGCTGATAACCGATCGTAAAGACCGGGTTAAGCGCCGTCATCGGCTCTTGAAAAATCATCGAAATTTCGTTTCCACGAATGCGACGCAACTCCTCTTTCGACAGTTTCGTTAAGTCGCGGCCAGCAAACTCAATCGACCCGCTCTCTACCGCACCGTTGCTCGGAAGCAAGCCCATGATCGACAGTGAGGTGATGCTTTTCCCACACCCTGATTCGCCGACAATGCAAAGTGTCTCCCCTTTGCGGACGGAAAACGAAACCCCCCGCACAGCAGAAAGTTTCCCTTCCGCTGTGCTGAAGGTCGTAACAAGGTTCTCGACACGCAGCAAGGTTTCAGTCATGCTATCCCCTACTCTCTATGAACGTGATAGAGTGACCATTGTCCTGTTGGATCGATCTCTAATCCTTTCACTGATTGATCAACGACCGCGGTGACAACGCCGTGATTCATTACGACAACAGCCGCGTCTTTCAACAAAAATTCGTTTGCTTCTTTTAATTTTTGTTTGCGCACTTCTGGATCAATCGCATTTCTCGATTCTTCAACAAGTTTGTCAAACGTCGGGTTGTTGTAGAATATACGGTTTGTTGCCCCTGCATTTTTGGAATGGAAGTTCGGGTAAAACAACTCGCTGCCGTCGGCAGTAAGGTTCGCCCAACTCAAGAATGTGATATCATATTTCCCTTGTCTCGCTGAATCTAAGAATGTCCCCCACTCCATCGACTCAATTTCAGTGTGAATACCAACTTCCTCCAACTGAGCTTGGACGATCTCCGCCATTTTCCTATGGGCAGCTGTATTAGCAACAAGCATTTTAACGGTTGTCCCTTTATAGCCCTGTTCTTCGATAAGCTGTTTTGCTTTTTGCGGATCGTAGCTGTAAGCGACGTTTTCTGACGACTCATCATAGCCGAACACTTTCGGGCCGATGACGCTATTTGATTTCACGCCGAGACCTTTCAACTGTTGGATGTATTCATCCTTGTTGATCGCATACGAAACGGCTTGGCGGAATGCAAGTTCATTCATCGGTTTCTTTTTCATATTAAAACCTAGATAGTAGACCGGTGTGCCTTCTTTTTTGATGAACTGAACATTTTTCATCGCTTCAATACGGGAAAGTTGTTCCGCCGGAATATTGTCGATAAACTGCACATCGCCAGTTTGCAACATTGAAATGGCAGTCGTCACTTCCGGAACGACTTTGAATGTGACTTTCTCTAATTTCGGCGCCCCTTGCCAATAGTCGTCGTTTTTCTCTAGCGTCACATGATCACCTGGCACCCATTCGACGAATTTAAACGGACCTGTACCAACTGGATATTTCATTAAATCTTGTTTTTGATCGGCCGTCGGGCTGATGATTGCAGCGTTCGAATGTGCTAAGGCAGATAACATCGGACCATAAGGATATTTCGTTGTGATCACAACAGTATAATCGTCTTTCACTTCCACCGATTCAACCGGTTCAAGCAATGAAGCACGCGGTGCTGCTGTTTTCGGATCTCTTAATTTATCAAACGTATATTTCACTGCTTCGGCGTTAAAATCGGTACCATCGTGGAACTTAATGCCTTGTTTCAATTTGATAACCCATGTTTTATCATTCGGATTTTCGTACGATTCCGCTAAATGAGGTTTGATTTCCATCGTTTTCGGATCGCGAACAAATAACGTTTCATACACTTGATCGATTACCTTCGATGATACGGAATCGTTCGTTAACGTTGGTGAAAGGCCAACCACATCAGACGTCGTCGCATATGTCAGCTCCTGAGCAACGTTTCCTTTCCCTTGTGAACCGGATGATGCGTGATTGGAAGCCGATTTGCCGCCGCATCCGGCCAATGCCGTAGAAACAGCGAGTACGAGAGCAGACAACAGGTAAGACCAATACTTCTTTTTCAATCGCTTTCCCTCCAAATGGTATGTTTATTGATTGATATCCATATTTGGGTCAAGCGCATCGCGTAGCCCGTCGCCAACGACGTTAAAAGCAAAGACGACAAGCATAATGGCGATACCAGGAACAATCGTCATGTGCGGCGATGTCCACATAAACGCCTGTCCGGCGGCGATCATCGCCCCCCACTCCGGCGTCGGCGGCTGGGCGCCTAACCCTAAATAGCTGAGCGAGGCAGTCGACAAAATGGCGGTTGCCATGCGCATCGTTGCAAAGACGATAATCGGCGCTAGGCAGTTCGGCAAAATATGCTTGATGATGATGCGGGCATTGCTGGCTCCGAGCGCTTTCATCGCCAAAATGTACTCGCGTTTTTTCACTGACAGGACACTGCCACGGACGATGCGGGCGCATGTCGGGATCGACCAAATGCTAATAGCGATCGCTACATTGATTAGACCTGTGCCTAAAATCGCGATGATGAGCATCGCAAGCAAAATCCCCGGAAACGCAAACAGTAAATCGACAATCCGCATGATCAGTCCATCAAGCTTTTTGTAATACCCCGCCAACAAACCGAGCGCCACCCCGCCGATCAGCCCTAAGCTGACAGAAACGATGCCAACCACGAGAGAAATGCGAGCACCATATACGATGCGGCTCCAAATGTCCCGCCCGTAGTTATCAGTCCCAAGCCAGTGGCCGTCAGAGAAAGCGGGGAGCTCGGCAGCTGCCAAGTTTTGCTTCACCGGGTCATGAGTAGCCAACCACGGTGCGAAGATGGCCATCAGCACTTGAATGGCGATAATGATAAGTCCTACGACCGCTAATCGGTTTTTCAGCAGCCGTTTGATCGTGGTGACATACATTTTTTCCTTTTTACGCCCAAGGCCGGCCGTCGTATGTCCTGTATTCACCGCTGCACCGGTTTCCATCGGTTTCCCCCTCTCTATCCTTGGTTTAATCGTAGCTGATGCGCGGATCAATAAACGTATAGATGATGTCAACAATCAAGTTGACTAACACAAACAATGTAGCGACAAGCAGGACGGAACCTTGCACCATCGGGAAATCCCTAGCAGCGATAGCTTGTACCATCAAGCGGCCGACGCCGTTAATGGCGAAAACTTGCTCAGTAATGATCGTTCCGCCCAGCAAAAAACCAAAGTTCAAGCCGATGACGGTAATGACCGGGATCATCGCATTGCGTAAGGCATGCACCCAAATAACTGTCCGCTCCCGCACCCCTTTCGCCCGTGCCGTCCGGATGAAGTCGGCCCGAATAACCTCAAGCATCGACGAACGGCTCATTCTCGCAATCATCGCTGCCGATCCGGTCCCAAGCGTAATGGCCGGCAGCACAAGTTGCTTCAATCCTTCTGCCGTGTAAAAAGGTGCATCCAATCCGCCGACTGGCAGCAGCTGCAAGTTGACAGCAAAAATTAAAATGAGCACAGTGCCTAGCCAAAAGTTTGGGATTGAAATGCCCGCCAAGGCAAAAATGGTGCTAGAAACGTCAAACCATGAATTTTGCCGGATGGCCGAAATAATGCCGGCAACCACGCCGATGATCACGGCGACAATAATGCTGGCGATAGCGAGTTTCAGCGTGTTCGGAAACCTCGTTGCGATCGCGTCCCACACCGGCTGTTTTGTCTGATATGAGTACCCAAGATCACCATGAAGCAGTCCGTTCATGTAACGGCCATACTGAACGAGAAACGGGTCATTGAGCCCTAAATCTTCGCGGATAGCGTCGATGTCTGCTTGCGACGCGGTCGGGCCGGCGATGATCGCTGCCGGATCTCCTGGAGCAATGTACATGCTCGTAAACACAAGAAACGAGATACCGATTAGCAGCAAAATCAGCTGAAAAAATCTTCTGACAACCACCCCTACCATCCTATTCACCCCTTTTCTGTTGTTTGTATAAAAGAGAATTTTATATACATTTGTTAAGCAAAATTGAATGATTATTTAACAAAGTTAATTTCTATTTCGTTTTTTATGATTATATAGGAATTTGAACCATTTTTCTACACAATTGTCTAAAAAAAATGAATTTTTTATTTAAATAAAAAAACACCCTTAAAAAGGTGTTTTTGTGACGCTTCGCCGTTCCGCTTCAGTCAATCTCTACAATTTCAACCCCGTCCGACTTTTGAAACGACGCAGCAAAATATGGCTTTCCACTCTCGTAATGCCTTCTAGTGCGTATAACTCGTTGTTGATGAATTTCTCGAGGGCGTTGAAGTCTTCGACAAGTACGTGCATATGCAGCGTGCTCGGACCGGTCATTTGATAGCAACTCGCCACATTCGGATTCTCCGCCAGCTTTTGCGCGACTTCGACTAAATACGCCGGTTCGCAGTCGACTTCGAAAAACGCTGACACTTGTTTGCCGAACTTCTCCGAATTAATGACAACAGTGAATTTTTCGATAATTCCACGTTTGACGAGCTGGTTCACCCGTTCGCGGACAGCAACACGGGAGAGATTCAGTTTTTTCCCAATATCGACATACGACATGCGGCCATCTTCAATCAACATTTCAAGAATTTTGCGGTCGATATCGTCTAGTTTCACGATAAAGTCACCCCGACTCACACCTGTTTTCTATCATTATATCGGTTCAAACGGCGCGTTGGAAACCACTTTCTTTTTTATCTCCCGCTTCTACCTATGCTTACACTTAGCGGTGGGAGACTCTTAGGAACACCCGCCTCAAGGCAGGCTGGCAATCCCCCCTTCCCCATCGGTTGGTAAAGGACTTACGTTCACGTGTGGAAGCGGAAGTCTTCTCCGGTTCGGGATGAGAAAACGGAAAAAGACCCGCTGTTCGTTTTGGCAAACAGACGGGCCTTTCTTTGTCGTTCGTTCCCTTCATGAAATCGTTACGCTCTTGCCATACCGATCGAAGCGTCTGGCATTTTGTTGGAAGATGTGTCATTATTTTGATCTTGTTTGTTGTCGTTTGGCGTCGTTGTGTCGTCGTCAGCCGGCGTTTGTTCTGATTCATTTGCCGGATTGTCTTGAGTCGGCGCTGTTTCGTCGCTTGGCGTCGTTTCTTTCTCCTCGCTTACGTTGGTGTTATTGGTTCCGGCGTTGTCCTCCGATTTGTCGGTCAATGCGGTCAACGGTTTGTCGACATAGTCGATCGGGTTCACCGGTTTTCCGTCTTTGCGAATTTCAAAGTGGACGTGGATGCCGGCTTCTTTGTTAAATTCGCTTTGCCCTGCCTTACCGATCACTTCGCCTTGTTTCACCGTATCGCCTGCTTCTACTTTCACATCAGCAAGCGATTGATAGACGGTCGTGACCCCTTGTTCATGGTTGATTTCCACCACGTAGCCTAAAATCGGGTCTTTTTCCGCTTTCGTCACCGTGCCGCTTAACGAAGCGGTGACGTCAAATGTTTTACCGTCTTGGCGCACAAGGTCGATGCCTTGGTTCGGATGGTACGTATGATCATAAAAGACGAGGGCTGCTTCCTGCTCTTGTTCTGATGCGTTTTCGTCATAGAACGGAGTTTTCACTTGTACTGCGTTCGGATCAACTACAGGCATTGCAATGTTTTCGACCGTTTCATTGACCGGAATGGCCGGGTCTTCTTGCTGGGCGGTTCCGTTTTTTGCTACGTTGTTTTCGTCTGTGCTCTCTTGCTTGCCCGCTTGGAACCAAAGTGCACCGGCGACAATCAATGCCGCGCAAGATAGATAAATAGCCGGAAATACCCAACGTTTGCGGAAGAAACGCTTCAGCGACGGTTGTCTTTGTTCCTCTCTCATGTTCATCACCTCAGCAACCATTTTGAACAGAAAGAGGAAAAGATATACACGCCGCAAACAATTTTTTGTTTATTTTTTGACATTCGGCCTCGTTTTATGCAAAAAAATCGGAGCAGACGCTCCGTTATTTTTTCGCGGTCAACTTATTCAAAAAGGCGGTCGCTGAGGAGATGCGGACGCCGCGGTAATAATGTTTGACGATATCGGCGTATGTTTTTCCTTCTTTCGCCATGAAGTTGGCTCCATACTGGCTCATGCCGACGCCATGGCCGTAGCCCTTTGTCGTGATGATGATTTCATCGCCTTTGCGCGCCCATGTAAAGTCAGTGGATGGCAGGCCGAGCCGTTCACGCACCTCGCGACCGGTGAATGTCTTGCCACCAATTTTCACCTCACCGACACGGCGGCCAGGTGTACGCGAGACAATGACGCCGACCGAACCGTCAGAGGACAGCGTCACGCCAAGGCGCCGTTCAAATTCCGAGACCGCCATCGTTTTTCGTTGGTAAAACTTCGGCGATTGTTCGTCCCATGGGCTGGCGACGCTTTTTAAATACGGAAAATCGTTTTGCCAGTATGCCTCTGAATTTTCGGTATAACCGTTGCTTGTTGAAAAAAAGAGCGCTTCGATCGGTTCGTTGTTATACGTTAAAATTTGTCCACGCGTATCGAGAACCGCTTTCGTTATTTTTTTGATTTTCCAGTCATAGTCGCTTCCCCATAACTTCCGCAATTCAGCATCGCTGTAATACACTTGGTGCGTCACCGTGTCCGTCACGTTCGCGCCTTCCGGCAGGCGAAACGGCTGATTGGCGAGCAACTGTTTGACGATGTATGTTCTTGCCGTCAGCGCTTGTGCCTTTAACGCCTCGAGTTCAAATTCAGCCGGCATTTCCGCCGCCACCACGCCAATGACATATTGCTCGAGGGGAATTTTTTCTACGCGTTGCTCTCTGCTTCGGTAGACGGCCACGTCAACGGACGGCCCTTCGGCTGCCTGTGAACGTTGGATTTGTTCTTGCTTGTGCAGTTGTTCCGTCAATTTTGCCACCTTCCCGTCGTAAAATGGTAGAACGAGCGCCGCCGGAATGACGAGGATGGCGACAAACAGGCATAGTGCGAGTACGATGACTGGTTTCAGTCTTTTTACCATAGCCGAGCCCCCAATATGCATTTTTCAAGCACAAGCGGACATCATGAATCAATGCCTGCATTGGCTTCGGTTCGTTACTATAGTTATGGGCTCGGACAAGTATATATGACAGTTTTCTTTCGCGTTTCGTCTTATCTTTAAAGGAGCTCGCCTCCCTACAGTTGAAAGCGTGGGATCTTCATTCTCTCTTCGACAAAGCAGGGGGGACGTTCGCTAGTAAGCGGGGAAGGTGCGGACAGAAAGAATAAAAACGACCATTCCCTACCCAAGGTAGTTCACGGTCGTTTTTTCGCCATTATCCGTTCCATTCGATTGCTTCGACTTGGTCGAGTTGTTTCGTTTCTTCGCGGACGCGTTCAATGTCGGCCCCAAGCGCAGCCAACTTTTCATGGAAGCGGACATAACCGCGGTCGAGATGACGCAGCTCGGTTACGCGCGTATAGCCATCGGCTGCGAGACCAGCCAAAATTAAAGCAGCAGCGGCGCGCAAATCGGTAGCCGCCACTTCAGCGCCTTGCAGCTGACACGGGCCGTTAATAATGACAGAGCGTCCTTCAATTTTAATATCCGCGTTCATCCGGCGGAATTCTTCCACATGCATAAAGCGGTTTTCGAATACCGTCTCGGTGATCATGCTTGTGCCTTCCGCTTTTAACAAGAGAGCCATCATTTGCGACTGCATGTCGGTTGGAAACCCAGGATATGGCATCGTCTTAATATCGACTGCTTTCAACGTTTCCGGCCCGATGACACGCACGCCGGTTTCCTCTTCGATAACCGTTACGCCCATTTCTTCCAACTTCGCAATGAGTGAGCTTAAATGTTCGGGAACGGCTCCTTGCACGAGGACATTGCCACCAGTGATGGCGGCTGCGACCATAAACGTGCCAGCTTCGATGCGGTCCGGGATGACCGTATGCGCCGTACCGACAAGCTCGTCGACCCCTTCGATGCGGATCGTTCCGGTGCCGGCACCGCGTATTTTGGCACCCATCGCATTCAAAAAGTTCGCCAAATCAACGATTTCCGGCTCTTTGGCACAGTTCTCAATCACGGTCGTGCCTTCGGCGAGCACGGCCGCCATCATAATATTTTCTGTCGCTCCGACGCTCGGGAAGTCCAAATACACTTTCGCGCCGCGGAGACGACCATTGATTTCTGCATCAATAAAGCCGTTGCCGACTTTCACGGAGGCCCCCATCGCTTCAAAGCCTTTTAAATGTTGATCAATCGGGCGCGAACCAATGGCACAACCACCTGGCAACGCAACGCGGGCCCGGCCATTGCGAGCCAACAGCGGTCCCATCACGAGCACGGAAGCACGCATTTTCCGAACATACTCAAACGGCGCTTCCACCGTTAACGGACCGGTGGCATCGACCATTACAGCATTGCCGGCGATGCGCACATCAGCGCCTAAATAGCGGAGCACTTCGCTGATCGTATATACATCGGAAAGAGCAGGCACATCATGAATCGTACTTGTTCCTTTACTGGCTAATAAGGTGGCAGCGATGACGGGCAAAACGGCATTTTTTGCGCCTTCCACTTTGACGGTGCCGCTCAACCGGTTTCCGCCACGGACGATGATCTTTTCCAAGATATTCCCCTCCGCGTCCAATTTCTCTATATTAATATTCAATGGTAATGATTGGGGTTCCAACAACGACACGCGTCTTGCCGCCCAATCTTTCTCTCAAAGCAAGTTGTACATTGATGTCTTGGTGATTGGCCGCCGGGAGAACGTTCTTCCACTGCCCAGTATATGCAGACAGGGAGACGAATGACTCTTCCCGCAGCCACTCAACAGGCGTCGCTTGAAAGTCTCGTAGCAATTGGGAAGCCTGTTCGAGTAAACCACCTTTCATATTATCACTGAATTCGCCTTCAATACAAGCATAAAATGTGGGGTTGTTCACAAATAATCCATTCGTCTTTGTTTGAATGTGTTGTGCTGCTTCTTTCCACCTAGTTTGGCTCCATGTTGGGCCTGTTGCTTCATAGAGGATATACGTTTGCGGTGTCCCATTTGCGACGGTCATTACCAGCTGAATTTGTTCTTGGAAGAAGGGGGATTCGTTTGTGCCGATCGCTTTTTTCCCATGGCTCGTTTTTTCAAACGACCAATGAAACGAACGATACGTTTGTTTCAGCTCGTCCATTTTTTTGAAAAAGTCCGCATCATTTTGAATATCGTGGGCATACTCTCTTGTGTAAATGATCCATCGACCAAGCGAAGCACCGTGTTTCGTTAATGTGTGCGCCATCGTTTCCATTGGTACCGACCATTCGTCTCCCCGCACGCCTTCCGTCCGATACTGCCACGCGGCTAAAAACAAGCTCGTGAGCACGAGCGCCATTAACCATTTCATCCGTTTTTTTCTCATCTTCGTTCCCTTCCTCTCCTTACTTGTTATTGTTGCCACCAGACAAGGGAACATACGTCAAAAAAATCGACAACGGGTTATCTTTGAAATCGTTTTCTTACATAAAAAAAGCGAGCAGGCAAAGCTGCTCACTAAGGCAGAAGGCGCCAAGGCTAGGTGTGCGGTGGACACGAAAAAGCGAACGAGGGCGCATCGACGCTCGAAATGCGTCGATCACTTGCATGTGTTTCGGATCGCCAGCGGGGCAGCGAACGGGACAAAACCATTGCCAGCCAAGAGGTGAGGCAGCACGATGCAGCATACCCCTGCTTCCGTGCTCGTTCGCCCCCATTTTCCTCAATCGCGGAACAAATACGGCAAATCGGTCGACCACGCCAAATAGTCAAGGAAAAAATTCGCGACGGTCGAGCCGATGGCGATCGTGAGCAAAATGTACAAAAGCCGCCCTTGGACGACCCGGTTCGGCTTCAGCAACACATCAATCCGCACTGCCTGCAGCGTCCACCATGTCACGGCGATAAACGCCAAATGGACAATAATCGAAATTAACGCTTGTTGGCCGATAACAGGCATCATCATCCATTCACCCCCTTGCTTTCGAGGAGATGGACTCCCATTCGAAATAAAAAAGAGGAGAGGTGTTCCCCTCCCCTTATTGTACCGTTACGGCAAAAAATCGCCAAAATGTCCGAACTGGGCGAGCACATCGTACGCAAGATCTGGCACCCAACCGATCGCCAGCGTCCCGAGCGCGCAAAGAACTACGGCAGTTGACAACCCGGCCGGCAAACGACGCAACGGCGCGAGAGAAGCCGGACGGAAAAAGAGCTGGACGAGCAAGTTGAAATAGTAGACGTACGAGACGACAGTCGTTACCGCCATCACCGTAGCGAGCACGTAATGACCCGGTTCGGTGACGACAAGGCCGATGAACAAATAGAACTTGGCAATGAATCCGGCCGTCCCCGGAATGCCGGCGAGCGAGAGCAAAAACAGCCCGAGCGCCGCGGCCAAAAGCGGACGGTGTCGGTATAAGCCAGCGAGCCCAGCTAAATCATCAGAGCCAGTTTCGTTAACGATATGCGCCACGATGGCAAATGCCCCGATATTCATAAACACATAAGCAAGCAAGTAAATCCAAAGCGAATCGATCATCGCCCACGACATCGCGGCAAACCCGGCGAGCAAATAGCCGGCATGGGCGATACTCGAGTAGGCAAGCAGCCGTTTTAAGCTCCGCTGCCGGAGCGCCACAACGTTGCCGATAATCATCGTCAGCCCCGCCAACACGGTGATCACTGGCTGCATCGATAACAAGAGCGACGATGGATCCCGGCCTTCCGCCGGCGCAGCGGCAAAGATCGTCACAAACAGGCGAAGAAGAAGAACAAAACCAGCCGTTTTCGACACGACGCTGAAAAACGCCGTCGCCGGAACGGGTGCCCCTTCGTACACGTCCGGCGCCCACATATGGAACGGGACGGTCGCTAACTTAAACGAAACGCCAATCAGTAAAAGAAGGAAGGCCAAAGCAAGCATATACGGCTCGTTCGTCTCTTGCAGCTCACGTGCGATATCACCGAGATTCGTCGTCCCGGTCAAGCCGAACACATAACTCATGCCAAACAGCATGATGGCGGTGGCGATGCCGCCGTTAATGACGTATTTCAGCGCGGCCTCATTCGACGCTGTTGCGGTTTTGCGCAAGCCGGCCAAAACATACGACGATACCGTCAAAAGTTCAATGCTGACGAACAAGGTAAGCAAATCGCCGCTTGACGCTGTCATCATCGCTCCAAGCAAAGCAAACAGCATCATATAGGCAAATTCCCCGCGGTAATGACTCCCCTCTTTCGGCTCCCACTCGGCAACAAGAAGAAGCGCGAGGGCCCCGCCGGCTAATAGGATGAGCTTGAACGCTTTCGCAAAGCCATCGAGCCGGAACGTATCGTGCAAAATCGAAACCGGATCAGCCGGAATCATGGCCGCCGTTGCAATGAGTGCGAGCACCGCTCCAGCGGCAGCGCCCCAAGCGAGCGGACGGCGGCTTCGTTCCTTCGGCATGACCAAATCAATCAATAGTAGCACGATCGCCGCCGCGAGGACGATCCATTCGGGTGTCATCATGCTCCAATTTGCTTGCCACACATCGTTCATGTCGATCAACCCCCTAACCCGTTCATCATCGTCTCCAGCACGGTGGCAAGCGGCTCAGCCAATAGCTGCGGGTACACGCCGACCGCCACGATCAAGGCGACGAGGACGAACGCCGGTACGGCTTCTTTTGCTTGCAAATCGATGACACGTGGCTCACTTACACTCGCCGCAGACTCTTTCGCCCCACGCAGGCCCAACGTCGATTCATATCGCTCGCGGGTGTGGCCAAACGTGATATCAAGAATGGCCCGCAGCGAATAAACAGCGGCGAAAATCAACCCGAGTGCTCCAGCCGCCGCAAGGGCCGGCTTTGTTTCAAACAGTCCAAGAAAAGCAGTCAATTCGCCGACAAATCCGGCGAGCCCCGGCAACCCGAGCAAGGCAAGCGCCGCCGTTAACAAATACCCGGAAAAAATCGGCATTGCTTTTGCTAGCCCGCCAAGGCGGTGAATATCGGTCGTTCCGATCCGGTTGGCGAGAACACCGACGAGTAAAAACGACAAGGCGGCAATGAGCCCGTGGGCAACCGATTGAAACACTGCTCCTTGAATGCCGGCCTCATTGAGCGCACCAAGGCCGACAAGCACGACCCCCATATGTGATACGCTCGAATAAGCAAGCACATGTTTTAACTCGCGCTGCCGAAGCGCCAACAACGCACCGTATAGGATGTTGATGACCCCCAACACGGCAATGGCACCGGCGAAGGCGCGAAACTCGTCCGGAAACAGGCCGATCCCGAAACGAATCATCCCGTATGTTGCAATTTTCAGCAATACCCCGGCGTGAAGCATAACAACCGGTGGTGGCGCTTCGACGTGAACGCGGACGAGCCAACGGTGAAGCGGAACAGCTGGTAGCTTGACGGCAAACGCCAACAGCAACCCACCAAGCAGCCAATACCGCGCTTCTGCTGTCAATGGGGCGATCAGCTGCCCTTCGGCGACCGGATTATGTAACGTTTCATGAAGCAAGGCGAAATTCGCCGTTCCGGTGCGGGCGACAAGCACTGCGATCACGACAAGCAACAGCGCCGAGCCAAGTCCGTTGTACAGCAAGTAACCGTATGCTGCCCGTTCGCGTTCAAAGCCGCCCCATTTGCCGACGAGCAAAAACATAGCGACAAGCGTCACCTCTAAGAAGAGGAAAAACCAGATGAAATTGGCGGCGGCAAACACGCCAAGCATGCCGATCTCCAACGCGAGCAGCCACATAAAATACCCTTTTTTCTCCACTTTGATGAGCAAAGAAGCGACAGCGGCCAATGTCCCGAGCACGGCGGTCAAGACGATAAAGAGAAGCGATAGTCCATCGATGCCGAGCTCATAGCGGATCACATACGCCGCGTCCGTGAAAAACGGGAGGTTGGCAAGTCGCACCCAATCGTACGATTCATCGAGCTGCTCGAGGCGAAAACCGCTCCCCGACCGAATGAAAGCAAACAACGCCAGCAATAACGGTGGCACGGTGGCAGCCGTCCCGAGCCATTGAATCGTTTTCGTATCCGTTCGGCGGACAAACGCCAGCAAAATGATACCTAACAATGGCGAAAAGACGAGCAGCGACAAAAAGCTCATAGCCAGTACCCCCCTGTCAACGCGAAGATGACGACCAAAATGGCCAAGCCAGCCACCGTCACCGCCCCGTACGTCTGCGCTTGCCCGTTTTGCCCGCGCGATCCGGCGGAAGCAGCGGCACTGACCGTGCCGGTGACAAGCCGAACGATCCCTTCCACAAGGTAACGGTCGACATATGCCAACAGGCGGCTAATGAATGACACAAGCGCCACAACGGTCCACCGGTAAAAGTCATCAACGTAATAGTGACGGCGCAACAATTCGTACCCGTGCGGTGCACGCGCGGATAACCAGTCGCGCGGCACAGTCCGCTTCCCGTACATCAGCCAGGCAAGGAGAATCCCCACAAGCGACACAATCGTCGCCACAACAGCGATCCATCCCGGCGCTGCTTCATGATGGTACGCCCCGTCGGTCAGCCACTCGCCGAGAAACGATCCAAACCAAGGGGTTTGAATGTATCCCGAAGCGACTGATAATACGCCGAGAACGACCATTGGCCCGACCATCGACATCGGTGCTTCATGAGCATCTCCATCATGGCGCGCCTCACCAGTAAAGACGAGGAAAAAGAGCCGGAACATATAAAATGATGTCAACAGCGCCGCCGCTACCGCCAGCCAAAAGAGCTCAACCGATCCGTTCAACCAAGCGGCCGCTAAAATTTCATCCTTGCTGAAAAAGCCGGCAAACAGCGGCACTCCACTAATCGATAGCGCCCCGACAAGAAAGAGCGGCGCAGTCCACGGCAGCCGGCGCCAAAGCCCGCCCATTTCTTCAATGTTTTGCGTATGGACGGCGTGAATGACGCTGCCGGCGGCCAAAAAGAGCAACGCTTTGAAAAAGGCGTGCGTCGTCAAATGGAAGATGGCGGCGACATAACTGCCCGAGCCGAGCGCAAGCATCATATAGCCGAGCTGACTAATCGTCGAGTAAGCGAGGACACGTTTAATGTCCGTCTGTACCAAACCGATCGTCGCCGCAAAAATCGCTGTCACCCCACCGATGACCGCCACGGTCATCATGGCAGCCTCGCTTGCCTCATAGAGCGGGAACAACGCCGCCACAAGGTACACCCCAGCCGCCACCATCGTCGCGGCGTGGATGAGCGCCGACACGGGCGTCGGCCCTTCCATCGCATCCGGGAGCCACGTATGAAGCGGGAACTGCCCAGACTTGCCGATGGCGCCGATGAAAATGAGGATGGCCGTCAGTGTCGTCATGCCCGGCGACAGCGTGCCGTCGCCGACGGCGCGGAAAATGTCGTCGTAGTCAAAGCTTTTCGTCTGCCAAAACAACAGCAACATACCGATAAAAAAGCCGACGTCACCGATGCGCGTCATAATAAACGCTTTTTTCGCGGCCGCTTTTGCTTCTTCTTTGTAGAAATAAAAGCCGATCAGCAAAAACGACCCGAGCCCGACGAGCTCCCAAAAGATGTACGCCTGCAGCAAGTTCGGCGACAGCACAAGCCCAAGCATGGCAAACGTAAACAAGCCTAAATATGCATAAAACGTCGAAAACCGCTCATCCCCGGCCATATAGCCTTGCGAATAAATATGGACGAGCCAGCTGACAAAAGCGACGACAACGAGCATCCATGCGTTTAACGCTGTAACGGAAAATCCGGCCGTCAACGTCACGTCACCGATCTGCATCCATGTCCAGTTCGCTTCATATGTCGTTCCGCCGAGGCGTCCGGCCAGTACACCGAGCGCCGCAAGCAACGACAGAAGCGTGGCAACAATGCCAACATAGGCGCTCGCTTTCTTCCATTTCCGTCCGAACAACAGCAACAAAGCAAATGAACAAAGCGGGAACAGCGGTACAACCCAAGCTAGGTTCATCATCTTTCCCCATCCCCTTTTCTAATGTTTCAATGAATTGGCTTCATCGACTTGAACCGTTTTGCGGTTGCGGTAAAAGGCGATGAGCGCTGCCAATCCGACAGCCGCCTCCGCCGCCGCTATGGCGATCGCAAACAATGCGAACACGTGCCCGTGAACGCCGGGATGGGCGCCGTATTTGGCAAAAGCGACGAAATTGATGTTGACCGCATTTAACATCAGTTCGATACAAATGAGGACAATGACCGTATTTCGTTTCGTGAGCGCCCCATACAGCCCAATGCAAAACAAGATGAGCGCTAACGCTAAATAAGCTGATAATGTCATTTATCTTCCGCTCCCTTGCCGTCTTTTTTCGCCAGCACGATCGCCCCGATCAAGGCGACGAGCAAAATGACGGACACGATTTCAAACGGAATCGTATAATACGAATACAGCCATTTGCCGATCTCGCGCGCGTTATCAGCCGCCAGCGCGCTGCCATCAGCGCCGAAATCGAGACGGCGGATGCCAAAATAAACGGCAAGACCAAAGGCGAGAACAGAGATGGCGGCAACCGCTCTATGCCAAACGCCGCCCGTCGTTTGACGCTCCTTGTCGTCGGCGTGATGACGCGTCAGCATGATGGCAAATAGCATAATGATCGTAATGGCTCCAGAATAAATGAGCACTTGCACGACGGCGACGAACTCAGCAGAAAGCAGAACGTACAGCCCAGCGATGCCCAAAAACGTCATGACGAGGGCGATCACCATATGGACGACGTTCGTCAGTTGAAGCATCGTCACCCCGCCAGCAATGGCTGCAAGGGCAAGCAGGAAAAAGGCAATGTCGGTTCCGCTCACGGCTTATTCTCCCTTCTTACGTTCGTGTCGTTTTCATCGAGCCAAGTCAAATCTTTATACAGGGCATCACGGCTGTATTCAGCGAGTTCGAAGTTGTTCGTCATGACAATCGCTTCCGTCGGGCAAACTTCCGTGCATAAGTCGCATAAAATGCAAATTTCAAAGTTAATGTTGTACGTCTCGATCACTTTCCCTTTTTTCGTCGGATCGGGATGTTTTTTCCCGGTCAGCTGAATGCATTGCGTCGGACAAATGTTCATGCACTGATTGCAGACGATGCATTTTTCCGGATAAAATTTTTGGATGCCGCGAAACCGGTCCGGGAGCGGGAGCGGCTCATGCGGGTACTTGTACGTTACTTTTTCGCGCGTCAATTCTTTTAACGTATACGCTAATCCTTTTACTAACCCGATCATCCGTCCAACCCCTCTCATGGGAAAAATGGCGTTCTGCACGGCCTCTTGCCTTGAAAGAAGCCGTGCCTATGGATAACGACCGCCTCTCTCACAAGGCAGGCGCCTCATTTTTTAGAAGAATAACGATTTAATCACAGCCGTCAACACGATGTTGACGAGCGAAAGCGGAAGCAGCACTTTCCAGGCAAACTCCATCAGCTGGTCGGCGCGCACGCGCGGGAACGTCGCGCGAAACCAGATCAAGACATAGACGATGGCACAAAACTTAAGCGCAAACCAGACAGAGCCAGGAATCCAGCCGAGAAACGCAACTGGGTGCCAACCGCCTAAAAACAAAATCGTAATCAAAGCGGCCATCGCAAACAAATAGACATACTCAGCAAGCATAAAGAACGCCCAACGGAATCCGGAATATTCGACGTGAAATCCGGAAACAAGCTCAGATTCCGCCTCCGGTAAGTCAAACGGCACCCGATTCAACTCAGCCACTGCAGCAATAAAGAAGATCAAGAAGGCGAGCGGTTGGGCAAAAATAAACCAAACGTTGTCTTGCGCTGTGACAATGTCGACCAAATTCATGCTTCCAGCCAAGAGCACGACGCCAAGCGCCGACATGACGAGCGGAATTTCGTATGAAATCATTTGCGCTGCCGCGCGCATGCCGCCAAGCAAGGCGTATTTGTTGTTGGATGCCCAGCCGCCGGTGACAACGCCGATCGTGGTTAATCCAGAAACAGCAATATAGTACAATAGGCCAACGCCGATATCGGCAAATCGGAACGCATCGGTAAACGGCAGCGCCGCCAACACCATAAATGACGGCGTAAAGGCGATGATCGGCGCCAACACGTACAGCGGGCGGTCAGCCGCTTTCGGAATTGTATCTTCCTTTAACAGCAGCTTTAATACGTCAGCGACCGTTTGCAACAGCCCTAGACGGCCGCCAACTTGGTTCGGGCCGATGCGCCCTTGCATAAATCCCATCACTTTCCGTTCCGCCAAAATGGCGTATGTGACGAACCCGAGCACGACTAGCAGCAAAAGCGCCCCAAGCCCGAAGAAGACGGCGACATTCGTCCAGCCTGGCGCCGATTCGAGCCATTGTTCCATTATCCGTCGACCTCCCCGAGCACAATGTCAATCGATCCGAGAATGGCGATGACGTTGGCCAAATTTTCTCCTTTAAGCAGCTTCGGGAGTATTTGCAAGTTGTAAAACGACGGGCGCCGGAATTTGAGACGGTACGGCTCTTTTTTGCCGTCGCTCGCAATATAGCAACCGATCTCGCCGCGCGGCGCTTCGATGCGGACAAACGTCTCGCCCGGTGGCGCCTTAATGATGCGCGGCACTTTGCCCATAATCGGCCCGTCGGCCGGAAACTGCTCACATGCCTGTTCAATAATACGAAGCGACTGTTCAATTTCTGCCATCCGGCATTCATAGCGGGCAAGGCAGTCGCCGCCCTCGCGCACCGGAACATCAAAATCAAACCGGTCATAGACTGAATATGGCTCATCTTTGCGCAAGTCCCATTTGACGCCGGTCGACCGCAAGTTGACCCCGCTTAATGAATAACTGATCGCTTCTTCTTTCGTATACCTCCCGACGCCGGTGACGCGTTCACGGAAAATCTCGTTGCCGGTGACAAGGTCATGGTAGCCGGCTAGTTTTTCCCGCATGTATGGAACAAACTGTTTCACTTTGTCGATCCAGCCGTCCGGCGCGTCCCATTTGACGCCGCCAATGCGCATATAGTTAAACGTCAACCGCGCCCCGGACAGCTCATTTAATAGATTAATAATCATTTCGCGCTCGCGGAATGCATACAAAAACGGGCTCGTCGCGCCGAGGTCAAGCAAATACGTCCCCCACCAGACGAGATGGCTGGCAATTCGCCCAAGCTCCATCGCGAGAACGCGCAAATACTCGGCCCGCTCCGGCACTTCAATGCCCATCATGGTTTCAACCGCATGGCAAAGCACATAGTTGTTCGTCATCGCCGACAAATAGTCCATCCGGTCGGTATACGGGATGATTTGTGTATATTGCAGCCCTTCAGCGATTTTCTCCGTCCCGCGGTGCAAGTAGCCGATGACCGGCGTCGCTTCTTGGATGATTTCACCGTCAATTTTTAAAATGAGGCGAAATACCCCGTGCGTACTTGGGTGCTGGGGGCCGACGTTTAAGATCATTTCTTCTGTGCGCAGCATCGTTCACACCTCCGCATCATACGGCTCGTAATCTTTGCGCAGCGGATGCCCGACCCATTGCTCCCCTAGGAAGATGCGGATTAAGTTCGGGTGGCCGCGGAATCGGATGCCAAGCAAATCGTACGCTTCGCATTCCGGCCAGTTCGCCCCTGGCCAAAGCGGAACGAGCGAATCGATTTCCGGGTTGTCGCGGTCGATTTTCACTTTGAGCGCCACCGGTTGCCGTTTCGGATAGGAATACAAATGGACGTACACTTCCATATGTGTCTGAAAATCGGTGCCGTGCAACTCGGACAAATAATCAAACCGGAGTTGCTCATTGTATTTTAAAAACTCAGCCACTTTGTAATACGCTTCTTTATTGACAACAAGCGTCGGCACGTCTTTCGCCAACCGGTTGATATAGGCGTCTTCGAGCACATCCGGCCCAAGATGTTCCTCAATAACGCGGACATACTTTTGCAGCAGCGGATCGTTCGGCGACGGGGAAGACGGCTGTTCCGTTCCGCCTCTAGCGCCAGCGGCTTTGGCCTTGGCGCGGGCGGCGGCTGCTGCTTTTGCCTTCGCAGCGGCGGCTGCCTTTTGTTTCGCCGTATCATCATCGCCAGCACCGTCGCCTTGCTGTTTTGCCATAGCGGCAGCCCGCGCTTTCGCCGCGGCAGCGGCTTTCGCCTTCGCTGCAGCCGCAGCTTTTTTCTTCGCCAGCTCGTCATCGCTTCCCGCCGCGGCCGCCTTTTGTTTGGCTAGCGCTGCTGCCTTCGCTTTGGCAGCCGCTGCCGCCTTTTTCTTCGCTAACTCGAGGTCTTCTTCCGTCGTGCCTCCGGCCGCAGCGGCCTCACGCTGTCGCCGCAGTTCCGCCGCTTTCGCTCGCGCTTCTTCTGCCGCTTTTTTCTTCGCCGCAGCCAGGTCTTCTTCCGTCGCGCCTCCGGTCGCGGCCGCCTCGCGCTGTCGCCGCAGTTCCGCCGCTTTCGCCCGTGCTTCTTCTGCCGCTTTTCTCTTCGCCGCGGCAATGTCTTCTTCCGTCGCGCCTCCGGTCGCGGCCGCCTCACGCTGTCGCCGCAGTTCCGCCGCTTTCGCTCGCGCTTCTTCTGCCGCTTTTTTCTTCGCCGCAGCCAGGTCTTCTTCCGTCGCGCCTCCGGTCGCGGCCGCCTCGCGCTGTCGCCGCAGTTCCGCCGCTTTCGCCCGTGCTTCTTCTGCCGCTTTTCTCTTCGCCGCGGCAATGTCTTCTTCCGTCGCGCCTCCGGTCGCGGCCGCCTCACGCTGTCGCCGCAGTTCCGCCGCTTTCGCTCGCGCTTCTTCTGCCGCTTTTTTCTTCGCCGCAGCCAGGTCTTCTTCCGTCGCGCCCCCGGTCGCGGCCGCCTCACGCTGTCGCCGCAGTTCCGCTGCTTTCGCTCGCGCTTCTTCTGCGGCCCGCTTTTTTGCTGCAGCGAGCTCTTCCGCTGATGACGGCTGCGCCGCATCCGATCCTTCAGTTACCGAATCGGTGGACAAGTCAGAAGGCGTTTTCAATTCTCCGGTTGACGTGTCGCCGTGATCAGCGGCTGACTTGGCCTGTTCGGCTGCTTGCTTGGCGGCCAGCCGTTCGCGCGCTAGCTGTCTCGCCCGCTCGGCTGCTTCTTTTTTGCGCTGGGCCAAATCTTTTTCCTCATCCATCGGTTACAACACCTTCTTCCCCGTTTTGGCTTCCAAACGGATTTTTTCTTTTAATTTATGAATGCCATAAATCAGTGCCGCAGGGTTCGGCGGACAGCCAGGTATGTACACGTCGACTGGGACAATTTGGTCAACCCCTTTCACGACGCTGTACGATTTGACGTACGGTCCTCCCGCCGTCGCACACGACCCCATGGCGATCACCCATTTTGGCTCCGGCATTTGATCATACAACCGACGCAAAAGCGGTGCCATTTTTTTCGTCACGGTTCCGGAAACGATCATGACATCTGATTGCCGCGGCGAGGCGCGGAAAAATGAACCAAACCGATCAAGGTCATAATGGGCGCCACCGACTGCCATCATCTCAATCGCACAACAGGCAAGACCGAACGTCAGCGGCCAGAGCGAGTTGCTTCGCGCCCATCCTTTTAACTGCTCCAGCGTCGTAAAAAACACGTTGCGCTTTACTTCTTCCATTTCATCGAAGGTCATACTATCCCATTTTACATCCATCGTAACACCTTCTTTTTCCAAGCATAAATGAGGCCAATGGCAAGCAAAACGATGAAAATGATCATCTCCACTAAAGCAAATAGGCCGAGTTGATCATAGACAACGGCCCATGGATATAAAAACACCGTCTCGACGTCAAAAATGACAAATAACAAAGCAAATAAGTAATAACGGACTTGAAACTGGATGCGCGAGTCATGAAACGGAATGTTACCGCTTTCATACGTCGTTGCCTTTGCCTCATCCGGCACGTTTGGCCGCAGCCATCGTCCGATTGTAAGCGCCCCGATCGGAAGCAACACCCCAAGGCAAAGAAAGACAAAGACAATCAAATAACTATTGGCATAAATGTTGCTCAACCAGCTCGCCCCCTTCCCGGTTTATTACATACGTATGATGTTAATGATAAAATTTTTAAATAATTTCATCGATTTCATTATAACATTTATATCCAGTCGTGTCAGCAAAACTTCGGGTTATCACTGCCAACACTGTAGGAAATCGCGAAAAACCGCCAAGTCATAGTGAGTCGACAGATCGGACAAGCCATAAAAAAGCAGAGAAGCATTCGCTTCTCTGCTTATTTCATTCCAGCAACGTTCAAGCGGTTCATGGCGCGTTTTAACGCCAGTTCGGCCCGCTTGAAGTCGATATCGTCCTGCTGGCTTTGCAGACGGCGTTCCGCCCGCTCTTTTGCTGCTTTGGCACGAAGGACATCGATGTCTTCCGCGCGTTCAGCTGCTTGGGCCAAAATCGTCACTTTGTCCGGGCGGACTTCTAAAAAGCCGCCGCTGACCGCAACATAGCTTGTTTTGCCGTCCTTTTTCAGACGGGCCGCGCTAATCTCGAGCGGGGCGACAAGCGGGATGTGTCCCGGCAAAATGCCAAGTTCTCCGCTTTTCGCCTTCACGCTTACCATTTCCACATCGCCTTCGTATACCGGGCCATCAGGAGTGACGACGCTCACACGGATCGTTTTCATTGTCCAATCCCCCTATCCCGGGTCACACTTCGACACCCATAGCTTTCGCTTTTTCGACAACTTCTTCAATGCGGCCGACTAAGCGGAACGCATCTTCCGGAAGGTGGTCATACTTTCCATCCAGAATTTCTTTAAAGCCACGCACCGTTTCCTTAACCGGTACGTACGAACCCGGTTGGCCCGTGAACTGTTCCGCCACGTGGAAGTTTTGCGACAAGAAAAATTGAATGCGGCGGGCACGGTGGACGACGAGCTTGTCTTCGTCTGACAGTTCGTCCATCCCTAAGATGGCGATAATGTCTTGCAGTTCTTTATAGCGTTGCAACGTTTGTTGTACGCGACGAGCAACTTGGTAATGCTCTTCGCCAACAATTTCCGGTGCCAATGCACGCGATGTCGAAGCAAGCGGGTCAACGGCCGGATAAATCCCCATCTCGGCGAGCTTCCGCTCAAGGTTCGTCGTCGCATCCAAGTGCGAGAACGTCGTCGCCGGAGCCGGGTCAGTGTAGTCGTCGGCCGGAACGTAAATCGCCTGGATCGAGGTGATCGAGCCTTTCGACGTTGACGTGATCCGCTCTTGCAATTGACCCATCTCCGTCGCCAATGTCGGCTGATAACCAACGGCAGACGGCATGCGGCCTAACAACGCTGATACTTCCGAACCAGCCTGTGTGAAGCGGAAAATGTTGTCAATAAAGAGCAACACGTCTTGACCTTGCTCATCACGGAAATATTCGGCCATCGTCAAGCCGGTCAACGCAACACGCATCCGTGCTCCCGGCGGCTCGTTCATTTGTCCGAACACCATGGCCGTTTTGCTAATAACGCCGGAATCTTTCATTTCATGGTACAAGTCGTTTCCTTCACGCGTCCGTTCACCGACGCCAGCGAAGACGGAAATCCCGCCGTGCTCTTGGGCGATGTTATGGATCAACTCTTGGATCAAGACCGTTTTCCCTACGCCGGCACCGCCGAACAAGCCGATCTTACCACCTTTAATATACGGGGCAAGCAAGTCGACGACTTTAATCCCGGTTTCCAAAATTTCGACTTCCGTCGCCAATTCCTCGAATTTTGGCGCCGGACGGTGAATCGGGTCGCGACGGGCTTCAGCCGGAATGTCATCTTGCAAGTCGATCGGCTCACCTAAGACGTTAAAGACGCGGCCGAGCGTGACATCGCCAACCGGCACCGAGATCGGCGCACCAGTGTCTACGACTTCCATGCCGCGGATCAAACCGTCAGTGGACGCCATCGCGATCGTCCGTACTGTATCATCGCCAAGGTGCAAGGCGACTTCCAATGTCAAGTCGATGTCGACTTCGTTTTCGTTGCGCGCTTGATGTTGAATTTTCAGGGCGTTGTAGATGGCCGGCAAGTGACCGTTTTCGAACTTGACGTCTACAACCGGACCCATGACTTGAATAACGCGTCCTCTTGTCATCGTTTTCCCTCCTAACTTGCTAGTCCGCTATTGCAAGGCGTTTGCCCCGGCGACAATTTCCGTAATTTCTTGCGTGATTGAAGCTTGGCGAGCGCGGTTGTAGGAAAGCGTCAACGTGCGAATGAGTTCATGCGCGTTGTCGGTCGCGTTCTTCATCGCTGTCATCCGGGCGGCGTGTTCGCTCGCTTTTGCATCGAGCAACGCGCCGTAAATGAGGCTCTCCGCATATTGCGGCAACAAGACGTCCAAAATTTCTTCTTGCGACGGTTCAAATTCGTACATCGTGCGCTGCTGGTTGTCAGCCAAATCGGTGAGCGGAAGCAGCTTCCGTTCCGTCACATCTTGCTGGATCGCGCTCACGTAATGGTTATAGTACATATACAGTTCATCAAACGTGCCGTCGGCAAACAATCCGACCGCTTTGTTAGCAATCTCTTTAATATCGGCAAACGACGGCTGATCCGGCAAGCGGGTAATGTCGAGAATAACCGGCATGTTCCGTTTGCGGAAAAAGTTTAATCCGACGCGGCCGATAACGATGATGGCGTACTCGTCCGGAGAAGAGTGGCGCGCTTGAATCGTCTGATAAACAGTGCGCAACACGTTGCTGTTGTATGCTCCGGCCAAGCCGCGGTCCGATGTAATGACCAAATATCCCGTCTTTTTCACCGGGCGCGAGATGAGCATCGGATGGGAAGCGCCGCCGGCGCCAAGCGCGACGTTGGCTACGACTTCCTGCATTTTTTCCATGTACGGAACGAACGATTTCGCGTTTTGCTCCGCGCGGTTTAATTTCGACGTCGAGACCATTTCCATCGCTTTCGTAATCTGGCTCGTTTTTTTCGTCGAATTGATGCGCGTTTTAATGTCGCGTAACGATGCCAAAGGTTTCACCACCTTTTTGCTGCACGAGATCTAACAGGCGCGGGGGGCCAAAACGCCCCCGTCAGCCTTATTGAGAAACGACAAACGTTTTCTTGAACGCTTCGATCGCTTTATTGAAATCTTCCTCATTCGGAAGATCTTTCGTCGTACGGATGTGTTCAAGCAAGTGCTGCCCGTTTTGGTCGAGCCACAAGAAAAATTCTTTTTCAAAACGGCGCACGTCTTCGACCGGAATGTCATCCAAGAAGCCGCGCGTCAGAGCGTAAATGATAGCGACTTGTTTTTCGACTGGAATCGGTTGGTGCAAGTCTTGTTTCAGTACCTCAACCGTGCGCGCTCCGCGAGCGAGCTTCGCTTGCGTCGCTTTATCAAGGTCGGAACCGAATTGGGCGAACGCTTCTAATTCACGGTACGCCGCCAAGTCCAAACGGAGCGTCCCCGATACTTTTTTCATCGCTTTAATTTGCGCAGCACCACCGACGCGCGAAACAGACAACCCTGCGTTGATCGCCGGGCGGACGCCTGAGAAGAATAAGTCCGATTGCAAGAAGATTTGTCCGTCCGTGATCGAGATGACGTTCGTCGGAATGTAGGCGGAGATGTCGCCCGCTTGCGTTTCGACGAACGGAAGCGCAGTCAAGGAGCCAGCCCCTTTGGCATCGCTCAATTTCGCTGCGCGCTCGAGCAGGCGGGAATGCAAGTAGAAGACATCCCCCGGGTATGCTTCACGGCCTGGCGGACGACGAAGCAACAGCGAAAGTTCGCGGTACGCAGCGGCTTGCTTCGACAAGTCGTCGTAGACAACTAAGACGTGTTTCCCTTTATACATGAAATACTCGCCCATCGATACACCGGCATAAGGCGCCAAGAACAAGAGCGGAGCCGGTTGCGATGCCGAAGCGGTGACGACGATTGTATAGTCGAGCGCACCATGTTTACGGAGCGTTTCAACAACCGTACGAACCGTCGATTCTTTTTGTCCGATGGCGACGTAAATACAAATCATGTCTTGGCCTTTTTGATTCAAGATCGTGTCAATGGCTACAGCCGTTTTCCCTGTTTGGCGGTCACCGATAATAAGCTCGCGCTGTCCGCGCCCAATTGGCACGAGAGCGTCGATCGCTTTAATCCCGGTTTGCAGCGGCTCGTGAACCGATTTCCGATCCATAACGCCCGGCGCTGGGCTTTCAATCGGGCGCGTTTCCGTTGTTTCCACTGGGCCTAAGCCATCAACTGGCTGACCGAGCGGGTTGACGACGCGACCGATGAGCGCTTCCCCGACCGGCACTTCCATAATCCGACCGGTACGGCGTACTTCGTCTCCCTCTTTAATGCCTGTGTATGGTCCTAAAATAACGATACCGACGTTGTTTTCTTCCAAGTTAAGCGCCATGCCCATAACGCCGTTGGCAAATTCAACGAGCTCGCCGGACATGACGTTATCAAGTCCGTGAACGCGGGCGATCCCGTCGCCGATTTGGATGACGGTACCGACGTCGCTCACTTGGATTTGCGATTCGTAGTTTTCAATCTGCTGCTTAATGAGCGCGCTAATTTCTTCCGCTCTAATGCTCATGCCTTTCACCCCTGTCTCCTAATGTTAACTAATGAGCTGCCGCTGAATCCGTTCTAGCTGTCCGCTGACGCTGCCGTCATAAATGCGGTTGCCGATGCGCAACTTCACGCCGCCAATCAGTTCCGGGTCGACGATATTTTCAATGCGGAGCGTTTCTTTGCCAACTTTTTTGGCAAATACGTCAGAAAGCGCCTGCAGTTCTTCATCCGTCAACGGCCGTGCCGAATAGGCGACCGCCTCAGCGATACCGCGTGCGTCGTTAGCGAGGGCGATAAACTGCTCGGCCAGTTCAGGCACAATGCCGAAGCGATGGCGCTCAAGAAGAAGCAAAAGCGTATGTTGCACCGGAGCGGAAACGCCGGCAAACGCTTCGCGAACGAGCGCTTTTTTCTTGTCTAAGGAAAGTTTCGGATTGGAAAGAAGCGATAAAAACTCGCCGTTTTCCGCCAACGCTTGGCGCACGGCGCGAATGTCTTCTTCGATTTGGTCCAGCTGCTGTTGTTCAAGCGCGATTTGAAACAGAGCGGATGCATACCGTTTAGCGATCACTTCTTGGTTCATCGCGCTCCTCCTACCTCTTGAATGTCCTTAATGTATGCTTCGATCAGCTTGCGCTGGTCTTGTTCGGTCAATTCTCTTTCAATCACTTTCGAGGCGATGAGGACAGACAACGAAGCCACTTGTTCGCGGAGCGCAGCCATCGCCTGTTCTTTTTCACGCTCGATTTCTTGCTTCGCCGCTTCTTTCACCCGCTCTGCTTCAGCACGGGCCGAGGCGACGATTTGTTCCTTCTGCTCTTCGGCGAGCTTGCGAGCATTTTCAAGGATTGTTTGCGCTTCTTGGCGCGATTGCTTCAGCAGCTCACGTTGCTCCTCAAGCAGCTTTTCTGCCTCTTGGCGGCGTTTTTCCGCTTGGTCGATTTCATTGGCAATATGCTCTTCACGTTGCTTCATGACGCCCATGAGCGGTCCCCAGGCAAATTTGCGAAGCAAAAGCATCAACAAAATAAACGCGACAAGCTGAAAAATGATGTCCCCGCTGTTGACCGCGCCGTGCCCAGCCGCTGCGCCGAGCGCCGCTGTTTGTAATGCTGCTAACATGTTTTCGTTCACTCCTTTCGGCCGTTGCGTCTTGACCGGACATTGCTTGATCGGTCGTTCCTCTATGTCAAGGCTATACATAAAGCAATGGCGAAGGTTCTTACCGAATGATCTTCGCCATCATGACTTTGACCTTTCTTTTTGTTGAAGGCGCTTGTTAACATTTCGTTAACAAGCGCTCCCCATTCGTTATCTTCCTTGTACCATAAATGCGATAACGACCGCGATGATCGGAATCGCCTCAACAAGCGCAACCCCGATAAACATTGTCGTTTGCAACATACCACGCGCTTCAGGCTGGCGTGCGATTCCTTCTACTGTACGAGAAACGATTAAACCGTTACCGATACCCGCACCAAGTGCGGCAAGACCAATAGCAATTGCTGCAGCTAATACACCCATTGAGATATCCTCCTTGTTAACTTAAAAAGTTGATTTATTTTAAAAATGATAGTAAACAAACATGTATTAAGATGAAGATTAATGATCATGGCTGACTTTATGCGCCATGTATACCATTGTTAGCATGGTGAAAATGAATGCTTGAATGGCCCCAACGAAAATACTGAATGCTTGCCATACCATTGTCGGAATGATTGCGGCAATCGTTCCTCCGACACCGGTGGCCAGCCCCCCGACAAGCAATGCAAGCAAAATTTCGCCGGCAAAAATGTTTCCGTAAAGACGGAGACCAAGTGTCAATGTATTGGCGAATTCTTCAATGATTTTGAGAGGAAACATAAACCACATTGGGCTTGTAAAACCTTTTAAATATTCAGAAGCACCGCGCAATTTAATGCCGTAATAGTGGGAAAGGGCTACAACCATCACAGCCAACGTCAACGTAATGGCCGGATCAGCTGTCGGTGATTTCCACCATAATTCATCATGGACAACCACGGAGAACGGAAGACCTAACATATTAGCGACAAAGACATACATAATGAGCGTCAAACCGAGTAAATGAAAACGCCCCCCTGTCTCCCAGTCCATGTTGCTTTTAATGATTCCTTTCACAAAATCGACAACCCATTCCATAAAGTTTTGCAACCCTGTCGGCCTCATCGAAAGATTGCGCGTTGCCGCAATAGCGATGGCCAATACAATGATACAAGTGATGGTCACCATCAATACATTGGCCAAGTTAAATGTGAGACCAAACAATTCATAAAGTGGCGCCTTATGATCCATCATCGTTCACCTCACTTTCTATGTAACTGATTGATCATTATGTAAAAAATGATTTACTACCAACAAAATGTATGGGGTGGACAGGCCGATGACAACCGGCACCATCGACAAATGTTGGGGGTAACGGGACACAAGCAGCGCGACTGCAATAGCCAATGCAAACCGAACCATTGTCCCTAGTGATGGCGGACGCCGCCCATCAGCGATCGCTTCTCCGACTTTGATTACACGCCGGGCCAACAGCCGTATGCTGTACAACCCTGCCGCCGTGCCGACGAGCAGACTAAAAAACCATGCTTCATACTTTGTCCATATCGACCCTAACGCGTAACAAGCCATCAATATAAACAGTTGTTTTTGCATTCGTTTCACGATCATGTCAAGCATGGCTTCTTATTCCTCAAAAAAGCGTCGGACTGTTTTTAGCGTGGCAAAAACTCCCGCTGCCAAACCGAGCAACAGGCCAATAACTAAAAAAAGCGGTTCACTGTCTAATTGTCGATCGGCCCATCTTCCGCCGAACAAACCGACTAACGTACAGCCGACAAGCTGTGATGTAATTGCCGACATTAACCCAATAGCCCGAAACGGGTGGCGGTCATTTTTTTTCATAGGCCATATACCTCTCTAACCGATAGGAAAGGGGGATTTCAGACAGTGAAAACCCTCACAATATGTCCCCTGTAAAGCATACAATACCACTAGGTTAATGTCAATGTGTTTCCACATAAAACCACATTCACACAGGGCAAATATTAATAATTTGTGACAATTTCTCATTTTCTTTTCACAAATATCACGTATAATGATATATTTTATTTTTATCTACTCTTTCTGCCTGACCTAGTTCTTGAAGCTCCCTGCATGGTAGGCGAAGCTGATAGTCGTCATAACCAAGAATGTTTCCATATGTAAAAAGGGTGTCCCGACCATTGCGGGCACCCTATTCTTCGTCGTATGCGTGGCGTCCTGTCTCATCGACTGTCATTTCGTTCCAAACAGTCGGTCACCAGCATCGCCAAGACCGGGGACTATATAGCCGTGGTCGTTCAGCCGCTCATCGAGGGCAGCGATGTAAATATCGACGTCCGGATGCGCCGTTTCAACCGCTTTGACCCCTTCCGGTGCCGCGATGAGGCACATGAACTTAATGCTTTTAGCCCCCCGCTTTTTCAATGCTTCGATCGCCGCCACCGCCGAGCCACCGGTCGCGAGCATCGGATCGACGATGATAAAATCACGTTCTTCGACATCGCTTGGCAATTTGACGTAATATTCTACTGGCTGGAGCGTTTCCGGATCGCGGTACAGGCCGACGTGGCCGACTTTTGCCGCCGGGATAAGCTTCAAGATGCCGTCAACCATGCCGATACCGGCGCGCAGAATCGGGATGACGCCAAGCTTTTTGCCGGCGATGACTTTCGCTTTCGCCCGGCTGACAGGAGTTTCGATCTCCACTTCCTCAAGCGGAAGGTCGCGCGTAATTTCAAACGCCATCAACGTCGCCACTTCTTCAACGAGTTCGCGAAACTCTTTTGTACCTGTATGCTTGTCGCGAATGTACGTCAGTTTATGCTGGATGAGCGGATGGTCAAATACATACACTTTTGCCATAGGTCATCTCCTCTTCCGTATGTATGCAGTACACTTCTATACATTCTACTGGAAAACGGGCGCCCGTTCAACCGTTGAAGCAAAGGAAAAGGCACACTGCCCAACCGATCATTGGCAGTGTGCCTTTATCATCGCGTGAGCGTAGGTAAGGGAGCGTTCGATTGTCCGGAACGCTCCCTTCGTTCCCTTAGTCTTGATAGAGCGGGAATTTTTCCGTTAAGGCAACGACGCGTTGGCGTGCTTCCTCGAGCGCCTGCTCGTTGTCGATGTTTTTCAGCACAAGACCGATAAGGGAAGCAATTTCATCCATTTCTTCCAAACCAAAACCGCGCGTCGTAACCGCGGCTGTACCGATGCGGATGCCGCTCGTGACAAACGGGCTTTCTGGATCATACGGAATTGTGTTTTTATTGACGGTAATGCCGACTTCATCCAACACTTTCTCCGCTGTTTTCCCTGTCAGCTGTTGCGGGCGCAAGTCAACAAGCAGCAAATGGTTGTCCGTGCCGCCGGAAACAAGAGTGAACCCTTCTTTTTGCAAGGCGGCTGCAAGGCGTTGAGCGTTGTCGATGATGCGCTTTGCGTATACTTTAAAGTCATCTTGCAGCGCCTCACCAAGTGCGACTGCTTTCGCGGCAATGACATGCATAAGCGGGCCGCCTTGAATGCCAGGGAAAATGGATTTGTCGATTTGTTTCGCAAACTGCTCTTGGCATAAAATCATTCCGCCGCGCGGGCCGCGCAATGTTTTATGCGTCGTCGTCGTGACAAAATGGGCATACGGCACTGGATTCGGATGAAGACCTGCCGCAACAAGACCGGCAATATGGGCCATATCAACCATTAAATAGGCGCCGACTTCATCAGCGATTTCCCGGAACTTGGCAAAATCGATGACACGCGGATAGGCACTTGCGCCGGCGACAATCAGCTTCGGCCGATGAAGGCGCGCTTTCTCGCGCACATCATCATAGTCAATGACATGCGTTTCCGGATCGACGCCGTATTCGACAAAGTTGTACTGAACCCCGCTGAAGTTGACCGGGCTGCCGTGCGTCAAATGCCCGCCGTGCGACAAGTTCATGCCAAGCACAGTATCGCCGGGCTTGAGGACGGTGAAATAGACAGCCATGTTCGCCTGTGCTCCGGAATGCGGTTGGACGTTCGCATGCTCTGCTCCGAACAATTGCTTCGCCCGTTCACGCGCCAAATCTTCGACTACGTCAACGTATTCGCAACCACCGTAATAGCGGCGACCTGGGTAGCCTTCCGCATACTTGTTCGTCATCACCGACCCTTGCGCTTCCATCACGGCGCGGCTGACAAAGTTTTCTGAGGCGATTAGCTCAATTTTTGCATGCTGCCGTTTCCGCTCTTGTTCGATGGCGGCGAACACTTGCGGATCTTGTTGTGGCAAGTAGTTCATCAATAGCTCCCCCTTACGCAAAATTCAGTGAATATTCGTTTTTATTTTATCAGCTTTCATCGGACAAATCCAAAGAAAAAGTGAATAAAATAACTAGAAAGTACAGGAATCATTCGGATTTTCCAATGAATAGACGGCACGGGCACCACCGATCAGCTTCGGTCGTGTTTTCGCCAACGTCACACACGCCGATCCGACATGCTTCACCGGAACGCGTACAGGGACGGCAACCGGCTTCAAATGCATGCCGATGAGCGTATGGCCGATGTCAATCCCCGCGTCAGCACGAATCACCTCGACGACGACCGGATCCATAAGATGTCGATAGGCGTAGGCGGCCATTGCTCCCCCCGCTTTCGGCACCGGAACGACGGAAACGACCTCGAGCCCGTGAGCGCGTGCTGTCTCCCGCTCAACGACAAGCGCCCGGTTTAAATGTTCACAGCATTGGAACGCCAGCTCAATGCCAACTTCTCGCCGCCACGCCTCAAGCTCGGCAAAAAGCATGGCAGCAACGTCCATCGATCCGGCCGTGCCGATCCGCTCGCCAAGCACTTCGCTCGTACTGCAGCCGATGACAACGATGTGACCGCAGCCAAGCTGCGCCTGTTCTTGAAACGCGTGCAAGATGGTTTGCCATTGCTGCCTCCATTCGGTCAATAGTGCGTCCATGGCCCTCCCCCTCATTAATACGCCGCGATTTTTATGAAACGATGCGTCTTTTACAAATGTTCGTTTTCGTAATCGGCAATTTTGCCGATCCGCCGCGCATGGCGGCCACCTTCGAATTCCGTCTCCAACCACGCTTTCGCGATTTCACGCGCCAAGCCAGGGCCGATCACGCGCTCGCCCATCGCGAGGATGTTGCTGTCGTTATGCATGCGTGTCAGTTTCGCGCTGTAAACATCATGACAAAGGGCGCAGCGCACCCCTTTTACTTTATTCGCTGCGATCGTCATGCCAATGCCGGTGCCACAAATTAAAATGCCGCGATCAAACTCGCCGCGCGCCACTTTTTCAGCGACCGGGAGCGCGTAATCCGGGTAATCGACCGACGTTTCACAGTCGCAGCCAAAGTCTGTATATTCGATGCCCATTTCATCAAGAAGTGCTTTAATTTCTTCACGAATGCGAATTCCACCGTGGTCGGAAGCAATTGCTACTTTCAAGTTCGTTCGTCTCCTTTCTGCTCGCCTCGCTCCCCGCTTTTTGGAGCGAGCGCTTCATCGATACAGTTACCTTATTATGCTAGATCGTGTGCGGTTCGTTTGTTTCCGCCAGTGAAGTCGACAGCATGTCTGAGTGCACCGGTCATTTTAGTCGGCGCGAAAACGGGCGACTGCCGCCTGCAGCTGTTCCGCCTGTTCGACAAGCTCGTTCGCCAGTTTGTGCACATTGCTGACTGCTTCTGTCTGTGCTTCGGTCGCCGCCGCGACTTCGAGCGCACCAGCGGATGTCTGCTCAGCGATCGCCGCCACTTCTTGCGTCTGTGCCGCCACCCGCTCCATGTGCCTCATTTGGCTTTTCGCCAGCTCAGCGATATCATGGACGGCGCGAATCACTTCACCCGCTGAAGATACCATAGCGGCAATGGCCTCATTCGTCTGCTTGCCTCTGACCGCCTCAGCGTTGGCGGTGGCGGCCTGCTTATCCATTTGCATGGCCACCCGGGCAACCTCGTTTTGAATATTGTTGACCAATTCCGCAATTTGTTTCACTGCCGTAGCGCTTTCATCAGCTAGTTTGCGCACTTCTTCGGCCACGACCGCAAAGCCCCGGCCATGTTCACCGGCACGGGCGGCTTCAATCGAAGCATTGAGTGCTAGCAAGTTCGTTTGCTCAGCCATATCGGCAACAAGCAATGTAATGTTTCCGATTTGATGGGCATGTCTCTCAAGCTGTTTGACAGCGGCCCTTGACAGTTCTTGATCGTCGGCCAGCTGCCCGATGCCATTGATGAGCGAATGAGTGATATCTTGGCTTGTCTTGAGCGTTTCTGCCATCTCATGTACGGACTGTTCCGCACGTTCCGCCGTTTCTTGTACCCGTATGGCAATGGCGAGCACATCTTCAGCGGCCTCAGCCGCTTCTTGAATCGCTTCCGCTGAAGCGGTTGCCCCTTTGGAAATATCATCAATCGTCGCCGCAATATCGCGAGCGCGGTTTGCCGCTGTTTCAGATGCTTGGCTCATTTCCGATGTCTTCTCATTTGTACGTGCTGTATTTTCTTCAATGTTAGTGATCACGATGCGCAGATGATGAAGCATGTGGTTAAAAGCGACAGCAAGCGAACGAATTTCATCATTGGATGAAGGAAGCGGAACGTCTTCTTCAATGTGCCCGCTAGCCGCCTTAGTGGCCGCTTCCTCGAGATGTTGCAGCGGCTTCGTAATCCAGCCAGCGGCGACATAGGCGAGCACTCCTGACCAAAAAATGCCGAGCAGCAATACAACAATCGTGAAGACGCTTTTGTTGAATGATGCAAACCACCAATCATACAGCACGTACAAGTACAAGGCGCTCGTCGAATATGTAATAATTGCTAGCACTGTTGTAAAGACGACAAGCTTCAGACGCAAGCCAAACGAACGGCGTTTTCCCCCCATTGTTTTCCCCCTCATTAACCACGTGATATTATTGTTTCTCTTGCAATTTTTCCGCCAGGCGGTCAATAAGCGCCGCTAACTCATCGCGAGCTGCCCGGTACACCTCAACCGAGCCGCCGAACGGGTCGGCGATGTCACCGTCTGTTCCTGAAGCGAACTGTTTTAACGTAAATGTTTTATCTTTCGCCTCCGGAAAACGTCCGACGATCATCTCTTTATGTCCGGACGTCATCGCCAGCACGTGCGTTGCCCAGTCAATATGTTCTTTTTTTAATAGCGAAGAACGGTGGGACGCGTCAATCCCCTTTTCTTTCAATACCGTTTTCGCATGGGTGGACGCTTCGCTTCCTTCCGCAGCGAATACACCGGCCGATTTCACCTCGACACCGGGCAGCTGCTTGCTCTCAAGAAGCGCGGCGGCCATCGGGCTCCGGCACGTATTGCCGGTGCAGACGAACAAAATGCGGTACGGCATGACAACCACCTCTTCAACAATGGCTTACCATAACAATGGCTTATCAACAATATACCATAGGGAAAAGAACAAAAAAAAGCGGGCAGTCCACTTTTTCCCACTGAAATGAAAAGGTTGGCACCACCTGCCCTGATTCTTTACGAAAAAAGCAGCTTCAGCCCGAACACAAGCAAAATGCTGCCGCCAAGCGCCTCACTGTACGAACCGAGCCATTGCCGAAAATGTCGGCCCACCAGCAGCCCGATCCAAGTCAAGACCGTGCTGAACAAACCGAACAGGAGGATCGTCGCCATCGTCCGTGCCCCGAAAATGCCAAGGCTTAGCCCGACCGAAAAGCTGTCGAGGCTGACGCTGAATGCAAAAAAAAGCAGCCCCGCCCCGTGCGGCAAGAATGAAGTCCCTTCCTCCTGCTGAAAGGATGTGACGATCATTTGCCCGCCAAGCCATAATAGCAACACCCCGCCCGCATATGTAGCGATGCTACCGAACTCGCGCGACAAAAAGCGGCCGACTGCCATACCGACAAGCGGCATGAAAATATGAAATAAGCCGATCGTAAGCCCAATATAAAAAATTTGCCGAAGCCGAAGACGCAACAATCCCATTCCTAAGGCAACCGAAAATGCGTCCATGCCTAGCGCAAGCGCCATCAGCGACAGCGCGATCATTTCGCCGATTAACGCGCCCATTCCCTTCCCTCCCGGACTAGCCTTACTGCTAACATATGCACGTCCAGCATCGTTTAGAAGCAAACGAGTGATAGAGGAGAAGCGAGGCGATTTCATATGCAAGAGTGAAAAAAGAGGGTGTCTCCAAACCAATGAGACACCCTCGCTTATCTTTCACATCGAACGGACTCGTCACTCTATACAGTTAGCTCCTTCACTTTTTTGGGGGGCTGCGTTCCGCTTTTGTTTCGCTATTCGCTAATGACGCGCCCACCGGCCGCTTTACGCAGCCGATTCATGATCGCAGCGCCGATCCCCTCCTCCGGAAACGCCTCGCTGTAAATGAGGTTAACGCCTGTCTCATCAAACTGACGCAGCACATCGTACAGGCGTTGGGCCACCGTTTCCAAATCGCGACGCGCTCCACATGCCAACACGACATCGGCGACATAACGGTTTTTGTTTTCTTCAGTCGTCAGCACGCCGACAGTTTTTCCTTCCGCCCGGCTTTCATCAACAAGCCGCTGCAAAAACGACGGTGGGCCAGCGGCGATCCAAAGCGGTGCTTTCGGCGCATAATGCGTATATTTCATTCCTGGCGCTTTCGGCGCTGTCTGTTCATCTCCGGCAGCCTCTTCAACGCGGCCGATCACTTCACTGAGCGCCTCTTTCGTCACCCCGCCCGGGCGCAAAATCGTCGGCACCTCTCCGCTGCAATCGAGCACAGTCGATTCAACGCCGACACCCGTTGGCCCGCCATCAATCACTCCGGCAATGCGCCCGTTCAAATCAGCGAGCACGTGGGCGGCCGTCGTCGGGCTTGGCCTTCCTGACCGGTTGGCGCTCGGGGCGGCAAGCGCTAAGCCGCTCGCTTCGATCAAGGCAAGCGCCAGTGGATGATCCGGCATGCGCACCGCCACGGTCGAAAGACCAGCTGTCACCCGTTCAGACACCGCTCCGTCCCGTTTCGGCAACACTAAGGTGAGCGGGCCCGGCCAAAACCGCTCCATTAACGTTTTCGCGACCGGCGGGATCGATGCAGCGATCGATTCAACTTGCGCGAGGCTGGCGACGTGGACGATGAGCGGATTGTCGCTCGGCCGTCCTTTGGCGGCAAAAATTTTTTCCACCGCTGTCGTATTAGCCGCATCTGCTCCCAATCCGTACACCGTTTCCGTTGGAAATGCGATCACTTCTCCGGTCCGCAACCATTCGGCAGCCTCTTGTATTTGTGGATAAATTTGCTGTTTATCAACAATATTATCCACAACCCAAACATGCGTTTTCAATCGTTTCACCTTCTCTATCGCCTTGGAGATGGCGGATTTGCTCAGAAGTACCGAACTAGCTCTCGTCGGTTACCCACATTTATACACAAATTGTGAATAAATCTGTTGTTTTTGTGGATAACATTGTGGATATGAGCCTATGGAATAAGGTGGGCAAGCAACTCTTTGAAGAAGAATTTCACTTCGATCCGCTGCTCCGACTCAGCCATGACGACGGGGGAAGCATTTCCGCTATCCATTTGTTTCTCTTCACTCGCGTCTTCGCCGATGTCAATCGCAGCAAGGCTCGTGTCATCCACAGCTCGATTTCCATCACTCACGCTCGTGCTCACACTATCCTCATTGATTTCCTCAGCCACTGTGTGACGTTCAGTCTCCTCACCTATGGCTATCGCGATGCTCTCATCTTCTTGTCCGTCCGGCTGTGCCGCTTCTTTTTTACTCCGCTTTTCTTTCATAGGCGCGTCGGCCTCGGTTGGTGCAGGTTTGTCTGCCTCGTTCTCGTTTGCCGGCATCTCTTTCTCTCTCATCATCACAGCGTCACCGTTGGAAAAATCGAGAAAACAAAGCGGCGGAAACAAGACACACCACCAGTTTGCCCCTTTTCCTGCCCCGAGCGTAATAAGAACCGCATCGTACGTGCCGGCTGGATAAACGTAATTACCGTACACTTTCGTCGGAAAGCGAACCGAACCGAACTCCACCTTGTACGACTGATTGCTTTGCTCATCACGGAGCACACGAGCGACCGTCTGCTCGATGTCCGGCAAGTGGGAGCGAATGACACGCTTCGCTTCTTCGAACGACGTCAGTTCGGCCACCCATTCGTTAATTTGCGCGTTCACCGCATCGCGCACTTTTCGCTTCAATTCTTGGTCAGCAACGTTATCGCTGTTCGCCAAAATGCGCAGGCGAATCGCCTCGTTGGGAACCATGACCGTCGCGTTTGCCCCCGCATCCGTCTGCTGACCGTATAGATGAACGAGGACGCCTGTTATTAATAGAATGATATATAAACATACAGCGATGGAATTTCCCCTGATCACCATTATCGGCACCGTCCTTTCAACATTCATTGTGGACGGCGCCGCCTCATTTTAAACCTATGAATCTAATTTTTTCTTGTCATATAGACCATTCGGTCTTTGCCATTCAAGTCAAAAGCCACTTCGATCTCAGCCTCAGGAAACGCCGCCGCTAAGAGTGAGGCGACCGCTTCTCCTTGTCCGGCGCCGACTTCAAACGCGGCAAGCGCTGGAGTACCGAGCACAAGCGGCAAGTCGCGAGCGAAGCGGCGGTAAAAATCAAGCCCGTCACGACCGCCAAAAAGCGCCGTGTGCGGCTCATAGTCTTTCACGACCGGAGAGAGTGTAGCAGCATCAGTCTCGGGAATGTACGGCGGATTTGAAACGACAACATCGACTGTCTGCCCTTGCTCAATGAGCGGCTGCAATAAGTCACCGCGCAAAAACGAAATGCGAGCCCCAAGCCGCTCGGCATTTTCCCGGGCGACTGTGAGCGCTTCTTCGGAAATATCAGTCGCGGTCACTGAAAGCGTGCGATTCTCAAGCGCCAACGTCACGGCAATCGCCCCGCTGCCAGTGCCTACATCGACGACATCAATCCGCTCCCGTCCCTCAAACAGACGAGGAAGACGCTCTAAGACACCAAGCACAAGCTCTTCTGTCTCCGGTCGCGGGATTAACACATGGCAGTTTACAAGGAACCGTCGGCCGTAAAACCATTCATGGCCGATCAAATATTGAATCGGCACATGGTCTACGGCATGGCGGCGCACATCGGCTGCGAATCGTTCATACACCGTTTCCTCAACCGGCTCACGCCAACGGGCGAACAACCCGGCTCTGTCAGTGCCCAAATGGTGACACAATAGCCACTCGGCCGCCCGCTCTTCCTTTCCATGAGCATGCAAAAAAGAAGAAGCCCAGGTGAGGACCTCATGTACGTTACGACGCATCGTTCGCTTGCTCCAGTTTTTTCGACTGGTCGTCTAAAATGAGCGCCTCGATAATTTCATCGAGCTGCCCGTCTAACACGAGGTCAAGCTTTTGAATCGTCAACCCGATACGGTGGTCAGTGACGCGGTTTTGCGGGAAGTTGTACGTGCGGATGCGCTCTGAGCGATCGCCGGTGCCGACTGCTTGCTTACGCGTTTGGTCATACTCGGCGCGCGCTTCTTGCTGGTATTTGTCGTAAATGCGGGCGCGCAACACTTTCATCGCTTTTTCTTTGTTTTTAATTTGCGATTTTTCGTCTTGGCAAGTAACGACAATGCCGGTCGGAATATGGGTGAGGCGTACGGCTGACATCGTCGTGTTCACGCTTTGTCCCCCTGGCCCGCTCGAGGCGTACGTATCGACGCGAATGTCTTTTTCATGAATTTCGACTTCGACTTCTTCCATTTCCGGCAAGCAGGCGACCGTTGCCGTCGATGTATGGATGCGTCCGCCTGATTCCGTTTCCGGGACGCGTTGGACGCGATGAGCGCCGTTTTCAAACTTCAGCTTCGAATACGCCCCTTTCCCATTGACCATAAAGATGATTTCTTTATAGCCGCCAAGACCTGTTGGGCTTGCTTCGATCACTTCCGTTTTCCACCCTTGCGACTCCGCATAGCGCGTATACATCCGGTACAAGTCGCCGGCAAACAGCGCGGCTTCCTCGCCACCGGCGGCGGCACGAATTTCCATAATGACGTTTTTCTCATCATTCGGATCTTTCGGCAAAAGCAACACTTTCAACTTCTCAACGAGCGCTTCTTCCCGTTCTTCGAGCTCATCAATTTCCTCTTTCACCATCTCGCGCAGCTCTGGCTCAAGTTTTTCTTCCAGCATAGCCTTCGCTTCCGCGAGCTGACTGCGAACGGACTTGTATTCACGGTACGTTTGCACCGTTTCAGTCAAATCAGCCTGCTCTTTCGAATAATCGCGCAACTTTTTCGGGTCGTTGATAACGGCTGGATCCATCAAAAGCTCGTTTAATTTTTCATATCGTTGTTCAACAGCTTCTAACCGATCAAACACAGCATTCACCTCTGTTTTTCAGCACAGTCTAATTTTAAATTATATCATGAAACAAAACCAAACAAAAACCCCCGCTTTTCGTAAGCGGGAGCGTTTAATTCAAGCGTACGATGATTTCGTACGTCGGAATCGCTTTTGTCAGCAGTTCATCGATGCGGCTCGCCTCACGCTGCCGCTCTTTGGCAGACAACGTGTCAGGCACGTTGACTGTCACATACATATTGTCGCCGTGAAACCAAATGGAGTTGACGCGGTAATCGGTATACCGCTCAATGAGTTGCACTGCTTTACGCGTATTAACGCGCTGGTTTTCACTTCCTTCGGCCAAACTAATGAAGTTCGGGTTTTGCCGCGTTTTTTCCGGGTCGTCAAAGTTGTTGTACAAGTCGCGATCCGCATCCGTTTTCGGCCGGCCATCCGTCATGAGCTGCGTACCATTTTTATCTTCGCTTTGCTGGCGGTAAGACGATTGATCTGGATTTAACGAGCAGGCAGAAAGCAACAAGGCAAATCCTAACAACCAAATGCGTTTCATTGTTTTCGCCTCCCTGCTGTTAGGATGCCCGTGACAAGTCATAATATTTATCCTCTCCGAACGAGAGAACCCCACGTTCAAATGAAGCGAACGTGGGGTAAGACCAATCCATCGTTTACGAGCAGCTGTGTCGTTTGTTCATAATATCCAGCAGAGTGGCGATGGAAACAGCCGGAGTGCGCCGTGTCATCGCTACTGATTGACGCATTCGGTGAACAAACGGCTTGAGATGTTTGGCATATCGCCATCTTTTTCCATTACTTATCAGCACTTTTGCCAGCCATGAAGGCTTCGAGCACATGCTGGTGCAGCGCGTTAATTTCCTGTATTTCCAACCGAATCCCTTCACTCACTGGCGCGTTCAGCAAACGGATGATCATGCTGCTTTTGTGGTTTGCCCGGCACCTCGTGGTGATGGCGGCAACGCGGTTCGTACGCTTCACTCGCGCCGACAAGAATGATCGGATCGTCATAAGAGGCGGGCGCACCGTTAATGAGCCGTTGCGTCCGGCTAGCCGGGGAGCCGCAAACAGTGCAGACCGCTTGTAGTTTCGTCACCGATTCGGCGATGGCCATGAGCGCCGGTACCGGCCCGAACGGTTCGCCGCGGAAGTCTTGATCCAACCCGGCGGCGATGACGCGATAGCCACGATCCGCGAGCGTTTGCACGACATCAATAATGTCATCAGAAAAAAACTGTACTTCATCAATGGCAACAACATCGGTGGTAGCGGAAATATAACGAAACAGTTCTGCCGGCGTTGCGACCGGGATGGCGATCACTGAATTCCCGTTGTGCGACACGACCGCATCTTCACTGTAGCGGTTGTCAATCGTCGGTTTGAACACTTTCACTTCCTGTTTGGCAAACTGGGCGCGGCGGATGCGGCGGATCAGTTCTTCCGATTTGCCGGAAAACATGCTGCCGCAAATGACTTCCAGCCAACCGGACTGCGTCATCACATACATCGGGGGCCTCTCCTTTCGCTCAACACTGTCGTCGAAAAACGGGCCAATCCTGCCGGCTGGGACTGAAACGGCCAGCAGGATAGCCCCTATGAGCGGCAGTTCGTCCATCTGCCCTCACGAAAAAGCAGGCAAGCGGTGCGCGCTTGCCTGCTTTCGTTCTCTTTTTACTTAAGGCCGTATTTTTTATTGAATTTATCGACGCGGCCCGCTGCCGAAACGAATTTTTGTTTGCCCGTAAAGAACGGATGGCATTCCGAGCAAATCTCGACGCGCAGCTCGTCTTTGACCGAACCGCTTTCGAACTCGTTTCCGCATGCGCAGCGGACGATCACTTTTTTGTACGCTGGATGGATCCCTTGTTTCATCGTTTTCATCTCCTTCCGCCCTGTATCTCATCGAAACAGAGTTATTCGTTCGTGCGGGCTCGATGCCCAAGGCACTTCCGCCTCTATGGCGAAGCACCACGCATGGAACGACCGAGGCCTCATGAGAACAGCCCGGCCGGTACAGACGGTTCATCGTGTGAACACATAAGCGTTATCTAAAACACACATGTTAAGATTATAACAGCTTTTCCGCTGATTTGCAACGGGCGATTTACGGCAAGTTCCACCAGCCGTTTAGATACGGATTGGACCGCCGCTTCTCCATTCTTGGTCGAGCAAAGCGAAAAATTCTTCATTCGACTTCGTGCGGCGCAGCTTGTTTAAAAACCGTTCGATAAAGTCCGGGGAATCAGCCATAGTTTTCCGGATCGCCCACAGTTTGTCCAAATGTTCTTTCGGAATGAGGAGCTCCTCTTTACGCGTGCCAGAACGACGAATGTCGATCGCTGGGAAGATGCGGCGCTCAGCAAGCGACCGGTCGAGATGGAGTTCCATATTGCCAGTGCCTTTAAATTCTTCGTAAATGACATCGTCCATACGCGAGCCGGTATCCACTAAGGCGGTCGCCAAAATCGTTAAGCTGCCGCCTTCTTCGATGTTGCGGGCCGCGCCAAAAAACCGTTTCGGACGATGAAACGCAGCTGGGTCGATCCCGCCGGAGAGCGTGCGGCCGCTCGGTGGAATGACTAAGTTGTACGCCCGGGCCAAACGGGTGATGCTGTCCATTAAAATGACGACATCGCGCTTATGCTCGACCAAACGCATCGCCCGCTCCAAGACGAGTTCGGCCACTTTAATATGGTTTTCCGGCACTTCGTCAAACGTCGAGCTGACAACGTCCCCTTGCACGGACCGCTCGATATCGGTCACTTCTTCTGGCCGTTCGTCAATCAGGAGGACGATCAGCTCGACATCTGGATGGTTAGCAGTAATGCTGTTGGCGATTTCTTTGAGTAGCATTGTTTTCCCTGCTTTTGGCGGAGCGACGATCAGCCCGCGCTGGCCAAAGCCGACTGGAGCGATGAGGTCGATGATGCGGGTCGACAGCTTGTCCGGCGTTGTCTCCAGCTTCATTTGCCGATTCGGATATAAAGGGGTTAACGCCGGAAAATGGACGCGCTCTTTAGCGATTTCTGGGTCTTCCCCGTTGACCGCTTCCACGTGGAGCAAGCCGAAATAACGCTCATTTTCTTTTGGCTTCCGCACTTTGCCGGATACTTTATCCCCGTTGCGCAAATCAAAACGGCGAATTTGGGAAGCGGAAATGTAAATGTCTTCCGAACTCGGGGAATAGTTGATCGGACGCAAAAAACCAAATCCTTCCGACGGAATGATTTCGAGGACGCCTTCCATGAAAAAGAGGCCGTCTTGTTCGGCACGCGCTTTCAAAATAGCAAAAATAAGCTCTTTTTTTGTCAATTTGCTGTAATACGAAATTTTATATTGTCTAGCGAGCTCATACAGCTCTTTTAACTTCATGTTTTCTAAAGCTGCTAACGTTAATTCCATCTTGACACCACACTTTGCAAAGTTTCCTATTCTCCCATCGTTCTTGTTTGGACATATTTGTCATCAATTCAACAGGCGAAGGGATCATTCGTTTAGAAGATGATGAAGGCTGAAATAAGGAAGTAGAATGGCAGAGCTTATTTTTGCACAGGTAACATGACTATTTTACCCTTTTTGCTTATTTTTAATCAATCTTTTTTTGCTTTTCCGGACAGGGAGCGGCACCAGAGGGAGGCGGTGCCGCCACCAGACCGGATAGGAGGATGTTACTTAATGACTAAGTTCGGTTTTTTCTTCAAGCTATGCCGTCCCTCGATGAAACGAACGGTGCCGGATTTGGCGCGCATGACGACCGAGTGGGTAAGACCATACGCTCCTTTGAGCTGCACGCCGCGCAGCAGCTCGCCATCCGTAACACCGGTGGCGGCGAAAATGGCGTCGTCTCCTTTCACTAAGTCATCCATGCGCAACACTTTGTTCACGTCAATTCCCATTTGTTTGCACCGTTCGAGTTCGGCGTCATTTTGCGGCAGTAATTTCCCTTGCAGTTCGCCGCCAAGGCATTTTAAGGCAACCGCTGCGAGCACCCCTTCCGGCGCACCGCCTGAGCCGAACAAAATGTCAACGCCGGTATGGTCAAACGCTGTATTAATAGCGGCAGCCACATCGCCGTCATTAATGAGTTTTATGCGCGCACCAGCTTCTCGCAGCTCTTGGATGAGCCGTTCATGGCGCGGACGGTTTAAGACGATGGCGACCACATCTTCAATATCTTTGTTTTTCGCTTTCGCTACCGCTTTTAAATTGTCGATGATCGGCGCTTCAATATCAATCATGCCGACCGCTTCCGGACCAACCGCAATTTTTTCCATGTACATATCCGGAGCATGGAGTAAATGGCCGTGGTCGGCGACAGCGACGACAGCCAGGGCGTTCCAGCCCCCGGAAGCGACGATGTTCGTTCCCTCAAGCGGATCGACGGCGACATCGACGCGCGGGCCGTAGCCGTTGCCGAGCTTTTCTCCAATATACAGCATCGGCGCTTCATCCATTTCTCCTTCGCCAATGACGACCGTTCCTTTCATCGGCACCGTGTCAAACACATCGCGCATCGCCGATGTCGCTGCATCATCAGCTTCATTCTTTTTTCCGCGTCCCATCCAGCGAGCCGCCGCAAGCGCGGCCGCTTCAGTGACGCGCACGAGTTCCATTGACAAGCTTCGTTCCATTGCTGTTCTCCCCTTCCCCTTTGCACTTGACGTTACGCATTTTTTACTTGTTCAATTTCTTCATCGGTCATTTTTTCACGCCAAATGGTGGCGCCGATCTTAGACAGCTTTTCCACTAACCCACTGTAGCCACGATCGATATGCTCAACGCCAGTGATTTCGGTCACTCCTTCTGCCATGAGCCCGGCGATAACGAGCGCCGCCCCAGCGCGCAAGTCGCTCGCTTTTACTTTTGCGCCTTGCAAATTGACCGGACCAGTGATAATGGCCGAGCGACCTTCGACTTTCACGTTTGCGTTCATGCGCCGCAATTCATCGATATGTTTGAAGCGTGCGCTGTAAATCGTATCCGTGACGACACTCGTGCCATCTGCTTTCGTCAACAAGGCGGTTAACGGCTGCTGCAAATCGGTCGGGAACCCCGGGTAGACGAGCGTTTTGACGTCAACCGCTTTCAAAACATCGGAGCCGCAGATCCAAATTTGATCCGCACCCGTCTCGACGTGCACGCCCATCTCGCGCAATTTCGCCGTCAGTGATTCGACGTGCTGCGGAATAACGTTGTCAATGACAACTTCGTTGCCGGTCGCTGCGGCGGCAATCATATACGTACCGGCTTCAATCCGATCTGGGATGATGGCATGGCGGCAGCCCGATAATTTTTCGACGCCGTCGATACGGATGACATCGGTGCCCGCGCCTTTAATTTTTGCGCCCATATTCGAAAGCAATGTTGCCACATCAATGATTTCCGGCTCTTTCGCGGCGTTTTCGATAATCGTCCGCCCTTTGGCGCGCACCGCCGCCAGCATAATGTTGATCGTCGCACCGACGCTGACGACGTCCAAAAAAATGCGGGCCCCGCGGAGCTCCTCAGCGCGCAAGTAAATGGCGCCCTGCTCGTTCGTTACCGTTGCACCGAGCGCCTCAAATCCTTTAATGTGCTGGTCGATCGGGCGCGGTCCGAGATGACAGCCGCCCGGCAGGCCGACGACCGCTTTTTTGAACCGGCCAAGCATCGCTCCCATCAAATAGTACGAAGCGCGCAGTTTTTTTACTTTTCCGTTTGGAAGCGGCATAGAAACCATGTTCGTCGGATCGATGATCGCCTTTTTGCCATCAAACCAAAACGAACCGCCGATCTCTTCGATCAAGCTTCCCAAAATGCGCACGTCGGAAATGTCCGGCAACCCTTCGATCGTCACCGGCGAATCGGCTAAAATCGCCGCAGGAATCAAGGCGACAGCGCTGTTTTTCGCGCCGCTCACTTTAATCGTCCCCTGCAGCCGATCCCCGCCGATAATTTTTATTTTATCCATCGTCGTCTCCCTTCTTTGCTCGGAAGTTGGCTTCACCCCTAGGGACGAGAAAGTGGTCAGGCGGGCTGAATTCCCCAGCCCGAACGCGGCAAGGTCAGCCCGCTTAACCTAGGAGGCAAAGGCCTTATTCTCATTGTTGCCGATTCCAGTCAGCGAGAAACTTCTCAATTCCTTGGTCAGTGAGTGGGTGGTTAAATAATTGCATCAGCACTTTGTACGGTACGGTGGCAATATGCGCCCCACGCAAAGCTGCTTCTGTCACATGGTGTGGGTGGCGGATCGAAGCCGCAATGATTTCTGTTTCAATGCCATGAATGTTGAAAATGTCAGCGATTGTGGAAATGAGCTCTAAGCCGTTATGGCCGATATCATCGAGGCGGCCGAGGAACGGAGAGACGTATGTCGCGCCGGCGCGCGCAGCCAACAGCGCCTGGTTGGCGGTAAACACGAGCGTGACGTTCGTTTTGATGCCTTTTTCGCTGAACGCTTTTACCGCTTTTAACCCTTCCGGCGTCATCGGGACTTTAATCGTGATGTTCGGAGCAATTTTCGCCAGCTCTTCTCCTTCTTCAATCATGCCTGGCGCATCAGTTGAAATAACCTCGGCGCTTACCGAACCGGAAACGATCGACGTAATTTCGCGCAACCGATCGTGGAACGAGACGTTTTCTTTCGCCACTAAGCTTGGGTTAGTCGTTACACCGGCTAAAATACCGAGTTCGTGAGCGTGTTTAATCTCCTCTAAATTTGCCGTATCAATAAAAAATTTCATAAGTGACCCTCCTTGCCGTGATTTGGGCGCAAGCAGGCAAGCCCGGGCGGCGGCTGAAAGCCGCCTGCTGAGCCGATCTTGCCGTTTTCGCGTTATTGTGCCGCTTTTCCGGACGAACCGAACTCGCGCATTTTGCCGATGACCGTCGCTTTGATCGCATCGCGGCCTGGGCCGATAATTTTGCGCGGGTCATAAACGTTTGCATCTTTCGCAAGCAACTCGCGAACGACTTTCGTAAAGGCGATTTGGTTTTCCGTATTGACGTTGATTTTCGATGTGCCAAGGGAAATCGCGCGCTGGATTTGCTCAGTTGGGATGCCGGTGCCGCCGTGAAGCACAAGCGGAATGCCAGTTAAGTCGCGGATTTGTTCCATTTCCGCAAATCCGAGTTTTGGCTCCCCTTTGTAAGGGCCATGCACCGAACCGAGCGCCGGAGCAAGGCAGTCGATGCCTGTCCGCTTGACAAGCTCTTCACATTCTTTCGGATCAGCGTAAATGACACCTTCACCGATGACATCGTCCTCTTGCCCGCCGACGATGCCAAGCTCGGCCTCAACAGAAACGCCGCGCGCATGGGCGTATTCAACGACTTGCGAGGTGATGCGGACGTTCTCTTCAAACGGGTGGTGGGAGGCGTCAATCATGACCGAGGTGAATCCGGCGTCGATTGCCGCTTTACATTTTTCAAAGCTCGAACCATGGTCAAGGTGAATGGCAACTGGAACCGTAATGTTCATGTCTTCCATTAAACCTTTTACCATGTTGACGACCGTTTTAAAGCCACCCATATAGCGAGCTGCCCCTTCGGAAACGCCGAGAATAACCGGCGATTTTTCCTCTTCAGCCGCCGCTAAAATGGCTTGCGTCCACTCTAAGTTGTTAATGTTAAATTGGCCGACCGCGTATTTGCCGCGCAGCGCCTCGTTGAGCATCTCTTTCATCGATACTAACGGCATGGTTACATCCTCCTTAGCTGATCGTCGTCTTTGTCGCCATGGCGGAACGTAGGCCCACAGGCGCAAAATACATCTACGTTATAAGCATACCAACTTGTCAGCAAAACAGCAACATTTCCAGTCTTTATTCTGCTAAAGTTGTACCAGCAGCTAAAAACGCACTTCTACACAGAAATATGTTTTTTAACGGCAGCGCGCAAATCATCGATATCAAACGGCTTGGCAAAATGCATCAGCGCGCCGAGCTCTTTTGTTTCCTGAATCATATCAAGCTCTCCATACGCCGTCATGATGATCACTTTAATATCTGGGTCAATGTCTTTCAGCCGCTTTAAAATTTCAATACCGTCCATGCCGGGAATTTTCATATCGAGAAGCACAAGATCGGGATGGTGTTTGCGAACAATTTCAAGCGCCTGCATACCGTTGGCCGCCTGGTATGTCACATATCCTTCGCGTTGAAACACTTCGTTTAACAAAATGCGGATGCCATATTGGTCGTCGACTATCAAAATTTTGTTCCCCACGGTTATGCACCTCTATTCCTTTTTTCTCCCTATTAATGTTTCGCATTTTCCGAACGTATTTCCTGCTTGCTTTTCTTGCCATTTGTGCGTTTTGTATAATAACGTCGAAAGGAGGCCGAACGATGAAAATTTTGACGACACAAACGATCGGACTGTTGCAAAAAATCACCGCCGATGAAGAACTGGCGCTGGAGGACGGAGCGCGCTTGCTCGCCCAAGCAGCCATTGGCGACGGGCGCATTTGGCTATATGGGACAGGCGAGCTGGATGCGGTCGTCACTGCTGCCCTTCTCGGCCCGGATTCACTGCCAAAAGCAGCGCGCCTCGAACCGGAGGCGGCCGATGATTGGAACGAAACAGACCGGGCGCTTGTGTTCGCCCGTTTTTCCAACGATGAAGAGGCGATCCGCCTCGTTGAACAGCTGCAAGCACGCGGTGTTGATACGGTCGCTGTCGCAGCGCTTGTCAAAGACGAACCTGGATTAGCGGATATCGCCGCTATCCATATTGACAGCAAACTCTCGCGTCCGCTCGTACCGACAGAAGATGGCCGCCGCATCGCCATGCCAACGGTGGTTACCGCTTCGTTCATCTACTACGGACTGCTTGTGCTACTTGATGAAATTTTGGAGGAGTATAAGTAACCACCGCTATGAAAACAGGTGCGTCCATCGAATGAAACCATCAAAAAACGGTGTCCGACAAACGGACACCGTTTTTTCGTCACTGTTTTAGCGACGCTTTGACAAACTCGCGGAACAGCGGCTGCGGCCGCGTCGGACGCGAAGTGAACTCCGGATGGAACTGAGCAGCGACAAACCATGGATGGTCTTTCAGCTCAATGACTTCAACAAGCCGTCCGTCCGGGCTTGTGCCAGAGAAGACGAAGCCATGCTCTTCCATTAAGTTTCTGTATTGGTTGTTAAATTCGTACCGATGACGATGGCGTTCATAAATGACTTCATCGCCGTACGCAGCATGGGCAAGCGTCCCTTCTTGCAGCTTGCACGGGTACAAGCCGAGACGGAGCGTACCGCCTAAATCTTCGACATCTTTTTGTTCCGGAAGCAAGTCGATGATTGGATGCGGCGTATTCGGGTCAAATTCAGCCGAATGGGCGCCGGTGAGGCCGACGACATGACGAGCAAATTCGATCGAAGCGAGCTGCATCCCTAAGCAAATGCCTAAGAACGGCACACGCTGTTCACGGGCATAGCGAATCGCTTCAATTTTCCCTTCAACACCGCGGTCGCCGAACCCGCCCGGAACGAGAATGCCATCAGCATCTTTCAACAGCTCGGCCACATTGTCGCGCGTCACATGTTCCGCATTGACCCATTGGATGTCAATGTCCGTATCAAACGCATAGCCGGCATGACGGAGCGCTTCAACGACCGAGATGTAAGCGTCCGGCAGTTCGACGTATTTGCCGACGAGGGCGATTTTCGTCGTTTTCGATAAGTTGCGTACTTTCTCCACGAGCGCTTTCCATTCCGTCATATCCGCTTCGCGGCAGTTGAGGCGCAAATGTTCGCAGACGATTTGGTCAAGCTTTTGTTCTTGCAGCATGAGCGGAACAGCATATAGCGTATCCGCGTCGTACGATTCAATGACCGCTTTCGGGTCGATATCGCAAAATAGTGCAATTTTGTCTTTCATTTCTTGTGGCATCGGCATTTCCGTGCGCACGACAATGATGTTCGGTTGAATGCCGAGGCTGCGCAGTTCTTTCACGCTATGCTGCGTCGGCTTCGTTTTCATTTCTCCAGCCGCTTTAATGTACGGCACGAGCGTACAATGAATGTACATGACATTTTCGCGGCCAACATCGCTCTTGATTTGACGAATGGCCTCCAAAAACGGAAGCGACTCGATGTCACCGACTGTACCGCCAATCTCCGTAATTACGACATCGGCGTTCGTTTCCTTCCCGGCGCGGAAGACGCGCTCTTTGATTTCATTCGTAATGTGCGGGATGACTTGCACCGTACCACCTAAGTAGTCGCCGCGCCGCTCTTTACGGATAACGGCGGAATAAATTTTTCCGGTGGTGACGTTGCTGTATTTGTTCAAATTAATATCGATAAACCGCTCATAATGCCCTAAGTCTAAATCCGTTTCCGCGCCGTCATCGGTGACAAACACTTCACCGTGCTGGTACGGGCTCATGGTTCCTGGGTCAACGTTAATGTACGGGTCAAACTTTTGGATCGTCACGTTCAATCCACGGTTTTTCAATAGCCGTCCGAGCGACGCAGCCGTAATTCCTTTTCCTAGCGAAGAAACGACACCGCCCGTCACAAAAATGTACTTTGTCATCTTGTCTTCCCCCTTGCCGAAATTACAGTAACAGTTTCAGTGTTTGCGAAAGGCGCAAATAAAAAACGCTCCACTTACGATATGTAAGGGAGCGATTATTCCATTCGTCCGTTTTTTAAGAGCCCAACACACATTGTACCGAGTTCCCTCGGTAAAGTCAAGCGGTTATTCGTCTTCCTCTGTCTCCTCGAGATCGAGATCTTCGTCAAGCGGCTCTTCGTCCAGTTCAAACTCTTCGTCATCGAGCACGTCGTCTTCAAAATCGACATCTTCGTCAAGGTCGAACTCCTCATCTTCAAGCAGCTCTTCGTCGTCGACCTCAAGCTCTTCGTCATCGTATTCATCGAGATCGTCATAATCAAGATCTTCTTCGTCAAGCAACTCTTCGTAATCGTCGTATTCGTCATCAAGCACTTTTTTCTTCTTCTTCGGCTTGACAATCGTCACCGTTTCGTCTTCGGTCTGGTCAAACGGATACCATGCGCGCAGCCCCCAGACGTTTTCCCCGACGCAAATAAACCGTCCGTCGATGTTTAAATCAGTGTAATACTGGGCAAGCCGCGCGGCGATGTCGTCCTCCGTTGCGCCGGTCAATGCCGCTGCTTCACGGACGATTTGGTCAAACGGCAGCGCCTCCCGCTTATTAAGCAAAATGAGGTTCGCCAACTCGACGAACGACATCTCCTGCAATTCCTCTGGCGAGTATTGCTGCTGCAGGCTCAAATTCAGCACTCCCCTTCTATATAATGAAACAAATGAATGCAAGTGGAATACATACCATTCATTATAAACAAATTGTTGGCGTTTATGCTAGCTATTTAGCGAAAAAAGCAAAAAGAGGACCGCCTCGCAGCAAAGGCAGCCCTCTTTCCGACCTATCCGTCCAATGAGATACATTTTCTTCCAATAACATTTCCCGTTTTGACTCTAGGAGAGCGAAGAATCATAAGCGGTTGTATAGTGCCGGTCAAAGGGCGGATCGCCGCCGCTGACGGAGGCCGACGAACACGCTTTCCTACATATTCCGTCGGTATTGCCCGCCGACTTCGTACAACGCGCGGGTAATTTGCCCGAGGCTGGCCACTTTGACGGTTTCCATCAATTCTTCGAAAATGTTGCCGCCACTAATTGCCACTTGTTTTAAGCGCTCGAGCGCCGGGCCGACTTTGTCTTTGTTCCGCTCTTGGAATTCACGCAAATTGCGGATTTGCAGCTCTTTTTCTTCATACGTCGCCCGAGCGAGCTCAAGGTTGTTCAGTTCATCTTCCGACGGCGGGTTCGGATTGAGGAACGTATTCACGCCGATAATCGGCAGTTCCCCGCTATGTTTTTTCGTCTCGTAATAGAGCGATTCGTCTTGAATTTTACCGCGCTGATACTGCATTTCCATCGCTCCGAGCACGCCGCCGCGGTCGTTTAACCGCTCGAACTCTTGCAAGACCGCTTCTTCGACGAGGTCGGTGAGCTCCTCAATAATGAACGAGCCTTGGAGCGGATTTTCGTTTTTCGCTAGGCCAAACTCTTTTGTAATAATGAGCTGGATGGCCATCGCCCGGCGGACCGACTCCTCGGTCGGCGTCGTAATCGCTTCGTCATAAGCGTTCGTATGGAGCGAATTGCAGTTATCATAAATCGCCAGAAGCGCCTGCAAGGTCGTACGAATGTCGTTAAAATCGATTTCTTGGGCGTGAAGCGAACGGCCAGACGTTTGAATATGGTATTTCAACTTTTGGCTTCGTTCGTTGGCGCCGTATTTTTCGCGCATGACGACCGCCCAAATGCGGCGGGCGACACGGCCGATCACCGAATATTCCGGATCGAGACCGTTGCTGAAGAAAAACGACAAGTTCGGCGCGAAATCATCGATATGCATGCCGCGGCTTAAATAATATTCGACGTACGTAAAGCCATTGGCGAGCGTAAACGCCAGCTGGGTAATCGGATTCGCCCCAGCCTCAGCGATATGGTAGCCGGAAATCGACACTGAATAATAGTTCCGGACACGATGCTTAATGAAATATTCTTGAATATCGCCCATCATTTTTAAGGCAAAATCGGTCGAGAAAATGCACGTATTTTGTCCTTGGTCTTCTTTTAAAATGTCGGCTTGCACCGTGCCGCGCACCGTTTGCAGCGTCGCGGCTTTCACTTGTTCGTACTCTTCCGCCGTAAGCGGACGACCAAGCTCTTGTTCCCGCTTTTCGACTTGTTGGTCGATGGCCGTATTCATAAACATTGCCAGCAAAATCGGAGCCGGACCATTGATCGTCATCGACACCGATGTAAGCGGGTCGCACAAATCAAACCCTTTGTACAGTTTCTTCATGTCATCCAACGTACAAATGCTGACGCCGCTTTCCCCAACTTTGCCGAAAATATCCGGTCGATAGTCCGGATCTTCGCCGTAGAGCGTGACCGAGTCAAATGCCGTGCTAAGCCGTTTCGCTTTGTCTTCTTTGCATAAGTAGTGGAAGCGACGGTTGGTGCGCTCCGGCGTCCCTTCGCCGGCAAACTGACGCTTCGGGTCTTCCCCTTGACGCTTGAACGGGAAGACGCCAGCCGTATACGGGAATGAGCCAGGGACGTTTTCTTTATACACCCAGCGCAAAATTTCTCCGTAGTCTTTAAATTTTGGCAAGATGACTTTCGGAATGTCCAAGCCGGACAACGTTTTTGTCGTCAGCTCAGTGACGATTTCTTTATCACGCACTTTTGTCACAAGTTGCTTGGCGGCATATTTCGCCTTCGTCTCTTCCCACGTCGCTAAAATACGTTTCGATTCCGGCGTCAGCTTCGCTTCATAATCGGCTTTGAGCGTCTCGAGCGCGCGGATGACATCGTCAGACTCGCCGCGCTCATTGGCCGCTTCAATCGCCCCTTCAATTTGGAACAAGCGGCGCGCAATCTCCACCTGCTGTTCGGCGCGGCGATGATACGAACGCACCGTCTCAGCGATTTCACGCAAATAATAGCGGCGCTCATTTGGAATGATGACGTTATGCTTTTCAACGTTGGCAACCGTATTTAAACTTGTCTTCCAGTTCGTCCCTGTTTTCCGGTTGATCGTATCGACGAGTGCGACAAAGAGCGTATTCGTGCCCGGATCGTTAAACTGGCTGGCGATCGTGCCGTATACCGGCATTTCCGATACGTCGCGATCAAACAGCTGGCGGCTGCGCTGATATTGTTTTTGCACTTGCCGTTTCGCATCTTCTGACCCTTTGCGCTCAAATTTGTTAATCGCGATCAAATCGGCGTAGTCGATCATATCGATTTTCTCGAGCTGCGTCGGTGCTCCGAACTCGCTCGTCATCACATACATCGAGACATCGCACACTTCAGTAATGGCGGCATCGCCTTGGCCGATCCCGCTCGTTTCGACAATGATGAGATCAAACCCGGCCGCCTTGACAACCGAAATGGCATCGCGAATCGCCGGCGACAGCTCGGAACGGGAATGGCGCGTCGCCAGGCTCCGCATATAGACACGCGGCGAATGAATGGCGTTCATCCGAATTCGGTCCCCTAACAGCGCGCCGCCTGTTTTTTGCTTCGTCGGGTCGACAGATAAAATAGCGATCTTGATCTCTGGGATTTCATTTAAAAAGCGACGGACGAGCTCATCAGTGAGCGAGCTTTTCCCCGCACCGCCCGTGCCGGTGATCCCGAGCACCGGTACGCGTTTTTCCATCGTCTTCACTTGCTCGATAGCAGCTTCAGCCGCAGCAGCTGCCTCTTGGCCTGCCTCAGTGCGATATTCGCACAGCGTAATGAGCCGGGCGATGGCTTGCACATCGCCGGTTTGGAGCCGTTCGATTTCATCCGTCACGGCCGTCACGGTTGGAAAATCACATTCTTCAAGCATCACATTAATCATCCCTTGCAAACCAAGGCGACGGCCGTCTTCCGGCGAGAAAATGCGGGCAATTCCGTACTCATGCAATTCCTTGATTTCGCGCGGGATGATCACGCCGCCCCCACCGCCGTAAATGCGGATATGAGGCGCCCCCCGCTCTTGCAGCAAATCATACATATATTTAAAAAATTCCATGTGGCCACCTTGATAGGAGGAAACGGCAATGCCTTGCACATCCTCTTGGATGGCCGCATTGACGATTTCTTCAACGGAGCGGTTATGGCCTAAATGGATGACTTCGGCGCCGCTCGCTTGCAAAATGCGGCGCATAATGTTGATGGACGCGTCATGGCCGTCAAACAAGCTGGACGCTGTCACAAAGCGAACATGATGCTTCGGACGATAAATATGCGCCATCATCTCTCCCCCTTTGTTCAAGCTTTCTGTTTCTCCATAATCCCCTTTAATAAAAACTCCGTCTGACATTCAATATATTCTTCGAGCGTATACATTTTCCGCAGCGCCCAACGACGGAACGCCCACATTTGCCCAAGCACGATAATGTTGTGGGCAAAGAGGCGAATCTCACTTTCAGAAAGCTGCAGCGCACCGCTTTCGACGCATGTGCGCAAAATATGCTCGAAAATAGCCGTCATATCAAGCTCTTTATTGAGAACGTATGGGAGCGATTCTTTGCTTAACGCCTTCAACTCTTGGTACATGACGAGCACTTCGTCGTCGAGTTCATCAACGACACGAAAATAGTGAGCGATCGCACGCCGCAATCCTTCAATCGTGCCATGATGATCGCCAAGGTCTTGTTCGGTCCGCTCCCGCACCTCGTCGTAAATGCGGTCACACACTAAATACAAGACATCTTCTTTTTTGCGGATATACTCATATAGTGTGCCAATGCTAAATCCGGACGCTTTGGCGATTTCCCTCGTTGTCGTTTGGTAGAAACCTTTTTGTTTAAAAAGGGAAATCGCCCCTTTAATCATTTCGTTGCGGCGTTTTTTCACGAGCTTTTCATCTTTGACCGATGCGATCACTTCCCGTTTTTTCATTTACGTTCCTCTCCCCCATTCCCGTTTAGCAGCTAGGCGGCGCACTGCCCGACTGCCCGTTGCGGCAGAACGAGACATGTCGTGCGGTACACCCCCGAACTCATTGCCATGACCCGCACGGCACGTCCCCGAAATCACGAAGATCCCCCTCGCAGCAGCACATAGAGCACGCTCCTTGAAACGGCTGCTGCGATTCAAACGTTCAAGCGCTGCTATCATTAATCGCGCGTCAACATCCGCGAAATAACGAGGCGCTGAATTTCTTGTGTCCCTTCGTAAATTTGCGTAATTTTCGCATCGCGCATAAACCGTTCAACTGGATAGTCTTTCGTATAACCGTTGCCGCCAAAGATTTGCACCGCATCGACAGTCACTTTCATCGCCGTGTCGCCGGCAAACAGTTTTGCCATCGCCGATGCCTTGCCGTATGGCAAGCCGTTTGACTCGAGCCATGCCGCTTGGTATGTCAACAGCCGAGCCGCTTCAATGGCTGTCGCCATGTCGGCGAGCTTAAAGGAAACCCCTTGCTGTTCAGCGATCGGTTTACCGAATTGGACGCGCTGTTTCGCGTAGTCCACAGCGGCATCCAGCGCTCCTTGAGCGATGCCGACCGCTTGGGCGGCGATGCCGTTGCGGCCGCCGTCTAACGTCATCATCGCGATCTTAAACCCTTCCCCTTCTTGACCGAGCAAGTTTTCTTTCGGGATACGGCAATCTTCAAAAATGAGCTCAGTCGTCGGCGACGAACGGATGCCAAGTTTCTTTTCTTTTTTGCCGATTGAAAAGCCCGGCGTCCCTTTTTCGACGATAAAGGCGCTGATCCCTTTATGCCGCTTTTCCGGATCAGTGACGGCAAAGACGACGTAAATCTCTGCCTCGCCGCCGTTCGTGATCCATACTTTCGAACCGTTTAACACGTAATGGTCGCCGTCTTTGATGGCACGCGTTTTCATCGAGGCGACATCAGACCCTGCTCCCGGCTCGGACAGCCCGTATGCTCCGAGCTTTTCCCCGGTTGCCAAAGCGCGCAAATACTTCTGCTTTTGCTCTTCCGTGCCGAACTTATAAATCGGCCAGCTTGCAAGCGAAATATGGGCGGAGAGCGTCACCCCGGTCGAGGCACAGACACGCGACAACTCTTCGACCGCAATGACATACGCCAAATAGTCGCTGCCGATGCCGCCATACTCTTCCGGCCACGGGATGCCCGTTAAGCCAAGTTCGGCCATTTTGTTGAAAATGCTGCGGTCAAACCGCTCTTCCTCATCACGCTCAGCGGCCGTAGGCGCCACTTCGTTTTCGGCAAATTCACGCACCATTTTCCGCAACATTTCATGTTCTTCGCTCAATTGAAAATTCATCGCTTCATTCCCCCGTTTTCTATAAAAAATCCTCTTCCCCTTGTTTTGATTACTGTTTGGTCAGTTGCTTGCTAATGACAATCCGCTGGATTTCGCTCGTCCCTTCGTAAATTTGCGTAATTTTCGCATCGCGGAACAGCCGCTCGACCGGATAATCTTTCGTATAACCGTTGCCGCCAAAAATTTGCACGGCTTCGATGGCATTATCCATCGCCGTTTGCGAGGCAAACAGTTTGGCCATCGACGCTTCTTTGCCGCACGGCAAGCCTTGAGCGCGCAACCAAGCGGCGCGGTAGACGAGCCATTTCGCCGCTTCCGCCGCCGTTGCCATATCAGCAAGCTTAAAGGCCACGCCTTGCTGCTCGGCAATTGGTTTGCCAAACTGCACCCGTTCTTTGGCATAGGCCACAGCATGTTCGACCGCTGCTTCCGCAATGCCAAGCGCTTGGGCAGCGATGCCGATCCGGCCGACATCAAGGTTGGCCATAGCAATTTTAAATCCTTCCCCTTCTTGGCCGAGCAAGTTTTCCGCTGGCACCTCAGCGTCGTCAAACGTGATTGTCACCGTCCGCGATCCGTGCAACCCCATTTTCTTTTCATCTTTGCCGATCTCCATACCCGGCGTCCCTTTTTCAACGATAAACGCGGAAATGCCGCGGCTGCCGGTTTCCTCCGGATTCGTGCGGGCAAACACGATGTACGTGTCCGCTTCTCCACCGTTGGTGATGAAAATTTTTGAGCCGTTCAACACATACGTATCGCCGCGACGCACCGCTTTTGTCTTCAAGCTTTTCGCATCCGAGCCAGCACTCGGTTCGGTGAGGCAAAACGCCCCTAAATACTCACCGCGAGCGAGTTTCGTCACATATTTTTGTTTCTGTTCTTCCGTGCCGAAATACAAAATCGGGTTCGTGCCGACGGACGTGTGCACCGATAAAATGACACCGACCGTCGGGCTCACTTTCGAAATTTCATGGATAGCGATAATGTACGAAAGAAAGTCCATGCCTGCGCCGCCGTACTGTTCCGGAACAGTGATCCCCATTAAGCCGAGCTCGGCCATTTTAGCTAAAATCGGGCGCGGAAATTCTCCTTGCTCCATGCGCTCAACAAACGGAGCGATTTCCGCTGCTGCAAATTCGCGCACCATTTGCCGCATCATTTCTTGTTCTTCCGTAAACCGAAATTGCACGGGACATCCCCCTTTTTCATGTTGTTTGTCAATGTTGCCTCTATCTACTTACTCGTACGTGTAAAATCCGCGCCCCGTCTTGCGACCAAGCCAACCAGCCTTGACGTATTTGCGCAACAGCGGGCACGGGCGGTACTTGTCGTCGCCGAACCCTTCATGAAGCGTTTCCATAATGTATAAGCACGTGTCCAATCCGATAAAGTCAGCGAGCGTGAGCGGCCCCATCGGATGGTTCATGCCAAGTTTCATCACTTCATCGATCGCCTCTTTTGTTGCTACTCCTTCGTACAAAGCGTAAATCGCTTCGTTAATCATCGGCATGAGTACACGATTGGAAATAAAGCCTGGAAAGTCGTTTACTTCAACCGGTACTTTGCCAAGCGTCCGGGTGACCGCTTCGATCGTCTCGTATACCTCATCAGCCGTCGCCAACCCGCGGATAATTTCCACTAGCTTCATGACCGGCACCGGGTTCATAAAGTGCATGCCGATTACTTTGTCTGGCCGCTTTGTCGCCGCTGCGATTTCCGTAATCGGAAGTGACGACGTATTGGAAGCTAAGATCGTCTCCGGGCGGGCGATTTTGTCCAACTCGGCAAACAGCTTCGTTTTCACATCCATGTTTTCGACAACGGCTTCGATGACAAGGTCAGCGTCGGTGGCATCATGCAAGTCGGTGGAACGGGAAAGCCGCGACAGCGCCGCGTCCTTGTCCGCTGCCGCCATTTTCCCTTTTTCCACTTGGCGAGCGAGCAGTTTTTCAATGTTCGCGATTCCTTTATCCAATTGCGCTTCGCTAATGTCATATAAAAGTACGTCATAGCCGGCGACAGCACATACTTGAGCAATACCTGATCCCATTTGACCGGCACCGACGACCATGATTGTTTTTACGTCCATGTTCTTATCCCCCATCTATGTGTATTTCTGAAAAATGAACGTGCAGGATATCCGTTAGTTTTCCGGCGGCCGATGCCGCCGTTTCAACCTCGATAGGTATAGCAGCGACACGCTGCATCCCGCCCTATAGCCGCAACATGAGGTACACTGCCGCACCGTGCGCTCTTAGCATTGCTCCGAAAATATGACTCCGTTTCATGACTTCGTCACTGAACGACAAGGCAGCGGCAGGCGGCCTCACCTACCGTCTCGGTCTCCTCACCAAAGGACAGAGGGGCGACAGGTTGTACCCCGCGTCGCGGCCGCATCACGAAGACGAGATCGCAACAGGCCGCTTCCTGTGTCTTGACGACATCCGGCGACAAGTCGTACCCGTTCCTTAGCGACAGCATGATGTCACGCAGGGACAGACGGCGACACCGCCGTCCCCGTGCCGCCATACGAGACGCGAGCTTGTCGCGCTCCCAACACCCCTTATACTTCGACTAAGATGGCGTCACCTTGGCCGCCGCCACTGCAAATCGCGGCGATGCCGAGGCCGCCGCCACGACGTTTCAGCTCATGAATGAGTGTTAAGATGATGCGCGCGCCGCTGGCGCCGATCGGATGACCAAGGGCAACGGCGCCTCCGTTGACATTCACTTTTTCCGGGTCAAGACCGGCGATTTGAATGGCCGCCAATGCGACAGCGGCGAACGCTTCATTCACTTCGAACAAGGCGATGTCATCGACCGTTTTCCCCGTTTTGCGGAGCAGCTCATTAATAACAAGCCCCGGCGTTTTCGGGAAGTCTTTCGCCTCGACAGCGATGGCCGTGTGAGCGACAACGGTTGCAAGCGGTTCGAGCCCTTCGCGGGCGGCGCGCTCTTCGCTCATTAAGACGAGTGCCGCAGCGCCGTCGTTGACGCCCGGGGCATTGCCGGCTGTGATCGTGCCTTGCGGATCGAACACCGGCGGCAGTTTCGCCAGTTTTTCAAGCGATGTGTCTTTTCGCGGCGCCTCGTCATGTTCAACGACAAGAGGGGCGCCTTTACGTTGCGGGATTGTCACCGGAACGATTTCTTCAGCGAGGCGGCCCGCTTCGATGGCGGCGATGGCGCGAATATGGCTGCGGTATGCCCACTCGTCTTGCGCCTCTCGGGTGATGCCAAGCTCACGCGCCGAGTTTCCGCCGTAAACGCCCATATGAACGCCGGTAAAGCTGCATGTGAGGCCATCATATACCATCAAATCTTTTACCGTGCTGTCACCCATCCGCAGCCCCCAGCGCGCTTTCGGCAACACGTACGGTGCGTTGCTCATCGACTCCATCCCGCCGGCGACGACGACCTCGGCGTCACCTAAACGAATGAGCTGGTCAGCGAGTGTTACCGCACGCATGCCGGATGCGCACACTTTATTCACCGTCTCAGTGCGGACGTGCCACGGAATACCGGCATGGCGCATCGCCTGCCGCGACGGAAGCTGCCCCTGTCCACCTTGTAGAACAGTGCCCAAAATGACATGATCAACTTGTTCTGTGCTTACGTTGGCGCGGGCGAGCGCCTCTTTCACAGCAATGCCACCAAGTTCAGCTGCTGATAACGCTTGCAAAGCACCGCCTAATTTTCCAAACGGGGTGCGCGCCCCGTTAACAATCACCGTTTTCCCCATCATTTCTCTCCCCCTTTTTCATATAAGAAAGCGATTACAAATTACAGACTGAACGTTCGCTCGATGGCGAGGCGAAAGAGAAGGCGTACGACCGTACACCATCTCTTTCACAAATAGAATATTGTACTTACTATTTTAAAAAATAGAAATTGTCTGTGCAACCATTTTATGATGCGGCTTCTTCTTTTTCCTCACCAAACACTGATTTCGCCAATAGTTCAGCGACATCGTACGTCGAGACGCGGTCTTCTACCTCTTTCGCCTTCGTACCGTCCGACAACATTGTCAAGCAGTACGGACACCCGGAACTGATGACCGTCGGATTGACAGCAAGCGCCTGTTCCGTACGAGCGACGTTGATCCGGTTGCCGGTTGTCTCCTCCATCCACATGAGACCTCCGCCGGCGCCGCAGCACATGCCGCGTTCACGGTTGCGCTCCATTTCGACGAGTTCAACACCCGGGATGGCGCGCAAAATTTGCCGTGGCGCGTCATAGACGTCATTGTAGCGTCCTAAATAACACGAATCATGGAACGTAATGCGTTCATGGACCGGATATTTCGGTACAAGCCGTCCTTCTTCGATGAGCTTGGCAAGCAGCTCGGTATGGTGGTACACTTCGACCTCGAGTCCAAAGTCCGGGTATTCGTTTTTAAACGCATTGTAAGCGTGCGGGTCGATCGTGACGATTTTGTTGACGCCCGCTTTTTCGAACTCAGCGATGTTGTTACTTGCTAATTCTTGGAACAAAAACTCGTTTCCTAACCGACGCGGAGTATCGCCCGAGTTTTTCTCTTTGTTACCTAAAATCGCAAACTTGACACCTGCTTCGTTCAGCAGCTTAGCAAAGGCGAGGGCAATTTTTTGGCTGCGGCTGTCGTATGAACCCATCGAACCAACCCAGAACAAGTACTCGATCTCTTCCCCGGCCTTCTTCGCTTCTTTTACCGTTGGGACGTGGACATCGTCACGCAACTCGCGCCAGTTTTCCCGCTCTTTCCGGTTTAACCCCCACGGGTTGCCTTGACGCTCGATATTCGTCATCGCCCGCTGTGCGTCTGGATTCATCCGCCCTTCAGTCAAAACGAGGTAGCGGCGCAAGTCAATAATTTTATCGACGTGTTCGTTCATGACCGGGCATTGGTCTTCACAGTTGCGACACGTCGTACAAGCCCAAATTTCTTCTTCAGTGATGACGTCACCGATCAAGCTTGGCATTTCAATCGTCGCTGCCTGCTCCGATGCCGCAGCGAATGCGAGCTGATTGCCTTTCGTATTTTTGAAGGCGAACGTCGGCACCCACGGGGCACGCGATGTGACGACCGCTCCTTTTTCCGTCAAGTGGTCGCGCAGCTTCAAAATCAAATCCATCGGCGACAACATTTTCCCTGTGCCGGTCGCTGGACACATGCTCGTACAGCGGCCACACTCGACACAAGCATACAAGTCAATCAACTGCTTTTGCGTAAAATCCTCAATTTTGCCAACGCCAAATGACTCTTGGCTTTCGTCTTCAAAGTTGATCGGCGTAAGCTTCGGCCGCGTCAGCCGGCTGAAAAAGACGTTGATTGGTGCAGCGATCAAGTGAGCGTGCTTCGATTGCGGCACGTACACGAGGAACGTCAGCAAAATCAATAAATGCACCCACCAAGCGACAAAAAACAGTACCGCGGCCCCGGTTTCCCCGATCCACGAAAACGCACCGGCAATAAGCGAAGCAACCGGTTCGCTCCATGCAGCTTCTTCGCCGTGCCAAATCCGGCTCATCCCGTTGCCGAATAAAACGGACAACATGAGTCCACCGATAAAAATGAGAACAAGTCCGGCTTTGAAATCACGCTTTAAGCGGACGAGCTTTTCAATGTAACGACGGTAAAAGGCGGCAAGCACCGCGATTAAAATGAGCAAGGTGACAATTTCTTGGAAAAACGTAAACCCTGGATACAACGGCCCGAGCGGCAAGTGCGCCCCTGGCACAAGACCTTTAATGATAAAATCGATCGCGCCAAATTGGACGAGAATAAAGCCGTAGAAAAAGATGACATGGATCAAGCCGCTTTTTTTGTCTTTGAGCAACTTTTTCTGGCCGAAGACGTTGACCCAAATGCTTCGCAGCCGCTCATTGACTTTTTCGTCAAACTCGACTTTTTTGCCGAGTTTAATGTACATTGCCCGCGTTTTTACGACATACGCAAACAAATAGATAGCGTAAGCGGTTACAAACAAAAACGCGAGCAAATTCACCGTTAATAAAACGTTCATCTTCTCTCCCCTTCCCCCGCTTTTCCAGCGAATTTGTTGCCGCAACAAAGAAAATTTTCATAATTTCCATTTATGTTTATTTTACAAATGAATGAGCATTCAGTCAACAACTTTTTTATCATTTCTGTCAGGAAGGATTCTCCTTTCACACAAAAGTGAAGAAGAAGGTCCATATATTTGTTGGCAAGACGACCGCTCCTGCTCGTGCTTCGTTTAGCCGCCAAAAGGATATCAAACACTAGGTCTTCACAAGAATCGGTTAGGCGCCTGTTCGGCAAGGTGGGAAAGAATCGGCGGCTTCAGCTCTGCTATTTTTGTACGTTATAGGATACATTAATAAGTACTGAAGCGACGCACAGGAGGGGAAGGCATGGTCGTTATTGCTGTGATTGCCATCATATTCGTACTCATTTATCTCGATGACAAGCTTGGTCAGCTCGCCTTCCGGAACGGACGCAAAAAAGTCGTCTATCCAGAACGGAGAAGCGATATAGCGCTCTATGTCAATGGCAGGCATTTATTTGCCGACTATTTTGCCGAGCTGCACCGCGCTCGCGACCATATTCACATTCTGTTTTACATTATCAAAAGTGACGAAACGACCACGCCGTTTTTCCAAATTTTAAAAGAAAAAGCAGCCGAAGGTGTGAAAGTACGGGTGTTGGTCGACTGGGTGGGTAGCCTCGGGTTGCCGAAAGCGCTCATTCGTTCACTAAGGGCAAGCGGGGTGGAGTTCGCCTATACCCGCCCGCCGTGCTTTCCGTTTTTGATTTACCGCCTCAATCGCCGCAATCACCGAAAAATTACGGTCATCGATGGGCGGATCGGCTACATCGGCGGCTATAACATCGGCCGCGAGTATAATGGGAAAGACGCCAATTTCGGGGAATGGCGGGATTATCACCTAAAAATCAGCGGCGAAGGAGTATATGACTTGCAAGAACAGTTTTTGCATGATTGGGAAGAAGCGACAAGCAAGACGGTGGCGGACAAACACCGGTATTTCCCGGAGCTTCCCGCTGGCGCCATTCGCCATCAATTGGTCGCTACCGATGGCTCCGCCCTTGAGGAACAATATATCCATGCCATCCGCCATGCCAAAAAAGAAATTATGATCGGTACCCCATACTTTATCCCGAGCCGGCCGCTGTTTAACGAACTGATGCGTGCACTCAAGCGCGGGGTGCGCGTCACCGTGCTTGTGCCGCTGAAAGCGGATCATTTATTTGTGAGAGAAGCCGCCTATCCGTATTTTTATCGCATGCTGAAAGCCGGGGCGCGCGTTTACCGCTTTTACCAAGGGTTTTACCATGCTAAAACCATTGTGATCGACGAAGAATGGTGTGATGTCGGCACAGCGAATTTTGACCGACGTAGTTTGTTTTTAAATGGTGAAATCAACTGCTACGTGTTTGATCGCGCATTTACACGGCTTGTCAAACAGGTGATCGAACGCGATTTGACGCGCTCGGAGCCGCTGACGCTCGATTTTTGGCGGAACCGTTCGCTCCTTGACCGCGGCAAAGAGTCGATTTCCCAGCTCATTTCCGCTTGGCTATAGCACGTATGTTTTCGGCAGGGAGCAGATGGAAGAAACACCAAAGCAAAGGAAGAAACAAAAAATCGGCCGGCGCCCATGGCGACCTCATATCGCCAAAACTGCACCAGCCGGGGACGATTGAACCATTTTGATCAGCTTGCCATTAAGCCATCGTTCACTTCCATAACAACGACAGCCATTGAAACAGCCGCATGCCGAGATACACGCCAACGATGCCAGCAACGCCGGCCAACGCTGGGGGAGCGGGAATCGGCAAACGAAACAGCGTAAACAAAAAACCGACAACCATACCGGTGATAAGTGCGAGTACGACTTCTTTCACTTGTTGATCCTCCACCGTTGTTTTCCTTTAGCATGCCCAAACAAAAGAGGGAGCAATCGCTCCCTCATTCGTTTACATTTGTTCCGGCGCTGAGACGCCGATTAACGCTAGAGCGTTTTGCAGCGTGATTTGCACCGCCTTGACAAGCGCGAGACGAGCTTTCGTTTTTTCGATCTGGTCTAGGTCAAGCACTTTTTCCGCATTGTAAAAGCTGTGGAGCGCCGACGCCAAATCAAACGCATAGGCGGTGACGCGATGTGGCATCCGTTTCAAGGCCGCCTCAGCGACAACGTCCGGGAAGTCGCCAAGCGCTTTGAGCAGCTCGATTTCTTTTTCTGTTTCCACGAGATGATGAAGATCGACGTCGCCTTCATACGACAGTTGATGCTCTTTTGCTTGACGGAGAATGCTTGAGACGCGGGCATGTGCATATTGGACATAGTAGACCGGGTTTTCATTCGACTGGGCAACAGCCAAGTCCATATCAAAATCGAGATGCGTATCGCCCGAACGCATAGCGAAGAAGTAGCGGACAGCATCGACGCCGACTTCTTCCATCAGCTCGCGCATCGTCACCGCTTTGCCAGTACGTTTGCTCATTTTGACGCGCTCGCCGTTTTGGTATAAGTTCACCATTTGGATAATTTCGACCTCGAGCGCTTCTGGATCGTAGCCGAGCGCAGCGATCGCCGCTTTCATGCGCGGGATGTAGCCATGATGATCCGCTCCCCAGACGTTGATTAGCTTCGTGAACCCACGCCGCAGCTTATCTTGATGGTAAGCGATGTCCGGAAGCAAATACGTATACGTTCCGTCTTGCTTGATTAACACACGGTCTTTGTCATCGCCAAACGCCGTCGAACGAAACCATGTGGCTCCGTCCTGTTCGTAAATGTAACCGCGCTCACGCAGCGTTGAGAGCGCCTCATCGATTTTGCCGCTCTCATAAAGCGATGTTTCCGAATACCAAACGTCAAATGGAACGCGGAAGGCAGCCAAATCGTTTTTAATTTTGTCGAGCTCATAACGGAGGCCGTATTCGCGGAAAAAGGCGAGTCGTTCTTCTTCGTCCACATGGACGAACCGATCGCCATATTCATCGGCGAGCTTTTTGCCGATTTCCACGATGTCGTCACCGTAATAGCCGTCCTCCGGCAGCGGCATATCGGTACCGAGCGCTTGGAAATAGCGGGCTTCGACTGATTTCGCCAAGTTATAAATTTGTTTGCCGGCATCATTAATGTAATATTCACGCGTCACATCGAATCCGGCTTTCGCCAAAATATTGCTAAGTGAATCGCCAACCGCCGCACCGCGAGCATGACCTAAATGCAAGTTGCCGGTCGGGTTAGCCGAGACGAACTCGACTTGCACTTTTTCCCCTTTGCCGACATTCGACTCGCCATACGCTTGGCCCGCTTGCAAAATCGCCGGCACAACCGCTGTCAAATAGCGATTGTCCATGTAAAAGTTAATAAACCCTGGGCCGGCTACCTCGATGCGCGCCACCGAAACACGCTCGGCGTCAAACTTTTCAACGATGGCTTCGGCGATTGCCCGCGGTGGCTTTTTCGCGATGCGGGCGAGCTGCATGGCGATATTCGTCGAATAATCGCCATGAGCCTTTTCGCGCGGCACCTCAAGCAATACTTCTGGCAGCTCCTCAGCCGCCACCAGCCCGGCTTTTCCCACCGCCTGGCGAATTTCCTCTTTCAGCTGTTCTTTCATTTGTCCGACAATGTTCATCGGCTTATACCCCCTTAAATGTTAACGTCAACGTACGGCGCCCGCTCCGCTCATGCTCTAGCATCAGTTCATACGAGAGAAAGAGCTGTCCTTGTTTCCGTCTCTCGTCATACCGGAACTCGATCACATCCGTTTTGGTCGCTAGCGACCACCGCCCGAACATCGTTTTGTAATGGCCCGGCATTTCTTGCTGACATCGGAACGTTTGCCGCATCTCAACCGCCCCGGAGCGAAGAACGGTCACCTCATCAGGTGCGATTTTCACCACGTTGTTCACCCGCCCGAGTTCGTTTTCCTCGGCAAACCGCAAATACATCGTTTCTCCTTTTATGTAATAGATGCCGTCCAATTCAAGCGCGATCGTCTCTTCGTGCGCACCGTCGCGGATAACAGCCACTTGACGGAGCCGCACCGGAATGCCGTTTGTTTCGTTCATGTTTTACGAACACACCTTTGCGAACACAGTCATAACAATAAGTATAAAGAACTGTTCCGCCTGATTCAAGGGGTCGAGAAAAAGAGAAGGCCCAAAGCAAACGCTTTGAGCCTGGTTCTCTCAGGTTGACGATGAGACGCGAACATTTTGCAGCACAGCAATAGCGAAGGAAATGACACCAAGGGTGACAAGTACTCCGCCAATGGCTGTTGCTAGCACGAACGCTTCATAGCCGTACACGACAAAAATCACACCGACCATCATGAGCGGCAAGCCAATATTGTGCAGCCAAAAATGGAGTTTCGCCCATTTTGTCGCTGCTGCCTGCGGGAATAAATGGTAGATAATGCCCGCGAGCGTCAAAGCTGTCCAACCTAGCAAGTTGATATGGGCGTGAACTGGTGTGAGCACAAACGAATGGGTCATCGACATGCCAAGCCCAATACAGACGCCGATGACGAAGTACACAACGGAAATTTTGATCAGTTTGACGCCCACTTCTGTCTCCTCCCCCTTTGAATGATAAATACATTGCATATTATTCTATAAGGTATGTATATATTCCCGCAACCTTTCTCCTACTACATAAAAAAAGCGCCCTCTCGCGTTCGCGATTTAGGCGCTTTTCCCTATGTTCACTTTGCCACCCAGCCAAGCAACATTTCGCGAACAAGCTTGCTCGCTGTGTTCGCGGTCTGTTCCGAATGGTCGTAAACCGGCGCGACTTCGACCAGATCGGCACCAACGACGCGGACATCGGAACGGGCGATTTCATGGATCGCCGCTAACAACTCTTTCGACGTAATGCCGCCGGCGTCGACCGTCCCCGTACCAGGGGCATGAGCCGGGTCAAGCACATCGATGTCAATCGTCACATACACTGGACGACCAGCGAGCTTTGGCAGCACGGAGCGAAGCGGCTCAAGTACGTCAAACTTGGCGATGTACATGCCGTTTTGTTTCGCCCATTCGAACTCTTCTTTCATGCCGGAACGGATGCCGAATGAAAAGACGTTTGTCGGGCCGATGAGATCGGCAACTTTGCGAATCGGCGTCGCATGCGACAACGGCTCACCTTCATAATGTTCGCGCAAGTCGGTATGGGCATCCATATGAATGACGGCCAAGTCCGGATAATATTCGTGCACCGCTTTAATGACCGGCCAAGAGACGAGATGTTCGCCGCCAAGGCCTAGCGGAAACTTACCGGCGTCCAGCACTTTTTTCACAAACTGTTCAATCAGCTCCAAGCTGCGAGCAGCGTTGCCGAACGGCAGCGGAATATCACCGGCGTCAAAATAACGAATGTCACCGAGCTCCCGATCTAAATACGGGCTATATTCTTCAAGCCCAATCGACACTTCACGGATGCGGGCCGGGCCGAATCGCGAACCGGGCCGGTAGCTAACCGTCCAATCCATCGGCATCCCGTAAATGACTGCCTCGCTTTCTTCAAAGTTCGGGTGGCTACCAATAAACACGTTGCCAGAATAGGCCTCATCAAACCGCATCAATTTGCCCCTCCCCTTATTTCACCAAGTCCGCGACAAATTTCGGTAATACGAAGCATGCTTTATGCAGTTCTTTTGTGTAATATTTTGTATCGATGTCGTGGAACCGGTCATCGCTTACCGCGAGCGGATCGTATTTTTTCGAGCCGAGCGTAAACGTCCACAGCCCGCTTGGGTAGGTTGGAATGTTCGCCATATATAGGCGCGTGACCGGGAAAATTTCCTTCACATCGCGGTAAACATTGCGAATCAGATCCGCTTTAAACCAAGGGTTGTCCGTTTGGGCGACGAAAATACCGTCTTCTTTCAACGCTTTCGCAATGCCGGCGTAAAACCCTTTTGTAAACAAGTTCACCGCCGGTCCGACCGGTTCGGTCGAGTCAACCATAATGACGTCATACTCGTTTTCACTTTGGGCGATATGCATAAACCCGTCATCGACTTTCACTTCGACGCGCGGATCGTCAAGTTGGCCAGCGATTTCCGGCAAATACTTTTTCGAGCACTCGATCACTTTGCCGTCAATTTCGACAAGCGTCGCTTTTTTGACGCTCGGGTGTTTCAACACTTCGCGGATTACGCCGCCGTCGCCACCGCCAACGACAAGCACGTTTTCCGGATTTGGATGGGTAAACAACGGCACATGAGCAACCATCTCATGGTAGACAAATTCATCTTTTTGCGTCGTCATCACCATGCCGTCTAAAATGAGCATATTACCGAACTCTGCCGTTTCGACCATATCAAGTTTTTGAAACGGCGTTTGTTCTGTATGTAAAGTGCGGATAATACGTGCAGTGATGCCAAAATGTTCTGTCTGCTTTTCAGTAAACCATAGTTCCATGTCGGTAACATCCTTTCTCCGAGCGTTGCTTACTATCAAAGTTTCCCTCACCAACGAAAAACTAAACATGAAAAAGTATAGAGCAATCTAGCAAAAATGCAAGGGGAACAAGTTTAAAATAAAAAAATTTTTTTCATACTAGTAAGAAAGCAGAAATCGCCTAACTGAGATATGGGGACGGAGGCAACATAAGGCGATTTTGGGGCAGTCATCCGTCCTAATTACCGCTAAAACCATTGGGGGGATGCGCAATGGAACCGATCCCGGGCAGTCGTTTTCGCGGCACGTGGAAATATGTGCGCGCCGCCGTCTTTATTGGCTGTTTTCTCACAATCTTTGCTTTCGCTGCCCTCGGGAGTTTTATTTTGTTTGCGAAAATCGGAGGCGCCCCACCGGTCGCTGTACCGCAAACGACGGTTTTTTATGCAGATGATGGCAGCAAAATCGGGGAAAGCAATTATGGACAGAAGCGCTACTGGGTTCGTCTTGATGACATTTCCCCGCACGTCATTGAAGCGACGATCGCCGTCGAAGACCGAAAGTTTTACGAACACCATGGATTTGATTTGAAACGAATTGCCGGCGCCGTCGTCGCCAATGTGCAGGCGATGGCCAAAGTCGAAGGGGCAAGCACGATCACCCAGCAATATGCGCGCAACTTATTTTTGACGCACGAGAAAACATGGTCGCGAAAAATTCAAGAGGCGCTCTATACAATCCGACTTGAAGCCAACTACAGCAAAGAACAAATTTTGGAAGGCTATTTAAACACGATTTACTATGGACATGGGGTTTACGGTATCGAGGCAGCGGCGCGCTATTATTTCGGCAAGCACGCCGATGAGCTGACGATCAGCGAAGCAGCGATGCTAGCCGGCATCCCAAAAGGACCGCACTATTATTCGCCGCTCATCAACGAAGAGCGGGCGAAAACGCGGCAAAAAATCGTCCTCCTCTCGATGGTGGAAGCGGGCTACATCAGACGCCAGGAGGCAGAACAGGCGTACCGCGACAAGCTCGTCTACGTGCAGCACCACGAGAAAGAGCGGCCTGTCGCTCCATATTTCCAAGACGTCGTCAAACAGCAGCTGCGCACGAAACTCGGCCTTGACGAGCGCACGATCGAGCTCGGTGGACTGCGCGTCTACACGACGCTCGACCGGCGCATGCAGCAAATCGCCGAAGAGCAACTTGAACAGGTGATCCGTCCCTCTTCCGCCATCCAAGCAGCGTTATTGGCCATGGATCCGCGCACCGGGGAAGTAAAAGCGCTCATCGGCGGACGCGACTACAACGAAAGCCCATTCAATCGCGCCGTACAGGCGGAACGCCAGCCAGGCTCGACGTTCAAACCATTTTTGTACTACGCGGCCATCGAACATGGATTCACCCCGTCGACCCCATTGCGCAGCGAACTGACGACGTTTACGTTTGACGACGGCCGGGCGACGTATACGCCTCATAACTACAATGATTACTACGCAAACGGCCCGATTACGCTCGCCCAAGCGCTTGCCGTATCGGACAACGTCTTTGCGGTAAAAACACTGAAGTTTATCGGCGCCGACAAACTGATCGAAACGGCGAAAACGCTCGGCATTACAAGCAAATTAAAAGCCGTGCCATCGCTAGCCCTCGGCACATCGCCAGTGAAAATGATCGATATGGTCGCGGCGTACAGCACGATCGCCAACTACGGCAAAAAAACGGAGCCGGTGTTTATTAAAAAAGTCATCGATGCGAACGGAAACGTGTTATACGAGCATCAGCCGTCAACCCAACAAGTGATCGACCGCGATGCCGCGTTTGTGACGGCGCATTTAATGACCGGGATGTTCGACCCGAAGTTGAACGGCTATACGACCGTCACTGGACAATCAATCATCGATGAAATAACGCGTCCTTATGCCGGAAAATCCGGAACGACGAAAACGGACAGCTGGATGATTGGCTTTACCCCGCAGTTGGTTGCTGGCGTCTGGATCGGTTACGACCGTAGGGAAACGATCAGCCGTTTTGATGAAAAACAGTATGCGAAGCAAATATGGGTCCGCTTTATGGAACAAAGTCTCGCTGACAAGCCGAAAAAATCGTTTAAACCGACAAAAGGTGTCATCGGCGTCTACATCGATCCGCAAAACGGAAAGCTGGCCACCGATGCTTGTCCGGTGAAACGAAAAACGTATTATCTCATTGGCACAGAACCGACCGACTATTGCACGGATCATTTGGAGAAGAAAACGAAGAAAAAAGAGGACGAAAAAAGCTGGTTTGAGAAATGGTTCCCATGGTTTTAAAGAAAACCCCCCGCACATATGTGCGGGGGATTTTCTTGTCCTAGTTTTCCTGTGTTATACATGTAGGTTTAGTTTATCCCTTTTTCTAGGCAATAACAAGTCCTTCCGCTAACATGTTCACAAAACCGTCACAATTCGCCTTCGAGCCCTTTTTTCAGCTCATCACTCGAACGGTTCCACATGTCGATGTCATGCCCTTTCAAAAAGTCAGCGAGCACTTGCTTCGATTTGTCGTCCATATGGTCGACGATGATGTGCCGCTTTAGTGATTTATCCAAACGGTTGACATGCTCGGGCAACAACTTATAGCCGCGGCGCGCCTCACGGTCGACCGTCATTTCACACGCCGTTACCCCAGCATAATACGGGCCGTCCTCGCCACGCTCAACCGTTACCCAAACGATCCAGTACGGCTTGCCGTTCGGCACGGCGGAACGGTCGGGCAAAAATTTAATGCCCCGCTCGACAGCGCTGCGTGCGTGCATCGCTCCCATATCAACGAATGCTTCACCCGCTTCGACATCAATGATGACGGGCGAGACGTTTTCCAAGCTGATCGCCCCGGCACCAAAACCGCGATGTCCATCGGTCGGATCGTCTTTAATAATGTTAAAGCCGATATTTTTCTTCTTTTTTTGCTCCATTCGCTTCTTCCTCCTTCCTACATAAACAAGTTGGCAGCAAACGCCTGCAAATGTTCAAGCACGAACGGCAACGCCACTTGAAACACCGGCTCAATCGTGTACCGATCAAGCGGTGTCAGCACGAGAATGAGAAAAATGAGCGCCCCGTAGTTTTCCCATTGCGTCATTTTCGCTCGCAGCCCATCCGGAGCGATGTCTTCAATGATACGATACCCATCAAGCGGCGGAAACGGCAATAAATTAAACACAAACAAGACGGTGTTCAAGCCGATAAAAATTTGGAAAAACATATCAAACCCGGCCGCAAACCAATTAGGCAGCGCCCTCATAATGCCGAAATCGATCATCGCATACCAAACGATAAACCCAAGTCCAGCAAGCAAAAGGTTGCTTAGCGGCCCGGCGACCGACACGAGAATGCCAGCTAGACGCGGGTTTTTAAAATGGAAACGGTTGACCGGCACCGGCCGCGCCCAGCCGAAACCGGCTAAGAAAATAAGCAGCGTGCCAAATAAATCCAAATGAGCAAACGGCGATAATGTCAACCGACCTTGATTTTTGGCGGTCGGATCGCCGAACTTGTAGGCGACGTACGCATGGGCAAACTCATGCACGGAAAACGCTAGCGCCAGCGTTAACAATACGTACGGAATTTCACTTAATGAATACGGCAAAATACGTTCCACTTGATTAACTCCTTTTCCCCTGTATTCACTATCCTTAGTATACATGATTTACCGCTAAAAGTGGATTGAACTTTACTGTTCCATGGTATAATAAGCGCGACAGCACTCGACAATGAAATGGGGGAATCACGATGCCGTATGTAACGATCAAAATGCTCGCCGGCCGCACAGACGAGCAAAAGAAAGCGCTCGTTGAAAAAGTGACTGACGCAGTTGTGGAAACAACAGGGGCGAAAAAAGAGAACGTCGTCGTTTTCATTGAAGAAATGACGAAAGATCATTACGCCGTCGCCGGAAAACGGCTGAGCGACGCGGAGTAAAGGAGAGACGGGGGCGCTTAGGGCGCTCCCGTTGCTTTTTGAAGAAAAAACGAATATTATTATATTTGTTTGTAATATTGTTCGTTTTTAGGAGGTTGCCAATGATTCGTTTTCCGAACAACACTACCGATCGCAAAACGGAATTTTTCGCTGGTTTGACGACGTTTTTAACGATGGTATACATCATTGTGGTCAATCCGGTTATCTTGTCGGACGCCGGTGTCCCGTTTGAACAGGCGTTCACTGCGACCGTCATCGCCACCGTGGTTGGCACGCTTTGGATGGCCATTTTTGCCAACTATCCGATCGCTATCGCTCCCGGCATGGGACTCAACGCCTATTTCGCCTATTCGGTCGTCGGTTCACACGGCAACATTTCGTACGAAACCGCGTTTTCCGCTGTGTTTGTCGCGGGGTTACTGTTTTTGCTGCTGTCACTCACCCCATTGCGCAGCAAGCTAATCGAAGTGATCCCTGACAGCTTAAAACATGGCATCACCGCCGGCATTGGCCTGTTTATCGCCTTTATCGGCTTGCGGCTAACTGGGATCATCCAATCCCACCCACAAAACTTAGTAGCGCTCGGCGACTTGCATGCTCCATCAGCTATGTTGACGCTGATTGGCCTCGCCGTAACGCTCGTTCTTATGATACGTCGCGTCAACGGCGCGCTCTTTTACGGCATGATTATCACCGGGGTGATTGCCTACGCGACCGGTCAATTGAAATTTGACGAAGGAATCATGTCGTTGCCGTCGTTGCCGGATGGGGTTGTCGTTGCCAATCCGTTTGCGGCCGTTGATGACGTCATCAGCCATCATTTGTATGCCGTCGTCTTTTCCTTTTTGCTTGTCACGCTGTTTGACACGACTGGCACAATGATCGGCGTCGCCCAACAAGCAGGACTGATGAAAGGGAACACGCTGCCGCGCGCCCGCGAAGCGCTCTTAGCTGACTCAGTCGCGACTACGGTCGGAGCCATGTTTGGGACAAGCCCAACATCAGCGTACATCGAGTCGTCCACCGGTGTCGCTGCCGGCGGACGGACCGGATGGACAGCGCTCACTGTCGCCGTACTGTTTATCATCGCCGCCTTTTTCAGCCCGCTAGTGGGCGCGGTCGCTGGGTTATCCGCCATCACTGCTCCGGCGCTCATTATCGTCGGCAGCTTGATGATCAGCAACATCGCCCATATTTCATGGCATGAACTCGACGAGGCGTTCCCGGCATTTCTCATCATCTTAAGCATGCCGCTCACTTCCAGCATCGCGACCGGCATCGCGCTCGGCTTCATTTCGTACCCGCTCTTAAAAATTGCCCGCGGCCGCTGGCGCGACGTGCCTCCGCTGTTGTATGTGCTTGCCGTGCTGTTCTTTTTGCAGCTGGCGTTTTTGCCACACTGATGGGAGGTCACACGACCATTGGCCACATCGGTTTTCAACCGTAAAAAAGCCCGCTTATACGCGGGCTTTTTTATTGCATTGGCTGCGGAGCATCTCAATATATTCGTACGCTTCCTCAATTTCCTCATCCGTATAGCGCTGTTTGCTTTTTAACAGAGCGATTTTTTCTTTCACTTCGTCTTTTGGTAAATGTTCAAAATAGAGCACCGTGGCGACAAGCTCCAAAAAGCGCGCGTTTTGTTCATTCATCACTTGCATGCATTCGTCAAGGCCCGGCATGCCCCAGTCGTAATGGCGCAAAAACTGCTCACCCGCTTCGGTGAGCGTATAGCGATATTGCACATAGCCGCTTTTTTTCTCTTTTGTCTCATGCAAAAAACCGAGCGCGCATAACTCCTCGACACGGCATGTCAATTCTTCAGAATACGGGCCGTAAAAATGGAAGTCGAACTTCTCGTAAAACGGAAAGTCGAGCTTTTTTGCGATGTAAATCATTTTTTGCAGCTTTTTACGACCGGTAATTTCCCCGGCGGCCGCCAATGCCTTCATCACTTTCGCATGCTCCGTGAGCACTCTCCGTCATCTCCTAACCCTTTAAAATTTCCATAATCTTTTTCTTCACTGTCCGCTTCGTTGATAAGTCATAGAGAAAGTCAGCCGGAAAATATAACTTATGGTCGGTGCGCCGCTTGCCGGAAATGGCGTCGACCAACACCGATTCGCGCGACAGCTCGCGCAATTCCCCATTTGGCATCAACAAATAAATCGGCAGGCGCTCGCCTTCCTCACCCGGCCGGTAAAAATCGTACGGCAAGTCGGACGATGAGTCGACGACTAAATAATAGTCCGGGTCGATGCCTGCTTTTTTAAATAAGTTAGTCAGCTCGATCAGCTTTGTCATCTGCTCGTTCGTTGGATGAAATTCGGTATATTTAAACAGACGTCGGTGGACAAATCGTTGACATAAATCGCTTAAAATCGGGTCCCGTTCGTGCTGCCATTGCTGGAAGTAAAACAATATGACCGCCTCATCGAGCGCCAAGTAATCGTCAAGCGTTACGTTCCCCTCAAAAAACGACAAAAAATGAACGGGTTTCGTTTGAAACGAGTAGCCGTCTTCGTACAGCTTTTTCGCCCGATGCAAAATTTTTGTCAAAATGACTTCAGCGCTGCGTGTCACCGGATGGAAATACACTTGCCAATACATTTGATAGCGGCTCATAATGTAATCCTCAACCGCGTGCATGCCGCTCCGCTTAATGACGACTTGGTCTTCACGCGGGCGCATAACACGCAAAATGCGCTCCATGTCAAAATAGCCGTAGCTGACGCCGGTGTAGTATGCGTCGCGCAATAAATAGTCCATCCGATCGGCGTCAATTTGACTCGAAATCAAGCTGACAACGAGTTTATTTGGATATGTTTTGGCGATCACTTCGGCTACCTTTTGCGGAAAATCGCTATCGATGGCACGTAAGGCAGCGTTCACTTCCGTATCGCCTACAATAATAGCTCGAGTGAAATCTTCATGGTCTAAATGAAACACTTTTTCAAACGAATGGGAAAACGGGCCGTGCCCTAAATCGTGCAAGAGCGCCGCACATAGACAAAGGAGGCGTTCGCTATGATCCCAATGCTCGCGGCCGACAAAGACGTCATCAAGAATGCGGCGGATGATTTCATAAACGCCGAGCGAGTGGTTGAATCGGCTATGTTCGGCGCCGTGAAACGTCAAATAGGTCGTGCCGAGCTGTTTAATGCGGCGCAGGCGCTGAAACTCTTTTGTGCCGATTAAATCCCAAATCACCTTGTCACGAACGTGTATGTATCGATGCACCGGATCTTTAAACACTTTTTCTTCATGAAGCTGCCCGCCGGGATACATAGTGCCCTCCTCTTCCGTTTCCAACATACATCTATTATACGCCGTTTCGAGATGCAAAGAAATAGTTGACTTTTTTCTCCGTCTATCTCCATTATTGACGGAAAAAACAAAAAATCACCTTCTTTCGGCAAAGAAGGTGATCAATTAGCGGCTTTTCAGTCTTTCGGCAATTTTATCGATCAGTTCGTCTTCCGTCAGCGCCGCTACTGGGCGATTATTGACGAAGGCGAACGTTTTTTTCCGCCCCGGACCGCAATATGACTGGCAACCGATTTTAATGACCGCATCCGGATCGAGCTTTTTCAGGCGCGGAAGCAACGTCTTTAAGTTCGGTGCCTTGCAGTCGTCGCAAACGCGAAACTCATTTGCCATCACTTGTCATCCCTTTCCACAGCGTTTGCTTTGTGTATTCTACCGCTTTCGCAGGAAAATTGCAAGCGGGCGGCTTTCATTCTTGCAATTTGCCAATCCTGTAAACTTGCAACGTATAAATTTGTTTCTTTTTGCCCATCCTTTTACTAGAAACGAAAAAGGAGTGGGGAATGATGAAGCAACGACAAGATGCTTGGACGGAAGAAGACGATTTGTTGTTAGCGGAAACCGTGCTTCGCCATGTACGCGAAGGAAGCACCCAGCTGAACGCATTTGAAGAAGTTGGTGACAAATTAAACCGGACGTCGGCCGCCTGCGGGTTCCGTTGGAACGCGGTCGTCCGCCATCGGTATGAAGAAGCACTCCAGCTAGCGAAAAAGCAACGAAAAGAACGACAGCGTCTGCTTGCCAAACAAGGCGGTGCTAGAAAGCGCCGTCTGTATGAACCACCGATGCCGTCATTAGAGGAGCTCGGCGACATCATGCAGTTGCCGGCCGTCATTCCAGCACCGCAGCCTCAATCAGTCACACTTGATCAAGTAATCGCCTTTTTGAAAACGTTCCAATCGCACGAACAGAAACGGGAAACACTGATCAAAGAAAATGAACGGCTGCGCCGCGAAATTGAAGAATTAAAGCAAAAAAATAAGGAACTAGAGGAACAGGTTGCGAAATTAGAAGAAAACTCGTCGACTGTCCAAGAAGATTTTGAGACACTTGTCAAAATCATTAATCGAGCACGCAAAATGGTGTTAAAAGAGGAAGAGGAGCGAGGTCTGACCTTCCGCATGGACCCCAATGGAAACTTAGAGAAAATCGCCGAGTAACGAAACAGGATGCCGATGGAGAACTGCGGCATCCTTTTCTTTCGTCGGAAAACGGCGATCTTCTCGATAGCTGGCAAGTCGGCCTCATTCATCCGAAGCAAAATGAATGTTACCGTTTGATGCCTTCACTCGGTTCTGTGATGGATACGTTGGCGTTCCGTTCGACGATGCGTGCCCAATATTGTTCATACCATTCCCATTCCTCACCATCGAGGGCGGACGAATACAAAGCACCGCCAAACGATTGAAGCGTGCGCCAAAGGGCAACCAACAGCTCGTCAACCGACAACTCGCGGCCGATGAGTTCAGAAAGTGATGCCATCACTCCTGGGACGACATCAGGATAGGTAAATTTCGTTTCTTTCCCTTGCCGACCGAGCTCGTAAAAGCAGCGGATGAGCTCAGCTCGTTCAGCTCCGCTGCCGGTGACGCAAAGATAAATTTGTACCGCGACTCCACCGCGCACGCGCCGCTGTGAAATGCCAGCGAATTTTTTCCCGCCGATGCTTAAGTCATAGCTGCCTGGGCAGTACGAGCCAACAACTTCTCCCGCTTCGATGTTGGCGCCGTAGGGGGCAAGCATGGCTGCAATGAGCGCGTACATCGCTTCATATCCCTGTTCGATGGCAATCATGTGTTTTTTCGTTTCTGGAAAAATAAGTGATATGTTCAGCACCCCGCTGTCAAGAACGACAGCCAATCCACCGGAATTACGCACGACGACACGGTACCCTCGCTGGCGCAAAAACGCAACGGCCTCATCAATATACGGAAGTTTTGTATCCGCGGCGCCTAAAACGACGGTATTCTCATGCACCCATGTGCGGACGACGGCATCAGACCGCCCGGTACCGACCGCGGTGCATAGCGTATCATCAGTCGCAAACGACTGTTTTGCGTCAAATAACGAGCCGAAATGCGATTGATCAATCACTCGCCATTTTCGTTGCTGCAACAATTCGTTCATCATTAGCTGCTAGCTCCTTATTCTTCATCCGTTTTTTGATTATGATTATAACATAACCAAAGCGGATGCCTCTTATCTCGTCCCCGTTCACTGCGGCATAACGAAAAATGATGGAGTAAAAATGACTGGGAATGGAACGCACAATGCGAGAAAACGTGGAGAATACTTCACCGCCGAACATCGAAAAAAGGTGCCCCGCGTTGTCGGGACACCTTTTTGGCTTGCTTTTCTCGCATGCGTGAAACCGTGCGCTCCAATAACCACTGTTTTTAAAGGGCTGGACGCACCGATGCATAGCTGTTCACGAAAGCATCGTCCTATAATGATTGAGCTGCCGTAATCAAGGCGAGCTTATAGGCATCTTCTGCGCTGCAGCCGCGTGATAAGTCGTTTACTGGCTTGTTCAGCCCTTGCAAAATCGGGCCGACCGCTTCAAAGCCGCCGAGGCGTTGGGCGATTTTGTAGCCGATGTTGCCTGCCTCGAGGCTCGGGAAAATAAAGACGTTTGCATCGCCTTGAATGACCGAATCCGGCGCTTTCTTTTTCGCTACTTCTGGCACGAACGCCGCGTCAAATTGAAACTCGCCGTCAAGGACGAGGTCAGGAGCCATTTCCTTCGCCAATCGCACAGCCTCTGCGACTTTTTCCGTTTCCGGCGACGAAGCCGAGCCTTTCGTCGAAAAGCTAAGCATGGCCACGCGCGGATGGAGGCCGAACATAGCAGCCGTCCGGGCGCTCTCGATCGCAATTTCGGCCAAGTCTTGGCTGTCAGGGGCAATGTTGATGGCGCAGTCGGCAAACACATACTTCTCCTCGCCGCGCACCATAATGAAAACGCCGGACGTTTTGCGGACTCCCGGTTTCGTCTTAATAATTTGCAAAGCCGGGCGCACCGTATCGGCTGTCGAGTGAGCCGCCCCGCTTACGAGACCGTCCGCTGCACCTGTATAGACAAGCATCGTGCCGAAATAGTTTTCATCCAACAACAGTTTGCGTGCTGCTTCTTCCGTCACTTTCCCTTTACGGCGCTCAACGAAAGCGGAAACGAGCTGATCAAACTCCGCATAGTCGCGCGGATTGATGATGTCCACTCCGTCAAAAGGTAAGCCAAGCTCCGCTGCTCTCGCTTTGATCGCTTGTTCATCGCCAAGAACGATCGGCAGAAGCACTTGTTCCGCCGCCAATCGGCTTGCCGCCGTCAAAATGCGGTCATCCGTTCCTTCCGGAAATACAATTTTCCGTCCGGTGCCAACCACTTTCTCCTTTAATGCTGTAAATAAATCGTTTGCCACGATTCATGCCTCCTTTATGATCGGTTGACGTTTTCCCTGCGGGACACACCAACCTTCCTCTACCATTAAGCATACCTCTTTATATGCGAAACGCAATCATAGTAAGCCCTTCCAACAAATAATTCACCTTTTGGCACAATTCAGTCTACTTTTGCCCTGTGCACCGATGTCCGCTTTTTTGGGCAAACTATGGTATAGTAATACTGTACTATTGACCGATAAGGAGTGACGATGATGAGTGAAGCGGCCCAAACGTTAGACGGTTGGTATTGTTTGCATGATTTCCGTACGATCGACTGGAACGCGTGGAAAATGTTGCCGAACGAAGAACGTCAAGCAGCGATTGACGAGTTTTTGGCGCTCGTCGACAAATGGGAAACGACCGAAAGCGAACAGCAAGGCAGCCATGCGATTTACACGATCGTCGGGCAGAAAGCGGACATTTTGTTTATGATTTTGCGCCCGACGCTCGATGAGCTTCATGAGATTGAAACGGCGCTCAATAAAACGAAACTTGCCGAGTATTTGCTGCCGGCGTATTCGTACGTCTCGGTCGTCGAATTGAGCAACTATCTAGCGTCCGGCAACGAAGATCCGTATCAAATTCCGGAAGTGCGCCGCCGCTTGTACCCGATTTTGCCGAAAACGAACTACATTTGCTTCTACCCGATGGATAAGCGGCGCCAAGGCGATGACAACTGGTACATGTTGTCGATGGAACAGCGGCGCGAGCTCATGCGCGCTCACGGCATGACCGGTCGAAAATACGCCGGCAAAGTGACGCAAATCATTACCGGCTCTGTCGGTTTGGACGATTTTGAATGGGGTGTCACCTTGTTTTCCGATGATGCCCTCCAGTTCAAAAAACTTGTTTATGAAATGCGCTTCGATGAAGTGAGCGCTCGCTTTGGCGAGTTTGGTTCGTTTTTCGTCGGCAACCGCCTAGCGGCTGAAAACGTACCGACCTTCTTCCATATTTAACAGCAATGAGGGTGTCTCAAAAGCATGAGACACCTTTTTATTACCACATCCAACGGATTCTTCGCTCTATATCTTGTACACACAACGAAGGATCGACGGCTTTTTCCGTCAGTCCCTGCCTTGCTTCCCCGCTGTTTTGGACAACCATATGGTTTTCTGTCATATGAGGCTTGGTTTCCCCATACATATAAAATCAGAAATTCCCTTTGGAAACAGTCTGTCCGTCTGTCACCATTTTCTTTCTCCATCAATAGCCTATTACTGTCGAAATTGATAACGACCGAGGTGACGATATGGCTGTTGTAGCCCATACAGAAGAAGACGTGAAGCTGTTAGCCCGGCTGATGCGGGCCGAAGCGGAAGGAGACGGGCGGCTTGGGATGCTGATGGTCGGCAATGTCGGCATTAACCGCGTTATTGCCGATTGTCTCGATTTCCGCGGTCTCCGTTCAATCCGGCAAATGGTATTTCAGAGCCCAGGCGGTTTTGAAGCGGTACAAAAGGGATATTTTTACCAACGGGCACGCGAAGTAGATATCGGCTTGGCCCGTCAAGTCATCCGCGGTTGGCGCTACCATCCGGCGACAAATTCACTTTGGTTTTTTAGACCACCTGAAGGCCAATCGTGCCCGCCACAATGGTTTAACCAATGGAACTCCGGCCGCTACAAATCGCACTGCTTTTTTGCACCGAGCCAATCCGACTGCCCACGTGTTTATTAACATTTTTATAGAGGAGGTTTTTTTATGTCTAACCATACAGAAAACAACTTCTATCCGCTTGACGAGGAGCAACAACCGTTTTATTATGCGCCGTTCGATCAAGAACGGCAACAACCGTATGCATCCTATCCTTACGGTTACCCGTACTCACAGCCGTATTATCCTACAACGTATCCGTATTATTATCCACAAGCGGCCGCTCCAACGATGATGCCGATGACTACTGCACCAACGTCAATGCCGACACCGACAACCGCCGCCGCCCCTGCCACCGCAGGCCCCTCGATTCCGGGGATGTTGCCGATTGAAGAGTCGTACATTGAAAACATTTTGCGGCTAAACAGAGGAAAAACCGCCACGGTTTATGCGACGTTCGAAAACAACCGCGAATGGAATGCGAAAGTGTTCCGCGGCGTCATTGAGGCGGCTGGGCGTGACCATGTCATTTTAAGCGACCAGCAAACGGGCACGCGCTATTTAATTCCGATGATTTATGTCGACTACGTCACGTTTGAAGGAGAAATCGCCTACGAATATCCATTCGCGGGAAGTACAGCCGCGACCACAACGCCGCTTGCTACGTATTCTCCACGCTAAATTGAAAAACAGTCTTTTGACAAGAAGGTTGCTAAAGGCAACCTTCTTTATTTTGGCTGACGTGATGGCCATCACAAGTTGTCGCCACCTAGCTGTATATAATGGTGGTAAACAACACAAAAAGAGGGGTCTGTTTATGGCTTGGACGTCGCGTGATTTTCTGCTCGGGGTACATCTTGTCGCGGCGATCATGTGGGTAGGAGGCGTGGCATTCATCGGCTGGGCGGTGTATCCCGCCTCCCGATTCATGCGGCCGCTTCAGCGCCAGCAATTTTTCCGATCGCTTATGCAGTGGTCGCACCGGCCGCTCGCCGCAGCAGGCGCCGTCGTCATCACCACCGGCATATGGCTTGGCACAGCTGCTGGGCCGATTCACAGTTGGGCGGATGTATGGCTGACCGCCTATGGCCGTGTATGGCTGACCGCCCTCCTCACAGGAACCGCCACGCTCGCTTGGGGGATGTTTGTCGGTTACCGCAAAGCGATGACCGTGTTTGCCGATGAAGAACTTTGGCAACAAGCCGAACATGGCAATGACGCACCGTTAAAAAACGCGATGACTTCGATCATTGCCATTCAGTCGGTCGAAGCGGCCGGGTTTGTCGTACTCATCCTATGCATGCTTTTACTTTCCTGATGGAAACGAGGGGTTGGCATTGCGATATGAACATTGCGAAGAAGATCAGCGTTGGTTTTATCGTTTTTCATGGTTTCACTTAATGCGTCCGTTGACATGGAGCGGGACGATCAGCCCTGTGCTGGCCGCTACCGCGCTGGCGGCAAAAAAAGGGGCTGTTCGGATCGACGTGTTGTTGGCAATGCTGGCCGCCTCTGTGCTGATCCAGTCGGCAGTCAACATGCTGAATGACTATTTCGATCGATTGCGTGGCCAAGACGTTGATAAATGGACAAACAAGCATGACGACGGTCCCGCCCATCGCTCGATCCCTGCCGTTGCGAGCGCCATGCTGACCGCCGCGGTTGCGTTAGGCGCGTACTTGGCATGGCAAAGCTATGCAGCTATCGCGTGGATCGGCACCGTAGCGATCATATGCGGGATTGCGTATTCAGCCGGGCCACGCCCGCTCGCCTCGCTCGGCTTAGGCGAGTTGACTGCCGCTACTTGTATGGGGCCGGTAGTGACCGTACTCGCTTATGCCGTACAAAGACATGCGCCAAACGCCGCTCCGTTTGCCTTGTCCATCCCGTTCGCCTTGCTCATTGCCTCGATGATTTTGACGAACAACATCCGCGACATCGAAAAAGACCGACCGTTTCGCCGCACGTTAGCCATTCGGCTTGGACGGAAAAACGCAGCACGGCTTCTCGCTGTTTTGCTCGCTTCCACCTACTTGTCGATCGCCGTCTTAATTTTTTGGCATGTCGTCCCTTTGCTTGCTGCGATCACAGTGCTCGCACTGCCGCTTGCTATCCGGCTTTGTCTTTGTTTCCGTCCCAGCGCTAGCCGAGCTGAGGAAATCAGCGGCATGAAATGGGCCGCTCGGCATCATTGGGCGGTTGGTCTGCTACTGACGTTAAGTCTATGGCTTTCACCATAAGATGAATATAGACGCCAGCCAAAAAAACGGAGCGCTCGGCTCCTGCGCTCCGTTTACAACCATTTTAACGCCGCATAACCAATCATCACCCAGGCGATTAAAAAAGCGACACCGCCAAACGGGGTGATGGCACCAAGCGGCTTGATTTGCGTGACACTTAATATGTATAAACTGCCGGAAAACAGCACAATCCCCGCCAACATCACCCAGCCGGCCACACCGATCAACCCAGCATTCGGTGCTTTGCCAAGCAACAGACCGACCACAAGCAATCCGGTCGTATGAAACATTTGGTATTGCACTGCCGTTTTCCAAGTTTCTAAATAACGGTCCGGAATTTTCCCCTCGAGGCCGTGCGCACCAAATGCTCCCAATGCGACGGCCAAAAACGCGTTCAACGCGCCAAGAAAGATGAATGTTTTCATCGTGACACCGCCTCTTTCTAATCTAAGATTCCTTCTTTATTTATAAAATAGTGACATGCTACAACAACACGCATCCCCAATCAGAATCAACAAGGAGCCGCCTTCTTTTTATTTTATCAGGATAAGACCATGTTTGTTAGAACCATTCTTGACGCATACGTTTTAAAAAGTTGCGGGCAATCGGAAAGCCGGAGCCTTCGCCGATAACAGAATCAATTCCACAGTACGGGCAAAGTGCTGTATCTCCCTGATCAACCCACTCTGTAATCTCCCCCGGGCTAAAAATGGCCAAACAATGAAAACAGCCGCATAGCGCATCGTTTTGTAGATATTTTCGATTGTGAGCGCTGAAACGATGTGCAGCTCTGACATCTTGCTGCATCCATGTGCCCCCTTGTTTCTACGTTTTTTGACGACTCATCCCACCCGGCTTTTTTATAACGAAACGAGCCGCTTCGGAGCATGGCTGGTTGGACTCATGCCCAAGCCGGAGAGCCGCTCGTTATTCTCCGGCGCAAACAAAAGTAGACAGCCTAATAGAGGAAAAACCTTTCACTCTAGTAGCGAAAAACCTGCGGAAAAGAGCAAATGACAAACTTTCTTTGCGGCTGTTGCAAGTATGTCATCAAAAATCCAACAACGACTCCCCGTTCGCATCATCATCAATGTCAGGAGATTTCCCGCCAGTAGACATGCCGCCAACCGAAAAACCAACCGCAGCGGGGAACGATCCGCCGGCGACAAGCGGCTCTGTCGAGACAGACGGAACGGACGGCTGCGGCTGATCTGTCGTTTCCAGCATTAAGTCGCATAAAGCACGAACAGCGGCGATGTGTTCGCGCATCCGCTGCGGGTCGTTCGTAACTTTCGCTTTCCGAAGCTCGTCTTCCATTTTGGCGACAACAGCAGCAAAAGAAATGGACATGGTGTTTCCTCCTTGTTCATTCGGCGCGGGCGCCGATGTTTTCGATTTGCCAGTCGATCGGTTCGCGTCCGCACTTTGTCAAAAATGCGTTCGTCCGCGAAAACGGGCGGTGACCGAAAAAGCCGCGCGCGGCAGAAAACGGGCTCGGGTGCGGCGCCTCGATGATATGATGACGCGGGTTCGTGATGCGTTCTTTTTTCTCTTGCGCGTTCCGCCCCCAAAGCAAAAAGACGACTGGATCGTCTTTTTCGTTGACGAGCTCAATGACGCGGTCGGTGAAATGTTCCCACCCTTTGCCGCGGTGGGAATTTGCCTGGCCGCGCCGAACCGTCAGCACGGTGTTTAGCAACAGCACCCCTTGCTTTGCCCATTTCACGAGGTAGCCGTTATCCGGTATGTAACAGCCAAGGTCATCATGCAGTTCTTTAAAAATGTTGACCAAAGACGGCGGCACCGGAACGCCCGGCTTAACGGAGAAACTCAACCCGTGCGCCTGCCCTGGGCCGTGGTACGGATCTTGCCCGAGCAACACGACTTTGACGTTCGCGTACGGCGTATAATGAAGGGCGTTGAAAATATCGTACATATCAGGATAAATCGTTCGCGTCCGATACTCTTCTTTTAAAAACTCGCGCAGCTTTAAGTAATATGGCTTTTGAAACTCCTCTTCTAGAAGCGGAGCCCAATCGTTTTTTAAAATCGGCATTGCAGCCACTCCTTTGGCATTGGCTTTTTTCTTTTCTGTTTCAAATAGTATAAAATATGGGTATATCCATTGTAAACGTCTTAGGGGTGGACAACCTTATTATACGATGACGAAGCCAAACCATCGAGCATTTGGGGTGAACCAACATGGACAGGAAACGATTTCATATCGTTCATGACGAACAGCCAGATCGGCACATGGTATACATAAAAGGAGAGCTTGATTTAGCGGCGGCCGAACAGTTTCAGCGTGCTGTCGAACCGCTTGCCAATGACGCAACGAAACTGCTTGTCATCCATTTAGACGAATTGACGTACATTGACAGCACCGGCATTGGCATGCTGGTCGCACTGTTGAAAACGAGAAAAAAGCAAGGAGCGCGGTTTGCCATTGAAAACGTGCCCCCCAAGGTGCAGCGTTTGTTTGATTTAACGGGAGTATCTTACTTTTTTTCCGAAGCGAACGATACGACAGAAAGGATCGGAGGCCAATCATGAAAGAGCATGAAACCGTCGTACAACTATCGATTCCAGCTGATGCGCAGTTTATCGATATCGCGCGTTTGACGTTGTACGGGCTGGCCGCTAAGATGGGATTTTCGTATGAAGAGATTGAGGATATGAAAGTCGCTGTTTCAGAAGCATGCAATAACGCCGTTTTGCATGCGTACAACGGAAGAAGGGGAATGATTCATCTCCGCTTTGAAATGAGCGCCGATGCCTTAGCGATTGTTATTAAAGATGAAGGCAAAGGATTTGATTACAAACAAGTAGCGAAACAGGCAGCACCACTGTCCGCTAAGCCGATTGAGGACGTCAAAATCGGCGGTCTCGGCCTCTTTTTAATGGAAGCGCTCATGGACGATGTAAGTGTCACAACAGCGGACGGAACAGAAGTCCGCCTCACGAAATTCCGCCATCGCGGCGAAGGAGAGCATGCCCATGAATGTATATCCCCCTCCTCTGTCCAAGAGCAAGCTTGACGCCCTCATTTCCGCCTATCAACAAACAAAGACGGAAGAAGCGGCGACAGCACTGCTCGTTCGCTTCGAGCCGCTCATTGCGGCCGCAGCAAAAAAAATGGCGCGCAGCCGTCCTGATTTTTATGAGGACTTATTTCAAGTCGGACGGTTATCGTTTTTGCGCCTCCTTGAGCATTACGACCCGAACCAAGGAACAAGCTTTGAATCGTATGCAATGAAAAGCTTGATCGGCTATATGAAAAACTATTTGCGCGACAAAGCGTGGTATATTCAAGTACCGCGCAGAGTGAAAGAAAACGGAAGCAAAGTGCAGAAGGCGATCGATGAGCTGACTGTCACACTTGAGCGATCACCGAACATCGAGGAAATAGCCAACCATTTAGGTTTATCGGTCGAAGAAACGATTGAAATTTTGGCTGGCCGCGACCATTATCAGGCGATTTCCATCGATGCCCCCGTGCAAGACGGGGAAAAGGACGCGACGACCATCGGCGAATTTCTTGCCGATGACACGAATGAGGTCGAGGCGCTGATCGAGCGGCTTGACTTGCAAGAAGCAATCGGCAAGCTGAGCGAGCAGGAGCGGATCGTCATCGAGGCGGTGTTTCGCCGCGGAGAAACACAGCGCTCGCTCGCTAAACGGCTCGGCGTCTCCCAAATGACGATCAGCCGCATCCAAAAGCGGGCGATTGAAAAACTGAAGCGGCAGCTTGCCGCCTATTCGTCATAATGGCAGAAGAAAGCGCCGCCTTCACCATCAAGCAGTATAAACGCTGATGTCAACGGCGGCGCAATAGCAACAACGTCTGATCGTCTTTTTGCTCGTATTGGTGATACGCTTTCACCTGCTCGTACAAATCGTGAACAACTTGTGAGGCAGGCTGGTCGAGGTTGGTGCGTGTGACCATTGAGGCGAGGACAGAAAAGCCATCAGCCACTTCTTCCCCGCGCTTTTCCGTCACTCCGTCCGTGTACAACAACACAAAATCTCCTGGTTCCAGTACAACCGATTTGGTCTCAAACGAAAATTGCGGGAACAAGCCGAGCGCGCATCCTTTGGCGTGAAGGGGCACGCATTGTTTCGTTTTCGCCCGGTATAGAAGCGCCGGCTCATGTCCGGCGCACGCATACGAAAACACGTGCGTTTTTTCATTGTAATTGCCGACAAACATCGTTACAAACATCGACGGTTCGGTGTAGTCATAGGCGAACCGATTCAACAAGTCAAGATACACATGCGGCTGCGTCCCATAATGGACCGTGCGGTCTAAAATAAATTTCATTAGTGTCATAAGCATTGCGGCTGGAATGCCTTTTCCCGACACATCAGCAATGCCGACAGACACGGATGTTTGGTGAACAGAAAAGCGGTAAAAATCGCCGCTTAATACCCGAGCGGGAACGCTGAGGACACCGATGTCGACATAGGATGGCAAATTCGCTTCGGAAGACGTCTGCAAGAGCGCACGCTGCATATTCGCTGCAAGCGACAATTCAAAATCAAGCTGTTCACGCTCTCGTTCAAGCCGCTCTTTCTCTTTTTTCTCCGTCATGTCGCGCAACACAGCGACAAGCCCCGTCAGCGCACCGTCTTCGATTACTGGCGCCAGCGTGTAGCTCACCGGCAAACAAACACCGTCGTATCGGCAAAATGACTCTTCCTCAACGCGGATCACTTCGCCGCTTTTCAACCGTTTGACGACGTAGCGCAGCTGCTTCCAATCCCATGCGTCACCATTCGGCCCAGCAAGCGAAACAAAAGAAAATAACGGCTTTCCTTTCGCTTCGTCAGGGACGACACCGAGCAGTCGACCGGCTTCTGGGTTCATCCAAACGATTTGCCCGTCTCGGTCTAACATCATCAGTCCTTCGCCAAGGGCGTTCGCCATCATTTCCAGCTGCTGTTCGTGTTGCTTGAGTTCTACATACGGCTTTTCAATCGTCTCCACATACATAGCGCGCAAGACATACAAAAATCCGGACACTTCGTACAGCTGCCCCCATAGCACATGCCCAGGGCCCAACATCAGCAACACTTGGCCAAAAGCGAACAACAGTAAAGCCATCAACCAGTACAAGGGGGAAGGAGAGCCGCCTTGCCGATAGCGACGCCATACGATCGCGGCGGCTGCTGCATCAAACAATCCAACCGCCCCTTCTCCCGCCTGCCACCAAAGCGGCCAGCGGCTCGTCCCATCTCCCAGCCAAAGCGACGCTGTAAAATGAAGCAATAGACCGATAGCAGCTGTATAAACCAAGGCCATCAAAAACGCCTGCCAACGCTGTCCGCTGTGCCGTTCCATCACCTCGTCCGGACGTGAAAATAAAAAGAGCAACCCCCAAGCGATCGTAAAGCGAGCAGCAAGCGAAAACAGCGACGCTTCACCCGCGTCCGCGAATGAAAGGAGAAAATGAAAGGAAAACAGCGATCCTGAGGAAAAAAATAACGCCCCCATCACGAGCCGCTCCATCGACAGCGTATGGGGAAACACCGCCCATCCTTGCATGGCGACAAGCCAGCAGACGACAACGGCGGCAAGCCCTAAAGCAAGATGAATAGAATGATAGAAACTAGGGGGAAAAGAGAGCCGCCCTGCAGCGAACAAAAGCACGCCAAATAACGTGGTTGCCAACATTGCCGCTATGCTGTGCAGGCGCATTTGCCGATTTTGTCTATGTTCGTTCACAAATGGTGAACCCCCACTCTTTGTTTATATGGTTTATTATACCATACGTCATCTAACTGACGTATAGGAACATCAAAGCGCTTTTCTGTTTTCTTTGGCTCCCACAACAAAAAAGAGGCTCTCCAAACAGAGAACCTCCCCAGATGAATAGTTGGCCATTTCCCGCGCAATATTTACTATCATAACAGAATCGAGAAACACATCCTGCCTGTCTCGATCAAAATGTATGAGCCAATTCTTTTGCCCGAGCAATGGCGTTCGCTTTAATTTCTTCCGCTTTTTCCGGCACGGCCGCATGTCCCTCGACAAACAGGCCTTCAAATGATGGTACGCCAAAAAATTGCATGATAATTTCTAAATAACGGTGTCCCATTTCCATTTGTGCTGCTGGGCCTTCCGAATAAAAGCCACCACGCGCCTGAATGTGGAGCGCTTTTTTATCGGTGAGCAACCCGATCGGTCCTTGTGCCGTGTATTTGAACGTTTTTCCAGCTACAGCCACTGCATCAATGTATGCTTTCAATACCGGTGGGAAGGAAAAGTTCCACATCGGCGTGACGAACACGTATTTATCAGCGGAGATGAATTGATCGCACAGCTCATTCATCCGTCCAACTTTCGTTTTTTCTTCGGCCGACAGCTGTTCAAACGACTGACCAGAGCGAAGCTTGCCCCAACCGCTGAACACATCGACATCGATTTCCGGAATATACTCTTTATATAAGTCAAGATGAATGACCTCATGGTCCGGATGCACTTGTTTATATGTCTCAATAAATGCCTTCCCGACCGCCATGCTGTATGATTGTGTATCGTCGTGAGGATGGGCGGTGATGTACAATACTTTCGCCATGATGCATACTCCCTTTCTTAATGGTCTCATCATTTTAGTGTTTACTGTTGTTGAACACAGCATACACTTATCTCTAAATCAAATATCTCGAATACAAGGTAATTATATAAGGATGGTGGAAGCTTGGCAAGTCATTTGCTCAAAAAAAAAATTGCCCTTGAGGCAATTTACATACGGATCGGCTATTCACCTTGTTCAACAGCAAATGGGTTGCCGCTAATTTGTTTTCGTATTTCGTCCGTGAGCGTAAACGGTTCGTTGTTCACCATATTTTCATCCGCGTCACCAGGATAATGACCACTACCATCGTAATAGATCGGTTTCCCTTCCATAGTGGTTCCCCCCTCGATTCATGTAGGATACAGGAACTATTATGCATTTCTATTTTACCATTTATTCGATAAAATTTCGATGTTATTTTGAAATTTTTTCTATGAAATCAATTCCGTTTCCACACATCTTCCGATCACCCGCCTACTGGTTGGGCCAAAAAAAGAGGGCATCTCAAAAACAATGAGATACCCTTTCTCCATGACTGTATATGCGCATTGACAGATTCACCATTCTATATCTTTTGAGTCAACCCCGCCCATTTCATTAAAAGGCAATTTTTTTATCCAAAAAGGCTTTGAGCTCCCCAATCGGCAACCGCACTTGTTCCATCGTGTCACGGTCACGAACGGTTACTTGGCCATCTTGCTCGGACTCAAAGTCGTACGTGATACAAAACGGCGTGCCGATTTCATCTTGACGACGATACCGCTTGCCAATCGAACCTGTTTCATCGTAGTCGACCATGAAATGCTTCGCGAGCTCTTCATAAATTCGGCGCGCTCCGTCACCCAGCTTTTTCGATAACGGCAAGACAGCTGCTTTGTACGGCGCAAGCGCTGGATGCAAATGCATAACTGTCCGGGTCGTGCCGTCTTCGAGCTCTTCCTCGTCATAGGCGTCAATCATAAACGCGAGCGTGACACGGTCGGCACCGAGCGACGGCTCAATGCAGTACGGGATGTAGCGCTCATTCGTTTCTTGGTCAAGATAATGGAAATCCTCACCGGAGTGTTCCATATGCTGTTTTAAGTCGTAATCGGTGCGCGACGCAATACCCCAGAGCTCGCCCCAGCCGAACGGGAACTGATACTCGATATCAGTCGTCGCATTACTATAGTGGGATAATTCTTCTTTCGTATGGTCGCGCAGGCGGATATGTTCTTCGTTCATGCCGAGCGACAACAGCCATTCCTTGCAAAATTGTTTCCAGTAGTCGAACCATTTCAGCTCTTCGCCCGGTTTGCAGAAAAACTCAAGCTCCATTTGTTCAAATTCACGTGTGCGGAACGTAAAGTTCCCTGGCGTAATTTCGTTGCGGAAACTTTTTCCGATTTGCGCGATGCCAAACGGTAATTTTTTGCGCATCGTGCGCTGGACGTTTTTAAAGTTGACAAAAATACCTTGGGCCGTCTCCGGGCGCAAATAAATTTCGTTAGCGCTTGATTCGGTGACACCTTGGTATGTTTTGAACATTAAATTAAACTGACGCACGTTCGTAAAGTCACGACTGCCGCATTCTGGACAAGCGATGTCGTATTCACGGATAAGCTCTTCCATCTTGGCAAGCGGCAAACCGTCAACGACCATCTCAATTCCTTTTTCTTCAAGTGCCTGCTCAATCAGCTTGTCGGCGCGATGACGCGCTTTACACTGTTTGCAGTCGACCATCGGATCGTTGAAGTTGCCTAAATGGCCGGATGCTTCCCACGTTTTTGGGTTCATTAAAATGGCAGCGTCCAAACCGACATTGTGTGGCGATTCTTGGACGAACTTTTTCCACCACGCCCGTTTAATGTTATTTTTCAGCTCGACACCGAGCGGACCGTAATCCCATGTGTTCGCCAGCCCACCGTAAATTTCCGACCCCGGAAACACGAAGCCGCGATGCTTGGCGTGGGCAACGATTTCTTCCATTGTTGCAGCCATGTCATCATCCTCCTCCATATTCGATTTCCAACAATCAAAAACGCCCTCGCCCCTAGGCTTACTGCCTAGGGACGAGAGCGTAGCTCCCGCGGTTCCACCCTAGTTGATGCGCCAATGGCACATCCACTTTTCCATGTTTCCGCTCCGGACTGCCGTTTCATTAACCGTCTTCACCGGGCTTCCACCGCCCCCGGCTCGCTTTGGAAGAGAGGGTTAACTACTATTGATCCGTCATCGCGATTCGTTATACGATTTTATTCACTATCATAGCAAACCCAAAAAACTCCTGTCAATAGTTGCCCTCTTTTTTTGCGCCCAAAATCGCGACACCATCGGCTGACCGTCCCAGATGACTTCGCTTTCAGTTCGGCGACGCGCGACTTCCGGCTCGTCAAGCAACAGCCAAAAGTTTTTCACGGGCAAGTCGCCAAGCCCATGCTTCTCGCAAAGCCGCCGCAAGTAATGTCGCCGCTTGTCTCCCATTTGTCGCGACATATTGTCGCCGTCCGGGCTGAACGCGTACAAAACAGTCGCCGCCGCGACACGAGTGACGCGACAAGCGGACGCGGCACGCAAAAAGAAGTCCCAATCCCAATAATGATGAACCGACACATCAAAGTAACCGATTTCGTCATGAAGTGCTTTCCGATACACACTTCCGGACGGGACGTACGTTGAGAACGTCCGCATCGCTTCCAAATCATACTCATAGGCAAATAAAAAGCGGGCCATCGGCAAGCGTTGGTCATTTTCTACCCGATATTGGACAATCTCCGCATCGGAATAAGCGAAATCCGCATGCTCGAGCGCCGCTACCATCCGCTCTAAGTGGCATGGTAAAAGCAAGTCATCGTCATCACAAAGCATAATGTATTCACCGCGCGCCGCTTGGACGCCTACGTTGCGAGCCATCACATGTCCTTCATTGCAACGGTCGATGAGTCGGATCTCAAGCTCTGGGTACAAAGCGACAACATCATGGACCGGGACGCCGCCATCATTGACCACAATCACTTCAAATGAACGATACGTCTGCCGGCTGAGTGACTCGAGCAACTCGGCTAACGGATAGGGACGATTGTACGTCGGGATGACGACCGATACGAACGAATCCACCGAAAATCCACCGCCTCTCTCCATGTTCCCAAACAAAAAGGGGCTTACCCTTAAGGTATCGCCCCTATTTTTTGGTTGTCAACTTAGAAGGTTGGTCATGTAAATGGAGAACGTGATGCAAAACATGCATCTTCTCAAATAGAGAAATCTTGCAAACGTTAACCTTTTCCCTCGTCCGAAGACCGCTGCACGATGGAAAAACCATCGTTTTTCTCCATCCTGTTAGACGAGTTCTTGCTGCTTCGTTTCTTTGCCAAGAACGGCGACCGCGAGGACAGCAACAAGGACCGACAGGCAGAACAACGTAAAAATCGCTGTCACTGACACGCCTTGAGTAACAAGGGAGCCGACCAACAGCGGCCCAAAAATGCCGCCGATGCGGCCAAACGCCGCCGCCATACCGGCCCCGGTCGCACGGATTGACGTCGGGTATTGCTCCGGCGTGTAGGCGTACAGCGCCCCCCAGGCGCCGAGGTTGAAAAACGAGAGGAAGATGCCGGCTGCCATCAATCCAACAAGCGACTCGGCCGTACCGAAAAAGTAAGCACTCGCCGCTGTACCAAGCAAATAGGTGGTCAAAACAAACTTCCGCCCCGCCCGCTCGATCAGCCATGCGGCGCTGAAATAGCCAGGCAGTTGCGCCAAGGTCATGATGAGCACATATTCAAAGCTTTGGATTAAACTAAATCCCTTCATCACCATAACACTTGGCAGCCATAAAAACATGCCGTAGTACGAAAAGACGACACAGAACCAAAGGAGCCAAAGCATCGTCGTTTCCTTCCGATACGGAGCCGACCATACTTTCGCAATGTTGCTCCATATCGTTTCTTCTTTTTTTGTCGCCACAAACCGCGGTGAATCCGGCAATTGGAGGCGCAAATAAATGGCGTACAGCGCCGGTACGGCCGCCAACCATAACGCCACTCGCCAACCGTAAGTCGGAATGACAAAATACGAAATGAGCGCCGCCAGCAACCAGCCGCCGGCCCAAAAGCTTTCAAGCAGCACGACGACCCGGCCGCGGTCAGCCGCCGGCACCGCTTCGGAGACTAACGTCGAGGCAACCGGCAACTCACCGCCAAGCCCCATGCCAATCAAAAAACGAAGCACCAAAAATGCGGCCAACGTTGTCGTCAACGCCGACAGCCCGCTGCCGACCGAAAACAATAACAATGTGATAATAAAGACGTTTTTCCGGCCGATCCGGTCAGCCAGCAACCCGAACAAGAGCGCCCCGACCGCCATGCCGATCGAGTTGATACTGCCGATCCAGCCGACCTGCCCTGCATTTAAGTTCCAATCTTTTTGCAAGGCGGCCATCAAAAACGACAACATACCGACATCCATCGCATCAAACAGCCAGCCAAGGCCGGCGATACCTAACAGCTTGCGCTGGGAAATCGTCTGTTGATTCATGTATATCCTCCTGTCATTATTGATGTCAAGACAGAACCTATATCCATTATAGAAGCGGTTCAGCGCAAATTCAATCATATATTGATCATTTTCTCACAAAACAAACCGTCACATACAATGACCGCTCCCCTTCACTCACGCTTGGAAGTGAGGGTTTCTCGGTTCGAAATGATAAAAAAAGCCGCCAAACAATTCCCCCTCGTTTGACAGCTTTGTAGATGCAAGCATATTTTAGCGTTCCCATTTCTTGATATCCATATGAAGATACCCGTGAGTGCCAATTCCAACCGGCTGGTTATCCTGATGTGAGGAAAACCGGGCGGTGAATGTTATTTCATTTTTACATGAAATAAGACGGTCTCCCCTTTTGTCGCCGAGGCTTCGGCCTTTTTCTCAAGGGTAGCAAGCGCGTCGCCGTTCGTAATGATGATCGGCGTAATGGCGCTTTTCGCCTTTTCACGAACGAGCGAGAAGTCAACGGAAAGGAGCCGCTCGCCTCGTTTCACCCGGTCGCCGGCCTGTACATGGGCGGTAAACCCTTCTCCGTTCATCGCCACCGTATCGATGCCGACATGAATAAGCAGCTCAACCCCTGCTTCCGAGCGCAAGCCAACAGCATGTTTCGTCGGAAAAAGCTGAATGACTTCGCCATCCACTGGAGCGACAACGTCCCCTTCCGTTGGATCAATGGCGATACCGTCGCCCATCATTTTTTGCGCAAACACCGGATCAGGCACGTCCTCAAGTGGCACGACCGTCCCACTCAGCGGCGCAACAATCGTTTCTTCCTCTGACTGTTTTTTGCCAAACCATTTTTTGAACAACGTATGTCATCCTTTCTTTGTCAGTTCTTCCGACAACAAGTATACCCGAATGGAAGGAAACTGCAAACCGCGCCGCCTGCTGCTCTGACGGGTCAGGCATGCTCGCGCAAGCGTCGGCAAATTTCCGCGGCTACTTCCTTCGTCGTCGCCGTGCCGCCGATATCCGGTGTTTTGACGCCGTCGGCCGTAACCTCCTCGACTACGTTTAACAACAGAGCGCCGAGTTCTTCTTCACCGAAATGGTCAAGCATTAATTTGGCCGTCCAAATTTGCCCGATCGGATTGGCAATGCCTTTGCCGTAAATGTCCGGCGCTGAACCGTGCACGGGCTCAAACATTGACGGGTACTTGCCGTTGACGTTTATGTTCGCCGCCGGAGCGATGCCGATGCTTCCCATAATGGCGCCGCCGAGGTCAGTCAAAATGTCGCCGAACAAGTTGCTTGCGACAACAACGTCAAACATGTGTGGCCGTGTGACAAAAAAGGCCGCCAACGCGTCGATATGGTACGACGCGGTCGCGACATCCGGATAGTCGCGCTTGACGTCGGCGAACACTTCGTCCCAAAACGGCATCGTATGGAAAATACCGTTTGATTTTGTTGCGCTCGTTACATGCCTTTTCCGCTTTCGGGCCAGCTCGAACGCGTAGCGCATCGCCCGCTCCGTTCCTTTGCGGGTAAATACGGCGTTTTGGATGGCGATTTCATCTTCACCGCGATGAATGCGCCCACCGACTTCACTATATTCACCTTCGCTGTTTTCACGGACGACGATGAAATCAAATTCGTGCGGCTCCGCAAGCGGGGAGGACAAGCCGTGGAAATATTTCGCTGGACGGATATTGATCACTTGTTCAAATTCGCGGCGGATTTTCAAGAGCAAGCCCCATAATGAAATATGATCGGGAACAAGCGCTGGATTGCCGACCGCTCCAAGAAAAATGGCATCAAAATTTCGCAAAATCGATAACCCGTCATCCGGCATCATTTTGCCGTGTTCAACATAGTAGTCACAGCTCCACGGAAATTCGGTGAACGAAAACGTCATTCCCCCATGGACATCGGCGACGGCCCACAGCACATCCAACGCTGCTGGCACGACTTCCTTACCGATGCCGTCGCCGGGAATAACAGCGATTTCCCACTTTTTCACAACCATCTCCTCCTTGTCCACTCTCTCTTTGCCATTCATTCAACAAAAAGTGCACTCACTCCTCTTTCTTTGTAGAATGCATGAACAATCCTCATTTATGGTAAAATCAAACTAAAATCCTATGGACAATGCGAGGGAAACAAATATGTCTCATTACAATGACCCGTTCCGCGGCGAGTTTGACAGCCTTGAAGAGTTTGCCGACCGCGTCAGCGACGTGCTGCGATGTCCGGTGACCATCGAAGACGCGAACCATCGGCTCATCGCCTACAGCGCCCATGATGATCACACCGACCCGGCACGGACGGCGACAATCATCAGCCGACGCGTTCCAGAAAAAGTGATTAACAGCTTATGGAAACAAGGTGCCATTCCAGCGTTGCTGAAAAGCCGTGAACCGGTGCGCGTTCCACCAATTGAAGGTGTTGGCCTCGGCAGCCGCGTCGCCGTCTCCATTTGGAAAAACGATGAAGTGATCGGCTTTATCTGGGTGCTCGAAACGAACCGGACGCTCTCGCCTGAGGAGATGGAATGGCTGAAGCTGGCGGCCAAAGCGGCGAAAAATAAAGTGTTGCAACTGTATATGCGCAAAAACAAAAAAGAAGAACGAGTGCAAGAGCTGTTTTGGAAACTACTCACCAGTCATATCGCGACCGAAGATGAAATCCGTGCGCATCTTGCCGCGGTGCAAATTACGGCAGCGCCGCAGTTTGCTGTCGTCGTCTTCCGTTTTGCGGCCGATTTGACCACCGAAATGGAACGGCAAATTTCCTACTTATTACAAACAACTCAGCAACTCCCGCTCCTTCTCTATACAACTGACAGACGTAACGTCATTTTGCTAGCAGCGCCGAAAACGGATCAGCCGCTAAAAGAACTGAACGAATTCATCGAGTCGTTTTCCGCGAAAATGAAAGAGCGATTTCACATTCATGATGTGCAAAGCGGATTCGGTGGCGTATACGAGTCATATCGTCTGATCGAAAAAAGCTACCGTGAAGCGCTCGCCGTACTAGCGCTGAAAGAAAAATTCGGCAATGAAATAAAGACGGTTTACGGCTACGCCCAGCTCGGCATTTACCAGTTTTTTGACTTTTTGCTTGAGAAAAAGCGGCAAGGGGAATGGGCCAACCCAGCTTTAGCCAAGCTGCACATATACGATAAAAAACATCATAGCGATTTAGTGAAAACGTTCGAAACATTCTTTGATCATAATGAAAACGTGCAAGAAACCGCCGACGCCCTCAACATTCACCCGAACACGCTTGCTTACCGGTTAAAAAGAATCGCTGACATTGCTGAGCTTGATCTCAATGATATGAATCAAAAAATCAAATTATATATCGATATTAAATTAGCGAAATATGAAGCGCATAGTTAATTTGTGAAAATCCACAAAAACTGTGTGCTTCTTTTCTCTTTTTTGAACAATGTCCGACCTGCTCCTTTTCTTTTATACTATAGGTGCAGCCACTTCTTACGAGGAGGAACGATATTGATGATTATTGGAGTACCAAAGGAAATCAAAAATAACGAAAACCGTGTCGCGATTACGCCAGCAGGCGTTTTGTCATTCGTTCAAGCAGGACATAAAGTGCTCATCGAAAAAGAGGCAGGAGTTGGAAGCGGTTTCAGCGACGACGATTACATCCGCGCTGGAGCGCAAATCATTGAACGTGCCGAAGACGTTTGGGCACAGGCTGATATGGTAATGAAGGTAAAAGAGCCGCTGCCAAGTGAATACGGCTATTTCCGTCCAGGTCTCATTTTGTTCACGTATTTGCATTTGGCGGCAGAGCCGGAATTGACTCGCGCCTTAAAAGAAAGCGGTGTCATCGCCATCGCTTATGAGACGGTGCAAGTCGGCCGCACGCTGCCGTTGTTGACGCCGATGAGTGAAGTCGCTGGACGGATGGCGGCGCAAATCGGGGCGCAATTCTTAGAAAAACCGTACGGAGGAAAAGGCATTTTGCTTAGCGGCGTTCCTGGCGTTGCCCGCGGTAAAGTAACGATCATCGGCGGTGGGGTCGTCGGTACGAACGCAGCAAAAGTCGCGGTCGGTCTTGGTGCAGACGTGACGATCATCGACTTGAACGCTGACCGTCTCCGTGAGCTTGACGACATTTTCGGCCACCAAATTACAACGCTCATGTCCAACCCGATGAACATCGCTGAAGCAGTTGCTGAAGCTGACCTTGTCATCGGTGCGGTTCTCATCCCAGGCGCACGGGCACCGAAACTCGTCACGGAAGATATGGTAAAAGCAATGAAACCGGGCTCGGTCATTGTCGATGTCGCCATCGACCAAGGCGGTATCGTTGAAACGAGCGACCACGTCACGACACATGACAACCCGACCTACGTCAAACACGGTGTCGTCCACTATGCAGTCGCTAACATGCCGGGTGCCGTCCCGCGCACTTCGACGATCGCCTTGACGAACGTCACGATCCCATACGCTTTACAAATCGCTAATAAAGGCGTTATCCAAGCCATTGCTGACAACCCGGCGCTCGAGCTTGGCCTCAACGTCGCCAACGGCGAAATCACGTACGAAGCGGTTGCCCGCGACCTCGGTTACCGCTACGTACCGGCCCGCGAAGCGCTCGGCAAAACGTTGGCGGCCAACTAAACGCTAACGAATGCGGCCGGCAAAGCGCGTTGTCGGCCGCATGTTCATCGCTGCCCATTCACTGCCATAAATTGCCGTCCCATACGGACGGCTTTTTTTATTTGTTCGTCATGCAAAATCGTTTTCTTCCATCAAGACAGGCGTTGTATAATGATAATGCTTGGGAAAGAAGGACGTTTTGTGAACTGTCTAGAAAAACAGATTGTTTCGCGGCGCGTTCGCTTGTTCTCGAGATCTTTTCTGCCGATGTGGAACGACTGTTTTATCCTTGAGACAGATTCATGATATGATTTTCATTAAAAAGGAGAGTGAATCACGATGACGATGCCCAAAGCATTAACGATCGCCGGCTCAGACAGTAGTGGCGGCGCTGGACTGCAAGCGGATATAAAAACCTTTCAAGAGCTTGGCGTGTATGGAATGACGGCGATTACGACAATCGTCGCCATGGATCCGCACAATCGTTGGGCGCATCAAGTGTTTCCTGTTGACTTGGCAACGATCGAAGCTCAGCTTGAGACGATCATCGTCGGTGTCGGCGTTGACGCCTTAAAAACAGGGATGTTACCGACGACTGACATCATTGAGTTGGCCGCACGAACGATTGAAAAACACGGCTTAACAAACGCCGTCATCGACCCAGTCATGGTGTGCAAAGGGGCGGACGAGCCGCTTCACCCAGAAAATACAGTGTGCTACCGTGAAACGCTCGTGCCAAAAGCGACGGTTGTGACGCCGAATTTGTTTGAGGCAGCTCAATTATCCGGTCTGCCGCGCATTGAAACGGTGGAAGATATGAAAGAGGCAGCCGGGCGCATTCATGAGCTCGGCGCGCAATATGTCATCGTCAAAGGTGGACGGAAAATCCCGCATGACTACGCAGTCGATGTCCTCTATGACGGCAAAACGTTCGAGCTGCTTGAATCAGAACGAATTGAAACGACGTATACACATGGAGCCGGCTGTACGTTCTCGGCGGCCATCGCTGCCGAACTGGCAAAAGGCCGCCCGGTCAAAGACGCCATTGCGACCGCCAAGGCGTTCATCACCGCTGCCATTCGCCATTCATTCCCATTAAACGAATACGTCGGACCGACACACCACGGCGCTTACCGCCGCTATATGGAACAATAGACAAGGCTTCAGCCTTGTCTTTTTTTATCAAGCAGCAGGTGGCCGCATCGGGACATCTAACTGCCGTCTCGCCGTCAAAAACAGATTTCATGATGAGGTTTCCATGTGCAGGAGCGAAAAAAGGAGGCGCAATGATATCGAAAAGGTCTAGGATAAGGGATTCCTTCCACCTAAGCATGAAAATGGCGTGCGCATTTTCAGAAAAAAAGGGCGGTCGCGACATAGCGCAACCGCCACACCGACTTGTACTCGGATGGGGACGGGACGACATCATGCCGCGACAAACGCCCGCATCCGGACTAGAATCGGGTGACATGGTGTCGCGACAACACCTGTACTTGAGTCGGGACATACAAAAATATCTCATTGACAACAGGGTGTCCCTACGACAAAGGACACCCTGTTTGTCTTGCTTATGACAGCGACTGTTTAAACCGGTCAAATTGCTCGGCCACTTTCCCTTCCGGTGCCTTCGTCAGCAAGCTCACCACGACAATGGCAAGCAAGCTTGCGGCAAATCCTGGGATCATTTCATACAGCAGCCCTTTTAAGTAGTCTGATTGCGTCCAGAGGATGACTGTCATCGCTCCAGCGACCATGCCGGCGAACGCTCCCCATTTCGTCATTCGCCGCCAAAACAAGCTTAGCAAAATAACCGGGCCAAATGACGCGCCAAACCCAGCCCACGCATAGCCGACCAAGTTTAAAATGGTATCGTTTTTCGTGTATGCCAACGCGGTCGCGACAATGGCGACAACGAGCACCGACAGGCGGCCGACAAGGACAAGCTCCTTGTCTGAAGCCGAGCGGCGGAACAGCACTTTATACAAATCTTCAGTCAGCGAGCTGGACGTGACAAGCAGCTGTGAGGAAATCGTGCTCATGATCGCTGCCAAAATCGCCGCCAGCAAAAATCCCGTGATGATTGGATGGAACAAAATTTCACCAAGTTGGATAAACACCGTTTCCGGGTCATCGAGCTTCATGCCGCGTTGCGAAAAGTAAGCGATTCCAAAAAGACCTGTCAGCATAGCCCCAACGATTGAAAAAATCATCCAGCCCATGCCAATGCGACGGGCGCTTTTCATTTCTTTGACCGATTTAATGGCCATAAAACGGACGATAATGTGCGGTTGGCCAAAATAACCAAGCCCCCAGGCGAATAATGAAATAATCCCGAGAAAACTCGTTCCTTTCCACAGATCTAACAAAGCTGGATCAATATCGCGAATCGTCTCGATCGTATCAACCGGCCCACCTGTGTGAAACAGTGTCACAGCCGGGACAAGAATGAGAGCGATAAACATGATGGTCCCTTGTACAAAGTCCGTCCAGCTGACCGCCAAAAAGCCGCCGAACAACGTATAAGCAACGACAACACCGCCGACGATCCATAACCCCGTATGGTAGCTGACCCCAAACGAGTTCTCAAACAACACACCACCTGAGACAAGACCGGATGAAACGTAAAACGTGAAAAAGATCATAATGACAATCCCAGACACCATCCGCAACAATTTCGTCGTATCGCTGAAGCGATTTTCTAAAAATTCCGGAATCGTAATCGAGTCGTTCGCTACTTCTGTATAAACACGCAGCCGCGGCGCAACATACAGCCAGTTCGCATAAGCGCCTAGCGTCAGCCCGATGGCAATCCAAGCGGCGCTCACCCCGTCAAGATACATCGCTCCTGGCAACCCCATCAACAGCCAGCCACTCATATCGGAAGCCCCAGCGCTCAACGCGGTGACCGCTGGTCCGAGCGTCCGACCGCCGAGCACATAATCGGACAAGTTGGACGTCCGTTTATACGCCCAATAACCGATCCAAAGCATGCCAACTAAATAAACAATGACGGAAAATAAAACCATGAAGACTCTCCTTCCTTTGCTGTCTTGTCATCACTTTCATCATAACGAAATCGATAGTATTTACACAATAGTATTTATTTTTTTCCATATCGCTATAGTAAACGAATTCACAAAACCTTTGCCAATCCCTACCCCTTTCTGCTATAATATTTTGTAAATTCAAATAAATCATTTATACTTTTCTCTATTACAAAAACTATTTCATAAAAATGCATGTAAAATTATATTTCCCATATAAATTCCAGTTAATGCAGAGAAAAACATTGGAAAAATGCGCATTTTCCCTTTTTGTAACCAAGTACCAAAATGTTCAAACAATTATTTTTATAAAACCTATTGCATAATCACAAAAATATTGATAGTATGATAATCGTTCATCGACAATGATTCCAAAGGGGGATTTTCTAGGATGTTAAGATTGAAGAAAGGATTCATCGTGGCTGTCGTTGCTGCGTTGTTTATGGCGCTCGCCGCTTGCGGCAAGTCGACAGAAACAACCTCTTCGTCAGGCAGTGAGAAAGAAACGAAACAAAAAATCACTGTCGGAACAGACGCTGCGTTTGCTCCGTTTGAGTATATGGAAAAAGGGAAAGTCGTTGGTTTTGATGCTGACCTTCTCGATGCGGTCATGAAAGAAGCCGGCTTGGACTATGAGTTGAAAAACATCGGCTGGGATCCGCTGTTCGCTTCGCTGCAAAGCAAAGAAATCGACATGGGCATTTCCGGTATTACTATCACGGATAAGCGGAAACAATCGTATGATTTCTCAGCTCCGTACTTTGAAGCAACCCAAGTGATCTTAGTGAAAGAAGGCAGCCCAGTGAAAAACGCCCTCGACTTAAAAGGGAAAACGATCGGTGTCCAAAACGCGACCACTGGTCAAGAAGCTGCTGAAAAGCTGTTTGGCAAAGGTGAGCATATTAAAAAGTTCGAAACAAGTGTTGTTGCCATTATGGAGATGTTAAACGGCGGTGTTGATGCCGTGATCACCGATAACGCAGTAGCGAACGAATATGTGAAAAACAATCCGGACAAAAAATTGCAAGTCATTGAAGATCCGGACAACTTCACTTCGGAATATTACGGTATCATCTTCCCGAAAGATAGCGACTTGAAAGCAAAAGTGGATGAAGCGTTAAAGAACATCATTGAAAACGGTAAATATACAGAAGTTTACAAAAAATGGTTTGGCATAGAACCGAATATTGAAAATTTAAAGCAACAACAATAAGCGCACGAACAAAGGAAAATGCGTAACTGCTAGCAAGTTACGCATTTTTCTTAAGAGAAAGGTGAGATTGATGGATTTTCGTTTTGATATTATTGTTGAATACGCTCCTTACTTTTGGAAAGGGCTGCTCGTAACGATCGGCGTCTCATTAGCCGGCATCGTGTTCGGCCTCATCCTCGGCCTGTTCATCGGCCTTGGGAAAATGTCCAGGCACCCACTCATCCGCCTGCCGTTCACATGGTACATTAACTTTTTCCGCGGCACGCCACTTGTCGTGCAAATTTTGCTCGTCCATTTTGGTGCCATGCCGCTTTTGCTTGCAGAACCGAACGCCCTCGTATCCTTAGTCGTCTCACTGTCACTGAACTCCGCCGCCTATGTCGCGGAAATTTTCCGCGCCGGTATCCAGTCCATCGACAAAGGGCAAATGGAAGCGGCTCGCTCGCTTGGGATGACGCACGCGCAAGCGATGCGATACATTATTTTGCCGCAGGCGTTAAAGCGGATGATTCCGCCGTTTGCGAACGAGTTTATCGTCTTGATTAAAGATTCGTCGCTCGGGATGATTATCGCCGCCCCGGAAATTATGTACTGGGGAAAAGCGGCCGCTGGTGAGTATTACCGCGTCTGGGAGCCGTATTTAACCGTTGCATTTATCTATTTAATTTTGACGCTCTCCTTAAGCAAACTGTCACATTATCTTGAAAGGAAGTATTCGACCCAATGATCGATGTACGCCAATTAAAAAAATCGTTCGGTTCACTCCAAGTGTTAAAAGGAATCGACGCGCATATTCACGAAGGGGAAGTTGTCGTCGTCATCGGCCCATCGGGATCGGGGAAATCGACGTTTTTGCGTTGTTTAAACTTGCTTGAGGATTTCGATGAAGGTGAGATTATCATTGACGGCATCAATTTGAAGGCGAAAGACACCAATTTAAATAAAGTGCGCGAGGAAGTCGGCATGGTGTTTCAACGCTTTAACTTGTTCCCTCACATGACGGTGCTCAACAACATTACACTCGCGCCGATGAAAGTGCGCAAATGGCCGCGCGAAAAAGCGGAAGCAAAAGCGATGGAACTGCTTGCCAAAGTCGGTTTGCAAGACAAAGCCAATGTCTATCCGGATTCCCTCTCCGGTGGGCAGGCGCAGCGCGTTGCCATCGCCCGGGCATTGGCCATGGAACCGAAAATCATGCTCTTTGACGAACCGACGTCAGCCCTTGACCCAGAAATGGTCGGCGAAGTGCTTTCCGTCATGAAGCAGCTCGCCAATGAGGGGATGACGATGGTCATTGTCACCCATGAGATGGGCTTTGCCCGCGAGGTCGGTGACCGCGTCTTATTTATGGACGGCGGCTACATCGTCGAAGAAGGAAAACCGGGAGACTTGTTCGACCGCCCGCAGCACGAGCGGACAAAAGCGTTTTTGTCAAAAGTATTGTAAAAGGCGTCTTGCCATTTGGGGCAAGACGCCTTTTTCTATGGTGAAATTCCTCCCTTTCACACCGCCTTCCTGGAAGGTTAAGCAAAAATGATTGTTTCTCCCTTTTGGGGCGGTTTTTGAGGCTAAGGTTTGCAAGATTTTTTAAGCTGGCCGCATTGACGATGACACCACCGGGTCTCTAGGCCAATCTTGCTTTACAATACAAATTGCATGACCCAAACCGAACCGGCCACAACAACGACAGCGATGAAAAAGCTGTACACCATGTTGAACGTTTGCACTTTGCCGCTGTCGCTTTCCGCTACATGCATGAACATAAATAGTTGCAAGCTTGCTTGAATCATCGCAAACAAAACAATGACGACGATGACTGCCTTAAGCGGCAGCCCGGACGAGAGCGCCACCCACAGTGCCGCAAACGTTAAGAGGAGCGAAAGAACAAAACCGATTAGATGTTTCCATGGAAATGATTCATGATGGCCGTTCGTACCCATGTTACACCACCATCCCTAACAAATAAACGAGCGTGAAAATAAAAATCCAAACAACGTCTAAAAAGTGCCAATACAAGCTGACGATAAACACTTTTCTTGCTGTTTTTACTGTCAACCCGCGCTGGAGTAACTGGATGATGATGAAAATCATCCAGCCGATCCCTAAACTGACGTGAGCGCCGTGCGTGCCGACAAGGACGAAAAAGCTTGATAAAAAGGCGCTTGTCTGCATCGTCGCCCCTTCATGGACATAATGAATAAACTCGCGAACTTCAAATGTAATAAACCCAATCCCAAGCAAAAGCGTAACAAGCAGCCAAGCGAGAAGCCCAGCAAGCCGGCCGCGGCGCATTTCAAAAATGGCCAACCCGCACGTGAAACTGCTCGTCAACAACAACAACGTTTCAATCAATACGTCTTTTACTTGGAACAATTCCTGCGCTGTCGGTCCGGAGCCGGTTCGCTGGAATAAGACAAGGTAAGTCGCAAACAAGGTCGCAAATAAGACGACTTCTGCCCCTAAAAAAATCCAAAATCCTAAAATGTTGAGCCGATTTTCCTCTGTCCGATACTCAAGCGGCATCGTTTCATCATAACGATGTACTGCTTCTCCCATTCGTCACGCCCCCTTTCGCGCCGCTCGCTCAGTCCGTTTAATTTCATCGACGCCAATATGATAGCCGTCATCATTTTCAAACGAGCGGAGAATGAGCCCGAGCACAATGAACAACGCACCGGCAATCGCTAATGCAAACCATTTGAACACAAGACCAAACCCTGCGACAAAGAATGCGACCGAGATCCAAAACGGACGCCCCGAATTGCTTGGCATATGGATCGGCTTCAATTCCTCCTCTTTCACTTGGAAACCGCCTTGTTTTTTCTTCATTACCCAGTACGCATCCAAATCGTCAACAATCGGAGTGACCGGGAAATTGTAGTGCACCGGTGGCGACGCAGTCGCCCACTCAAGCGTCCGTCCATTCCACGGGTCGCCGGTCATGTCACGTTCGCCATAGCGAGCGCTGTAATAAATGTTATAGCAAAGTACAATAAATCCGATTCCCATCAGCACCGCCCCAACGGTCGCAACGACGTTGAGCGGCGTCCAGCCGAGACCGTCCGAATATGTGTACATGCGGCGCGTCATTCCCATAAGTCCGAGGAAATACATCGGGAAGAAACAGACGTTAAAGCCGATCATAAATAGCCAAAACGTCCATTTGCCGAGCCGCTCGTTTAACATATGGCCGAACATCTTCGGATACCAGTAATGCAAGCCGGCAAAGCAGGCAAACACCACACCCGCGATTAACACATAATGGAAGTGGGCAATCAAGAAATAGCTGTTATGATATTGGTAATCAGCCGCTGCCATCGCCAACATAACGCCCGTCACACCGCCGATGACAAAGTTCGGAATGAATGCCAGCGACCAAAGCATCGCCGTCGTAAAACGGATCTTCCCTTTCCGGAGCGTAAACAACCAGTTGAAAATTTTCACCCCGGTTGGGATGGCAACAGCCATCGTCGTAATCGAGAATACCGAGTTAACCTCTGGTCCGGCGCCCATCGTAAAGAAATGGTGCACCCAAACAATAAAGCTTAAAAAGGCGATACCGACGATCGAGTAAACCATCGCTTTATAGCCAAACAGCCGTTTCTGCGCAAACGTACTGACGATTTCCGAGAAAATGCCGAACGCTGGCAAAATCACAATATATACTTCCGGATGTCCCCAAATCCAGAACAAGTTCGCCCACAGCATCGACATACCGCCATTCGCCATCGTGAAAAACTGTGTATCAAATAAGCGGTCGAACGTCATTAACGCCAACGCAACTGTCAACACTGGGAAAGCGAACACAATCAAAACGCACGTAATGAGAATCGTCCACGTAAACATTGGCATGCGCATCAACGTCATGCCTGGCGCGCGCATTTTCAAAATCGTCACAAGGAAGTTGATTCCGGTCATTAACGTTCCGATCCCGGAAATTTGCAAGGAAACAGCGTAATAGTTGTTGCCGACGCCAGGGCTGAACTCATTGCCAGCGAGCGGAAAGTACGCCGTCCAACCAGCATCCGGCGAACCGCCAATGACAAACGAAATGTTAAACAACATTGCACCGAAGAAAAAGAGCCAAAAACTTAACGCATTCAAGTATGGAAACGCGACATCGCGCGCCCCGATTTGCAGCGGAACGACAATGTTCATCAAACCGATAATAAACGGCATCGCCATAAACAAAATCATAATCGTCCCGTGCGTAGTGAAAATTTCATTATAATGCTGGGCATCAAGAAAATTCATATTAGGAGCTGTCAACTGTGCCCGCATTAAAAGGGCATCGACGCCGCCGCGGAAGAGCATGAGCACCGCGCAAATAATGTACATGACGCCAATTTTTTTATGGTCGACAGTCGTAAGCCATTCATTCCAAATCCATTTCCACTTTTTAAAATACGTCAATACAAACACAATGCCGACCATCGTTAAGACGATCGCGACATCAGCCGCATAAATCAGCGGCTCACCCGTGACGAAAAACTCGCTCCATTTCATCGCCCGTTCCCCCCTTCTTATTCTCCGTGATGATGACTGTCTTTCGCCATGTCATGGTCTGGGTTGCCATGGTTACCTGCTGATTTCCTCTCGACATGATGGCTGTTTTGTTTCGCATGGTCAATCCATTCTAAATGCGTATTTGAGAACGTCATCCGCCCGACAAGTCCCGGTTCTAAAATTTTTGCATACTTGTTCTCATTGAGCTTCGGCGCCGTTTGTTTCACTTCGTTGACCCATTGCTTAAAGTCGTCTCCTTTTTGCGCGACGACTTCAAACTCCATATGGGTGAACTTTTCCCCGGAAAAGTTGGCGCTTCGCCCCATATATGACCCCGGTTTGTCAGCTTGTAAAATCAGCTCTGTCTCCATGCCGTCCATGGCGTATTTTTGTCCGCCTAACTCTGGCACCCAAAATGAGTTCATCGGTCCGACTGAAGTCAGCTTAAACCTGACCGGAACACCCGCTGGAATATGGACATAGTTGACCGTTTCAATGTTCTCTTCCGGATAACTGAAAATCCATTTCCAATTGGCTGCCGTAACATGAATCGTTATTGGTTTGACTTTATCGGTCGGCGGCTTCTCAAAGGCAAACGTCGCCTTCACCGTCGGAACAGCAAGCGCCGCAACAATCAAAACGGGAATCGCTGTCCAGACGATTTCAAGCAGCGTGTTTCCTTCTTCATCCGGCGGCTCGTAATCGGCGTTCTCCGGCTTCTCCCGATAACGAATGAGCACGACCGTAAATAAAGTAAAGACAACGACAATAATCAACAGCATAAAGCCGATTGACCACATAATTAAGTCGTACTGCGTTCGCGCCACCGGTCCTTGTGGGTTGAGCACTGCTGTACGCTCGACGCAACCACTAAGCAAAAAGAGGAGCGGCAAGACCGACAGCGCGCGCCATATCGCCCGTTTCATCACTGTATATCCTCCTTCGTCCGCCCCCACCATGTGAGGCGTGCCTTCTATGCATATTGTCTTAGTTTCTACCATATCAAAGTTAAAAATATTTGAAACTGACGGGTGTAAAAGTTCATAAATCGGCAAAACATTTGTCACGAACTGTTCAACCATTGTTCAAGAAATCGTCATCCATTTTCCTCGATTAGGGAAATATTGATCCGGAAGGGGATTCACACAAAAATATTCCATCAAAAAAAATAACCGGGTTCCCTTCTCAAAAGAACCCGGTTATTTTCCTATTGTTGGTACATATCCTTGCTGTTCCAATTGTTTGCGGATGCGCGGATGCAATGTCTGCCACATCCATTGTTCGTACAGTGTCTTTTTCTCTTCATGTGACAAATAATATCGTCTCCCTACTTGGCGCCGCGCCCGCTCAGTGACATCATACAGCGTCAATGCCGCAGCAACAGAAATGTTAAAACTTTGGACAAAGCCGTACATCGGGATGACGAACGTCCCATCTGCCAAACGGAGCGCCTCTTCCGATACGCCGCTATGTTCGTTGCCGAACAATAACACCGTCGGCTTAGAAACATTTACCTCAGAAAGCGGAATCGTCCCTTCGCCGAGATAGCTCGCATACACTTGATACCCTTGCTGTTTTAAGTCGCTGATGGCTGTTTTGATATCCGGTTGCCGGTGAAGCGTCAGCCATTGGTCGGCATAGCGCGTCACAAGCCGATTCGGCGAAAACGGCGCCCTCCCGGTGACGACATGGACATCTTGAATGCCAAACGCCTCCGCTGTTCGCAACACGGCGGCTTGGTTGTGCGGATCATCCACCGCTTCCATCAAGACAGTGATATAGCGGGTGCGCTCGTTCAACACGTCATACATCCGTTTTAGCCGCTTTGGCAAAATCATTTCCCAAATTAGACGCGTTTGCTCGGTGAGCAATCCTTCTTGCTGCAATTGTTCAAGAAATGCTTTCGCTTCCCGTTCCTCCATCATCATCACCTTCATTCCGTTCCGCTTATTTTGCGTTTCCCATTGTACAAAATATAAGGCAAGGAGGCAATTCCCCCTATTTCAAATAATATTTTGATTATTCAATAAATAATATTTTGGAAATATTGTTCATTTACAAATCGTTGTCATATCGATTACTATTATATTGTAAGCGCTTTATGAAAACTTTTTCGCAAAATATTATTTATTATCAATTGCTAGGAGGAAAAATAGATGGAGCAAAAGCAGCCGCAATTGCATCGAGGATTGGAAGAACGCCACATTTCGCTCATGTCGCTCGGCGCAGCGATTGGCGTTGGCTTGTTCCTTGGTTCGGCATCCGCAATTGAAATGGCTGGGCCGGCGATTTTGCTTGGCTATGCGATCAGCGGTGCCATTATGTTTTTTATCATGCGAGCATTAGGTGAAATGGCGGTCGAACATCCGGTTGCCGGTTCGTTCAGCCGTTATGCGCATAACTATTTAGGGCCGCTCGCCGGTTATTTGACCGGTTGGAACTATTGGTTTTTATGGGTGGTCACATGTATCGCTGAGATTACAGCCGTTGGTATTTATATGCAGTTTTGGTTCCCTGATACACCACGTTGGGCATGGGCGCTCGCTGCCCTTGTACTCATGACGTCCATTAACTTCCTTGCCGTAAAAGCGTATGGGGAGTTTGAGTTTTGGTTTGCTTTGATCAAGATTGTCACGATCATCGCCATGATTGTCGTTGGCTTAGGAATGATTATATTCGGCATCGGCAACGGCGGTATCGCCACCGGTATTAGTAATCTTTGGAAACACGGCGGCTTTTTCCCGAACGGGATTAGCGGTGTGCTCATGTCGCTGCAAATGGTCGTGTTCGCCTATTTAGGCATCGAAATGATCGGTGTCACAGCAGGAGAAGTGAAAAATCCGCAAAAATCGTTGACAAAAGCCATTAATACTGTGTTTTGGCGTATTTTAATTTTCTACGTCGGTGCATTGTTCGTCATTATGTCCATTTACCCTTGGAATGAAATTGGTCAAAAAGGGAGCCCGTTTGTGTTGACATTTGAAAAAGTCGGCATTCATGCCGCCGCGGGTATCATTAACTTTGTCGTCTTGACGGCTGCCCTGTCGTCGTGCAACAGTGGTATTTTCAGCACGAGCCGGATGCTGTTTAACCTGTCCGAACAAAAAGAGGCGCCACAAGCATTTAGCCGTTTAACTAACCGCGGCATCCCTGGCACCGCTTTGATCGTCACCGCCCTTGCCATGCTGGTCGGCGTCTATTTGAACTACGTATCGGAAAAAGTGTTCCAATGGGTGACAAGTATCGCAACGTTCGGCGCTATTTGGACGTGGTCCATTATTTTGCTTTCCCAACTGAAGTTCCGTAAGCAGCTTAGCGCAGAACAAGTGAAACGACTAGCATTCAAAATGCCATTTTATCCGTACAGCTCTTATGTATCGCTTGCCTTCTTAATTGGTGTCATCATCTTAATGGCGTATTTCCCGGATACGCGCATCGCATTGATCGTCGGCCCAACGTGGTTGCTGTTGCTGACAGCGATCTACTTCATTAAAGGAATGCACCGCCGCGAACACCGCGAGCAAGAGAAAAAGCAAGCTGTATAATAAATGCAGTGACCCCTGTCAAGTAGACAGGAAGAAAAAAGCCCATTTAAACACCCTCAGTTCTGTATTCATACGGACTCAGGGTGTTTTATTTTTTGGAAACACTAATGGTTATAAAAATGAATATCGTTGTGTACGACCTCCTTCACCTCTTCGGCTGTGCGAAACGAGCGCAGATGGAAACCATCCGCCTTGAAATGGCGAAAAACGCTTTCCATGCAGGCATTGTCCAGAACAGTTTTCTTTCCTGGACATCCTGACCTTCCGTTTGTCCGTTAAAGATGAGATAAGTGATATCCGTCACCCATTTCTCGTTGGGGTTGGTCGCATGGAAATTTCTGTTCAGATGATTGCCTGAAATGGCATCGGATGCTTTCTTCCCGTAATAAGGCCGTTTCTTCTGAATGACGGCGCGAATGCCCATCTCCCTCATCAGCCTTTGCACCCGTTTATGATTGACACTCAGCTGTATTTCCGTTTGAGCCAGACTTGGACTCCCCGATCCCCATAGATGTGCCTTTGAGCTCTTTATGACATTCCGCGATGTTTTTCTTCCAATGCTCGCCTTCCCGTTGCTTTCGAGAAGGGTGTTCCTATCGTTTGGCCCACTTGTCGTATCCACTTCGAGACACACCTGCGATCTCACATAACGGTTGAATCAAACCATGACGTCCGTCCATTTCATGAATGATAGCGAATTTCTTGTGAGCAGGTACGACTTCCGGCCCTCCTTTCACTCCTCTAAGAGTTTTTTTACATCTCTACTTCCGCTTCAAGACGCCTCGTTTCAGGATCTTCAAGGTATTTTCCTTCCCTTGTTGTGGGTCTCTTCGCTTTTCCTTTCCCCCTTAGATTCCTTCCCATTCATCCATCGACGCACCGTGGAATGAGCGACTCCCAACTCCTTAGCGATGATTTTGTAGCCCATGCCCTTGTTGAAATAGAAATCCACGACTTTCTTTTTAAACGCTAAATCATATGTTTCCCATAGAAAAATCCCCTCCATAGTAAACAGATTCGCGGGCTTTCTTTTTCTGTCTACTATAAGGGGATCATATCACGCTAAGGTACCCTTTTCCTTTTATTGCCGCGCATTGGTCACCAACATGATTATTTACCCGTCCCAATATAGGCTTGACGAGGATGGTTCGGTTGGTCAGGATATTTCAGACGAATTTTTCCTTCTTCTAATAGTTTTCCTAAATAGTTGTTGCGCAACCCGTCCGGTGTTCGTTCAAGCAGCGCCGCCAGCTCCTTCAGCCGCAGCGGCCGTTCGCAGCACAAGCGGACGATCATCTCTTCCATCACCGCCGGAGCCAACCGTTTTTTTTGACGCGCCAATTCCGCCATCTTCCATAATCGTTCATCGATCTTTCCCTCTTCCTCTCCTCCATCCGTATCATGAACATTCGCTTCGTTACTATCGGAGTTCGGTGAGTTAGTTACGGAGTTGGGTTCGTTATTTATGAACTTCGGCAGTTTATTTACGGAGTTTCCGATGTTTTTTACGGAGTCGCCACCGTTGTTTAAGGAGTTTGAGACATTATTCATGGAGTTTAGCTCGTTATTTATGGAGTTTGAGCTGGTATTTATGGAGTTGGGTTCGTTATTTACGAAGCTCTCCTCAATCCATCGATCATCTTGTTCCGTCCATTCTTGTTCAGTCTGTTGCAATGGTTCGTCTGTTTCTGTTTCAATCGTTGCGCCCGCCTCGGCTGGAAATAACAATGGGCATAACGTAACGATCGTACGATTAGGATTCGTTTGTTGCGAGATATCGACCGGTTGGACAAGCACCCGTTCTTGCATATCATGCATTCGTTTTAGACCGGATCCTGCCCGCTTGCATACGTCAATCAATAAAAACATTTTAAAGACGTTCGGATTGCGCAAATTGCTCATTTGTCCGGCCAACGCAGCCTCAACTGGGATGCGGAATCGACCGGGATTAGCAAAGCGAAATGCCCCGTCTTCTTTTTCGACAGTAATGCCTCCTTCTTCCCCATAATCGGCATGGACGAGCGCATTTACTAATGCCTCACCAAGAATACTGCGCCCTTCATCCGACCAAACGTGACGCTCCAGCTCAGCAAGCACGCGGAAATAAAAATCGTACACATTGCCGGACCATGTCCCGTCCTGCGAAGTGAACCGCTTCGTCCAACCCGTTTCCTTCGCATCGGCATACTCCCGGTACTCTAAAAAGTATTGTGGCAGCACCTCGGTAATGATCCGCTCCTCGCTGAACATCAACAGGCCAGCGAGTGTCAGCCCTTCTTTGCTGCTGTCGCGCAGCTTACCCCATGCACCAATTTTGTATAAAAATTCTTTTGTCTCAAGCCCGTTCCACGGATGGCCCGGCTTGACGCGGGCAAACCGCTCCCGGTAATGGCTGACCGTTTCAAAGTTGAGCTCGCTTAAGCTGTAATGCTCCAAAATCAAACTATCCGCCATCGTATTGGCGCGTTCATGGAACGAATTTGTATATTTATTCATTCCCAATCTTCCTTTAACATTATTTTTGCAAAACAGTCTTGTTTCTCCATTTCTATTGTATCATCTTTCATTCTCCTTGCGGACGATTGCCAAAAAAAGAAAGCGGTTGTGGATATGTGGAATAACAGGCCATGGCAAAGAGCAAACTACAGAAAACAATATTGGCATGCAAGGAGGCCTACGTATGTCATCCCTTCCTTCTATCGTTGAACCGTACTGGCGCGATTCTGTCTCACTTCCGTCTTTTCCGAAGCTTGATGGAGACATTTCCGTCGATGTCGTGGTCGTCGGTGGCGGCATTTCTGGCATTACAACCGCTTATTTGCTGGCGACGCAAGGAGCACGTGTTGCCCTTCTTGAAGCCGATCGGCTGCTCAACGGGACGACGGGCCACACGACGGCGAAAATTACCGCCCAGCATGATCTAGTATACGATGAGTTTCTCAACCATTTCGGCAAGGAGAAAGCGCGTCTTTATTATGACGCCTGCATGGATGCGCTTGGCTTCATTCGCCGCACGGTTGAACAGCATGAGATCGACTGCGACTTTTGCGAACAAGACGCCTACATTTATACGACATCTTCCTCTTCATTTCAAAAGTTAGTAAAAGAGTGGGAGGCATATGAGCGGCTCGGTATCGACGGCGCTTTCGTTGAGTCCATCCCGCTCCCGCTGCCGGTGAAAGCGGCGGTTGTGATGAAGCGACAAGCCCAGTTTCACCCGCTCAAATATTTAGTCAAACTTGTCGATGCCATGACAAAGGCAGGAGTCGCGATTTACGAATACACGCCGGTCGCCGACATCGAGCAAGGGAAGCGGCTGTCCGTCGTGACGCGCGACAAAAAGCGAGTGGAATGTGACCATGTCGCCGTCTGTTCCCACTTTCCGTTTTATGACGGCGGGTTTTACTTTTCCCGCATGTATGCTGAGCGGTCATACGTGTTAGGAGTGACGATTACTGAACCTTATCCTGGCGGTATGTATTTAAGCGCCGATAACCCGAAGCGCTCGGTCCGTTCCGCCGCGGCGAACGGTGAGACACTTATTCTCATCGGCGGGGAAAACCATAAAACCGGCCAAGGGGTACCGACGATGCGACATTATGAGGCGCTTTCCTCGTTTGCCTCGCAGCTGTTTACGGTGAAAGACATCCGTTACCGCTGGTCGGCCCAAGACTTGACGACGCTTGATAAAATGCCATATATTGGACCGATGACAGCCGATGCACCAAACATTTATGTCGCGACAGGATACCGGAAATGGGGGATGACAAACGGGACTACCGCAGGGATGTTGCTGTCTGACCTCATTCTCGGCCGCGACAATCAATATCGCGACTTGTACTCCCCGTCGCGTTTTTACGCTGACCCGAGTGTGAAGCAGTTTTTCACAACAAACCTTGATGTCGCCAAACATTTATTGGCTGGCAAAATCGAGCCGGCCATCCGCCGGCCGCAAGACTTGGCGCGCGGGGAGGGAGCGGTCGTCTCGGTCAATGGGAAACGAGCCGGCGCCTACAAAGACGAGAACGGGACACTTCATGTCGTCGACACGACGTGCACTCATATGGGCTGTGAACTTGAATGGAACAGCGGCGACCGGACGTGGGACTGTCCTTGCCATGGCTCGCGCTTTTCGATCGATGGTGACGTCGTCGAAGGCCCGGCGAAGCAGCCGTTGACACGTATTGAACTCGATGAATCGTCTTGATGTGCTACTTCCTGTGTATCTATACATGGGAGCGAAATGTTCTTTTTTCTTGATGAGGGGGATCGTATGTTCGTTCCCCCTCATCATTTTCGTTTGCCGACGGTGTATTTCATGGTAAGATGAAGACAGGATCACCGTAATTTTTACTGTTTTTGGGGGGGAACGATATGCATCAAGAACCGATTTTTCTCACTCCTGTCTTCCAAGAGCGCATTTGGGGCGGCACGAAGCTCGCCGAACGGTTCGGCTACGATATCCCGTCATCGCAAACAGGGGAATGTTGGGCTGTATCGGCCCATCCGCACGGACAGACGGTTGTCGCCCGCGGGCCGTTTCAAGGGATGACGCTTGGACAGCTATGGGAAGAGCGCCGCGACTTGTTCGGCAATTTTCCATCCGATCGCTTTCCGTTGCTGACGAAAATTTTAGACGCCAACGCCGATTTGTCCGTCCAAGTCCATCCGGATGACGACTATGCAAAAACAAACGAAGGTGGGGAGCTCGGTAAGACAGAATGTTGGTACATTATCGACTGCAAGCCGGGCGCCCAGTTAATTTACGGCCATTATGCCCAAACGAAAGAAGAGCTGCGCGCCATGATGGAGGCGGGAGAATGGGATCGTTTGCTGCGGAAAGTGCCGATCCATCCCGGCGACTTCTTCTATGTCCCGAGCGGCACGATTCACGCCCTCTGTGAGGGGACGCTTGTTCTCGAGACGCAGCAAAGCTCTGACACGACTTATCGCGTCTACGATTACGACCGCGTCGACAGCCAAGGGCGGAAGCGTGAGCTCCACTTAGAGAAAGCCATTGACGTCACCACTGTCCCGCATCGCGACACTGATGTCCAGCCCCATGTCGCCAACATGCCTGGCGCAACCGTGACGACCTTTGTGGAGGGTGACTACTTTGGCGTCCAAAAATGGCATGTCCATGGAGAAGCCGAGTGGGAGCAGACGAAGCCATTTCTCATCGTCAGCATCCTTCAAGGGGAGGGCGAGCTTGTTCACGGCGAGCGTACATACCCGATCCGCCAAGGCGACCATTTTATTTTGCCGCACCAATTCGGCCGGTTTGCGATTCGTGGCACACTTGAAGCCATTGCCTCTTGGCCACGGACAAGCAAATAAACAAGAGAGGTGTCCCAAACAATAACGGGACACCTTTTTCTACATACGTACGTCATGCAATATCCTTAGGGAAAGGGGATTTTTGGATATATCTCTCTATTTTAGAGTGCTCCTTCTTCTGAGAGCACGATTTCGCTAAAAAGTGACTCTCCCAAAACATCAAAGAGAAGATGTTTTTCCTATTTGTCCAAGGCGATACACAGAGGCAATATGTCGCGCGGTTTGCGTCACATAACGTTCTGCTTGCTCAAGCGCTTGCTCAAGCGGCACGACACCTGGGACAATCGTAAATAGCGCGTCAATACCATGGTCCAACACAGCTGTGCTGTCGTCGCCTAGTGAGCCGGCGATGCCGATGACCGGGACGCCGAACCGCTTCGCTGTCTTGGCGACGCCAATCGGCGTTTTGCCAAATACCGTCTGTCCATCAATTCGCCCTTCGCCGGTGATGACGAGATCCGCCCCTTTGACGCGCTCCGCGAGCTGGACCGTTTCGATCACAATATCGACGCCACGCTTTAATTCAGCCGGAAGAAATGCGAGCAACCCTGCACCTAAGCCGCCGGCCGCGCCAGCGCCTGGGATGTCGCCCACTTGTTTGCCAAGTTCGCGTCTGATCATGTCGGCGTAATGGGCTAAGTTTCGGTCGAGGATTGCCACCATGTCCGGTGTCGCCCCTTTTTGCGGCCCGAAAATGGCAGATGCCCCTTTTGCGCCAGTCAACGGGTTATCAACGTCGCAAGCCACATCAATACGGACACTCTTGAGGCGTGGATCGAGCTCGGAAAGGTCAATCGCCTGCAAATCGGCGAGCGCCCCGCCGCCTGGCCCAATGTCGCGTCCGTCGCGATCTAAAAGCCGCCCGCCAAGCGCCTGCACCATGCCGGCGCCGCCGTCGTTTGTCGCGCTGCCGCCGAGGCCGATGATAAGATGGTTAGCGCCAGCGTCAAGCGCGGCGCGGATCAGTTCCCCTGTCCCTCGCGTCGTCGTCACTAACGGATTGCGCCGGTCGCGCGGGACAAGATGCAATCCTGAGGCGGCCGCCATCTCAATCACTGCTGTCTTCCCGTCGCCCAGCAAGCCGAAAAACGCCAAAACCGGCTCACCGAGCGGACCGGTCACTTCGACTTCCACGATGCGGCCGCCGGTCGCGTCAACGAGTGACTGCACAGTTCCTTCTCCACCATCAGCCATCGGCACCTTCACGTATTCAGCTTCCGGAAACACCATCCGAAACCCGCGTTCGACCGCCTCAGCGACTTCAAGTGCTGAAAGGCTCTCTTTAAACGAATCTGGGGCAATAACAATTTTCATCTTTTTTCCTCCTCCAAATGATGAAACAAAGCGAAACACGCCAAAACAACAGCTTGAAACAACCGACTATGAAACTGGTCGGTGGCTCGCATGGCACAACGTTCAATCATTTTTCCTCTATTTGACCGTTTTTCACTACCCTTTTGGGAAATGCTCTTGTACGGCAAATAGTGAAAGACCGTCCCTAGAAACGCTCACATCGCGCTTTCTTTACAGACGGAAAACATCGATGTCTAACCCTGTCCCTTTCATTGCCCATATTATATACGAAAAAACCGATATCCAGCTATACCGTTTTTCAAGGAACGAATAGCGGCTTCAGGTATATATGATTCAATAGATGTCAAATTTTGTGGAAAAAAGGTGAAAATAAATGGCATTTTTTCTATTTTCAGAATTGGATATATAATACTATAATAGATTTAACGAGATGGCCGTTGGTTCTAATCGTGAATATACTAGTGCCGTAAAAACACCAGCTTCTAAATGGGCTATTCACCGTTTTTTAATGACGTATATTTTTGTTTAAGGCCACTGGCATATAGGTGGCCCTCCTTTTTTAGCATGGCTTCGCCAACGCCAAAGTCGTCAGAGGTCAGATCATAGGAGAGGGCTGAGATGTTACTCCGAGCACGACCGATTATTTTTGCTGTTTTTTTCGTTTCAATCGCCGTTGCCTTTGTGTCAAAGCCGATTTCCTTCGATCGTACGTATGTCATCGCCCTGCTATTTTACTGGCTGTTTTCTAGCTTATATTCTCACTTGCGCGTCGTCGACAAAACGAAAAACAATATCCCGGTTGATTACGGCATTAACTACAGCTTATCGTTCGCCTTATTTGCCGGCCCGCTCGGACTGTTTATTTTTGAAACATTATTTCGTCTCACTGAACATGTGACAAAAAAATATTTGAAAACAGCGGAGCCGGATGAATGGCTGCATACATTGTACAATATCGGTTCTTTTGTAACATTCAATTCACTGGCGTTTGCCTTATATAATCTCCTTCATCCGTGGTTTCAGTCTGTTCCGTTCATCGGCTTTTGGCTGCTTATGTTTCTACTCGTCATCATCGTTTCCTTTTTGACTGATTGCTGTCTCATCGTAATCTTTTACATAACCGGCGACATTCGCACAAAGCGTGAAGCACTGGATTTTATTAAGACAAGAAGCTGGATGGATATAGGAAAAACCGTACTGACAAATGGCCTGTTATTTCTCTTTTTGCAAGAACAGCGCTGGGATATGCTCTTGAGTTTGTTTTTGCTCAATTACTTCGTCAGCTGCTCATTCTTTTCCAAATCGCAAAGCATCCAGCATAAACTAGAACGCGATCAGTTTGAAAGAATGGCATATACCGATTTTCTGACCGGTGTTCATAACCGAGCCTACATGGACCAGACGATTGCCAAGTTAAATGGAACAGGGGAATGGATTGGCGTTGTCGTTGCTGATATCGACAATTTTAAAGCGATTAATGACACGTACAACCACGCCGTCGGCGATGAAGTCATTCGCCACTTTGCCTTGACATTGAAACAGTTTCTTAAAGAGGACGATTTTTTGTTCCGCAGCGGTGGGGAAGAGTTTACCATGTTTTTGCGCCATCGCACATTTGAAGAAAGTGTTCAGCTTGTCGAAAAGATGCGGGAAACTGTACGCCACAGCACGGTGTTGGTCGATGACGGAACGGCCAAACGTCCAATTGCTTACACATCATCATTCGGTCTCTACTTTTTCCAGACAGGAGGAACGACATCACTCGAAAAGGCATACGTCTATGCGGATCACTTATTGCTCCGTTCGAAAGAAAGCGGCAAAAATAAAATATCGGCCCAATGCGGGGGAGTTGCGTAGCGAAGCAACTCCCTTTTCGTTTTCTCCCGCCCAATGTTGTGAATGATGGGAAACAGACATCAACAACTACCTCGTCGCCATTGTCGAGAAGGTCAAGACTCAAGGGAGAAAAATAACTGATAGGTAGAGCGAGCAGCGGAAACACATCATTTTTGGCAACGATAGTAAGTATCTGTTTAATATCCCAAGTAATGGTGTCTCTATTTATGTGTATACAAATAACAAAGCACATCTACTTGTTTTTTCCACACGGAGGTCGAAAGTGGATCTCACCTCTATATCCAGCTTTACGAATAATTATGGTACAGTTCACAAAAATGCACAGAACATTATTTTTGTTTTATTTTCTTCGTTTCCCGCTTAAATACTTCAGTAGTTTTCCTAATATAATCATTTATTACTTCCATTTCTGCTGGACTATACTTAGATACAACCTTCCCTATTTCCTGTCCAAATGATTGGAAATATGGCCCTAATTCAGAGCCTATTTTTTCAAAATTTGCTTTAATAATCACCTTTCGCCTATCGTCTGGATCTCTATCCCTATATACAAAATTCTTCTTTTCAAGCCTGTCCACAACTGTTGTCACCATGCCCGTTGACAAGCCTGTTATTGATGCTATTTCCCCAGCGGTCAATCCTTCAAATGGGATGATTCCCAATACTTTATAATCTGTTAAATTCAACCCCACTCTTTCTGCTACCGTTTGATGAAACATAATTAAAGCCAAACTGAACTCTTTTCCCAAATTTATCGACCTTTGTTCATTTGATTGATTATTTATCGTTGACAAGTTCATTACCCCTAACTAAAATAACATTACCTCTAAAATAGAGATACTCAATTTTAGAGGTAATTACAAATTAATGTATAAATAATAATATAGAAAATGCCAATTAAGTTAGTTCAATATAAGTGTATTACTATTAGATTTGGTTTCCCATGAAGGAATGATATTATGAGAATTTCTGACGTTTTAAAATATGGAAAAATCGGGCTGGAAACTTTCGGAGCATCTATCCTATTTTTCTACAGTCATTTATCCTTACTATTGATATCACTAGTCCCTTCCCTCAGTCGTGCATTTCAAATGTTGATGGATGAATCACCCATTTGGTTAGAGGTGATTGTTACATTGACTAGAGTCTTTCTCTTCCTAATGATGATAAGTTTAATGTCAAAAAGTAATCTTAACGAACTAAAGGAAAAACAATTTTGGGATAAACTTATGCAATCTTGCTCTACCTACTTTAATAAGAATTGGCCTTATGGATTTATCAGCCAAATGATCGTATTCATCGTACTATTAACTGGGTTAGGAAATTTACTAATCATTTTAATCAGCGGACTTTTTACTTCAACACTCGAGTGGTTAGATATAAAACCGGCTGAACCAACTGCTGCATATGATGCCTGCGTATACTTTCTAAAAAATATGAGTGTTATACCTTTAGCTCTTGTTTATGTACTTAAAATGTGCGGGGTAAAACCAACGGACAATTAGATATTCGATTTTGATACAGTTTTAATCATTTTGGAATATACTTCTGCCAATTTAACAGAAGTATATTCCTTTTATCAGGAAATAATATGGTTATTCATTCAAGCAGAATCCACCACACCTCTTTGGAAAGTTTCGCTTCATATTATTTTTCCAATCCTTGAAGTTCATTAACCGTAATGAATTTATATCCTTCTTTTGATAAGGACTGTAATATTCCTTCAATCGCTCTTAATTCTTCCCCAGACTGATCGTACATTGGGTGCATTAATATGATTGAGCCCGGCTTTACATTTTTGATTACATAATTTATTTTGTCTTTGGATGAGGTATAGTAAGTATCTGGTTCAATATCCCAAGTAATGGTATCTCTATTATGTGTATACAAGTAATAAGGCACACCTACTAGTTTTTTTCCATACGGAGGCCGAAAGTCGATCTCACCACTATATCCAGCCTTACGAATAAGTTTGTCCGTTTTTTCAATTTCATTCTTGATAAAAGAAGGAGATCGAAAAACCATTCTTTGATGAGAATACGTATGATTTCCAATTTGATGCCCCGCAGCTACTATCTTTTTCGCTTCATCTAGATTCTTTTCCAAGTCACTCCCGATGAGAAAAAAAGTAGCTTTTGCATTGTAGCGATCCAACAAAGCAAGAATATCATCTACATTTTTTGTTGGTCCATCATCAAATGTCAATGCAATTACCTTTTGGCTAGTCTCCACCTTGTCAGTGATTCCTCCAAACAACTGAAAGGTTCTCGAATTTATTAATTTCCACATCCCAAACAAAGCGAGAATGACTATTAAGATACTGATTCCTATCATCTTCAATTTTTTCTTCATACATAAAGCCTTCCTTTTATGCATTTATATTTACATATCCCTTAGAAATGGCATAAAGAATCAGCCGTGATAGATTAAGGCTGAGTGATATTCGTTTCTACCTCGCTCTCCTCGTTATTGCCAAGCTCAGCACTTCCAACTGTAACAGAAGCTGAAGCTGATTCACTAATACCAACATCGTTTCATGTATAAGTTTTAACCTTTCCATTAACCCCATTTTGATGGCTAATTTCAGATGTTTTCAGTTAATTTATTTCGCATTTGAGTAGCTGCGAAAAGTGCTACTTTGTCTTGTAATACTTCTCCAGGTTTGTTTCCATTTCCAAGAATATATCCGGCAAATTCAATTCCCATAAAATCAAAAATGTATTGAAATTGTTGAATCAAAGGCAGTCCTTTAATGTAAGGATCATCTCCTCCAACAGCAATAACAAACGCTTTTTTTGAAGCCATCTTACTCTTGAAATCAGGATATTTCGGGTCCCTTAAAGTTTGTGACCATCGATCAATAAAGTTTTTCATTGTTCCTGACATGCTATACCAATAAATTGGAGTAGAGAATATTAAAATATCATGCGGGAGTATACGATCAATGATTGAATTATAATCATCATTTCTTTCTTGAAAACCTTCTTTCGAGTGACGCATGTCTATAATGGGCTGGATATTAAAATCTCTTAAATAAATTTTTTCAGTAGCTATTCCTTGAATTACCTGCTCTGTCAGTATCTCCGAATTTCCATTAGGACGAGTTCCCCCATATATCACTGCTATTGACATTGTCATTTCCCCTTTTCCATTAAACTAAAATTTACGATTTGTCCTAAAAAATCCATTGGTATCTTTCCGAGTGGAGTAAATTGAAAAATCATTTATTTATGATTCGGTTCTTTCCTTGTTGGTTCCTAAAAAACCATTTACTTATGATACGGTTCCCCTCGGTTAATCCGAAACGCACGATAAATTTGCTCAAGCAAAATAAGGCGCATGAGTTGGTGTGGGAAAGTCATTTTGGAAAACGACAACGCCTCGTCAGCACGAGCCATCACTTGTTTGCTTAAGCCAAGCGATCCGCCGATAACAAAAACCACTTTGCTTTTTCCATAAGTGGCAAGCTCATCGAGGCGAGCGGCAAATTGTTCGGACGATTTCATTTTCCCTTCAATGGCAAGCGCGATAACATGGGCATCGTGTGGAATTTTCGCCAGCAGCCGCTCACCCTCGCGCTGTTTAATTTGTTCTTCTTCGAGTTCGCTAGCCCGCTCAGGGGTTTTTTCATCAGCGACTTCGATGATTTCTATTTTGGCGTATGCAGATAGGCGCTTTGTATACTCTTGTACCCCTGCGATCAAGTATTTTTCTTTCAACTTACCTACAGCTACAATGGAGATATGCACAAGTAATCCCTACCTTATAAACAACTTATCAACAACAATTATCCACATATACACAACACATATCCACATGTTGTGCAAAAATATCATTTTCCTACTACATATACAGCCGTTTTTTCGCAAAATCGGCACTGTTGTTCATTGTTATCCACAGGTTCGATATCAGGCGCCTGTTCTGTCTCATCCACATATTCGTCAATGGCGATATCAATATGTTCTTCACATGTGAATATCATCTTTCTCGCCCCTTTCCTTGTGGAAAAAAGAAGGAGCGTTCCCGCTCCCTTCACTGTTTTTTTTTTTGTTTAGTACGACTCGGGCGCCAGTTTCATCGTGATCGTCCGCTTTTTCCCATCACGATAAAACGTGACTTCCATTTGCTCTCCAACTGATTTTTTCGTATACAAATACTTGCGTAAATCAAGCACGTTACGGACTTTTTCGCCGTCTAGCGCCACGATGACGTCAAACTGCTGCAAACCTGCTTGCGCAGCCGGCGACATCGGCACAACTTGGATGACTGCTACTCCTTCTGTCACGTTCGACGGTAAATGAAGCGTCGCCTTCAAATGGTACGATGGGATGTCGCTGAGTGAACGGAGCTCTACCCCCATGTATGGCCGACGTACTTGTCCGTATTTTTCCAAGTCGGAAATAATCGGGATGGCTGCATTGATCGGGATGGAAAATCCGATCCCTTCTACCGCTTCTTGAGCAATTTTCATCGAATTAATTCCGATCACTTGTCCTTTCATGTTCACGAGAGCACCGCCACTGTTGCCAGGGTTAATCGCCGCGTCTGTCTGTAATACTTCCGCGTTCCAGTCCGGTGTGCCGTCTTGATCCAAGTCGACTTCCACCGTCCGGTTCGTCCCAGAAATAATTCCTTGCGTCACCGATCCAGCAAACTGTAAACCAAGCGGATTGCCGATAGCGATGACCGGCTCACCCAGCTTCACTGTATCAGAATTGCCGAATTGGGCGACTTTTTTTACGTGTTTCGCGTCAATTTCCAACACAGCTAAATCCATGAGCACATCGCTGCCGAGCAACTTGGCCGGCACTCTCGTTCCATCTTTTAAACTCACTTCCAACTGGCTAGCGTTTTCAACGACATGGTGGTTCGTGACAACAAACGCTCGGCTACCAGCCTTTTTATAAATAACGCCCGACCCAACACCGGCTTCGCCTCCTTGCGACCAAAAACCCGCTGCCTGAATATTGACGACGCCGACAACCGCATCGGACGCTTGATCGATCGCTTTCGTCACCGCTGTTGTCACATCAACAGAAACACTTTGCTGGATGGGGGGAGCCCCGTTTTCCCCTTCACGTTCTTCCTCTCCGCCCTGCGGCGGCACAACCTCATACGGGAGGACGTCCCAACGGGAAAGTGTCGGGATGGACATGAGGACGAGCAGCCCTCCTAGTATAGCACCGACAAGCGCAGAAACGAACGAACCGCTGCGCCGTTTTCGTCTCGTCTGTCCATTCGGTTCATAATGGTCATCGTAATATCCCATGCTCACCACCCCTTTCTCATTCATCTCCATCCCTCATTATAATCATGAGCAGGACAAAAAATCCAACAAATGCATTTTCTTCAGTTTAGACAAAAGAGGCATCACACATACGCCAACGCTGTCGCTTGACGCGGGTCAGTATCGTACAGACGAAAGCGGTCGCCGACCTCCAGCCCCCTCTGCTCAAGCGTTTGCGTCACGGTCATGCGCGCCAGCTCCTTCATATTGTTATCTTGGCTTAAATGGGCTAAATAAATTTGTTTCGTCCGTTCGCCAATCACATCAGCGAGCACAAGCCCCGCTTCTTCATTGGAAATATGGCCGACATCACTTAAAATGCGGCGCTTGACGTTCCACGGATATCTCCCCATTCGCAACATCCCGACATCATGGTTACTCTCCAATACAAATACGTCGGCGTTTTCAATCGTCTTTTTCATCCGCTCACTCACATAGCCGGTATCCGTGAGCAAGGCGAGCTTTTTCTCTCCATAGTGGAAGACGTAAAACATCGGCTCGGCTGCATCGTGGGAAACACCGAATGATTCAACGTCAACATCGCCAAACGTTTTCACCGTGCCGAGCGGAAAGACAAATTTCTGCTCGGTCGGGATGTCACCGATGGCCTGCTCCATTGCCCGCCACGTTTTTTCATTCGCATAAACCGGCAGACGGTACTTGCGGGCGAGGACGCCGAGCCCTTTAATGTGGTCGCTATGTTCATGGGTCACAAGCAGCGCATCAAGCTGCTTCGGATGGCGGCCGATTTCCGCGAATAGCTGCTCGAGCTGTTTGCCGCTCAAGCCGGCATCGACAAGCAGGCGCTGGCTGTCTGTTTCGATGTAAAAGGCGTTGCCAGTACTGCCGCTTGCTAGTACACTAAATCGCATTGTCATTTGTTTTCACTCCAACACATTTCCTTGATCATTAATGACTTGCCCTTCAAACGCGTTGACAAAATAGTCTTTTTTCCGGTTGACCACGATATGCCATGTCGGTGTCAACACTTGCGAGGCAGTAAATTGGACAAGTCCATAATAGCCAAGCTCGATTCTAGTGACGTGATCCCCTGGCTGTAAATGTCCTCTTCGATACAGCGTCTCAATCGCCTTAATGGCCGGAACGATATCCTGTTTCCGTTCGTATTTTTCCAAGTCAACGAGCATCGTCTGTTCGTAGGAAAGCGCCTCTTTTTGCTCATTGACGTGGATGACAAGCTTGCTGTTTTCGTTGTCATAAATCATTTTCCCGTCATATACTTGGTAGCAAATCACTGTGCCTTTCTTTTTATCAAATGACCAAAAGGCATATTGTTCCCCATTTAAGATGTGCCGCTGTAAAAACTCGCTCAGTTGGTACTGATCTTCGAAGTTGAAAGCGACCGGATGAGTGAACGTCCCTTTCAACTTTGTTTCTCCTTCAATTTCTACCTTTTGTCCGGATAGTTTTTTCGTATCGGCACTAGTAAACGACCGACTTTTACCGCTAACATACACCGCTTTTGTCACTTCTTTTGGCAAATCGACATATGTAATGCCGTTCGCTTCGAGCTGTTCTTCAATCGTCGTTTCTAAAATAACGTCAAGCTGACTGCTGTTTCGTTTCTCCATAAACTGATAAATTAAAAAACAATCAAGGATGAGGAACACAATAATAAAAATCGTCTTCGTTTTACTCCAATCCATTGGTTCCCCCTCCTCTGCTCTCTCCACCGACACTCACTTTTTTCCACGTTTGCCCATACAAATAAAACCATGCCGGTTCAAGACGGATCACCTTTTCCCGTTCTGGATCTTTGATGAGCTCATAGCCGATGGCAATATCTTTCACGAGCGCTTTACGGACGTCTTTCATTGCTTCGATCTGTTTGACAATATCTCGGCCGGACGGCAACGTTGTCGGTGTACGGTTACGGTCAGCAATCTCAAGGCGGAACAGCGGGCGCTGGTACTTCATTAAATCGCTTGCTCCCCATGTTTCCACAATTTCTGACATGCCATATTCGTTAAAAACCGGATAGCCGTTCACAACAAGGCGGAAAATGATTTTCCGGTCCTCTTCACTCCAGCGGACAAAATGGTACAGATCGGTCCACCCACCATGTTCATTGACAAAATTGATGCTTTTTTGAATGAGATGAGTTTCCGATTTGGTTTGGCTCATATCCGAGGCGCGCGCTGCTGGATTGACATACAACAGCGTTCGTTGGAGAAAATCAACGTTCATCAGCCGTGAACCATCGGTATATTCTTCACCAAACGGAATCAAGTCTTTTTTAACGAAACTCGGATCGCTAAAAAGCGCCTCTTTAAATTTATCGACATCTAATTCATCGGTATAGTATTGCAAGCTACTGAGCGCCACTTCGCTTTCCGGCAAGTAAAGCTGTTTCGTCTCGCTGACCGGATATGCAAAATAACGGGCAAAATGGTTTGTTTCTTTCGTCAGCCGTCTGATTGCCACCAGCGAAGCGTCACTAGCAACCGCTTTATAAATTTTTTGCTTGTCCGTTGCCATAAAATACACTGGAAACTCATCGTCTCCTTCAAGTGGAACGAGAATACGGTCGAATGACAAATCGTCCAATCCTTTATCATCTACAGTGAAAATTAATCGGTATATGTCAATGGGGATTTCGTCTGGATAAATAATTTCCAGCCGCTCCTTGCCATTTAAAAACGTAAAAAACTTTCCTGCCGGAACAGAAGACGAAATGTTTTCGAAGTCGTCAAGCGTCCATTTTTTTATTTCTTTCAACACTTCATTTTTCTCTTCTTCTTTCGTCACGGCATAGTGGGCACCGTTTTTATGGATAATCATCTGTTTGGGCTGCACGACCATCGCCGTATCGACTTGTGTATTGCTCACGGAAACGTGCTGAATATAATCATCGTTTTGCAGCACATCATATTTCGGATAGTATGTCCATAAAACAAACGTCAACGTAATGCTGATCAGCACGAGCACCGTCAACACGACTGTTTTAATCTGCTCATACATTGTACCAGTCATCCTTTTGTTCTCGTTCTAATGGCAACGTAAAGTAAATCGTCGTCCCTTTATGTTCTTTGCTTTCCGCCCAAATTGTCCCACCGTGGGCGAGCACCAATTCTTTGGCAATGGCCAGTCCAAGGCCGGTGCCACCCAATTTGCGCGACCGTGCCTTATCGACCCGGTAAAAACGCTCAAAAATTTTGGCCAAATCCGCTTTCGGAATGCCGACTCCTTCATCGCTGATACTAATGATGATTTCATCAGCCAGCTCGCGCACCCGAAACGTGATCGTCCCACCTTGGGGAGAGTATTTTATTGCGTTGGAAATGATGTTATCCAACACTTGCGTAATTTTATCTTCATCCACTTCAATGAAAATCGCCTCGCGTGGAATGTTGCGAACAAACCGGATATTGTCGCTTTTCGTCAGTTCAAACCGGTCAATAATTTTATGAAAATAAGCCGAGAAGTTGATCCACGTTTTCTTCAGTTTATAGTCTTTGCTGTCTAGTTTCGATAGATGGAGCAAATCGTTGACGAGCCGAATCATCCGCTCGGTTTCATTTTGCACAACTTGAATGAATCTTGGTGCGATCTCTTTATCTTGCCAAGCACCGTCAGCCAACGCTTCTAAATAACTTTTCATCGTCGTCAGCGGCGTGCGCAATTCATGCGACACATTGGCGACAAACTGCCGCCGTTCGCGGTCGATTTTTTCCTGTTCAGTCACGTCGTGCAAGACGACGATCAACCCGTTGATCAGTCCGCCTTCTTTTTGAATGACTGACAACGAGGCACGCAAAATATACAATTCCTCATCTGTGCTGAAATCCAAAATGAGCGAATCGTGCTCCTCGAGCAACGTTTCAAACGTATATTGATCGGCGATGCCAAGCACATCAACAATTGAACTCGACAGCACTGTTTCACGTGAAACATTCAAGATGTTGAGCGCTGCATCATTAATCAAAATGACGCGGCCGCGGCGGTCGGTCGCGATGACCCCGTCGGTCATATGTGTCAGTACCGACTCGAGTTTGCGCCGCTCCCCTTCCGTCGTTGCCTGCGCCTCCTGCAGCTTTTTTGTCAAGTTGTTAAACGTCATCGCCAGCTGCCCGATTTCATCGTAGCCATACACTTTCACCTTGCGTGAAAAATCGCCTCTCGTCATCGCCAGCGCTTGTCGGCGCATATCGGAAATGGGGCGGGTAATCGTGCGCGACAAAAAAATGCCGAGCACGGCGGTAATGGCGAGAGCGATCCCCGTTCCGGTCGCCAAAATCATATTAATTTGCCTCATTTGTGAAAAGACGTTTTCCATCGAGGCAATCACATAAATGACACCCTTGACTTCCCCACTCGTTTTGATCGGAGTTGAGGAAATGTACATCCGATAGCCTGTCTTCGAATCAAGCAGCATCCGGTCGACAATTTCACCCGTGACGAGCGAACGTTTCACATAAATCTCCGTCGTTCGCTTTCCGACGATGTTTTGCATATACGGATTGGACGTCGCCAATACTTTCCCTTTCTCATCGATGACGCGCACCTCTGAAATATCTTGGGAAACGAAATCATGAAGAAGCGAACGGATGTCTTCCTCCAATGTCGGGCTTTTCTCATCCCGCTCCCGACTCATTGCCTGCTCAACGTTATAAGCAAGCAGCGTCACCCGTTCGTTCAACGAGTTTTTGAAGTTTTGTACCAGTTCCGTTTCCAGCTTGCGGACGAAATACACGCCAATAATTTGCATCGCGATGAGAATCAACAACACATAAATAATGACAAACTTAAAATGAATCGAACGAAACGGACCTAACTTTTTCATCTCGGCTCATGACTCCTGTTCCGGGTTGCGCAAGTAGTAGCCGACCCCCCGTCTAGTAACGATCCATGACGGGTGAGAAGGGTTATCCTCAATTTTTTCACGCAGCCGTCTTACCGTTACATCGACCGTGCGTACATCGCCATAATAGTCATAACCCCAGACCGTTTGCAACAAATGCTCGCGCGTCATCACTTGGCCAATATGTTTCGCCAAATAGTGGAGCAGTTCAAATTCGCGGTGAGTCAATTCAATCGTTTCCCCGCGCTTTTGTACGACATACGCGTCCGGACGGATTACAAGCGGACCGACGACGATTTCATTCGTTTCGCTCTCCTCTTCCTCTTGGGTCGCTGTTTGCGCATGGCGGCGCAAGTTCGCTTTCACCCGCGCCAATAGCTCCCGCGTGCTGAACGGTTTGGTGACATAATCGTCTGCTCCGAGCTCCAGTCCAAGCACTTTATCAATCTCCGAGTCTTTCGCCGTCAGCATAATAATTGGCATATCGTATTTTTTTCGCACTTCGCGGCATACTTCCATCCCATCTTTTAGCGGAAGCATAATATCAAGCAAAATTAAATCCGGCATTGTTTCTTCCACTTTTTGAAGCGCTTCTTCACCGTCGTAAGCGCAAATCACTTCGTATCCTTCTTTTTGTAAGTTAAATTGCAAAATATCAGCAATCGGTTTTTCATCATCAACAACTAAAATGCGTTTTTCCATCTCGTTCACATCCTTCCCTTTTGCGATGGAATGCTATCATTACTAATTTATCATGTTATGAAAATGAAATCATCCTTTGTCGATTGCCATTTTGAGGGGTAGGCTGATCGACTTTTTCTCCTTAAAGGCAAGTGGCTTCGAAAATGTGATCTCCGGCGCGAAAACAATGAAAAAGGCATAGACGCACAAGCATCTATGCCTGCTTCCTGTCGACCGTCACTCGCTTACGCGTAGACGCTGCGGACGACATTCGTTTGCGAGCGATCCGGGCCGACGGAGAAAATCGAGAGCGGGATGCCGGTGAGCTGGGAAATGCGCTCGACATAGTGGCGAGCGTTCGCCGGCAGCTCGTCCAAGCTTCTCACACCAGTAATGTCTTCCGTCCAGCCTGGCAGCTCTTCATAAATCGGCTCACATTCGGCCAATACTTTTAAGCTGGCTGGAAATTCTTCAATCACTTCACCACGATAACGGTAGGCAACGCAAATTTTCAATGTTTCAATACCGGTTAAGACGTCAATCGAATTGAGCGACAAGTCGGTGATACCGCTCACCCGACGGGCGTGGCGGACGACGACGCTGTCAAACCAGCCGACGCGGCGCGGACGGCCGGTTGTCGTCCCATACTCGCGGCCGACTTCGCGGATGCGGTCGCCAATTTCATCGTGCAGCTCGGTCGGGAACGGCCCATCGCCGACGCGCGTCGTGTATGCTTTCGCCACCCCAACGACATGTTTAATTTTCGTTGGGCCGACACCAGCGCCGATCGTCACCCCACCAGCTACCGGGTTGGATGACGTAACAAACGGATATGTCCCTTGGTCGATATCGAGCATGACACCTTGCGCCCCTTCAAACAAGACGCGACGCCCTTCATCGAGCGCATTGTTCAACACGACTGATGTGTCGCAAACGTACTTAGCGATTTGTTGACCGTACTCGTAGTATTCTTCGAAAATGTCCTCGTGCCGGAAGCCTTCGACCCCGTACACTTTTTCAAACAACATGTTTTTCTCTTCTAAATTGCGGGCCAACTTTTCCGCGAACACATCGCGGTCAAGCAAATCAACGATACGAATGCCGATGCGCGCCGCTTTGTCCATGTATGCCGGGCCAATCCCTTTTTTCGTCGTGCCGATTTTGTTCGCACCTTTCCGCTCTTCCTCGAGCCCGTCCAGTTTCAAATGGTATGGCAAAATAACATGAGCGCGGTTGCTAATGCGTAAATTATCCGTCGAAATGCCGTGTTCATGCAAATATGAGAGTTCAGCGACAAGCGCTTTCGGGTCGACAACCATTCCGTTGCCGATGACACAAATTTTATCTTTATAAAAAATGCCCGACGGGATTAAGTGCAGCTTGTACTTTTCCCCGTTAAACACGATCGTGTGTCCGGCGTTGTTTCCTCCTTGGTATCGGGCAATCACTTCCGCATTTTCCGATAAAAAGTCAGTAATTTTTCCTTTCCCTTCATCGCCCCATTGTGTGCCGACAACAACAACTGACGACATGGCGAGCACCTCCAGTTTCCACGGTCTAAACATTGTAAGTGTAACAGTTTTCAGGCATAAAGTCAATGAAACACGAACATTAAAAACAATTATAAACTATTTTATTCGTTTATTAACCAGAGACATGAAAAGAGGCGATGCCATTGGCATCGCGCTGTTTTACGCTCCTGGCGGAATTTGCGCCTCATCGAAACGGCGCTCTAAGTTCACAAATTTATTATACTCTTTAATAAAAGCAAGCTGTACCGTCCCCACTGGGCCGTTACGCTGTTTCGCGATAATGATCTCGATAATATTTTTGTTCTCGGAATCTTTGTTGTAATAATCATCCCGATATAAAAAAGCGACGATATCAGCGTCTTGCTCAATGCTTCCGGATTCACGAATGTCGGACATCATCGGCCGCTTGTCTTGGCGCTGCTCAACGCTGCGCGACAGCTGTGACAAGGCGATGACTGGCACTTCGAGCTCGCGGGCGAGCGCCTTTAACGAACGGGAAATTTCCGATACTTCCTGCTGGCGGTTTTCTTTGCTGCGTCCGCTTCCTTGGATAAGCTGCAAATAGTCAATGACGATCATGCCAAGGCCGCTTTCTTGTTTCAGACGACGACATTTGGCGCGAATATCACTGACGCGGATGCTCGGCGTATCGTCAATATAAATGCCAGCGTTCGATAGGCTCCCCATCGCCATCGTCAGCTTACCCCAGTCTTCCGGCGTCAGTTGGCCGGTGCGCAAGTTTTGTGCATTGATGTTTCCCTCGGCGCAAAGCATCCGCATCACGAGCTGCTGGGCACTCATTTCTAAACTGAAAATGGCAACATTTTCGTTTGCTTTTGTGGCTACGTTTTGCGCGATGTTTAAAGCAAACGCCGTTTTCCCGACCGACGGCCGGGCAGCAACGATGATCAAATCGCTCCGCTGAAAACCGGACGTCATCCGGTCAAGCTCAGTAAATCCCGTCGGGATGCCGGTAATTTCTCCGTTCCGGTTATGGAGCATTTCAATATTATCGTACGTTTGAACGAGAATATCCTTAATATTTTTAAAGGCACCTGAATGTTTCCGTTGGGAAACCTCCATAATTTTTTGTTCTGCTTCGTCAAGCAGAAGGTCGATTTCGTCTTCCCTTGTATACCCGTCCTGTGCGATCGATGTCGCCGTACGGATGAGGCGGCGAAGCACCGATTTTTCTTCCACGATGCGGGCGTAATATTCAACGTTAGCCGCTGTCGGCACGGCATCGGCGAGCTCGCTTAAATATGAGACGCCGCCGATCTCTTCAAGCTGCTCGGAAGCAGCGAGTTCCGCTGTCACTGTGACTAAATCAACCGGTTCGCCTTTGTCGGCGACACGAAGCATGGCGTGGAAAATTTTTTGATGGGCCGCGCGGTAAAAATCTTCTGGAATTAACATTTCCGAAGCGAGCGTTAACGCAGTGGGATCTAAAAACACGGCGCCAAGCACAGCCTGCTCGGCTTCAATGCTTTGCGGAGGAATTCGTTCAGAAAAAAGTTCACTCATCGTCTCACCACCTTTTCCCCTGTTAGCCGATAAGCAAGGAAGCCCCGCCGCAGCGGGCGGGGACATCTTCGCATCTTGGAGTGAACTGTCACCGTTATTTTTGTTCCGTCACGTGCACTTTTAATGTTGCTGACACTTCCGGATGAAGCTTCACCGGCACGTTCGTATATCCGAGGGCGCGAATGGCATCGCTAAGCTCGATTTTCCGCTTGTCGAGCTTTAGGCCGTGCTGGGCTTGCAGCGCCTCAGCGATTTGCTTGCTCGTGATCGAGCCGAACAAACGGCCTCCCTCACCTGCCTTCGCCGCAATTTCCACTGTCAGCTTTTCAAGCTGCTCTTTTAACTTTTTGGCATTCGCCAGCTCTTCCGCCGCTTGGCGCTGTTCTTTTTGTTTTTGCGCTTCGAGTGCTTTTAAATTCGCTGGCGTCGCTTCAATGGCCAATCCTTGTTTGAACAAAAAGTTGTTCGCATAACCGTCGGCAACGTTTTTGATTTCCCCTTTTTTCCCTTTTCCTTTTACATCTTTCAAAAAAATGACTTTCATACTGGCTTACCCCCCTCAAAATAGTCATGAATCGCTTCACGCAGCTGCTGCTCCGCCTCTCCGACCGTCACACCGGAAAGCTGAGCGGCAGCATTCGTTAAGTGCCCGCCTCCGCCAAGCCGTTCCATAATCACTTGCACATTGACATCGCCCAGCGAGCGGGCGCTAATGCCGACTGTTCCGTCGCCTCGCTTGGAAATGACGAACGAAGCGACAACACCGCTTAATGTGAGCAGCGTATCAGCCGTTTGCGCGATTAGCACTTGGTCATGCACTTCGTTCTCGTCTCCTTTAGCGATGGCAATGCCATGTTCATCGATTGCTGCCCGCTCAATCAGTTTTGCCCGTTTAACGTAATTGGCCACGCTTTCCCGCAGCAGCTTTTGCACGAGCACCGTATCCGCCCCTTGAGCGCGCAAATATGAAGCCGCATCGAACGTCCGTGAACCGGTGCGGAGCGTGAAGCTCTTCGTATCAACGACAATGCCGGCAAGCAACGCTGTCGCTTCAAGCATCGAAAGTTTCACCCGTTTTGGCTGATACTCCAACAACTCAGTGACAAGCTCAGACGTCGACGAGGCGTACGGCTCCATATAGACGAGAATCGGCGCCTCGATAAACTCTTCACCGCGGCGATGGTGATCGATGACGACGATATGGTCGGCACGATATAACAGCCGTTCCTCAATGACAAGCGACGGCCGATGGGTATCAACAACGATCAAAAGCGTATCTTCCGTTATGAGCTCAAGCGCCTGTTCTGGCTTGATGCATCTTGCCCATAAATCGGCCTGTTTTTTCATTTCCTCAAGCAGCCGCTGCGCTCCAGCGTCTGTTTTCATAGCGTCAACAACAAGAAATCCTTCCTTTTGGTTCGATTGAACAACTTTTAAAATGCCAATGGCGGCTCCAAGCGCGTCCATATCCGGGTATTTGTGACCCATAATAAGCACTTTATCGCTCTCGGCAATCAGTTCGCGAAGCGCATGGGAAATGACGCGGGCGCGGACGCGCGTCCGCTTTTCCATCGGATTCGTTTTGCCTCCGTAAAACTTGACTTTTCCGTTTCCTTGCTTAATCGCCACTTGGTCGCCACCGCGTCCTAACGCTAGGTCTAGGCTCGATTGAGCAAGCGTCCCAAGTTCGGGAAGCGAGGACACGCCGGCACCGATACCGATGCTTAACGTAATCTGGGCCTGATGTTTTGCCGTTTGTTCACGCACTTCGTCCAAAATCGAAAACTTACTTTTTTCCAATTGCGTCAATATATGCTCGTTTAATACAGCAATAAACCGGTCGGAGGACGTTCGTTTTAAAAAGATGCCGTAATCATTCGCCCAACGGTTTAATACGGACGTGACAAGGCTGTTCATTTGGCTCTTCGCTTGATCGTCCATTCCTTGGGTAATCTCATCGTAATTATCAAGAAAAATGATCGCCAACACCAATCGCTCTGTCTCATAACGCCGTCTCAGCTCCATATGCTCAGTAACATCGAAAAAGTAAAGAAGCCGTTCATGGCGGTGGACGATCACTTTCAGCTGTTTTCCATTCAGTTCAATGATTTCTTCGTCGGTTTTCCCTTTTTTCACAAAAGCAGCCAACGGTTCGGAAAGTTCAGCGAGCGAACGCCCAATTAATGTCTGTTCTTTAAAACAAGCTGCTAAAAACCGGTTCGACCATTCGATTTTGTCTTCCTCATCGAGGAGCAGAATACCGATCGGCATCTGCATCAGCGCTTCCTCGCTGACTTTTTTTACTCGGTATGACAAGTTGGAAATATATTGTTGCAGCTCCTTGTGTAAAGAGCGTTGCGACCAAATGACGTAATAAAGCAAAAAACCAACACCGAGAAGACCGACGAGCCCAAGCATCCATTGAAAATAAAACAAGCTAACAGCCATAAGCACCGCCAAGGCGGCTAACGCATAGGACGGATAACGGTACGTTTTCCTTTCGTAAAAATGAGACATTCAAGTCAGCTCCTACACTGCAAAAATGGCTTACTTTATCCAATTATTATATGCGGCGGCGCAAATCAAATCCTAAATCAATTATACCGAATATCGCCACAAGATAAAGTAGAAAAGGCAGGAATAAGCAAATAACCGTCCCCGCGACAACAACACCTTTTCCTATGCCTTTTTTGTAAGCGGCGTAGTACAAAAATGAAAACCCCTGAACAATCAAAGCAAGCTGCAACACGTAAGATACGTTCAATACAGCAATGTATGTAAATGTTCCCTCTTTAAGCGGAAATAGGGATAAAACGAGCACAAGGACATAAATCCATAACACGCTTTTGGGCAAGGAAAGCTCACGAAATGGCGGCCACGTGCCGACTGGCAGTTTCAGACGTTTCATGACTGGAAGCGAGACAATAATCGTCACGTACGCCAACACAAACGAGGCGACGAAAAACAAAGTCGGAGTCATGTAACTAATCAGCACAATGGCTTGCTCAAACTGTTTTTTCATCTCCGTCGGCGGTGTTTGCCCCATTCCTTCCATGACGCGCATTGCCGTATCAAATGATTCACGCACTAGCGCGAGTGTATCTTGGATCATATCAACTTGCAAAAATTGAATCGAAATGACATAGTCAAGCACAATGTTGGCTAAAAATACGAGCGCACCAATAAGCAAAACAAGGTAACGATTTTTCTTTTTCACCAGCATCGCGCCGACCGCTATGCCAAAAGTTCCGAACATAAGCGCCATCGGCAGCGACAAAAGCGATCCGATCAAACCGGAGACGACAAGCGCCGCCGCAAGCAGCAACCACGCGGGAATGAGCCCGTGGCGCATCGTAAACACCATAAACGGAAGCGCTAAAAACAAAGCAGCAATGAAACCGATAAACGGCACGTATAACGCGAGCAAAAGCAAAACGGCAAACAATGCCAATTCAATCGCTGCTTCAGTGAGAGCATGCGTCTTTCGCAATGAACGTTCTCCTTTCCGTCTAGTAATCAGCATAAATAGAAAAAAGCAGTAAGGTCCCCCTTACTGCTTTTTTCAGCTCACTCGTCCGCAACATACGGCAAGAGCGCCATTTGGCGCGCGCGTTTGATCGCGACCGTCAATTTGCGCTGATATTTCGCGCTCGTTCCTGTCACGCGACGCGGTAAAATTTTGCCGCGTTCGGAAATGAATTTTTTCAGCAAATCAACGTCTTTGTAGTCGATATGCGTGATGTTATTCGCCGTGAAATAACATACTTTGCGGCGTTTGCCACGTCCACCTTTCCGTCCTGCCATGGTCCGTTTCCTCCTTTCTGTCCCTGTCTTCCTTATCAATTAAAACGGCAAATCGTCGTCAGAAATATCGATCGGTTGGCCGTCATTGGCGAAAGGATCTTCATCAATGCGGCCAATCCCTTTTTCGTTCGGGTATCGGTGGTTCTGATCTTGTCCGAATGGGAACGGATCCCCATAGTAGCCGCCTGCTGCTGCCCCACGTTGCTCGTTGCTTCCTTTTGGCTCAAGAAATTGGACGTTATCAGCCACCACTTCCGTCACATACACGCGCCGGCCTTCTTGGTTTTCATAGCTGCGAGTTTGCAGCCGGCCGTCCACTCCGGCTAAACTTCCTTTTTTTAAGAAGTTAGCGACGTTTTCTGCCTGGCGACGCCAAACAACACATTGGATAAAATCAGCTTCACGCTCGCCCTGCTGGTTTGTGAACGGGCGGTTGACTGCGAGCGTAAATGTGGCAACAGCCACTCCGCTTGGAGTGTAGCGCAACTCCGGATCTCTCGTTAACCTGCCGACCAAAATGACGCGGTTAATCATCAGAACCACCTCTTAACATATACCAAAAATTATTTTTCTTCTTTTACGACGATATGACGGATGATATCTTCGCTAATGCGCGCTAAGCGATCAAATTCTTGCACCGCTTGCGGTTCTGCCATGACGTTGAGAATCATGTAATAACCGTCACGGTATTTTTCAATTTCATAGGCTAAACGGCGTTTGCCCCAATCCGTCACATTCGTAATCTCCGCACCTTTTTCTTTCAACACGTTGTTGAAGCGTTCGACGACAGCTTGTCTTGCTTCATCGTCCATGTTCGGGCGGATGATATACATGATTTCGTATTTTCTCACGCTCGTCACCTCCTTTTGGTCTAAACGGCCCTTCCGCTGAAGGGCAAGGAGTAATAGCCATTACTCACATTCGTTGATTATACCATGATTGCAAGTGATAAGCAAGGGAATGTCTCGCATTCTGCCTGCGCAAACATCTTCCAGCGCCATTACGGAAAACAGCGTACCAGTTAGAGAGTTTTCCTTCGGCAAATGTGATCGTTTTTCCTCGAACTTGCCGTTATGTTACACGTTAAACCGGAAGTGCATAATATCGCCATCTTGCACTTCGTAATCTTTTCCTTCAAGGCGCACTTTGCCGGCTTCCCGCGCTGCCGCCATCGATCCAGCAGCGACTAAATCAGCGTACGAAACAGTTTCAGCGCGAATAAATCCACGTTCAAAGTCAGAGTGAATAATGCCAGCGCATTGCGGCGCTTTCATTCCTTTCCGGAACGTCCATGCTCGTACTTCTTGCTCACCGGCAGTGAAAAATGTAGCCAGTCCCAACAAGCTGTAAGCAGCGCGGATGAGCTGGTCAAGACCAGACTGCTTAATGCCGAGCTCTTGCAAAAACTGTTGTTTTTCTTCGTCGCTGAATTCAGCGATTTCTTCTTCAATTTTAGCGCAAACGACGATGACCTCAGCATTGTCGCTCTTCGCAAACTCGCGCACTTCAGCAACGAACGGATTGCTATCTGGATCAACCACATCTTCTTCCCCGACATTAGCGACGTAAAGCATCGGCTTTGTCGTCAACAAATGTAGCTGTTTAACGACTCTCATCTCTTCATCAGTGAATTCGACCGTACGCGCCGGTTTGCCGGCTTCAAGCGTCTCTTTTAATCGCAGCAAAATGTCGTATTCAAACGCTGCTTCTTTGTCTTTTTGCTTGGCAATTTTGCCGACCCGTTCGATTCGTTTGTCTACTGTTTCTAAATCGGCGAAAATAAGCTCCAAATTGATCGTTTCAATATCGGCCAGTGGATCGACCTTGCCGGCAACGTGGGTAATGTTTTCATCGTTAAAACAACGAACCACTTGGCAAATCGCGTCCACTTGACGAATGTGCGATAAAAACTTGTTGCCGAGCCCTTCTCCTTTGCTCGCTCCTTTGACGATGCCGGCAATATCGGTAAATTCAAAGACGGTCGGCACCGTGCGCTTCGGCTGGAACATTTCCATCAGTACATTTAACCGCTCATCAGGTACTTCGACGACACCAACGTTTGGTTCAATCGTACAAAACGGATAGTTGGCTGATTCAGCTCCTGCCTTTGTAATCGCGTTAAACAACGTCGATTTGCCGACGTTCGGCAAGCCGACAATTCCTGCTGTCAATCCCATTCGTCCCACTCCTCTTTCCCGTTCGCATCTTCCCTCATTATATGGGCTGGCAAGAAAAATGACAAGCGTACCGCCAGTCTGTTCCGGAAAAAGCGTTTTTTAGGTCGTTTCTCTTTCTTCCAGCGCTATTTTTTGAATGTGAACTAAACAGTCATACAGTGTACTGCCGCAGCCATTGTCCGACTCCAAATCCAACGTGAGTACGTTAAACGAACCGCCAAACGTCTCTTCATTGTTCTTCATCAATATTGATTGTTCCCGGATAAGCGCCATCGAACACTTTGAACGTGCCGGCGAGCGAGCCGCGGTCGTTGTAGACAAGCACCTGATCACCATCAATGCGCCCTTTTTCGTCGGCAACATCAGCTGCAACTTCAATGTGAACCATCTGCAGCGCCGGAATGAGCGGATAGTGCTGCAAATGGTTCGACCGGAGCGGATGGATCGTCAGCAACCGGTACGGATATTTCGCGGCCAATAACGGATTCGATTCTTTTGATTCAGCCGGATACATGATTTGGAGACGGCCATCCATCCCTTTTTGTCGAACGATGCTAGATGTGAGCTCATATTTGCCGCTTGGCGTTTGAAAGCGACGGTCGCGCCATGGCACCGGTTCGACAGACAAAAAAACGCGGTGCTCTGCCTTCAGCCGTTCAAGCGTAATGCCGTCTCGTTCCAAAGGTCGAAGCACCATCGCGAGAAACTGCTCGCGCATATAGGCAAATTCATCTGCAAAGCCTACGCGCTTCGCCAGCTCCGTCCAAATCCAAAGGTCGGGATTTGCCTCGCCCGGCGGAATGAAAATGAGATACTTACTCGATGGATTCTGTCTAATGGTTGCATATCAATGCATGTTCGTCCGGGCGACGTTTCGCTCCCAAATAACGATATGACGACTATTCCTTGATATCTTCTGGTGAATGACTGTACGCGTTGCCAAAATCTCACGTTTGCGCTTCAATCCCCGCACCCCAGCAAAGGCTGCCGACAAGTTCCGTCACTCCACCATAACAATTGAAAAAACGTCGGTCCAATTTTTTCAACAGCCCGTTATTGGCGTAATCATGGTTACGAAGCACAGCTGTCGGACCGAACCGTTTTTTAATTCCCGCACGTTTCGAGCAATATCATCAAACGTCTCTTTCCACGAAACACAGATAAGCTGCCCGTTCACTTTTTTCAGTGGATAAAGGAGACATTCCTTAGCATTGACCCGCTCTTTCAACATTCGTCCGCACCTGCAAATGCTCCCTTACGTGATCGGGTGTTGTTCATCGCCGTCAATGCGCACAACTTTTCCTTCCTTCACCGTCACTTTCAACCCGCATACATCCCAGCCATTGAGCGGGCATGACGTCACATGCGTGATTTCCATCCTTTCCCCTCTTAATTAACAAAAGAGCATGGGACAGCTGCCCATGCTTTTTTGGTTCGCATTTCTCTATTCCTCGTGCTTGACTAACACTTTTTTCATTTTACGGATAAACTCTTTGCGCGGCAAAAGAACACTATGGGCGCATCCTTCACATTTAATGCGAATATCAGCGCCTAGACGAATCACCTTCCAACGGTTCGTACCGCACGGATGCGGTTTTTTCATTTCAACGATATCATACAAACCAAATTCTTTCCCTTCCATCCGCTCACCCCCATATCATCACGATTGTTCCCTTTGCCGCTTCACCGCAGACTGTTCGTCTTCATCCCGGCGATGCAGCACGAGTCGTGGATACGCAACTTCGATCCCTCGTTCGTCTAAAAGCATCTTTACTTCTTTGCGAATGGCTCTTCCTATACCGATATGGCACATCGGTTTTGTTTCACATACAATGCGGAGCACGACTTCCGGACCGGTCACATTTTGCACGCCGAGCAGTTCCGGCGGAGCGACCATATCTTCATATTTTGCCGGCAGCTGCGGCAGAAGCTCGCGAATTGCTTGTTCTGCCTCTTCAATATCCTCTTCGTAAGCGATGCTGACGTCTACAACCGCCAAGCTATTATGAAGCGAATAGTTTGTCACTTGCGTGATGCTGCCGTTCGGTAAAATGTGCACTTCTCCAGTCCAACTTTTAATTTTCGTCACCCGCAACCCAATTTCTTCCACATACCCTTCAAAATTGTCGATGCGCACGTAATCACCAACAGCAAACTGGTCTTCAAAAATGATGAAAAATCCGCTAATGATGTCTTTCACTAAACTCTGCGCCCCGAAGCCAACGGCCAAGCCGACGACGCCAGCCCCGGCCAACAGCCCTTTAACGGGAACACCCAACGTATCTAAAATCATCAATAACGCAATAAAATATAATGCGTATGTAATGACGTTGTCGAGCAGTCGCGCTAGTGTCATCTCACGACGTTCCGAAAATCGGAGCGGTGCTTTCTGGCGCATTTTGAATGCATTATGGACGGCCATTTTCAATACTTTCACCGCTACGGCGCATATGAGTAGGATAAGAATAATATAAAGCGTCTTTTTTCCGATCTCAGTCCACAAGCTCTCATCTGTCAAAAACTCAAAGAACGGATTCACCGTTTTTTCAATTGTCTTCAACGTTGACGACACCTCTACCTTATTTCATTCTGCGCTTTTTATTTTAACAAGATCGATCGTTGATTTGTAGTCATGCACAAGATGAAAAAGAAAAACAAACGTCAAGATGTATATCATTCTTTTATTTTCCGTATACTGTTAATACTTTTGAATCGAAAGTAGGAGTGAAGTGAATGAGCATACCGTCGATATTTTTCTCTTCCAAGGAGGATAGAAATCGTATTTTTTACGATGAACAAGGAGCGGTGGCCGCGATTGCCTGGCGGATCGCTTCGCTGCTTCCGGATCCGCTCGTCCAACCGATCGCCATCGTCTGCATCGGCACAGACCGTTCAACCGGTGATTCGCTCGGACCGCTTGTCGGCACGATGCTACAGGAGAAGCCATTGACCCGCTTTCACGTCTACGGAACGCTTGAAGAACCGATCCACGCTGTCAACCTAGAAGAAAAAGTGGAAGCCATTCAGCTCATTCATGGTGATCCATTTATGATCGCGGTCGATGCTTGTCTCGGACGGCTGAAAAGTGTTGGCGCCATCACTGTAGCCAAAGGACCGGTTCGCCCTGGAGCTGGGGTGAATAAACAGCTTCTTCCCGTCGGCGACGCCCATATTACCGGAGTAGTGAATGTGAGCGGATTTATGGAATTTTTCGTCCTGCAAAATACAAGCCTTCATCTCGTCATGAATATGGCCAAAACGATCGCCAACGGCATTTATGAGGCAGAACGGCATCTCATCCGGAAGGAACGGCTTGCCGTCCAACCGTTTCCGAAAGATCGACATTCATTATGGTGAGTGGCCAATCCCCCTCTTGACAAGCTATTTCAAGAAGGGGATTTCTTTTTTCCTTCCCTTAAAGGTGTCGACAGCAACTTTTGTTAAACGAACGAAAGAATGAAAACAGCCGCTGCCGTTACAAGAATACTCGGCAACAAATTGGCCACGCGAATGTTTGTCAAACCAAGCATATTCAGCCCGATAGCTATAATTAAAATTCCCCCGGTTGCTGTCGATTCAGCGATAAACGCATCCAACACTTCCCTTGGCACAAATCGCTCGATTTGTGTCGCCAACAAAGCGATGCTGCCTTCGTATATGATAACGGGCAGCGTAGAGAAAATGACACCGATGCCAAGCGTCGTTGTCAAAATAACACTGGTAAATCCATCCAAAATCGATTTCGTATACAAGACGCTATGGTCGCCGCGCAACCCACTGTCAAGCGCCCCGACAATCGCCATCGCACCGATGACAAATAATAATGTCGCGCTGACAAACCCTTTCGCAATGCTTCCTTCCCCGTGGCCGCCGACTTTCTTCTCCAACCATTGGCCGAGCCGATTCAACTTTTCCTCCCAGTTCCAAAGCTCCCCGAGAATACCGCCAAAAACGAGGCTGAAAATGACGATAAGAAACTGCTCGCTTTTCATTCCCATCTGAATGCCAAGAAGTGCTACTGCTAGCCCGATGCCCCCCATTACTGTCTCTTTTACCCGTTCGGGAATACGGTGAAACCATTTTCCGATCAAGGCTCCGACAACAATGCTAATTCCGTTGACAATCGTCCCTAGCAATACCATGGTGTTCAATCCTCTCTAATAAAAATAAACCGGCCTTGGTTAAGGGCCGCTCTACTCATCGAACTGTACGTCAAGCAGTTCCAATATTCTCTCTAAGTCTTCCGGAGAAAAAAATTCGATTTCGATTTTCCCTTTTTTCTTTGACTGTTTAATCGTGACGTTCGTGCCAAATTTTTCGCGCAACAGCGATTCGCTTTCCCGGATAAACACGCTTTTTTCCGGTGGTTTTCGTTTCGATGTTTCACGTGAAACATTTTCATTCATTTGCTGGACCAGTTTCTCAAGCTGGCGCACGTTCAGCCCTTCACGAACCGTTCGCTCAACGATGGACTTCATTTTTCCTTTTTTCTTCAGCCCTAAGAGCGCACGACCGTGTCCCATCGAAAGTGTGCCGTCAATGAGCAGCTTTTGTACTTCGGGCGGAAGAGACAATAAGCGCAAATGGTTGGCAATGTGCGGACGGCTCTTCCCGACGCGGCTGGCAATTTCCTCTTGGGTCAAGTGCAGCTTGTCCATCAACATTTTATACGCCATCGCTTCTTCGATCGGGTTCAAATCCTCACGTTGCAAGTTTTCCAAAAGCGCAAACTCCATCATTTGTTCGTCCGTTAACTCGCGCACGACAACAGGAACGGACGGCAAATTTGCTTCTTTTGCCGCCCGGTAGCGCCGCTCGCCAACGACGATTTCAAACCCTTTCAGCGAGCGACGAACGATGAGCGGCTGCAAAATACCGTGCTGCAAAATCGATTGTTTTAGTTCCTCAATCGCCTCAGGCTGAAACGTTTTCCGCGGCTGGTACGGGTTCGGATGGAGATCAGAAATGCTGACTTCGAAGATGGTTTCCTCTTCCCCGTTGAGCGAGAGGTTGTTAAACAGCGCATTGATGCCTTTACCGAGACCTTTAGCCACGTTCAAGCACCTCCTTCGCCAGTTCCAAATACACTTCCGCTCCCCGCGATTTGACATCGTATAAAATAATCGGCTTGCCGTGGCTTGGCGCCTCGCTCAGCCGCACGTTTCTCGGGATGATCGTTTCGTACACTTTTTCGCGGAAATACTTTTTGACTTCTTGAATCACTTGTAAACCTAAATTCGTCCGTGCATCAAGCATGGTTAACAAGACGCCTTCAAGGCGTAAATCATAGTTTAAGTGCCGCTGCACGAGCCGGATCGTGTTCAGCAGCTGGCTGAGCCCTTCAAGCGCATAATATTCGCACTGAACAGGGATCAGGACAGCATCCGCCGCCGTCAACGCATTTAACGTCAGCAATCCTAACGAAGGAGGACAGTCAATAATGATAAAATCATACACAGTCTTGAGCGGATCGAGCGCGTTTTTAAGCCGAATTTCACGGGAAATGACCGAAACGAGCTCAATTTCTGCGCCTGCTAGCTGGATCGTCGCCGGAATTACGTATAAATTTTCGATATTTGTCGGCCGAATGACATCTTTTGCTTTCATATCGCCAATAATGACGTTGTAAATGCATTCGTCGACATCGCCCTTTTCAATGCCGATTCCGCTCGTTGCGTTCCCTTGCGGATCGACGTCAACAAGCAGCACTTTTTTTCCGAGATACGCCAAACAAGCCGACAAGTTGACGGCTGTCGTCGTTTTCCCAACTCCGCCTTTCTGGTTTGCAATAGCAATGACTTTGCCCACGATGCCACCTACCTCTATCTATTACTCATAAATTCTATTTTATCATGAAAAAAAGAAAAATGACTTTGTTTTCTGAAAGAAAAAACCCCATCAGCCGCGCTTGATGAGGCAACAGGTGACTTCGTTATTTTTTTGCAATGCGAATCGTAATTTGATAGTAATCGTCAAACTCTTCTTCTTCAGAATGGACCGACACCCCGCTATTTTCTACCATGGAAAGCGATTGGCGAATCGTATTGACAGCGATGCGCATATCTCGGCTGAACGCCTTTCTCTTCGGCTTCGGCTTTCGTTCGCCTGCCTCAAGCATCTTTAGCACGCGGTCTTCTGTTTGTTTGACGTTTAATTGTTTATCGATGATTTCTTGCAGAAGCTTCAGCTGTTTCTCTTTATCTTTCAATGCAATTAACGCACGCGCATGGCGTTCGGTAATCGCCCGTTGCAGGAGTGCCTCCTGCACTTCTTGGGGAAGCTTAAGCAGTCGCAGCTTGTTGGCGATGGTCGACTGCCCTTTGCCGAGGCGTTGGGCAAGCGCTTCCTGCGTTAAATCGTGGAGTTCGATCAATCTGGCATACGCCATCGCCTCTTCGATTGGCGTCAGTTCCTCACGCTGCAAGTTTTCAATGAGGGCAACGGAGGCGGTTTCTTTATCGTTTAAGTTTTTAATAATAGCGGGGATTTCCGTCCAACCAAGCTTTTGCACCGCTCTCCATCTCCGCTCGCCGGCGATGATTTCAAATTGTCCGTTGTCGCATTCGCGGACGACGATCGGTTGGATGATGCCGTGCGTGCGAATCGTCAACGCCAGTTCGGCAATTTTTTCTTCATCAAATACCGTGCGCGGCTGAAAACGGTTCGGAATAATACTGGCAACCGGAATGTTGCGAACTTCTTCCCTCTCTTGCTTGTCCCCCGCCTCTTCTTTCTCTTTTTCTCCAAAGCTGAACAAACGTGAAAACGGATGCTTCATCCCCCTACACCACCTTTGGACATACTTGGCCAATATTCTCTGTTTCGCCCGGCAGGTGCCGCTGTTTATGGCCGTCTTTGTTTTCCTCGAAACGGAACGCGAGGCGGGAGCCGGTACAACCTCTTTTCTCTTTCCCTTTCCCGCCGCGTCCGCAAAGGGTTACTGAATCGGTTGTTTATTTGGCGTTCCCGGTTTGCGCGGGTATCGGGCCGGCGTCTTTTTCGTTTTTTGAACGAAAATGATCGTCCGTTCGCCTTCCTCAAATGGCAGCATGAATGTTTCCGTCGCAGTTACTTCCCCACCGAGCACGGCGATCGCTTTTTCCCCCTCTTTCAACTCTTCGGGGGCCGAAGCAGCTTTCATCGCGAGGAATGTACCGCCGACTTTCGTAAGCGGAAGGCAAAGCTCGGCAAGCACCGGCATACGCGCCACTGCCCTAGCCGTAACGACGTCGAACGATTCGCGCATCCCCTTTTGGCGAGCAAACGTCTCGGCACGATCGTGGTAAAGGGCGATATCTTTAAGCCCTAGTTCCTCAACAAGATGCTGTAAAAAGCGGATGCGTTTTTGCAGCGAATCGACAATCGAAACGCGCAAGTGCGGAAAGCAAATTTTAAGCGGGATGCTCGGGAATCCTGCCCCAGCACCAACGTCGCAAAGCGAGAACGGCTCGGAAAAGTCGTAATAAAACGCCGGAGAAACCGAATCAAAGAAATGTTTCACATATACACCGGGCTTGTCCGTAATGGCGGTCAAATTCATCTTCTCGTTCCATTCAACGAGCAGTTCATAATAGCGCTCAAACTGTGCAAGCGCCTGGGAAGAGAGGGAAATTCCCCTCTCTTCGAGCATGGCTTGAAATTGTGTCGCCTCCATAAGCCAATCCTTTCCCTCATGATTTATTCATTCGACACGCGCGCGATTCTTCCTTGTTCCAAATACACTAATAATATCGAAATATCGGCCGGATTGACGCCCGAAATGCGCGATGCTTGGGCAATCGAGAGCGGGCGTACTTGTTTCAGCTTTTGCCGCGCCTCAGTCGCCAGTCCTTGGATAGCGTCGTAATCGATATCTTCCGGAATTTTTTTGTTTTCCATTTTTTTGAGCCGTTCAACTTCTTGCAACGATTTTTGAATATAGCCTTCATATTTGATTTGAATTTCAACTTGCTCAGCCACTTCTGGAGCGATGTCTTCGTCAGCCGGCGCGAGTTTTTGAATATGTTCGTACGTCATTTCTGGGCGCCGGAGCAAGTCTGCAGCGCGGATGCCATCTTTCAGCTCGCTTCCCCCTGCTTGGCGGATCACTTCCTGCACTTCTGGCGTCGGTTTGATGATGACCGTTTGCAACCGTTTTTTCTCCCGTTCGATTGCCTCTTTTTTCGCCAAGAACGCTTGGTACCTCTCTTCGGAAATAAGGCCGATCCGATAGCCAAGCTCGGTCAGGCGCAAATCAGCATTGTCGTGGCGGAGCAACAGCCGATATTCAGCGCGTGATGTCAACAAGCGGTACGGCTCGTTTGTCCCTTTTGTTACTAAATCGTCGATCAAGACACCGATATAGGCATCCGAACGACTTAAAATGATTTCCTCGCGGCCGAGCGCGCGATGGGCGGCGTTAATGCCGGCCATAATGCCTTGACCCGCCGCTTCTTCGTAGCCGGACGTACCGTTAATTTGACCAGCGGTGTATAAGTTTTTCACCAACTTGGTTTCCAACGTCGGCCATAACTGTGTCGGCACAATCGCATCGTACTCGATCGCATAGCCAGCCCGCATAAGCTGCGCTTTCTCAAGTCCAGGAATAGTCTCAAGCAACTTGCGTTGAATATGTTCCGGCAAGCTTGTCGACAATCCTTGCACGTACACTTCTTCCGTTTCCCGCCCTTCCGGCTCGAGGAAAATTTGATGACGCGGTTTGTCGTGGAATCGGACGACTTTATCCTCGATCGACGGACAATAGCGCGGTCCGGTTCCTTTAATCATGCCGGAATACATCGGCGACAAATGCAAGTTTTCGTCAATGATGCGATGAGTTTCCTCTGTCGTATACGTCAGCCAGCAAGGCAGTTGGTCGGTGATGTATTTCGTCGTTTCGTACGAAAAAGCCCGCGGTTCCTCGTCGCCCGGCTGAATTTCTGTTTTGCTGTAGTCAATTGTCCGGCTGTTAACGCGCGGCGGCGTTCCCGTTTTGAAGCGAACGAGCTCGAACCCAAGCTCTTCTAAATGCTCAGACAGCTTAATCGACGGCTGCTGGTTGTTCGGTCCGCTTGAATATTTAATATCGCCAATAATAATTTCCCCACGTAGAAACGTCCCAGTCGTAATGACAACCGCTTTGGCGTAATAATGCGCTCCTGTTTGCGTAATGACGCCTTTGCAGACGCCATCTTCGACGATGAGCCGCTCGACTTTCCCCTGCAGCAACGTCAAATTTTTCTGGTTTTCGAGCGTCTTTTTCATTTCCCGCTGGTAAAGCACTTTGTCCGCTTGCGCACGCAACGCGCGGACAGCCGGCCCCTTGCCGGTGTTGAGCATCCGAATTTGAATGTATGTTTTATCAATGTTTTTCCCCATTTCTCCGCCGAGAGCATCGATTTCGCGCACGACGATCCCTTTCGCTGGGCCGCCAATCGACGGATTGCATGGCATAAATGCGATCATATCGAGGTTAAGCGTAATGACGAGCGTTTTCGCACCGATGCGCGCAGACGCCAGAGCCGCCTCGCAGCCGGCATGACCAGCACCGATGACGATGACGTCATACGATCCTCCGTGATACTCCATTTCGGTTCCTCCTTGTTTATTTTCCTAAACAAAATTGGGCAAACAGCTGATCAATCAGGCTTTCATGCACTGTATCGCCAACGATTTCGCCAAGCAGCTCCCACGCGCGGCGCAAATCGATTTGAACGAGATCGACCGGCATGCCAACATCAATGCCGGACAGCGCATCTTCGATCGCCTTTTTCGCCTGTTCGAGCAACGCGATATGCCGGGAATTCGAGACATAAGTCAAATCGCGGGCTTCGAGTTCACCACCAAAAAATAAGTCAGCAATCGCTTTTTCCAGTTCATCAATTCCTCGTTCACACAATAGTGATGTTGCCACAATCGGCCGGCCAGCCGCAAGCTCTTTGACCCGCTCTATATCAATGTTCTGAGGCAAATCCGTTTTATTGACGATAACAATAACATCCATTCCTTCTGTCATTGCAAACAGCCGCTCATCCTCTTCTGTCAGCGGTTCATGATAGTTCAAAACAAGCAAAATTAAATCGGCCTTCTTCAACATTTGCCGTGAGCGCTCGACGCCAATCCGTTCAACAATATCTTCTGTTTCACGGATGCCAGCCGTATCAATCAAGCGGAGCGGCACACCGCGAACGTTGACATACTCTTCGATGACATCGCGCGTCGTTCCCGGAATATCAGTGACGATCGCTCGGTTTTCGTGAGCAAGCGCATTTAACAGTGAGGACTTGCCGACGTTCGGCCGCCCGATAATAACCGTCGCCAAACCTTCGCGCAAAATTTTCCCTTGGGTAGCGGTCGAAAGCAGTTTTTCAATTTGCCCACGCACGTATTCTGCTTTCTCTTTTAGTAGACGTGGCGTCATCTCCTCGACATCATCGTATTCCGGATAGTCGATGTTGACTTCAACGTGCGCCAACGTTTCTAAAATCGTCTGCCGCAATTCGCGGATCAATTTCGACAAGCGCCCCTCCATTTGCTGCAAGGCGACGTTCATCGCTCGGTCCGTTTTGGCGCGAATGAGGTCAATGACCGCTTCAGCCTGGGATAAGTCGATGCGTCCGTTTAAAAACGCTCGCTTCGTAAACTCCCCCGGCTCGGCGAGGCGCGCTCCGTTCGCGAGCACAAGCTGCAACACCCGATTGACGGAAACGAACCCGCCATGGCAATTAATCTCTACTACATCTTCACGCGTAAATGTTTTCGGCGCCCGCATGACCGATACCATCACTTCCTCAACGATCCGCCCGCTTTTTGGGTCAACAATATGCCCATAATGAATCGTGTGTGACGGCACGTCTTTCAGCTGCTTTCCAGTTGGACTGCGGAAAAGCCGATCGGCGATCTCTACCGCCTCATCCCCGCTCAGCCGAACAATGGCGATCGCCCCTTCTCCCATCGGCGTCGAAATAGCGGCAATTGTATCAAATTCTGTCATGGCTTGTTCACCTCGCTTTTCTCCGTTCCATCTATATCCACAACTTTTTTTGGCCGTATTCACCTTGTGTATTTTTGTTTAGTTCAATTTTAACTTATCCACATGTGAATAACAATATGGCACGCTCAGGCCGGTTGTCTAAAATGTATAGGGCTGATACAAACTATATAGAACATACATTCGCAAAATAAGACATGGTATTAGACATAAACATGTTAGACATTCGCTTCGCCCTAGAAATAGAAGCCAAAAAAAGAGAGGCTTCCTCTATGTTGTTTAAAGAGGTGCCTCTTTCCTTGACGATTTTTTGCCTGCTGCTGGCGAAACGACGATCGAACGATGTGGGTCAACCCCGATCGAATAGGTGGAGACATGTTTATTGCCGGCCAGTGCCAAATGAATGATTTTCCGCTCATGCGCCGGCATCGGCTCAAGCTTGACTTCTTTCCCCGTCTTGACCACCCTAGCCGCTAGCTTATGTGCTAATTCGACAAGCGCCTGTTTCCTTCGTTCGCGGTAATTTTCTACATCGACGGCAATCGACACGTATTCGTCGGCATGGCGGTTGGCGACGAGCTGCGTCAAAAACTGAAGCGCGTTTAACGTTTGCCCGTGTTTGCCAATCAGCAAACCGACCGGCCCTCCTTGAATGTGGAGCGTCACTTGCTTGCCGCGGCGGGCGACTTCAATGTTTGCCCCTTCCGCTCCCATTTGCGTGATAACCTGCTGCAAAAAACGTACCGTCTCCTCAACCGGATCGATTTTCAGCACTGCTTTCACAACCGCCGGCCGACCACCAAACAGGCCGAACCAACCTTTTTTTCCTTCATCGATTACGACGATATCCGCGCGCTCCCGAGGCACGCCGAGCTGTGCGAGCGCCAACTCCACCGCTTCTTCGACTGTTGCGGCAGTCGCGGTCACTTCTTTCACTTTTTCGCTCCTCCTGAATGGGCAGAAACAGCCGGCCCTTTAATGAGATACGTTTGCACAATGGAGAAAATATTTCCAACAACCCAGTAAAGCGACAAGGCGGCCGGGAAGTTGATCGCAAAAATGACAATCATAATCGGCATCATCCAAAGCATCATCGCCATTTGTGGATTTTGCTGAGCAGAGCCGGCCATCATAATTTTTTGCTGGATGAACGTCGTCAATCCGGCAACTAAAGGCAAAATATAGTATGGGTCCTTGTCACCAAGGTCGAACCATAAAAAGTTATGTTGAGCGATTTCCCTTGTGCGCATAATAGCATGGTAGAAACCGATTAAAATCGGCATTTGAATTAAAATCGGGAAGCAGCCAGCCATCGGGTTGACGCCGTGCTTTTGGAACAATAACATCATCTCTTGCTGGAGCTTTTGCTGGGTTTGCGCGTCTTTGGAACTGTATTTTTTGCGCAACGCCTCAATTTCAGGCTGAAGCGCTTGCATCGCTTTCGCATTGCGCGTCTGTTGAATCATCAGCGGCAAAATGAGCAGACGGATGAGAATGGTAACGACAATGATCGATAACCCGAAGCTTCCGCCAAGCAACTCAGCGACATATTTAATAAGCCAAGAAAGCGGATAAACGATATATTCGTTCCAAAATCCCTTGCTTTCTTGGGTGATCGGTTCATTAATTTCCGTGCATCCGGACAGCATGGCAGCCAATGCACTAAGCAAAACAATCAATGGAATTCGCCTTTTCACCTTCTTTTTCCTCCCACATGTACAAGTTCACGTATGTATTTTACCACCTTTTTTCGCCGCGTGGAGCATTTTTTCAAGCCAAATCCGTTGTTCGGCCTCTCTTTTTCAATCCCCCAGCTTTCCGCAGCACATGGAGCAAGCTTTTTTTCACTTCTGCATAGCCCATTTCAGCCACAGGCTGCCTAGCAATAATGACGTAGTCCTTGCCCGGGACAACCTCCTCTTTTAATTCAAGAAAACATTGGCGGACGTATCGTTTAATTTGGTTTCTGACAACCGCTTTGCCAAGCTTTTTGCTGACCGAAAGCCCGATGCGAAAGTAAGGCTGCTCCGGACGGTCAAGCGTATACACAACAAACTGGCGGTTGGCCGTCGAAACACCGCGTCGAAACACTTCTTGAAATTCCTCGTTTTTTTTGATCCGATACTTTTTTTTCATTTTCCCAAAACACTCCACTTGCCTAATTTCCCGACGGCAAAATGTTGAGAAAAAAGACCACTGATGTTTCAGTGGCCTATTATGCAGACAATACCTTTCTTCCTTTGCGACGGCGACGCGCCAATACTTTTCTTCCATTTTTCGTGCTCATGCGCGCGCGGAATCCGTGCACTTTGCTGCGCTTCCGTTTATTTGGTTGATACGTCCGTTTCATCTATGACACCTCCCTAGGGAATAACTGTTACGGGCAGTCTTTCTCATTATATTGAACAATCTTAGCAAATGTCAACCGCCTTCGTATTTTTCTCCCTCTATCACTGTTGTGGATAATTTTTCTGCCCTAAATAATAATCCACAACATTTATCGACATTTTTTTCACATGTTCAGCGGTGTGGATAACGATTTTTTCACAGCCTGTCCGTTTTGTGGATAATCAAAAAAACACCATTGCAACAAGCTGCTTTATTTGCTATTATTAATGTGTTTTCACTATGAATAATCGTGTGGATAAAAAAAGATATCCACATTTGTGGATAGGATGTGGATATATTTTTTCACAGCTTGTTTATAGTGTTGTCCACAGATGGTGGATTTTGTCGAAAAGCCGCCTTTTTTCCTTAAATATATTTTTCCACAAATTTATTTTTTTAAACGAACCATTATCCTCTGAATTAAGGGAGGGGCAACGGGTGGAAAATATCCATGACTTATGGGATCGCGTGCTTGGAGAAATCGAACGAAAAATTAGCAAGCCGAGCTTTGAAACTTGGCTTAAATCGACGAAAGCCCACTCTTTACGAGGTGACACGCTCGTCATCGTAGCCCCAAACGAGTTTGCTAGAGACTGGCTTGATTCCCGCTATTCCCATTTAATTGCGGAAACCATTTACGCGATTACCGGTGAAGAGCTGGCGGTCAAATTTATCATTCCGCCAAATCAGGCTGATGAAAAATTGGAGCTTCCGTCGTCGGCGAAAAAACAACGAAAGCCGTATGAAGAGGCGAACGACTTCCCACAGAGCATGTTAAATCCAAAATATACGTTCGATACGTTCGTTATTGGCTCTGGAAACCGGTTTGCTCATGCCGCCTCGTTAGCGGTCGCTGAGGCGCCGGCTAAGGCGTATAACCCCCTCTTCATTTACGGCGGAGTCGGGCTTGGAAAGACACACTTAATGCACGCGATCGGCCATTACGTAATTGAACATAACCCATCCGCGAAAGTCGTCTATTTGTCTTCGGAAAAATTTACAAACGAGTTTATTAACGCCATCCGCGATAACCGCCCTGACGACTTTCGCAATAAGTACCGGAACGTCGACGTTCTGCTTATTGATGATATTCAATTTCTGGCTGGAAAAGAACAAACTCAAGAGGAATTTTTCCATACGTTTAACACACTGCATGAAGAAAGTAAGCAAATCGTTATTTCGAGTGACCGGCCACCAAAAGAAATCCCGACGCTTGAAGATCGCTTGCGCTCTCGCTTTGAGTGGGGACTGATCACGGACATCACGCCGCCTGATTTAGAAACGCGGATCGCCATTCTCCGCAAAAAAGCAAAGGCAGAGGGATTTGACATCCCGAACGAAGTCATGCTTTATATCGCCAACCAAATTGATTCGAACATCCGTGAGCTCGAAGGCGCTCTTATCCGCGTCGTCGCCTACTCATCGCTCATCAATAAAGAAATCACGGCTGACTTGGCAGCGGAAGCGTTGAAGGATATCATTCCGAGCGCGAAGCCAAAAGTAATTACAATCCAGGACATTCAGCGCGTTGTTGGGCAGCATTTCAACATTAAGCTTGAAGATTTTAAAGCAAAAAAACGGACAAAATCGGTCGCGTTCCCCCGACAAATCGCCATGTATCTCTCCCGTGAGCTGACTGACTGTTCGCTGCCGAAAATCGGCGACGAATTTGGCGGCCGCGATCATACGACGGTCATCCACGCCCATGAAAAAATATCAAAGCTTTTGCAAACCGACACGCAGCTGCAGAAACATTTAAAAGAAATCCAAGAAAAGCTGAAGCAACTGTGAATAACCGGCTTTGTTTTATGCACAGCTTATCCACATGTGGACAGGCTGTGCTTACTTCGCTTTTCTTGTTTATCCACATACTAACAAGCCATATGACTATTACTACGAATTTTTATTTTTATATTTTTATAATTTATTTCCGAACATCAACTAAACGGGGAGGAACGACAAGTGAACATTTCCATTGATCGCGAAGCGCTGGCAAAAAGCGTCCAAGACGTAATGAAAGCTGTATCGACAAGAACAACGATCCCGATTTTAACCGGAATTAAGTTAACAGCAAACGCCCATGGAGTGACGTTGACCGGAAGTGACTCTGACATTTCGATTGAGTCGTTTATTCCGCTCGAAAAAGAGGGACGCTTGCTTGTTGACGTAAAAAGACCCGGAAGCATCGTGCTGCAAGCGCGCTTTTTTGCCGAAATCGTCAAAAAGCTGCCTCAACAAACCATTGAGATTGAAACCGAGGACAACTTCTTGACTGTCATCCGCTCAGGACACTCAGAATTCCGTCTCAATGGCTTAAACGCTGAGGAATATCCACGTTTGCCGCAAATTGAAGAGGAAAACGTGTTTCAAATTCCGGCCGATTTATTAAAAACGCTGATCCGACAAACAGTGTTTGCTGTATCAACATCGGAAACACGCCCGATCTTGACAGGTGTCAACTGGAAAGTCGAAAACGGCGAATTGATTTGTACGGCGACAGATAGTCACCGCCTAGCGATGCGCAAAGTGAAAATCGAAGCGGAAAACGCGATTTCATATAACGTCGTCATTCCAGGGAAAAGCCTCAACGAGCTGAGCAAAATTTTAGATGACGGCAATGCTCCAGTCAGTATCGTTATCACGGCCAACCAAGTGTTGTTTAAGGCGGAACATCTTCTGTTCTTTTCCCGATTGCTCGACGGAAATTACCCGGAGACAGCCCGCTTGATCCCAACCGACAGCAAAACGAACATGGTCGTCAATGCAAAAGAATTTTTGCAAGCGATCGATCGGGCATCCTTGCTTGCAAGGGAAGGAAGAAACAATGTCGTGAAACTGACGACGCTCCCTGGAGGATTACTTGAGATTTCTTCGATTTCTCCGGAGATCGGAAAAGTGACTGAGCAGTTGCAAACCGAGTCGATTGAAGGCGAAGAATTAAACATTTCCTTCAGCGCAAAATACATGATGGATGCGCTGCGGGCGCTTGATGGCAACGATATTCAAATCAGTTTCACGGGGGCAATGCGTCCGTTCTTGTTGCGTCCACTTCATACAGACTCAATGCTTCAGCTTATTTTGCCGGTAAGAACATATTGATAACCCCTTAATAAAGCTAGCTTTACGCGCATAACGGCTGTGCTGTCTTAAACATGACTTTTTCCGTGACCGATGAGAAGGATGGGAATCCCTTTGACTGTCCTTGCTCATCGGCTTTCTTTGCGAGTGGAAGAGTTTTTCGGTAAAATAAAAGAATAGGCAGTTTGAAGGAAAGCGAGCGATAAGCGGATGGAACAAAAAGTAACAATTACTACGGAAACGATTACGTTAGGACAGCTGCTAAAGCTAGTGAATTTGATTGAGACAGGCGGCGCAGCGAAATGGTTTTTGCAAGAATACAATGTATTCGTTAACGGTGAAAAAGAGGACCGGCGCGGCCGGAAACTGAAAGACGGCGACCGAGTTGAGATTGAACGGATCGGCACGTTTATCGTCACGCAAGTGGAGTAGGTGAAGGCCGGGTGTTTCTGACTAACTTAACACTAACGAACTACCGCAATTATGAACATGAGACGTTAAGTTTTGACCAAGGCGTTAACATCATCTTAGGGGAAAACGCCCAAGGAAAGACGAACATGATGGAGGCCATTTATGTTCTGGCCATGGCAAAATCGCACCGCACCACGAACGATAAAGACCTTATCCGTTGGAATGAAGACTATGCTAAAATAGAAGGAAGAGCAGAAAAGCGAAGCGGTTCTTTAGCGCTTGAACTGACGATCTCAAAAAAGGGAAAAAAGGCAAGATGTAACCATATTGAACAGCAGCGGCTCAGCCAATATGTTGGCCATTTAAACGTTGTCATGTTCGCTCCTGAGGACTTGAATTTAGTCAAAGGAAGCCCGCAAGTACGGCGCCGGTTTATCGACATGGAAATCGGGCAAGTATCGCCCGTTTATATACATGATTTAAGCCAATATCAAAAGCTGTTGCAGCAGCGCAATCATTACTTGAAAATGATGCAGGCACGTGAGCAACACGATGAAGCAGTGCTCGACGTATTAACCGAGCAGCTCATGGTGCTGGCGGCAAAAATCACCCTGCGGCGCCGCCAGTTTTTAGCGTTGCTCGAGCAATGGGCAATGCCGATCCACCATGAAATCAGTCGTGGCGCCGAACGGCTTCACATTCGATACGAACCATCAGTTGACGTATCAGAAAAGGCAGAATTGTCGAGAATAGTAGAAGCATACAGTGAAACGTTTGCCGCCATGAGAGAGCGGGAAATTCAGCGGGGAACGACGCTTGTCGGCCCACACCGTGATGACATTGCGTTTATCGTCAATGGAAAAAACGTGCAAACATTCGGCTCCCAAGGGCAGCAGCGCACAACAGCGCTGGCGGTCAAACTAGCGGAAATTGAACTCATCTTTTCTGAGTTAGGAGATTACCCCATTTTATTGCTCGATGATGTGTTGTCGGAACTGGATGACTTCCGACAAACCCACCTCCTTGATGCGATCCGGAAAAAAGTGCAAACTTTTGTCACTACAACAAGTATCGACGGCATTAAGCACGATCTCATTCAAGAAGCGGCCATTTATCGAGTTCACTCCGGTTCGGTAGCCGCCCCTTCTTGATTGTGGAACGTTGAACGTTTGCAAAGAAAGCGTAGGTGATATGGCATGACAATGGAACAACGGGTTGAGCAGGCGTACGATGCGAGCCAAATCCAAGTGCTTGAAGGCCTTGAGGCGGTTCGGAAACGCCCAGGAATGTACATCGGTTCGACAGGACCAAAAGGGCTTCACCATCTCGTCTGGGAAATCGTCGACAACAGTATCGATGAGGCATTGGCCGGCTATTGCACGGAAATTCATGTGACGATCGGAGAAGATAACAGCATTACGATCGCTGACAACGGGCGCGGTATTCCGGTTGATGTGCACGAGGCGACGGGGCGTCCAGCTGTTGAGGTCATTATGACTGTCCTTCACGCCGGCGGAAAGTTTGGTGGAGGGGGCTACAAAGTATCGGGCGGCTTGCATGGCGTCGGTGCCTCAGTTGTGAACGCCTTATCGGAATGGCTCGAAGTTTACGTGTATCGTGACGGAAAAATCCACTACCAAAAATACGAACGAGGTGAACCTCGCACCGACCTGCAAGTTATCGACGAAACGGACCGAACCGGGACGACGACCCGTTTCAAGCCGGACCCGGAAATTTTTACAGAAACAACCGAGTTTGACTATGAGACGCTGGCTACTCGGCTGCGCGAGCTCGCTTTTTTAAACCGCGGCTTGAAAATTACCCTAACGGACGAACGGGTTGACAACCGGAAAAATGAATATTTTTATGAGGGTGGTATTCGCTCTTATGTTCGCCATTTAAACCGGACACGGGAAGTGCTGCACGAAGAGCCGATTTACATTGCTGGCGAGCGCGACGGCATCGCCGTTGAAATTGCCTTGCAATATAACGACGGCTACACAAGCAACATTTACTCATTCGTTAACAACATCCATACGCATGAAGGGGGCACGCATGAGTCCGGCTTTAAAATGGCGCTGACGCGCATTATCAATGACTATGCTCGCAAACAGCAAATTTTTAAAGACAACGATGCCAACTTGACCGGTGAGGATGTGCGCGAGGGACTGACAGCCATCGTGTCGATCAAGCACCCGGCTCCGCAGTTTGAGGGGCAGACGAAAACAAAACTTGGCAACAGCGATGCGCGCACTGTGACAGACGCCGTTTTCTCTGAGCAGTTCGAGACGTTTTTACTTGAACATCCAGCTGTTGCTCGAAAAATTGTCGAAAAAGGTATGATGGCAGCGCGCGCCCGGGTCGCGGCGAAAAAAGCGCGCGAACTGACACGTCGGAAAAGCGCGCTTGAAATTTCCAACTTGCCCGGCAAGCTGGCTGATTGTTCATCGAGAGATCCATCAATCAGCGAACTGTACGTCGTAGAGGGCGATTCGGCGGGTGGTTCAGCAAAACAAGGGCGCGACCGACATTTCCAAGCGATTTTACCGCTGCGCGGGAAAATTCTTAACGTAGAAAAAGCGCGTTTGGACAAGATTTTGTCGAATAATGAGGTGCGGGCAATCATCACTGCGCTTGGCACCGGCATTGGTGAAGACTTTGACATCTCAAAAGCGCGTTACCATAAAGTCATTATCATGACCGACGCGGACGTCGACGGCGCCCATATCCGCACGCTCCTTTTGACGTTCTTTTACCGCTATATGCGTGAATTGATCGAACGCGGCTACATTTATATCGCCCAGCCGCCGCTATATAAAATCGAGCAAGGAAAACAAGTGCGTTATGCTTACAATGACCGTCAGCTCGAAAAAATTCTTGCCGAACTGCCGGCTCAGCCAAAACCGATGATTCAGCGCTACAAAGGATTGGGCGAGATGAATCCAGAGCAACTTTGGGAAACGACGATGAACCCGGAAACGAGAACATTGCTGCAAGTGAGCCTACAAGACGCGATTGACGCGGATGAAACATTTGAAATTTTAATGGGCGACAAGGTGGAACCGCGTCGTCAGTTTATTGAAGAAAACGCCCGTTATGTGAAAAACTTGGATATTTAGGCTGAGAAGAGAGGGAAGCGGCCGCCCTCCCCGCTTTACCTTGCCGACGGGATCACCCGGCGCGCGAGCGAAGCGGCGCCCGCCGCTTGTCTGTTTCTGCCGCTTATAAGGCAGAACGGAGCGGTGGAGGTTCAAAAGGGAGGTTTGGACGAATGGCAGAACACGAACAACCACGCATTCGCGAAGTGAATATTAGCCAAGAAATGCGCTCTTCGTTCCTCGATTATGCAATGAGCGTCATCGTTTCGCGCGCCTTGCCGGATGTGCGCGACGGATTGAAACCGGTGCACCGCCGCATTTTATACGCCATGCATGATCTTGGCATGACCGCCGATAAACCGTACAAAAAATCGGCTCGCATTGTCGGCGAAGTGATCGGGAAATACCATCCGCACGGCGATGCCGCCGTGTATGATACAATGGTGCGCATGGCGCAAGATTTCAACTATCGATATATGCTCGTTGATGGGCACGGCAACTTTGGATCGATCGACGGCGATGCAGCGGCCGCCATGCGTTATACGGAAGCGCGGATGTCCAAAATCGCGATGGAACTGTTGCGTGATATCAACAAAGATACGATCGACTACCAAGACAACTATGATGGCTCGGAAAAAGAGCCGGTGGTGCTGCCGTCTCGGTTTCCAAACTTGCTTGTCAATGGTTCATCGGGTATCGCTGTTGGGATGGCGACGAACATTCCGCCGCATCAGCTTGGTGAGGTAATCGACGCTTTGTTGGCGCTAAGCCAAAACCCGGAAATGACAGTCGCTGACTTAATGGAATACATCCCTGGTCCTGATTTTCCGACTGCCGGACAAATTATCGGCCGCAGCGGCATCCGCAAAGCGTATGAAACGGGACGAGGCTCGATTACATTGCGCGCTAAGGCTGAAATTGAGCAGCATGCCAATGGCAAAGAAACGATTATTGTCAGTGAACTCCCTTACCAAGTGAACAAAGCGAAACTGATTGAACGGATTGCTGAGCTTGTACGTGAGAGAAAAATTGACGGGATTACTGACTTGCGCGACGAGTCGGACCGGAACGGTATGCGCATCGTCATTGAAGTGCGGCGTGATGCGAACGCGAAAGTCGTTTTAAACAATTTGTACAAATATACAGCCCTACAAACAAGTTTCGGAATTAATATGCTCGCCTTAGTGAACGGCGAGCCGAAAGTGCTGAACTTAAAAGAATGCTTGGAGCATTATTTAAACCATCAAAAAACGGTCATTCGCCGCCGGACGGCATTCGAACTCAAAAAGGCCGAGGCACGCGCCCACATTTTGGAAGGTTTGCGTATCGCCCTCGATCATTTGGATGAAGTGATCGACTTGATCCGACGTTCGCAGACAACGGAGGCAGCACGCGAAGGATTGATGGAGCGATTCTCGCTCAGTGAACGGCAGGCACAAGCGATCTTGGATATGCGTCTACAGCGGCTGACCGGCCTTGAACGGGAGAAAATTGAACAAGAATATCAAGACATTGTCCGTCTCATCGCTGAACTGAGAGCGGTGTTGGCTGACGAAGAGAAAGTGTTGCAAATTATTCGCGACGAGCTTAGCGAGATTAAAGAACGATTTAACGATGAGCGGCGTACGGAAATCGTTGTTGGAGCTGTCGAACAGCTGGACGACGAAGACTTGATTCCGCATGAGCATATTGTCATTACACTCACCCATAAAGGCTATATTAAGCGTCTACCTTTATCGACATATCGGAGTCAAAAGCGCGGTGGCCGAGGCGTGCAAGGGATGCACACATCGGAAGACGATTTTGTCGAACATTTGCTTATTACATCGACCCATGACACCGTACTATTTTTTACAAACAAAGGGAAAGTATATCAGGCGAAAGGCTACGAAATCCCAGAGTTCGGCCGAACGGCCAAAGGACTGCCGATCATTAACTTGCTTGAGCTCGATAAAGACGAGTGGATTAACGCTATGATCCCGATTGAAACATTTGACGACGAACGTTACCTTGTGTTTTCGACAAAACAAGGGATCGCCAAGCGCTCCTCACTTTCCTCCTTCGCCCACATTCGCAACAATGGGCTCATTGCTATTCATTTGCGCGAAGGGGATGAGCTGATTTCCGTCAGATTGACGGACGGCCAAAAACATTTGATTATCGGCACGAAAAATGGGATGCTTATCCGTTTCCCGGAAACCGATGTGCGAACGATGGGCCGTAGCGCAACCGGAGTCAAAGCAATCACGCTTGATGACAATGATGAAGTCGTTAGCATGGAGATTTTAGAAGACCACCACGACGTGCTTGTTGTCACGAAAAAAGGATTCGGTAAGCGCACTCCGGCCTCGGAATATCGAGTGCAAAGCCGCGGCGGCAAGGGATTGAAAACATGCAACGTTACAGAAAGAAACGGTTCTGTCGTCGCAGTGACGACTGTCGTTGGCAATGAAGACTTAATGGTGATTACGACCAGTGGTGTACTCATCCGTATTTCGGTCAGTGATATTTCCCGAACAGGGAGAGTCGCTCAAGGTGTGAAACTCATTCGCCTATCTGGTGAAGATGAACACGAGTGCGTCGCCACCGTAGCAAAGGTAACCGAGGAAGAAAAAGAGGAAGAGGAAGGCCATTCGGCTTAGCTTCTATGACGTTCCGTCCATTAAGGTACGGAGCGTCTTTCTTTTTTTTTGGGCCGAAAGCACTGCCATTGGAAGGAAAATCATGTTACGATAGAAATAAATGTTATAGGCAGAGGTGCATAAACGGATGGTGCGCGTCAAATTGGAGCAGCTTCGCGAAGGTTGTGTGCTTGCTCAAGATGTGATTGGCAAAACGAAAAAACCGATTATGCCGAAAAAGACGGTCATCACTAAGCAGTTGTTGCACGTGCTTAGCAAGTTTCTGATTAATGAGGTGGAGATCGAACCGGTATTAGCCAATGGTGAGCCCTTCCTTGCAGGCGACTCCGCCTCAACGAAGGCCGACGAACGTCCGGTTATGTTGTATTTACAAGCAGTCCAACGGTATAAAAAAGCGTTTCAGTCATGGCAAGCGGGGGGAGCGGTCGATATCGTTGAAATCAGAGAGATCGCCATCCCACTTTTCAACAAAATGATAAAGCATAAGCGGGAGTTGCTGATGCTTCACCATTACACAACAAAAGAAGAATATTTATACCATCACGCTGTCAGCGTCGGTTTGCTCGCCGGGTTTCTAGCCATGCAGCTCGGCTACGGTCAAGGTGAATGTCATCAAATCGTGCTCGCTGGCGTTTTATCTGATTGTGGTATGGCGAAAATAAGCAGCCAAATTTTGATGAAACCTTCGGCACTCACCGAGGCGGAGTTTCGTGAAATAGAACAACATCCTATTTTGGGTTATAGGATGGTACAAAACATTGCCGCATTAAACCAAGGAGCAAAGTTGGCTGTGTTGCAACATCACGAGCGAAATGACGGCAGCGGATATCCATTACGAGTCAAAGCTGAAAAAATTCATCCATATGGCCAGCTTATTGCGGTCGCTGACGTATACTATGCAATGACTTCAGAACGTCTGTACCGCCGCAAGCAGTCACCCTTTCGGGCAATTGAAGCCATTCAGCGAGAGCAATTTGGTCGATTAAATGCAGAAGTGGTTGCTTTGCTTGTAAACCATCTCATTAGCTTGCAAACGGGGGCAATTGTCAAACTATCAAACGGTGAAACGGCTGAGGTGATATTTATCCAGCCCGACGAACCAGCAAGGCCGATTGTCAAGGTGATGAAAACTGGTCAGTTGCTTTCATTAGTCGAGCAGCGCGACCTATATATCGAAGAAATTCTATGATGTTGACCGAGAAGTTCCCACCTCAAAGCAACAGTGGGAGACGGATCGGTCGTTTTTTGTGAACTATTATTTCAAAAAAACTGTTGCATAAATAACAGTAACGTGATACAATCTATCTTGCTTGCAACAACGAAATAAAAAAACTATTGACTTTTCGTTGTCCATGCGTTATCATTTAATAGCTGTCATTATTGAGAGATGATAAAAGTTCCTTGAAAACTAAACAAAACACAAG
>NZ_AYKT01000006.1 GCF_000496575.1 Geobacillus thermodenitrificans subsp. thermodenitrificans DSM 465 | reverse complement strand
ATAATGGGTATTCCCTAATATTTATTGAAATGCTCATTGTGTTAATGGTCATTTCAGTGTTGCTGTTAGTTGCGATTCCAAACATCACAAAGCATAACGGCATGATTAACGACAAAGGATGTGAGGCGTTTTTGAGCATGGTACAGGCGCAAGTGAAGGCATATGAGATGGAGCATAACAAAATTCCAACCGTTCAACAATTGCTTGATGGCCGTTATATTAAATCGGACAAATGCCCGAACGGTCATGCGATCAAAATTAACGAGAATGGCGATGTGAGCGAAATTGGCTCGTAACGGTGGGTTTACGCTGCTTGAAATGCTAGTCGTTTTGTCGATCGTGCTTCTGTTGGCGGCACTGGCCGTCCCGGAGCTTGGTGGGATCATGCAGCAGCGTGAGGAAGCGTATATGCTGGCGCTGCTGCGAGCCGATTTGTATGGCGCTCAGCAGCATGCCATCGCCAAGCGAGGGAAAGTATCCGTGTTTTTCACCGAAGGACGCGGTGAGTATCGGGTGGTTGATGCGGAGAGTGGTCAGCAGATCGTCGTCCGCACGCTCCCGGCGCCATGGCGGTTTCAGATTGGCACGCTGCGCAATCCGGTCGTCTTTACTGATAACGGCAATATTGAACAAGGCGGGACTGTTTGGGTAAAAAGTAGCGAAAACAGTTATAAAGTGACGTTTTTGCTCGGAAAAGGGCGGTTTTATGTACAAAAAATGTAGCGGCGGATTTTTGCTCGTTGAGGCGTTGTTTGCCCTAGCATTGTTATGGACGGCGGCTGTTGTCCTCCTTCCCTTGTATATGCAAATCACACTTGAGCGAAACAATCTCGTGCTCGAGGAAAAAGCGCACCGGCTGTTAACGATCGCTTTGTATGAAGAGCCGCTTGTCGGCGAAACGGCGGTGGCAGATGGACGAACGGTGTTTCGTTTGCAGGCGCGCAACGAAGGAGGGCAGATGTGGAAAGTATGCGTGCGTTGGAACGACTACGTCGGCCGCGAGGTGGAACGGTGCGGGTACGGCAAGCGGTAGCAGGGGGAGAGTCCGGATTTACGCTTTTGGAAGCGTTGTTGGCGCTGGCGGCCGCGTTGACCGTTGCTGCGATCATCCCGGCGCTGCTATCCGTCCGCCCGCTTGGTGCTGATGTGTCAGTTGATGGGTTTACGCACCTTGAGTGGCGTTTGTTTTTGCAGCAACTGCAAATCGAATTGCATGAAACGGAACGATGGTCGACGGACGGGGCGACGCTTTATTTGCAAAAATGGAATGGCGACAAGGTGAGCTTTTCGTTAGTAAAATCCAACATCATCCGCCAAGTGGACGGCACTGGCAACGAAACAGCACTTCGTCATGTGCGTGCTGTTTCATACAGTACGGGCATCCGTGGTCTGTTTGTGCAAGTGACAGCTACCGATGGAATGGTTTATGAAGCGTTTGTGGCGCGGGCGTTTTAGTGGGAGGATCTTTTACTGAATGGCTAGCGGCTCTTAGCAGCCGTTATACCTCCTTTCGCTTGCTTGGGCGACGAGCTGTATCGGCTTGAGAGCAAAGGACGGAGGAACAAAGAGAAAGGAGCAGAAGGGGAAGATGGGACGTCAGGACGGCGTCGTTTTTCCGCTTGTAGCGGTTGTTGCTTTGCTGCTCGCTTTTTCCGTCACGCACATCGTGCTTTTGTATGAAGTGGAACAACAGGCGGCGCATGCCGATCGACAGGCGGCCGAAGCCGATGAGCTCGTGCAGATGGCCGTGTTTGACGTGAAAGAACAAATCGCACTGTCGGATCCAACGATGACCGTGCGCGAAGGGGAATGGACGTACCCGCGCGGGACGGCTGTCTACCGTTGGGAAAAAGAAGGAGAAACGAGCGTCCGTGTCGCCTTGTCTGTCCGCTCGTCATCCGGATTTAGAAGAAGTGTCGTGTTTACGGTCATGCTTCCAGCGCTCCATATCACCGAGTGGAGCGAGCAAAACGATTAAAAAAGGAAAGAGACGGAAAAACTAAAAGGAAAAGGGGGGACTTTGATGGCGGTCAATGATTATGTCAAATTTGTCACCCAGCAGTTTGTCGCATACATGGATATGCCGAAAGAGGAACGGACACGGCGGCGAAGTGAGCGGAAACAAGAGAAGCCTCCGCTCTCTTACCGCCTGTTCGGGCTGATGCCGCTTTCGTTCCGCTTGTTGTTTCGGCGCCGCTCATGACGGACACCCGCTGGCCTTGTCGGCTGGCGGGTGTTTTTTGGTTGAAACGGCGCCAGATTGCCCGGTTATAGGGGTGTCATGAGGAGCGGGGCATTAAATAGAACAGGCCGCCGTTAATGATAGAAACGGTGATGCGCGGTTTATATTGCTTTTCAAGCGCTTCTTTTTCGATATAATAGCATTCTGGCTTTTCTTCTGTATCTTTGTAAAACTCATCAAGCAGCGCCAAATCATCGGCCCAGCGTTGGCGCGCTTCGTCGGCCCATGTGTGGTCGTCAGCGGCGATGCGGCCGCGAATATATTGTTCAAGGCGGCTGATGCCGCTTCGTGGCTTAATGAGCGGAGAAATGGTGAAGCAATAATCCGGGATTTTCGGCGTCAACCGCCGCTCACGCAGCCGTTCATGAAACGATTCGATGATTGTTCCACTGATTAGATGAAGACCAAGTGAAACGAGATCATCTTTTTTTCGGTCGCATTCATACGAAATGACAACGTTCATGCCAAGCCACGGATGAAGGGCAGCATTTCCATTGAGCGGGGACTCTGGTTCTTCGTACAGCCGGATAAAGCTGCCGCGTTTTTGGGCCGAGCGGAACAGCTGGTGCAGCCGTGGCGCTCCGAAATGAAGCCGTTCTCCTTTTAGCTTGTTCGTCTGCTCGTTTGGACGGGTGATCAGTGTCAGCTGCATCGGTTGCGGAACGCCGCCCGTCCGTTCGATGTAATGCCAATAGAACGGCCGATTCATCAGTTCTTTATCCATTTCTGCCGTCAGCTGGATCGTCATATAGTTGTCGTTTGCTTCTAAAAAGGTGCAGCCGTTCGCCGTAAAGTAACGCTCGACAAAACGGCGGATTTCATGTTGCTGCATGCCGTTCGCCCCCTTTTTTTCCGAGTTGCTCCGCCAGCTCGATCATGGCCATAATATTTTCCATTTTAATTTTCATTTCCCCTTCGCTCCGCGAATGGACGAGGGCGTCTTCAAAATAATGCTCGAGGTTGGCGAGGTTCATTTTTGCCAAAATGTCATCCAGTTCACCAACGACTCGCTCGAATAAGCGGATTTTTTCGTACAGAAGCGTTAAAATATGTTCTTCAACCGTCTGTTTGACGGCGAAATTGTAAATGTGGACATCATCCGTTTGGCCGAGCCGGTGGACGCGGCCGATCCGTTGCTCGAGGCGCATCGGATTCCACGGCAGGTCGTAGTTGATGACGTAGCGGCAAAATTGCAAGTTGATCCCTTCACCGCCCGCTTCGGTGGCGATAAACACTTGAGCATGGTTTTTAAACAGCTCTTGCATCCAGTCTTTTTTGCCGCGCCGGAAGCCGCCGCGGAACGGGACGGACGAAATGCCGTGCTGCTTTAAAAACCATTGCAAATAGAGCTGTGTCGCCCGATATTCGGTGAAAATAATCACTTTGTCATTAATGGAGCGGATGAGCTCGAGCGCTTTTTCCGCCTTTGAGTTCGTTGTGACAGCGTTGATTTTTTCAAGCACATGTTCAAGCGCTTCCGGAACCGCCCCTTCACACTTATCGATCATGTTTTTAATCGTTAAAAACAACGCTTCACGACTGCTGCACGCTTCGCGAAGGAGCGTGATAAGCGAAAACGAACCGGCGAACGATTCATGGCGGAGCGCCTTTACTGCCTCATACAGTTCGCGTTCTTCGTCTGTAAACTCGATCAACACCGGCTCGACGTGGCGTTTTGACCATTCGATCGGTGTGTCGGCACGACGGTTGCGGATCATCACTTTGTTGACGAGCGCTTTTAAATGATCGTTTGTTTGCACCGCTCGCGTTTTGCCATACGTTTTCGCAAACTGTTCGGCGTTGCCTAAATGGCCAGGTTTCAGGAGCGAGACAAGGTTGAAAATTTCTTCGATCCGGTTTTGGATTGGCGTTGCTGTCAGCAGCAAACAAAACTTCTTTTTTAAATTTTGCACAAACTCGTAGTTTTTCGTTTTGTTGTTTTTTAATTTGTGCGCCTCATCGATGATGATCATATCATACGGCTGCTCGTAAATGATGTCGCGGTGCGGCGGTTTTTTCGCTGTATCGATCGATGAGACGACGATGTCGCATTGTTCCCATACATAGCTCTTTTTTTGCTGGACGGCCGGGATGAAAAACTTTTCGTTCAGCTCTTTCACCCATTGTGAAACAAGGGAGGCGGGAACGAGAATGAGCGCTTTTTTGACAAGACCGCGAATCATGTATTCTTTGAGGACGAGCCCCGCTTCAATCGTTTTGCCAAGACCCACTTCATCGGCCAAAATCGCTTTGCCATTCATCTCTTCGACGACGCGGCGCGCCACTTCAAGCTGGTGCGGCAGAATCGTTAAATGCGGCAAATGTTTCGGTGCCTGCAAGCCGTTAAATTCCGGCACGCTTAAATGATGGGCGGCCTCTAACGCTAACTCGTACATTTCCCAGCTCGCCCATGGACCGTCTTTTTCGACGCGCTCAAGAAACTCCTCCTTCCATGTTTCGTCCATTTTTATCTCGATGTCCATGGCCATCCCCTTCCCTTGTTACGAATATTTGTGTGGATGATAGGTTATATGTTAAACAAAATAAGAACAATTTTGTATTTAATTCCTATGAAAGTTCGATTATTTTCTATTGCCCTTTTTATGTGGTTAATGGTAGTATAAATTTAGAACATTCTTATGAATGATTGATAAGGGCGTTTTTAGTATGCCCGCTTTGGAAAAATTTATGAATCGGCGGATGACGGCAAGGGGAGAGACTACGGAATGTAGCGCCGAAGGAGCAAGCGGAAACGCGAATCTCTCAGGCAAAAAGACTCTTGCTTGACGCAGCTCTGGAGAGCGTCTGCCCATAGGCGGACCACCCAAGAGGAAACCGCTCGGCCAGCGTCAACGGCTAATGGCTGTGTCGATCGATGGTCGACGGGAAACTTTCAGGTGCCAGGACAGAGCCCCCTTTTATATAAAGGGTGGAGTCTGTCCTTTTTTTGCGTCACAGATTAAAAAGGAGGGAATCGGATGCTGAAGCGCACGCCACTTTTTCCGGTATATGCCCGTTACGGCGCCAAGACAGTTGAATTTGGCGGCTGGGAAATGCCGGTGCAATTTTCAAGCATCAAGGAAGAACACAATGCTGTAAGAACGCGCGCCGGGCTGTTTGATGTTTCCCATATGGGGGAAATCATCGTCCGCGGCGGTGGCAGTCTCCCTTTTTTGCAAAAACTGATGACGAACGATGTCGCTAAGCTGCGGCCGGGACGGGTGCAATATACGCTCATGTGTGATGAAAGCGCTGGCACCGTTGATGACTTGTTGATTTATCAAAAAGGGGAAGACGACTATTTGCTTGTCGTCAACGCTGCAAATACGGAAAAAGATTTTGCGTGGCTAAGCGAGCACGCAGATGGTGACGTCGAACTCGAGGATGTGTCGGCGGAAACGGCGTTGCTTGCTTTGCAAGGGCCAGCTGCCGAACGCGTGCTGCAAAAATTGACCGATATGGATTTGTCGGCGCTGCGTCCGTTTTCGTTCCAAGATGGTGTGGAAGTGGCCAGCGTAAAGACGCTCGTTTCCCGTACCGGCTATACCGGTGAGGACGGGTTTGAACTATACTGTCAAGCGGAAGATGCCATTACTTTATGGGAGGCTATCTTAACGGCTGGAGCTGAGGACGGCGTCCTCCCGTGCGGGTTAGGGGCGCGTGACACGCTCCGCTTTGAAGCGTGTTTGCCGCTTTACGGCCAAGAACTCTCAGCAACGATCTCGCCGCTTGAAGCCGGGCTCGGCTTTGCCGTCAAAACGGAAAAAGAGCCGCCATTTATCGGCCAAGCCGTGCTGAAGCAGCAAAAAGAAGCTGGGCCGCCGCGTCGGCTTGTCGGCATCGAGATGATCGATAAAGGCATTCCGCGCCACGGTTACCGCGTGTTTGCCGCCGGCGAAGAAGCTGGCTTCGTCACAACCGGCACGCAGTCGCCGACGTTGAAAAAAAACATCGGTCTAGCTCTTGTCAAAGCGGAAGTGGCTGCGATTGGCCAAGAAGTAGAAGTGGACATCCGTGGCAAACGATTGAAAGCAACCATTGTACCGACCCCGTTTTACAAGCGGGCCAAGTCATAAGTAAGGGGGAAGGAAAACTGTGCTCCACCGTTATTTGCCGATGACGGAAGAAGACAAACAAGAGATGTTGAAGACGATCGGTGTTGCCTCGATCGATGAGCTGTTCGCTGACATTCCGGAACAAGTCCGCTTCCGCGGTGAACTGAATGTGAAACGGGCAAAATCGGAATCGGAACTGTGGAAAGAGTTAAGTGCGCTGGCGGACAAAAACGCTAATGCGAGACAATATGTTTCTTTTTTAGGTGCCGGGGTGTACGATCATTATATTCCGGCCGTCGTCGACCATGTTTTAATGCGTTCCGAGTTTTACACGGCGTATACGCCGTACCAGCCGGAAATTTCGCAAGGCGAGCTGCAGGCCATTTTCGAATTCCAAACGATGGTGTGTGAGCTGACCGGCATGGACGTCGCCAACTCGTCGATGTATGACGGCGGCACGGCGCTTGCAGAAGCAGTGCTGCTGAGCGCGGCCCATACGAAGCGCCGCAAAGTGCTTATCTCTAACGCCGTCCATCCGCAATATCGTGAAGTCGTGCGCACGTATGCGAACGGACAGCGGCTTGAGGTGAAAGAAATTCCGTATAACGGCGGTGTCACTGATCTTGAGGTGCTTGCAGCCGAAATGGGAGACGATGTGGCGTGCGTTGTAATCCAATATCCAAACTTTTTCGGCCAGATTGAGCCGCTTAAAGCGATTGAGCCGCTCGTCCATGAAAAGAAGAGTTTATTTGTTGTTGCTAGCAATCCGCTCGCCCTTGGTGTTTTGACCCCGCCTGGGGAGTTTGGGGCCGACATCGTCGTCGGTGATATGCAGCCGTTTGGTATCCCGATGCAATTTGGAGGTCCACACTGCGGTTATTTTGCCGTCAAAGCGCCGCTCATGCGGAAGATTCCGGGGCGTCTTGTCGGGCAGACGACCGACGAGGAAGGTCGCCGTGGATTTGTGTTGACGTTGCAGGCACGTGAACAGCATATACGTCGCGATAAAGCGACATCGAACATTTGTTCAAACCAAGCGTTAAACGCCTTGGCTGCTTCAGTGGCGCTCTCGGCGCTCGGCAAGCGGGGGGTGAAAGAGATGGCGACGATGAACATGCAAAAGGCGCATTATGCGAAAAGCGAGCTCCAAAAACGCGGCTTATTATCGCCATTTGCCGGCCCGTTTTTTAACGAGTTTGTCATCCGGCTCAACCAGCCGGTCGATGATGTCAACGCCCGCCTGCGGCAAAAAGGGATCATCGGCGGCTATAATCTCGGCTTCGATTATCCGGAGCTTGCCAACCATATGCTCGTTGCTGTCACAGAACTGCGGACGAAGGAAGAAATCGATCGGTTTGTAAACGAATTGGGGGATGGCCATGCATAACGATCAACCGCTCATTTTCGAACGAAGCAAGCCAGGACGAATTGCCTACAGCTTACCGACACTTGACGTTCCTGCTGTTGATGTAAGCGAGCTTGTGCCGGCTGATTATCTTCGCACTGAGGAGCCGGAGCTGCCGGAAGTGTCAGAATTGGACTTAATGCGCCATTATACCGCGCTCTCCAAGCGGAACCACGGCGTCGATTCAGGATTTTACCCGCTCGGGTCGTGCACGATGAAATACAATCCGAAAATCAATGAAAATGTCGCCCGTCTCGCCGGGTTTGCTCACATCCATCCGCTGCAGCCGGAGGAAACGGTGCAAGGGGCGCTTGAACTCATGTACGACTTGCAAGAGCACTTAAAAGAAATTACCGGAATGGATGCAGTTACGCTGCAACCGGCGGCTGGCGCTCACGGCGAGTGGACCGGGCTGATGATGATCCGTGCCTATCACGAAGCAAACGGCGATTTCGGACGGACGAAAGTGATCGTTCCTGACTCGGCGCACGGCACGAATCCGGCGTCGGCAACGGTTGCCGGCTTTGAAACAGTTACGGTTCGCTCGACTGCTGATGGACTTGTTGACTTAGAGGACTTAAAGCGCGTTGTCGGCCCGGATACAGCGGCGCTTATGCTCACAAACCCGAACACACTCGGGCTGTTTGAAGAGCAGATCGTCGAAATGGCAGAAATCGTCCATGAGGCGGGCGGCAAGCTGTATTATGACGGCGCGAACTTAAACGCCATTCTTGGTAAGGCGCGACCAGGTGATATGGGCTTTGACGTCGTCCATTTGAACTTGCATAAAACGTTTACCGGCCCGCACGGCGGCGGGGGCCCAGGTTCTGGTCCGGTCGGGGTGAAAGCTGACCTCATCCCGTTTTTGCCGAAGCCGGTCATTGCCAAAGGAGAAAACGGCTATTATCTCGATGACGATCGCCCGCAATCGATCGGACGTGTCAAGCCGTTTTACGGCAACTTCGGGATCAATGTCCGGGCGTACACGTACATCCGCTCGATGGGGCCGGACGGCTTAAAAGCGGTGAGCGAATACGCCGTCTTAAACGCCAACTATATGATGCGTCGACTTGCCGACTATTACGATTTGCCGTATAACCGCCATTGCAAGCACGAGTTCGTTCTCTCCGGCAAACGGCAAAAGAAGCTTGGAGTCAGAACGTTGGATATAGCAAAGCGGCTGCTGGATTTTGGCTTCCATCCGCCGACGATTTACTTCCCGCTCATCGTTGAAGAGTGCATGATGATCGAACCGACTGAGACCGAATCGAAAGAAACGCTTGACGCGTTTATCGATGCGATGATTCAAATTGCCAAGGAAGCGGAAGAAACTCCGGAAATCGTCCAAGAAGCGCCGCATACGACTGTTGTTAAACGGCTCGATGAAACGACTGCGGCCCGCAAGCCGATTTTGCGCTATCAAAAAACGAGAAACTAATACCGATAAGCGGCTCGTCCAAAAATGGGCGGGCCGTTTCGTTTAGCCCGGCTGCGCCGCTATTGCAGCGTTGACAGAAAAGTTTAGTTAGTTTATCATATAAACTAATGGCGGTGATCCATGAATAAGGGGGAGTGAGACATGCAATACCGGCAGTTAGGAAGTACCGACCTTCGAGTGAGCGAACTCAGCTTCGGTACGTGGGCGATCGGCGGCTCATGGGGGAAAGTCGACGATCAAGAATCGTTGCGCGCCCTCGCCTACGCCATTGAGCAGGGGGTTAACTTTTTTGATACGGCTGATGTGTACGGCAACGGCCATAGCGAGGAGCTGTTGGCGAAGGCGACAAAAGGGAAGGAAGACCGCATCTACATAGCAACGAAGTTTTGTCGCGCCGGCGATATCCATGACCCAAACAACTATTCCGAAGCGTCCGTGCGCGCATATTGTGAGGCAAGCTTAAAACGGCTCGGCCGCGAGACGATTGATTTGTATCAAATTCATTGCCCGCCGTTTTCCATTTTAAAGCAAGGCGCCGTGTTTGAAGTGTTAGAGAAGTTAAAGCAGGAAGGAAAAATCCGCTATTACGGCGTCAGCGTTGAAACGATAGAAGAAGGGCTGTACGTCATCGAGCATTCGCAGGCAAGCGCGCTGCAAGTCATCTTCAACATTTTGCGGCAAAAGCCGCTCGAGCGTCTGCTTCCGGAAGCGAAACGGCGCGGCGTCGGCATTTTGGTCCGCCTTCCGCTCGCCAGCGGACTGCTGACTGGTAAGTTCACGAAGCAAACGACGTTTGCTGAGGATGATCACCGCCATTTCAACCGCAACGGTGAACAGTTTAATGTAGGGGAAACGTTCGGCGGCTTGGAGTTTGAAAAAGGGGTGGAGCTCGCCGACAAGCTGCGTTGGATTGCCGATGGGCGCGGCAGCATGGCGAAAGCGGCGCTCCGATGGGTCATTGACCATGAAGAAGTGACGTGCGCCATTCCAGGATTTAAAACGGTGAAACAAGTCGAAGAAAACTTGGCGGCGTTGGCGGTGCCATCGTTCAGTGAAGAAGAAATGGCGCGGCTTCGCCAGTTTTACGAGACTGAAGTGCATCCGCACATTCGCGGGGCATACTAAAGAAAAAAGGATGACTAGTCACGTGCGGACAGGAAACATTACTCTTGTCAAAAAAATGAATAAACAGCTTGTGTTGAAATTGATTCGCGACCAACATCCGATTTCACGCGCCGACATTGCGAAAATAACCGGATTGAACAAAGCGACCGTTTCCGCTCTCGTCGATGAACTCATTGACGAGCATTTGGTCCACGAAAGTGGAATCGGCGTTTCGACTGGCGGCCGACGCCCGCTGATGCTTCGCTTTAACGCCGACGCCGGCTCGCTCATCGGCGTTGAGCTTGGCGTCAATTATTTATATGCTGTTTTGACGAACTTAAATGCCGAAATCATTTGGGAGCAGCGGCGCTCGTTCCGCCCAGAGGAGGGGCAGGAGGCAATTGTGAGTGAGATGGTCGAACTGATTGAGGCGGCTATCCGTCGAGCGCCAGCAACGCCGTACGGTGTGATGGGGATTGGGATCGGTGTCCCTGGCATCGTTCACACAGAAAGTGGGACGGTCATTTTCGCGCCGAACTTGCGCTGGGGCGATGTGTCACTTGCCTCGGCTTTGCAAAAACAGTGGCCGCAATATCCGGTCATCGTCGAAAATGAGGCAAAGCTGGCGGCGCTCGGAGAAAAATGGTTCGGCGCCGGCAAGGAGTTTGCCCATTTTGTTTATATTAGCGCCGGCATTGGCATCGGCGCCGGCGTCGTCCTTCATCATCAGCTGTATCGAGGGGTGAACGGGCTGGCGGGTGAAATCGGCCATCATACGATCGACTTAAACGGTGTCCGCTGCAACTGCGGCAACATCGGCTGCTGGGAAATGTACGCGTCGCAAAAATATATTGAACGCCGTTTGGCGGAAGAGGGACGTGTAGAGTGGCTTGACGACCGCTTTTCCATCGCCGCGATGGCGTTGGCGGCCGAAAGCGATGACCAGCTGGCGCGTATTTTGGAAGAAACGGGCCGCTATCTCGGTATCGGGCTGCTGCAGGTGATTTATGCGTACAACCCAGAGGCAGTCATTATCGGCGGTCCGCTCGCCAGCGCCGGTGATTATATACTCCGAGCAGCGCGCAAAGAAGTGGAAGAGCGCATTCTCGTCAAAAATGAAAATGAGCCGTACATGATTGTCTCGGAGCTGAAAGAAAAAAGTTGCGCCATTGGCGCAGCCGCGTCGGTATTAGAGGCGGTCGTTCTGCCGCCGGAATTTGAATCATCGCTTTAATCGCTGCAAGCGAAAAGAGGCGTTCTGCTTTTTTCTAGCAGAGCGCCTCTTTTTTTGCAATAGCTAGGAATTTTTCTTTACTTTCCCCGTCCATTTTTTAAATCCGCCTTTTAAATGGTACAAATTGCGGTATCCTTTTCGGTAAAGCATTTGTGCGGCCCGCCCGCTGCGCAGCCCGTTTTGGCAATATAAATAAATGGGCTGGTCTTTGCGGAGTTCTTTCATGCGCATACGCAGCTGAGTGAGCGGAATGTTGCGCGCCCCTAAAATATGTCCACCCGCGAATTCATCCGGTTCACGGACATCGATTAATTGCGCTTTTCGATAGCCGGCGCGGAACTCTTCTTCCGTCAATGCTTTGACAATTCTCCGTTGCCACAAATAGGTGATGACGGAATATACGAGGATTGCGCCAAGAATAATAAGCAATGCTTCCACCCGTTAGGCCTCCTTTCCCTTCGTCCACTATTCCTATTATATAGAGTTGTCTCCTAGAAGCAAAGTGTTTTCATAATGTCATTTTTCTTCCCTTAGCCGGCGTTGTTTGCTAAACTAGTAAAGGTGACAGAGAAGGCGGCCTAATCCGCCTTGCGGACAAGCCGCTGTAACGCCCTATATCGCATGCTCGAAATCGTAGAGAAGGTGAAACGATGGCAAAAGAAGTGTGGCGCTTTATCGATTCCGGCGACTGTTCGCCGTCGTTTAATATGGCGCTTGATGAGGCGCTCTTGGATTGGCACAGCGCGGGGAAAATTCCGCCGACGGTCCGCTTTTACGGTTGGAATCCGCCGACATTGTCAATCGGCTATTTTCAAAAAGTGGAGAAAGAAATTGATTTAGAGGCGGTGAAAAGGCACGGCCTTGGCTTTGTCCGCCGTCCGACCGGGGGGCGCGGTGTCTTGCATGACAAAGAATTAACGTACAGCGTGATCGTGTCAGAATCGCACCCGGACATGCCGCAGACAGTGACGGAAGCGTACCGTGTCATTTCCCAAGGCATTTTGGAAGGATTTCGCTTCCTTGGGCTTGACGCGTATTTTGCCGTGCCAAAAACCGAAGAAGAAAAAGCGGATTTGCGCAGCCCGCGTTCAGCCGTTTGCTTTGACGCACCATCATGGTACGAACTCGTTGTCGAAGGACGAAAAGTGGCCGGTAGTGCACAAACGCGTCAAAAAGGCGTCATCTTGCAGCACGGCTCGATTTTGCTTGATTTGGACGAAGACTTGCTGTTCAGCTTGTTTAAATATCCGAATGAGCGGGTGAAAGAGCGGCTGCAGCGCAATTTTAAAAACAAGGCGGTCGCGATCAACGAGCTGACGGAGCGAACGGTAACGATTGAGGAAGCGAAAGAGGCGTTTTACAAAGGGTTTGAAAAAGGTTTGGACATCTTGTTGGAGCCATATACGCTGACGGCTGAAGAGTTGGCGTATGTCGAGGAGCTGGCGCGGACAAAGTACGAAAGCGATGAATGGAACTTTAAGCGCTAAGCAGCAATGTGGAAAATCATTCATTTTCCGGCAAAAACGGCATCATCCATCTGGTTTTCTCCGCTTTTCGCCGTTTTTTGCCTTTTTTTCTGCTTGACAAAAATGAAATCATTTGTTCTAAATCACAATATATAGTATGATTTTCTTTAAAAATCATACTATATATTGTTTTTTTCTGTTTTGTATGGTAAGGTAGAGAAGACAGGACAACTTTGCCAAAACGTGAGAGATTATATAAAAGAGGAGAGATAGGAGAATGACGGTGGCGTCGTCCGAAAAAATGAAAATTAATATTGAGAAGCTAAACGAGGATATTCGTTTGTTTCCGCAAGTGCATCCGATTACGCCGGACATGCACATCACTCATAAAGGCGTGTCCCGTCTAGTAATGCTTGACCGGTATTCGTTTAAGGATACGGAAAAGCTGACGTTGGCGCCGGGCGATTTTGTCGTATTGACGATCAAGGAGGATCCGAAATTTCCAGCCCGTGGTCTCGGCTTTATTGTCGATATCGACTGGGACGCGAAAAAAGCGCGCGTGTTGATTGATGATGAATACCGGCATGTGCTTGAAGGCGAGGAGGCAGAAACGGGCATTGTGCTCCGCTCGCTTGACATTATCGACAAGCCGCTGGAAATTTTTTATGAACAAATCGCGAAACGGAACGCAACTGGGCTGGCTGCTGTAGAGAAAACAGAGGAAAAGCGCAACGAGTGGTTCCAAAAATTTTATGAGGAACTCTCGAGCATGAACTTTGTCCCGGCCGGGCGCGTGTTGTACGGAGCGGGTTCGGGCAAGGAAGTGACGTATTTTAACTGCTATGTGATGCCGTTTGTGAAAGATTCGCGGGAAGGCATTTCCGAACACCGAAAGCAGGTAATGGAAATTATGAGCCGCGGCGGCGGGGTTGGCACGAACGGTTCGACATTGCGGCCACGCCATACGCTCGCGCGCGGGGTAAACGGTAAATCATCTGGATCGGTTTCTTGGCTTGATGATATTGCCAAACTGACCCACCTTGTTGAACAAGGTGGCTCCCGTTGACTAGGGCGCAAAACGGCGGGAGTAAAATCTCGCGAATTGCTGGAACACCCTAAAGCCAACTTGACCACAACGGAGCTGGTGACAGCAGACGTGACGGTTGGAAAACAAGTTGGATGCAACAATGGGCAACCAGCAGCCGAGCATCTCTGGAAACGGAGATGAAGGTTCAACGACTATTGAAACTTCCTACAGCCCTCGGTACACTCAGGATAACGAACACGGTTTCGTGGGGGAGGGCTATGGAAGGAGTAAATCGTATCCCGCGGCAACGGGGATACGAGGCGCGAGACAGGGAAGAGATAATGAAAAAAGCGAAATATCTACATGAAGAGGGATATCGTCACGTTAAAATCGCCATGATGTTGGGGATTTCCAGGGGAACCTTAATGAGATGGAATAAAGAGCAAGGAGTATTCCAAACTAGAGCACCTGGAGAGGCTGGTAAGTTAGCAGTAAAAAATATCGTTATAACGAGAACTGTTTTTCTAATATCAGAACCCCGAATCAGGCTTATCCTTAGGTTAAACCGTAAATACGAGATATTCTCTTCCCTGATGATATAGTCTGATCTCCGACCGAAAGGCGGAGAGCTAGGCAGAAATGACCTAGCCCGCTCGTAGAAGCGAGCGAGTAACAATGTGCGCGGCGCCCAAATGATCATGCTTGCCGACTGGCACCCGGACATTATCGAATTTATCGTCTCGAAAATGCAAAACCCACGCATCTTGCGCTACCTGCTCGAAAATACCGAAGATGAAGCCATTCAAAAAGCGGCGCGCGATAAACTGAAATTTACGCCGCTTACCGATCGGGAACGAGTGATGTACGAAGCGATTGTCCGGTACAAAAACGAGCCTGACTACGGTGGATTTACCGAAGAAATCATTAAAGACGCTGAAGAAAAACTGCGCACCGGCGGTACATATACCGTCCATAACCCCGACTTTTTAACCGGTGCGAATATTTCGGTCTGCTTAACAAAAGAGTTCATGGAGGCGGTCGAAAACGACGATGAATATGCACTGCGCTTCCCGGATGTAGAAACCTATTCCGAAGAAGAAATGCGCATTTATAACGAAAAATGGCATGAAGTTGGCGATGTGCGCGAATGGGAAAAAATGGGATACCGTGTCCGCGTCTACCGGAAAATCCGCGCCCGTGAGCTATGGAAGCTGATCAACATTTGCGCGACGTACTCCGCCGAGCCAGGCATTTTCTTCATCGACAATGCGAATGATATGACGAACGCCCGTGCGTACGGACAAAAAGTTGTTGCAACTAACCCATGTGGGGAACAACCTTTAGCACCATATTCTGTCTGCAACCTTGCCGCCATCAACTTGGCGAACATGGTCGATAAAGAGCGGAAAGTCGTCGACTATGAAAAACTGAAACGCACCGTCGAGATTGGCGTGCGAATGCAAGACAACGTTATTGACGCAACGCCGTATTTCCTTGAGGAAAATAAAAAACAAGCGCTTGGTGAGCGCCGCATCGGCCTTGGCGTTATGGGATTGGCTGACTTGCTCATTTACTGTGAAAAAGAGTACGGTTCTGAAGAAGGAAATCAACTCGTGGATGAATTGTTCCAAACGATCGCCACAACCGCTTACCGAGCGTCGATCGAACTGGCGAAAGAAAAAGGCAGCTTCCCGTTCCTTGTCGGCGAGACGGAAGAAGAAACGCGTCAACTGCGCGAAGCGTTCATCAACACCGGCTACATGAAACGGATGCCAGAAGACATTCGCCAAGATATTTTACAATACGGCATTCGCAACTCGCACTTGCTGACGGTGGCGCCAACGGGATCGACCGGAACGATGGTCGGCGTCTCGACCGGGCTTGAGCCGTACTTCTCGTTCGCATACTACCGGAGCGGCCGCCTCGGCAAATTTATCGAAGTGAAGGCCGATATCGTCCAAGAATATTTAGACAAGCATCCGGAAGCCGACCCGAACCATTTACCGCATTGGTTTGTGACGGCGATGGACTTGTCACCGGAAGCGCATGCTGATGTGCAATGCATCATTCAGCGCTGGGTCGACTCGAGCTTGTCGAAAACGGTCAATGCGCCAAAAGGTTACACGGTCGAGCAAGTACAAAAAGTGTATGAGCGGCTATGGCGCTGCGGCGCGAAAGGCGGTACCGTCTATGTTGACGGCAGCCGTGATGCGCAAGTGTTGACGCTGAAAGCGGAAGAAAATACGGTCGAAGAGCAGCTGGAGCTCATTCCGGAAGAGACAGAAGAACAAGCGAAGAAACGCACTGTCGTTCTTGTCGATACGATTCAAGATGTGCGCTCCACTGATGTGACGATCGGCTCGGAAATTGGCAACATTTGCCCGATTTGCCGCGAAGGGACGATCGAAGAAATCGGTGGCTGCAATACATGCACGAGCTGCGGCGCTCAGCTAAAATGCGGGCTGTAATCGGTTGAGTATGTAAATTTAAAGTGTTGGATCATTGATCATAAAGTCCGATAAAACAACCTCTTATGTATTGTGAAACATAAGAGGTTGTTTTTTTATTATTGAACAAAAATGAGAAGTTTTGTTTTAAAAAGAGTCCTTTTGAATGTAATACAGTTTGAATCTTTTTTATTTAAAAAACACATTAATAATATATTTAAAAAAATAAAAAAACACTTTAATTTATTTAATAAGTATGTTAAAGTTAAATTGATAATATAAAAGAGAGGAGGGAGAATATGGATATAAATCATATCCCAAATTGGGTTTTATCCTTGGAAAACGAGGATTTGGAATTTATTAAAAATTTTGTTTTGAGCTCAGGTTCTTTAAAAGAAATGGCGAAGATGTATGAAGTATCGTATCCAACCGTAAGACTTAGGCTTGATCGTTTAATCGAAAAAATAAAAGTGAATGATTCATTAGAAAATGAGGAGTTTATTAAGTTTATCAAGCGTCTATCCATTGATGATCAAATAAGCGTAGAAGTAGCTAAATTAATTATTGAAAAATATAAACAGGAAAAGGGGGAGAGATAATGGACCTTGGAGCTTACGGAGTGTTTATTGTTGCTGGTGTTTTAGCAGTTCAATTCTTCCTTTCGACGAGGAATCGTGCATATTGGGGGGCAATTCTGCCAGTTGCTTATATTGTGGTGTTAACATGGATGTTAATATCCGAGCGAATGGAAAATGCTATTGCGTATGTCCTTTATTTATTGCTCGGTTTGCTTTTTCTTATTGCTGAATGGCAAAGTGGCCGAAAATATCTATATAAGAAAAGAAAAAATGAATTAGATAAAATGAAAACTCTCGACTTGAAATAGAAATAAACATTTACGTATATATTCAAAAGAAATTTAAACAAATTAGCCATTTTCAGAACTGATATACTTGCAACAAACGCTGGTTTCCATTGTGAAACCAGCGTTTTTTTTACATAAAAAAGAGGAGGAAAAATATAGTGATAAAAGGAGAGGAGAAACGAAGGGGGAGTGGCGATGATTATTCATGTCGTCCAGCGCGGGGAAGCGCTTTGGCAGCTGGCCCGCCGCTACGGTGTCCCGTTCGAGCGGCTCATTGCTGCCAATGAGCTGAACGATCCGAATCGGCTTGCTACCGGGCAAGCGGTTGTCATTCCGGTGCCGTATCGCTATCATACCGTTCGTGCAGGGGAAACGTTATGGCAGATCGCCCATTCGTATGGAGTGACGGTCGAAGCGATCGTACAGGCGAACCGAATCGCCAACCCGGCGCTCATTTATCCAGGCACAGCATTGTTGATCCCAGCTCGCATTCATACGGTGCGTGCGGGGGAAACGTTAGGGCAAATTGCCGCCGCCTACCAGGTCAGCGTCCAGCAAATCATTGAGTTTAATCCGATTGCCGATCCGAATATGATCGTTCCCGGACAGCGGCTTGTCATTCCACCAGCCAAACCGATCATTGACGTGAATGCATTTACGATCGACCAGGGGGAGAAAGGGGCGGAACAAGTGCGTGAAGTTGGCCGCCATTTGACATATGCCGCCCCGTTTGCCTATACGATGCGCGCTGATGGTGGGCTGAATCCCATCAATGATGTGGCGATCATTCAGGCCGCCTCTGCTGCGCGCATCGTGCCGATGATGACGATCACGAATTTTACGTACGAAGACCCAGGCTCGCGGCTAGCGCAAACGATTTTAGCTGACGTTGCACTGCAAACGCGGTTGCTTGACAATATCATTCAAGTGATGCGAGCGAAAGGGTACCGGGCGTTGAATGTTGATTTTGAAAATGTCTACCCGTCCGACCGTGAGCGGTACAATGCGTTTTTGCGGCGGGCGGCAGCTCGGCTTCACGCGGAAGGATATTTGCTATCGACATCGCTCGCGCCCAAAGTCAGCGCGGAACAAAAAGGATTGCTGTATGAAGCGCACGATTATCCAGCTCACGGGCGCATCGCCGATTTCGTCGTGCTCATGACGTATGAGTGGGGCTATCGGTTTGGACCGCCGCAAGCGATTTCTCCGGTGAATCAAATTCGGCGCGTACTTGATTATGCCGTGACGGCGATCCCGCGAGAGAAAATCATGATGGGGTTTCAAATTTATGCCCGTGATTGGGTGTTGCCGCACGTGCAAGGACAAGAGGCAGAAACGTTCAGCCCGCAAGAAGCTGTGGAGCGCGCCATTCGCTACGGAGCATCCATTCAGTACGACCCTGTGGCCGCCTCGCCGTTTTATCGCTACACGGATGAGCAAGGACGCCGTCACGAAGTATGGTTTGAGGATGCTCGCAGCGCGTTGGCGAAGTTTGAGCTGGTGAAAGAATACAGGTTGCGTGGAATCAGCTACTGGGTGCTCGGGTATCCGTATCCGGAAAACTGGGTGCTGTTAGAAGACAATTTCCGCGTCCGCAAGCGCGGATAAGTCAAGTAGTTAGCGTGTATGTGCTAGTCATAGGGCATATGCTTTTCCCTTACGTTTTGAAGTTCGAGCTGCTTTTTCAATTGGTAGATTTCGGTGGTCATGCTGGCCGATTTTGCTACTCACGTATTCAATGTTTGCATTGTGTTAATATGCAATGCTCGCCGGTTCGCTCGTTCTTGTTTTTTAAAATGGCTTCGCGTCTTTTCCCTATGGATTCACAGTGTGAACGAAGGAAGAAAAAAAGCGTCCTAATTAGGACGCTTTTGTACCAACTTCTGCGTACTTCTTCTCTGTTTCAGCAACGATTACGGCACAAGCGGCATCACCGGTAGTATTGACAGCAGTGCGGGCCATGTCTAAAAGCCGGTCGATGCCGATGATCAATGCGATCCCTTCGACAGGGAGGTTGACGGAATTCAGCACCATCGCCAGCATCACTAATCCGACACCGGGCACACCCGCCGTTCCAATGCTGGCCAATACAGCCGTTAATACAACCGTTGCTAATTGCGAGATAGTAAGGTCAATACCGTAAGCTTGAGCGATAAATATAGTGGCGACCCCTTGCATAATGGCCGTGCCATCCATATTGATGGTTGCTCCTAATGGCTGCACGAAACTGCTAATGTGTTTAGGCACACCGAGTTTTGTTTGGGCCACGTTCATTGAAATCGGCAGTGTCGCGTTACTGCTCGATGTGCTGAACGCCACTCCCATCGCCGGAGCGAACTGTTTGAAAAAGGAGAACGGATTGCGCTTGGCAAACAGGTAGAGCGATGAGCCGTATGTGAACAGCATATGAAGGATCAAACTGAAAAGAACGACAAACATGTACATTCCCATCGAGCGGATGGCGTCCATTCCTTGGCTGCCGACGGCGGAGGCGATTAAGCCGAATGCACCATACGGGGCAAACCGCATAATGACAGTGACTAAATACATCATCACTTCATTGCCTTGCTCCATGAGTTTGAACAAGCCAGCTGTTTTTTCTCGCAACATCGAAAGCGCAAACCCGACAAAGATGGAAAAAGCGATAATTTGCAGCATGTTTCCTTCTGCAAACGCTTGAACAGGGTTTTTTGGAATAATGTTTAATAAAGTTTCTGACACAGGTGGTGCCTCTTTTGGTTCAAATTGAGCCTGGCTGATGTTAAAGTCGCCGACGCTCCCAGGTTTGGTTACTAACGCTAATGAAATGCCGATAACAATGGCGATGGCTGTAGTGATGAGGAAATACGAAATGGTTTTGATTCCGATTCGTCCGAGTTTTTTTGGATCTCCTAGTCCGGCTGTCCCTAATACGATGGAAAAAAAGACGATAGGTACGACGATCATATTAATTAAATTTAAAAAGAGTTTACCGAGAGGCGTAAACACATATGTGTTGACTATATCAAATGATTGGGGGAAAAGAAGGTTGAAGGCCAGTCCGACGATGGATCCAAGTACGAGTGCGATAATGATTTTTAACGATAACTTCATACAATCCCTCCAATTCTTTTAACAAAATGTAATGTTATTGTATCTTACATTTCGTGCCTTAACAAGGTAGAAACAAAAAATTTTTTGTTTAGTTAGAATAATTTTTAAGGTGCAGGTGATCTAGACGCGGTCGAAAAATGATGTCAAATGAAAGAAGAGAGCGATTTTCCTTCCTCCCTAAACCATACTAGTATCGAATCTAGGGAGGATAGCATCGAAAGTTCTATGAAAGTTAGAAGACAACTTCCGATAAGCCAGGGGCTAGAGCGTATGCGCTTTTCCTTTGTAGTTTGACGTTCGAACTGCTTTTGAGCGGATAAAATTTGGTGTCATGTTGACTAACTTTGCCGTTCACGTATTCGATGACGATGTTCGTGTTGCATCAATCATTCGACAATCGTTCAAACATACGGCGATGGTCGGCCAGTTCGTCTTCGATTTTTTTGAAGTGGCTCCGCACCTCGATGATGAAATGATCCAGCTTGTCCTCACGATGGATTTGCCGTTCCCCGAGGCGGTCAACTCGTTTATGAATCGGTTGCCGTTTTTCCTTCAACACTGCACGAAGCGATCAATCAGCTCGCGAGACAGCGTAACTCTCTCTCGTCCGTTTAGTTTTTTTGCGGTTGCGCGCTTATCATGGTGTATCGCAAAGTCGGATAAATGCTTGAGAGGAAAACGAGTCGGTGGCAACGAAATAGTGAGCGAAAGGATCGAATTGGTTCGTTGGATTCCGATCGAGACGCAAAGAAGTTTGTGAAAGGTTGAAGAAACGAGGGGATCAACTTGAATTTCGCATGGATTGCCGAACGGTTTCGGCGTTTTGCCGTCCATGAATGCCGAGGATCTAGTCCGTTGTATGAACATCTCTCTTTTCACATCGCTGCAGATGAGAAGCTTCTCTGTCTTGCTTCGCACGCTCGCAGCGGCCAGCCAGTTCCCAACTTGTTGTTTGGGGCAGTACATGATTTGCTGTTGAAAGGGTATGAACATGAGTTGCGAGAGTTTTACGGAAGTATCGTTAAGAAGCCACGGCCGCCGGCAACTGCTTTTCCTTATTTCCGTGATTTTTGCCTTTGTTACTGGGAAGATCTGAAAGACATATTGGCTTATCGGCTCGTGCAAACAAATGAAGTCCGGCGCTGTTCGTATTTATATCCTGTTTTTTGCTGGATTTACGAACAAGTGAAAAAGCCTTTGTCACTCATTGAAATTGGCACAAGCGCCGGTTTGCAACTGGTGTGGGATCAGTACCGGTACAATTATGGACAGCAAGGTTCCTATGGAAATGTATATTCTGATGTTCTTATTACCTCAAACATTCATGGAGACAGGTCGCCTTTTTTATTACTGGAAAGCCCGCCGGTTGCCGAACGGATCGGTATCGATTTGCATGTGATTGACTTGAAAAAAGAGGATGATCGACGATGGATGGAGGCGCTCATTTGGCCTGAACATCATGATCGGCGCCAACTGTTTGCACAAGCGGCCCGTCGACTTGAACAAATGCCGGTGCGCCTGATCGAGGGGGACGGGGTCAAACTTCTTGCTGAGATCGTGGCACAAGTTCCGTCGGATACTGTTGTTTGCATTTTCCATACGCATGTCGCAAACCAAATGTCCGAGGAGGCAAAACATATGTTGATGGAACAGATTCACGAAATCGGCTGTCAGCGGGATTTGTTCCATGTGTATAACAACATGTGGGATCGGAAATTGCATCTGGATGGCATGATTGACGGCCGAGAATATCGGAAAATCGTGGCTGAAACCGATGGGCATGGTCGTTGGTTTCGCTGGGAGATGAACATATCAAATTGGGGGTAATGAGCCTTCCATGAAAAATGATGCCAAGCAAAAGAAGCACGCGATTTCCCTCCATCCTTGAATCATACTAACATCAAATACGGAGAACATGGAGGGAAATGAATGAAACCGTTTGTGCCCAAACTTGTGTATTTCGAGCCGGAGGCGTTGTCGTATCCGCTCGGGAAAGAACTGTATGAGAAATTTACGCAAATGGGAATTGAGATTCGGGAGACGACGTCACACAACCAAGTGCGCGGCATTCCTGGAGAGACGGAGCTGGCGCGGTATCGAAACGCGAAATCGACGCTCGTTGTTGGTGTACGGCGGACGCTGAAATTCGATTCCTCGAAGCCGTCCGCGGAGTATGCGATTCCATTGGCGACCGGATGCATGGGCCATTGTCATTATTGTTATTTGCAAACGACATTAGGAAGCAAGCCGTACATTCGCGTGTATGTCAATTTGGACGACATTTTCGCGCAGGCACAAAAATATATTAACGAGCGCGCGCCCGAGATCACCCGTTTCGAGGCGGCGTGCACGTCCGACATTGTCGGGATTGATCATTTGACCCATTCGCTGAAAAAAGCGATCGAGTTTATTGGTGCGACCGACTACGGCCGGCTCCGGTTTGTGACGAAATATGAGCATGTTGACCATTTATTGGATGCCCGGCATAACGGTAAGACGCGGTTTCGCTTCAGCATCAACTCCCGCTATGTCATCAACCATTTCGAGCCGGGAACGTCCTCCTTTGACGGGCGGCTTGCAGCGGCGCGCAAAGTGGCCGGCGCCGGCTATAAACTTGGCTTTGTCGTCGCGCCGATTTACCGGCATGAAGGTTGGGAACGAGGGTATTTCGAATTGTTTCAGGAGCTCGCTCGGCAATTGGAAGGGATGGACTTGTCGGATTTGACGTTTGAGCTTATTCAACACCGGTTTACCAAGCCGGCGAAACGAGTGATTGAGCAACGATATCCGAAAACGAGACTTGACCTTGATGAGACGAAGCGGAAGTACAAATGGGGGAGATATGGGATCGGCAAGTATGTGTATCGTGACGAGGAAGCGAAGGAGCTCGAAGACACAATGCGCCGCTATATTGAACAGTTTTTTCCGGGCGCTTATGTGCAATATTTTACGTAATCCCCTCTGTATGATATAATGGTATTGATTGCTATTTTTTTGCCTGTCAGGAAGTCCAGGGGATACGAATCGTCATGGATGGAATGGCTTCGTTATGCTATGGCAGGTGAACATGGCAGGAGGGGACAAACGTTGCCGACACCGAGCATGGAAGATTATATTGAACAAATTTATATTTTGATTGAAGAGAAGGGCTATGCCCGCGTCTCTGATATCGCGGAGGCGTTGTCCGTCCATCCCTCCTCGGTGACGAAAATGGTGCAAAAGCTCGATAAGGATGAATATTTAGTGTATGAAAAATACCGTGGTCTCGTTTTGACGCCGAAAGGGAAGAAAATTGGCCAGCGGCTCGTTTATCGTCATGAGCTGCTTGAGCAGTTTCTTCGTTTGATTGGTGTCAACGAGGAAAACATTTACCACGACGTGGAAGGGATTGAACATCATTTGAGCTGGAACGCCATCGACCGAATTGGCGATTTAGTGCAATATTTTCAAGAGGACGAACGCCGCATAGAAGCGCTTCGCAATATCCAAAAGCGCAATGAACAAGGAGAGTAAGCCGTTGCTTGCTCTTTTTTGTTTTCCGTACTAAACGCCTCTCCTTTTTCTTACATATTGTATAAAACGGTGAGAAGGGGGAGGCAGCAGTGGACATCGATATCGTTTTTTCTGGGGGTGGAGTGAAAGGATTTGCCTTGATTGGAGCGTATGAGGCCATTGAGGAAAAAGGGCTGCGCTGGAAACGGCTTGCCGGGACGAGTGCGGGGGCGATGTTGGCCGCGCTGCTAGCGGCAGGCTACAGTGCTCGCGAGATCGCGGACTTGCTTGGGGAGTTGGAACTTAAGCAGTTTTTGGATGAATCGGCGTCATGGCTTCCCTTTTCCATCTGGAAGTGGGTGCGTCTCTATTGGCATCTCGGTCTTTATGAAGGAAAAGTGCTTGAACAGTGGCTTGAGTCGGTGCTTGCCGCCCGTGGGGTGCGGACGTTTCAAGATGTGCCGGCCGGCAGTTTGTATATCGTCGCCTCTGATGTCACAAACGGTCGCATCGTCGTGCTGCCGGACGATTTAAACGAATATGGCATTGACCCGAGCTCGTTTTCCGTCGCCAAAGCGGTGCGGATGAGCGTTAGCATTCCTTATTTTTTCGAGCCGGTTCGCCTCCAAGGGAAAAACGGTACGGCTCTCATCGTCGATGGGGGGGTGTTGAGCAACTTTCCGCTTTTTCTCTTTGATGAGGAAAAGCGGACGAAAAAGCGACCGGTGCTTGGCATCCAGCTGAGCGCTAAGCCAGGCGAGCGACCAAGACAAAAAATCTCCAATGCTTTACATTTGTATGAGGCGCTGTTTGAAGCGATGAAAGAGGCGCATGACGCCCGCTACATTTCCCGCCGCCATGAAAAAAATATCGTCTTTTTACCGGTAAAAAACGTCATTTCGACCGAGTTTTCTGTCGATCCGGAGGTGCGGCGAAATCTTATCGATTACGGGCGCGAGCGGACGCGGCAATTTTTGCAGCAATGGGCATACTAGGTAAGGAACGGTGTGATTGCGACACCCTCGATGAAGAAAATCGGATAATCACGCGCCAAGGAGCATCACCCTTCTCTCGCGGACAGCGGTAGACAAAAAAAGAATCAAGCTAAAACGAAGCTCGATTCTTTTTTTGCCTTTTTTTCCATCGATCACGGTTAAATGCGGGGTTGCTGTCCGCTTTTTCAGCGGCCGTTTCAGTTTCGCCGGCTTTGGCTGCTTGCGCCCGGAACGGGGATGGAGCTTTTTCGACTGCCGCACCGCTTTTAAATACGACAACCGTTCTTTATCGAATCGACGTTGATACACGAAACGATAAAAGAGATAAATTGCGGCTACAAACATTGCAACAAACAACAGCTGGCGGAACAGCACCGTCGGATGGGCAAAAAGGGTATAGACAATACCAAGCGTTCCAAGCAAGATCATGAGACCGACGAGTGGGTGAATGGCCCTGCGCCGCAATGAATCCACCCCCTTTAGTCAATTACTGTGCCGCTTTTTTCGCTTCAGCTTCCGCTTCCAACTGAAGAAGCTGCTGAAACGAGGCGATGGCCACTTCCACTTGAGCATCGTCTGGTTCTTTTGTCGTCAGCCGCTGCAGCCATAGCCCAGGGTAGCCGAGCCAACGCAGCAGCGGAACATCTCTCAATTTATTTGTAAACTGCAATACTTCAAACGAAACGCCAAGTACAACAGGAATTAAGGCAAGTCGGTTAACAATCCGCAGCCAAAGCGGATCGGTCGGCACGAACAAATAAAGGAATAAGCCGACGATGACCGTAAATAAAATAAAGCTGCTGCCGCACCGATAGTGAAGGCGCGAGGCGCGCTGAACATGCTCAACGGTTAGCGGCCAGCCCGCTTCATAGGCGTTGATGACTTTATGTTCCGCACCGTGGTATTGGAAGACGCGCTTCACAAGCGGCGTTAACGAAATAAAGTAAATATAGCCAAGCAGCAGAGCAAGTTTAAAAACCCCTTCAAGCAAAATCTGTCCTGTCTTCCCGGGGACAAGCGGTTTGAAAGAAGCAGCGGCGAGCGCCGGGATGAGTGTAAAAATCGTTTTGGCGAATAGAAACGACAGTACACCGATGGCCGCAGCGCCGAGAATGAGCGTCAGTTTGGAGCTGCTTTCCTCAACCGCCTCCTGTTCCTCCCCTGGAGCCACCTCATACCGCTCACTCGCAAACTGTAAATGTTTGGCTCCGTTCGCACTCGCTTCGATAATGGCGATGATGCCGCGAACGAACGGAATTTTCTTAAAGGCGGCCAGCGTCGGATTGGCGCGGCGCGGCAAGGAAAAGTATTCAATCGTTCCATCATTGCGGCGAACAGCGGTGACAGAGTGCGTTTTGCCGGCAAACATCACTCCTTCGATGACCGCTTGGCCGCCGTATAACGGTTTATCCATTTGTTTCATCAAGCAAACACCAACCTATTTTTATGTTTATTATTTTATTCTACAGGAAACGTTCGGAAACCTCTAGGTTGATGTTATTGTTATGATTGCCAAAAAATCCATTATTTACACAACGCCAATCATTTTTTTCGCTTGATTCATGGTGCGACAAGCTGTAGGTCATACTAACGGACAAGGAGGTGCAGCATGATGGCGGAACAACAAGGAAAGCTCGAGCAGGAGAAAACAGAGCGGCCCATGACACTCCTGCAAAAAACGATCATTATCGGATTTGTCGGCGGGGTGTTTTGGAGTCTAATCGGCTATTTAGCCCACTTTTTCAACTTTAGCGAAATCAGCCCAAACATGATTTTGACTCCTTGGGTCGCCGGTGAATGGAAACACGGAAAAGTGGGCAACTATGTGGCAATCGTGTTGATCGGTGTCATTTCCATTGCCGCGGCGCTTCTTTACTATGCGTTGCTGCGAAAAATTCGTGGTATGTGGCCAGGCATTTTATACGGTGCTGCGTTGTGGGTTGTGATCTTTTATTTATTCAATCCGTTATTTCCAAACGTCCAACCGGTCGCTGATTTGAACATGAATACAGTCATTACGACACTTTGTTTATACATTTTATACGGGGTGTTCGTCGGATATTCGATTTCCTTTGAGACACAGGAAATGAATCGGGGATCTCAAAGCGCCGGGAAAGAGGCAGCGAAGGAAGGAAGTTGACGAAGAGCTCCTTCATTTAACTTAACAAAAATGATGCCCCTTCTGTAAAACCGATGTATAGCGGAAACTTCTCCTCTTATGGTAAAATAAAGAAGGTTTTCGTGCGATTTGGCATCGCGTTATAGCTGGTGACGAACGGTCGTGTCAAGCCGATGAATGGCGCCTCCTTTGGCATGATCGTAGCTGAAAAGCCCCCATTTCATGGTCTACTGACGCGTGGGGGAGAGGGCAAATTCACGGGAAGAGGAGAATGAAGGATGGAAAAGCTGGAAAAACTTCGGGCGCTTCTTGAGGAGCAGCATATTGATGGGCTTTTAGTGACAAACGGCTACAATCGACGTTACATCACTGGGTTCACCGGCACGGCCGGCGTCGCGATTGTCAGCCGTGAAGGGGCGGTTTTTATTACAGATTTCCGCTATGTCGAACAAGCATCCAAACAAGTCGAAGGCTTTGAGATTGTTCAACATAGCGGGCCGATCATTGAGGAAATTGCGAAGCAAGTAAAGCGGCTTGGTATCGGAAAGCTTGGCTTCGAGCAGGAACATGTAACGTATGCGGCATATAAAGCGTATGAGGAAGCGATCAGCGCCGAGCTTGTGCCCACGGCTCATGTAGTGGAAAAGTTGCGCTTGATTAAGTCGGAAGCAGAGATTAAGATATTAAAGGAAGCAGCGGAAATCGCCGATGCAGCATTTGCCCATATTTTGTCGTTCATCCGTCCGGGCGTCAAAGAAATCGAAGTAGCGAATGAGCTCGAGTTTTTTATGCGCAAGCAAGGAGCGTCTTCTTCTTCCTTTGAGACGATCGTCGCGTCCGGTTACCGTTCGGCGTTGCCGCACGGGGTGGCGTCAGAGAAAACGATTGAGCGCGGCGAGCTTGTCACGCTTGATTTCGGGGCTTACTACAAAGGATATTGTTCCGATATCACAAGGACGGTTGCCGTCGGCGAAATCAACGACGAACTGAAAACGATTTATGATATCGTCCTTGAGGCGCAGCGGCGCGGTATGGACGGTCTTAAGGCAGGCATGACCGGCAAAGAGGCTGATGCGTTAACGCGCGATTATATCCGCGAAAAAGGGTACGGCGACTATTTCGGCCATTCGACGGGCCATGGCATTGGTCTTGAGATTCACGAAGGGCCGACGCTTTCGTTCCGTTCTGATGTGGTGCTCGAGCCGGGCATGGTCGTCACCGTCGAGCCGGGCATTTATATCCCGGGACTTGGCGGGGTGCGCATTGAAGACGACACAGTCATTACTGGCGACGGGAACGAAGCGCTCACTCATTCGCCGAAAGAACTAATCATTTTATAACGGATTGCGTGAGGAGGAATTTCAGTCAATGATTTCAGTGAACGATTTTCGCACAGGGCTTACGATTGAGGTCGACGGCGAGATTTGGCGCGTCCTTGAGTTCCAGCATGTTAAGCCGGGCAAAGGGGCGGCGTTCGTCCGTTCGAAGCTGCGCAACTTGCGTACCGGCGCCATTCAAGAGCGGACGTTCCGCGCTGGCGAAAAAGTAAACCGGGCACAAATTGATACGCGCAAAATGCAATATTTATACGCTAACGGCGACTTGCATGTCTTTATGGATATGGAAACATACGAACAAATCGAGCTGCCAGCGAAACAAATTGAGTATGAGCTGAAGTTCTTAAAAGAAAACATGGAAGTATTTATCATGATGTATCAAGGCGAAACGATCGGTGTTGAGCTGCCGAACACCGTCGAGTTGAAAGTCGTTGAAACAGAGCCGGGCATCAAAGGTGACACGGCTTCCGGCGGTTCGAAGCCGGCCAAGCTCGAAACCGGTCTTGTCGTTCAAGTGCCGTTTTTCGTCAATGAAGGCGACACGCTCATCATTAACACGGCTGACGGTACGTACGTTTCGCGGGCATAAGCAGCCAAAAAGGGACAGCACCAGTCCGGAAAATTCCGGACTGGTGCTGTTTTTTTATGCATGAAAGCAGATTGGCTGGTTTTCATGCCGCTTTGATGTTCATCTCTGTTTTCACCGCCAAAAACTTCTTCTGAAATGGCTTGTTCCCGCATACGTTTGTACTAATCAATCCCATTTTTCGAAACAGGAGGGGCCTATGAAACATTGGCTGCGATCGTTCGATCCGTCCGTGTTGGCGATGGCCAGTATGCGGATGTTATCGGCGTTCATTGAACTCTGCGCAGCGTTATTGATGTTGGCGTTCAACGATGTCAAAAAAGCGCTCGCCATCAACGCTGGACTCGCCGTCGTCGGCCCGACTGTGATGATCGTGACGATGACGATCGGGCTGCTTTCACTGGCGGACGAGCTTTCGTTTTCCCGTCTTGGACTTGTCGCGCTTGGGGTGGCACTCATTTTGTTTGCTATTTACAAGTAAGGAATAAACGGCATATTCCGCCCATACATATGAACTAGTCCACGAGAAAAGGAGGAGGGCCATGGAAGCGGTATGGGGAATTTTGCCGAAAACGATCGCTATGGCGGTGCAGCAGCTCCCTTCATGGCGTGACGGAATTGAAGAAATCCGTATCCGCGTCTCCCGGCCGCTTGAGGTGATTGCCAACGGAACGGCCCGCTTATTGCCATATGAGGTAACGAAAGAGGATGGCGTGCAGTTACTGAACAAATTGAGCCGTTATTCAATTTATGCTGTCGAAGAAGAGCTAAAGCGCGGGTTTATGACGATCGAAGGGGGGCATCGCGTCGGGCTCGCCGGCAAGGTCATCACAGAAGGCGGCAAGGTGAAGGCCATTCGTGACGTTGCCTCTTTTAATATCCGCATCGCCAAAGAACAAGTCGGCATCGCCGATCCACTGATTCCGTATGTGTATGATGGACGTTGGTGCCACACGATGATCATCGGTTCACCGCAAACTGGAAAAACGACGTTGCTGCGCGACGTAGCGCGCCTTATCAGCAGCGGAACAGAGCGCATCCCAGCGCAAAAGGTGGCGATCGTTGATGAGCGCTCGGAAATCGCCGGCTGTGTGAAAGGGATTCCGCAATTTTCTTTCGGCCCGCGTCTCGATGTGTTGGATGCCTGTCCGAAAGCGGAAGGAATGATGATGATGATCCGCTCGATGAGCCCGGATGTCATTATCGTCGATGAAATTGGGCGTGAGGAAGATAGTGAAGCGGTGCTCGAGGCAGCGAACGCCGGCGTCTCTGTATGGACGACCGTGCATGGTCGCAGCATCAAAGACGTTCAACAGCGGCCGACGCTAGGTTCGGTGATGGAGCAAAAGGTATTTGAACGGTTTATTGAACTGACGAACATCCCCCATCCTGGCGCGATCCGGCGCATTCTCGATGCCAGTGGGACGGTGTTGTATGAACAACGGACGGTGGTAAGCCGATGAAATGGTTTGGTGCATTGCTCATCATTGCCGCATCGACATGGCTAGGATTCGCGGCCGCCCATGCTTTGTATGAGAGACCGCGCCAGCTCCGCCAACTGAAAGCAGCGCTCAGGGCGCTTGAGGCTGAAGTGATGTACGGGCATACGCCGCTCGCTGAAGCGTCTGCCCATATCGCTCGGCAAACGGCTACCCCAGTATGCGAGTTGTTTTTTCGGTTTGCCGAGACGTTGCGCAACGAAGAGACGAGCGTGGTGGAGGCATGGGAGAAAAGTTTACAAGCCTCATGGGGGAAAACAGCGCTGAAACAAGGGGAATTGGAAGTGATGAAGCAATTTGGTGCCACGCTCGGCCAGTATGACCGGCTGACGCAGCAAAAGCAAATCGCGTTGGCGCTCGCCCATTTAGAGCGGGAGGAAGAGGAAGCGATCGACAATCAAGCTCGCTATGCCAAAATGGCGAAAAGTTTAGGTGTGTTGGCCGGGCTGCTGCTCGTTATTTTACTCATGTAGACAGGAGGCAGGAATGAATGGGCATCGATGTCGATATCATTTTAAAAATCGCCGGCGTCGGCATCGTCATCGCGTTTTTGCATACGGTGCTCGATCAGATGGGACGGAAAGAATACGCCCAATGGGTGACGCTGCTCGGCTTTATTTATATTTTGTTTATGGTCGCCTCGATTGTGAGCGATTTGTTCCAAAAAATTAAAGACGTCTTTTTGTTTCACGGGTAGGGGGGATTGGCCATTGATATTTTGCAAATTGTCAGCCTCGGGTTGATTGCGACGTTTTTAGTTGCATTGTTAAAGGAACAAAAATCAAACCTCGCCTTTTTATTAACGGTTTTTGTTGGCTGCACGATTTTCTTGCTGCTTGTTGACCAAATTAGTGAAATTTTGCTGATGCTGCGGGAAATGGCGGAGGGCGCCCATATCCAAATGGTGTACTTAGAAACGATGTTGAAGATTATCGGCATTGCCTACATTGCCGAATTTGCCGCACAAATTTCCAAGGACGCTGGTCAAGGGGCGATTGCCGCCAAAATTGAGCTCGGCGGCAAAATTGTCATTTTGGCGCTTGCTGTTCCGATTTTGACCGCCATTATTGAAGCGGTCGTTAGCCTCATTCCGACGGCACGATAAGGAGGGAACGAATTGAAACGGACAGCGTTCCTTATGGCCGGACTGCTTTTTCTCTTTTTTTGTCCGCTAGTTGTACAAGCTGAAAGCAACGAGCCGTCTATCAGTGAGCAGCTCGCCCGGCTTGATGTGAGCGATATTCGCCGCTATTGGGAAACGATCGTCAACGAATACGGCGGCTTTTTGCCGGAAAGCGAAAAAGGATCACTTGCCGATTTTTTAAGCGGTGAGCGGCAATGGTCGCCTGCTGAATGGCTGAAAGCGCTCACCCGTTACTTATTTTACGAATTGCAAGTAAACGGGAAGTTGCTCGGCACGCTCATTTTGCTCGCTGTATTCAGCACGGTGCTGCAATCATTGCAAAACGCGTTCGCTCAGCAGGAGGTGAGCAAAATTGCCCAAGCGGTCATCTATATGGTGCTGTTGCTGATTGCTCTAAATAGCTTTCGCCTCGCTGCTGACTATGCACTTGGGGCAGTGCAGACGATGAGCCATTTCATCATCGCTCTCATCCCGCTGCTGCTCGCGCTGCTTGCTTCTTCTGGCGGGGTTGTATCGGCAGCGTTTTTTCACCCGATCATTTTGTTTTTGATGAACACAACAGGGACGGTCGTTGAATATGTCACATTGCCCCTTTTGTTGCTGGCGGCGCTACTTGCTATTGTCAGCACGCTCAGCGACCGGTATAAGGCGACCCAGCTTGCCGATTTGTTGAACAAAGTCGCCCTCGGTTTGCTCGGCATCATTTTAACGGTTTTTCTTGGGGTGATGTCAGTGCGTGGGGCAACAACGGCGGTGGCGGATGGCGTCGCTTTAAGGGCGGCGAAGTTTGTCACCGGCAACTTCATTCCAGTCGTCGGCAAACTGTTTACTGATGCCGCCGATACAGTTGTCGCTGCTTCCATGCTGCTGAAAAACGCTGTTGGGTTAGTTGGGGTAGCGATTTTATTAATGATCGCTCTCTTTCCAGCGGTGAAAATTTTCGCGATTGTCATCGTCTACAAACTATCAGCCGCCTTATTGCAGCCGCTCGGCGGCGGGCCGGTGCTTTCATGCCTCAACATCATCAGCAAAAGCATCGGCTATGTGTTAGCGGCGCTGCTCATCGTATCGCTGATGTTTTTCCTCAGTCTTACGGTTATGGTCATGGCAGGGAACATTACGATGATGGTCCGCTAGGAGGAACGGTATGCAGTTTGTCATTGAATGGGTTACGAACATCATTTTGTTTTTGCTGTTTGCCATCGTCATCGACTTTTTGCTGCCGTCCGGAACGATGCAAAAATATGTCAAAATGGCCATCGGACTCATGCTGTTGCTCGTGATGCTCAGGCCCGTGCTCCAGCTCACCTCGATTGATCCGGAACAGCTAGTCGCTTCGGCAATCGCCCGTTTTTCCGACGGCCAAACGAGCGATGAAACGATAAAAAATCAAATCGAGCAAAAGAAAAAAGAAATACAAGCTTCACAACGCGCATATATTTTAGAACAAATGGCTGTCCAGTTGGAAAACGACGTAAATGAGGAGTTGATGGAAAAGTATGGATTGAAGGCTGATGTCAACATTTACGCTGATGACAAAGAAAGTTGGCGCATGCCGGATGACATCGAGAGGATCGAAGTCGTACTTTCTAAACAACAACCTGCCGGGACGGTGGAGCCGGTCATCATCGATACGACGAAACCACCGGCTTCGCTTGAGGGCGATGCATCGCTGGCCGAAGAGGTGCGCACCTTTCTCGCCGGCAAGTGGGAAGTCGATAAAAATAAAATTGCCGTACAAATTAGGGGGAGGGAATAGGGGGGATGCTCCAGTTTATAAAACGGCTCTTCTCCTCGCCGCCGAAAGAAGGGGACGGGGATGGAGTCCGAAAAAAAATGCCGTTTTCCTATGTTGTGGCCCTGTTGTTGGCCGGCGTTGCGCTTATGGTAGTGAGCCACTTTACGAAAAGTGGGGAAGATGTTCCGGCAACGCCTTCCGCTGAGCAATCAGATGCTCCATCCGAGCCGGCGTTTTTGTCAAGCAAAGAGACGAAAGAGAAAGTGATTGCCGCCTATGAGGAAAGGTATGAAAAAGAATTAAAAGCCGCACTCGAAGCCATTGAAGGAGTGGAGGATGTCACCGTAGTTGTCAACCTTGATTCGACAGAGTTGAAATTATTTGAGAAAAAACGATCGACCCAGAAGCAAACAACGAAGGAAGGCGACAAGGAAGGCGGAAAACGGACGATTGAAAACGAGTCAACCAATGAAGAAGTGATCATTATCCGCAACGGCGAAGAAGAAACGCCGCTTGTTGTCGCCACGAAAAAGCCTGACATTCGTGGCGTGCTTGTCGTCGCTAAAGGAGCGGACAACTTGCAAATTAAAAAATGGATTGTCGAGGCTGTGACGCGAGTGTTAAACGTTCCAAGCTATCGCGTCGCTGTCTTGCCGAAAAAATGACCGGGTAAGGGGAGGAGATCGGCATGTTGAAAAAACAAACCGTGTGGCTGTTGACGATGTTAAGCTTAGTGGTTGTGCTATCGGTCTATTACGTGACGGCACCAAAAGAGATGGGGGACAGCACAGCGTTTACCACCAATGGCAAAGCAGATAAAACAAAAGAACAGCCAAGTGTCTCCATTGAAGAAACGGGGGCGAAAGACAATCCATCAAAAGCTGACAAAACAGACGATGATTTGTTTATGGCGCTGCGCATGAAAATTGAAGATGAACGAAGCCGGCTGCGCGATGAGCTGAACGCCATCGTCGCTTCGGCGAACGCGACGGCGGAAGAGAAAAATGAGGCGTTGGATAAAATTGAACAGCTGCAAGCTCTGTCTGAAAAAGAAGCGACATTGGAGACACTTATTAAATCAAAAGGCGGTTATGAAGATGTGTTCGTGCGCGCTGATGACGACCAAGTGCGCGTGACGATTAAAGCGAAAGAAAGCTCAGCCAAATCGGCCAACGAAGTGATCCATATGGTGAAAAAGGAAATTCCGGACGCCGAATATGTGACCGTTGAGTTCCAGCCGGCGGGATGAACGTGCTGCTCGATATAGGAGCAGCTTCTTTTTTGCACAAAAACCTTTTGTTTGTCCTATGGTTGTGTGTATAATCGTTATGAGCGCGTTTTATTACCTTCTGCTAAGAATGGACTTCTTGACAATGGAAGAAAGGTGTGAGGTCGATGAAAATTCAAGAAATCCGTGAATTGATTCGGTTGGTTGACCAATCTTCGATCGACGAATTTGTATACGAACAAGGTGAAACGAAAGTACATATGAAAAAAGCCGCGACGGCTGTTGCAGCCGAGCCGACGGTAGCCGTACAGGCGACGCCTGCTGCTCCGGTCGTTGTTGAACCGGCTCCGACAGCTCCTCCGGTTCAAACAGCCGCTCCGGAAGCGCCGGCTCCAGAAGCGGAAAAACCAGCTGCTCCGGAAGTCAAGCAAGCGCCAGAGGGCAACTTCCACCAAATTACGTCGCCGATGGTCGGCACGTTTTACGCTGCTCCGGCGCCAGATAAGCCGCCTTATGTGAAGCCGGGCGATAAAGTGAAAAAAGATACGGTTGTTTGCATTATTGAAGCGATGAAGCTGTTTAATGAAATTGAAGCGGAAGTCGACGGCGAAATTGTCGAGGTGCTCGTGCAAAACGGCCAGCTCGTCGAATACGGCCAGCCGTTATTTTTGGTCAAGCCTGAATAAGGGAGAGAACGGAGAATGATCAAAAAAGTGTTAGTGGCAAACCGCGGGGAAATCGCTGTCCGCATCATCCGCGCTTGCCGCGAGCTCGGCATTGAGACGGTCGCCGTGTTTTCGGAAGCTGATCGCGACGCCCTGCATGTGCAGCTCGCGGATGAGGCGTACTGCATCGGACCGACCGCTTCAAAAGACAGTTATTTAAATTTCACGAACATCATGAGCGTCGCCACGCTAACCGGTTGTGACGCCATTCACCCGGGTTACGGATTTTTGGCGGAGAATGAGGCATTTGCCGAGCTGTGCCGTGAGTGCAATGTTACGTTTATCGGTCCGAGTCCGGAAGCGATTACAAAAATGGGCATTAAAGATATCGCTCGCGAGACGATGCGTGAAGCCGGCGTGCCGATCGTGCCCGGATCGCGCGGAGTGATTGAAAGCATTGATGAAGCGCGGGCCATCGCCGCAGAGATCGGCTACCCGGTCATCATTAAAGCGACGGCCGGCGGCGGTGGAAAAGGGATTCGCGTCGCCCGCAACGAAGAGGAGCTCATCAAAGGGATTAACATCACTCAGCAAGAAGCGGCAACTGCATTCGGCAATCCAGGCGTGTATATTGAAAAGTATATTGAAGATTTTCGCCATGTTGAGATTCAAGTGCTGGCCGATTCGTACGGCAATACGATCCATCTCGGCGAGCGCGACTGCACGATTCAGCGCCGGCTGCAAAAGCTTGTTGAAGAAGCTCCATCGCCAGCGCTCGATGATGAGATTCGCCAAAAAATGGGCGAAGCGGCGGTCAAGGCGGCAAAAGCGGTCAATTACACCGGCGCCGGCACGGTTGAATTTATTTTCGACCACCGGAACAACGAGTTTTATTTCATGGAGATGAATACGCGCATTCAAGTCGAGCATCCAGTCACCGAGTTGATCACTGGCGTCGATTTAGTGAAAGAGCAAATCCGCATCGCATCCGGTGAAAAGCTGTCCCTCACCCAAGAGGACGTCGTCTTTAACGGTTGGGCGATTGAATGCCGCATCAACGCGGAAAATCCGGCGAAAAACTTCATGCCGTCGCCGGGGAAAATCGCCATGTACTTGCCGCCAGGTGGGCCGGGTGTGCGCGTCGATTCCGCTGCTTATCCAGGTTATGCGATTCCGCCGTATTACGACTCGATGATCGCTAAATTGATCGTCCATGCACCGACGCGCGAGGAAGCGATCGCCCGCATGAGACGAGCGCTTGGCGAGTTTATCATCGAAGGCATTCATACGACGATTCCGTTCCACATAAAATTAATGGAGCATGAGAAATTTCAAAGCGGCGAGTTTAATACAAAGTTTTTGGAGTTATATGATATTATGAAGGCGGAATAGGAGGTGCCTTATGTCTGAACATGTGTTTGAACCCAGTCAGGAGTATGCTGGGCTTGGCAAAGTGGAAATCGCACCGGAGGTCATTGAAGTGATCGCCGGCATCGCGGCGAGCGAAGTTGACGGCATCGCGCAAATGCGCGGCAATTTCGCCGCCGGCGTCGCGGAACGGTTCGGCAAAAAATATCATGGCAAAGGTGTGAAAGTCGACTTGCGCGACGACGGCGTCGTGATCGATCTGTACTGTCTTGTTCAATTCGGCGCATCGATTCCAAACGTGGCGAAAAAAGTGCAAGAAAATGTGCGCCAAGCGCTTTGGAACATGACTGGCTTGGAAACGAGCGAAGTAAACGTCCACATTGTCGGCATCCAGTTTGAGACCGGAAAGCCGGAGCAAGATGCGGTCGAACAACGGTAACGCAACAAAAGGCAGCTGCTTTCGAAGCAGCCGCCTTTTGTTTTTTTCGCCAAAGTTTGTTATTGTAATGAACGGGGCCGTTAGCACGGCTAGCGGTAGCAAACCGGTATCGCTAATGATTTGTGGGAAAGGGCTGGCTTTTTCCGAAAAATATGATATGATTTCAATATAAATGTTCGTGTTTAGGGAGGAGGAAGGTAATGAAGCGGCATGAAGCACGCGAAAAGGCGTTACAGGCGCTATTCCAAATCGATGTTGGTCACATTCCTCCTGATGAGGCGATCGGCAATGTGACAGGAAGCGGCGAAGTGGATCCGTTTTTGCGCCAGCTCGTATTCGGTGTTATTGAGCACCGGGCGGAAATTGACGAGCTGTTGCGCTCGAATTTGGAAAAATGGAAGCTCGAGCGGGTCGCCAATGTTGACCGGGTTATTTTACGAATGGCGACGTATGAAATGAAATATGTCGATGACGTGCCAGTGAGTGTCAGCCTCGATGAGGCGGTTGAACTAGCGAAAAAATTTGGCGATTGGAAATCCGGAAGCTTTGTCAACGGCGTGCTTTCAAAAGTGAAAGCGGCGTTGCAAAAGTAACAACCGCAAGCAGCAAACGAAGTTTCGATTTACCTAGGTGTAGGCGGACTCATATTGACCAATGAATGAGGAGAGGGGAAGCGAGACACAATGACAGCACAAATCATTAGCGGAACGGAATTGGCAAAAACGATTCGCGCCGAATTGGCGGATGAAGTAGCAAAGTTAAAGGCAAACGGCATCGAACCGGGACTGGCCGTCATTCTTGTTGGCGACGACCCCGCATCGCATTCCTATGTGAAAGGAAAACAAAAAGCGTGTGCCGAAGTCGGCATTCGTTCACTCCTTTACACATTTCCGGCCACGATCAGCGAAGAAGAGTTGCTCGCCAAAATTCAAGAGCTGAACGCTGATCCGACAGTGCACGGCATTTTAGTGCAGCTGCCGCTACCTGCTCATATTCGCGAGTGGTCGGTGATTGAAACAATCGCTCCGGAAAAAGATGTCGACGGGTTTCATCCGATTAATGTTGGAAAAATGATGATCGGCCAGCCGGCGTTTCTTCCGTGCACCCCGCACGGCGTACTGGTGATGGTCAAATCGGCCGGCATCGACATCGCCGGAAAGCATGTTGTCGTCGTCGGACGCAGCAATATCGTCGGCAAGCCGGTCGGCCAGCTGTTTTTGCGTGAACATGCGACCGTCACCTACGCTCACTCGAAAACACCGGATTTGGCCGCCATCACCCGCCAGGCTGACATTTTAATCGTTGCTGTCGGCAAGGCACGCCTTATCGGCCCGGAACATGTGAAGCCGGGAGCGGTCGTCATTGACGTCGGCGTCAACCGACTGGAGAGCGGCAAATTGTGCGGTGATGTCGATTTCGACGCCGTCAAAGAAGTGGCCAGCTATGTGACGCCGGTGCCGGGAGGGGTCGGGCCGATGACGATTACGATGCTGTTGCACAATACGATGGAAGCAGCACGGCAGCTCGCTGCGAAGTGAGGGCGTTTTTTGTGGAAGTAAAATACGTGACCGTCGGAGCGCTGACAAAATACATCAAGCGCAAATTCGACGTTGATCCCCATTTGCGCGATTTATGGATAAAAGGTGAGATTTCAAACTTTAAACAGCATTCGCGCGGCCATATGTACTTTACATTAAAAGATAGCGAGGCGCGCATCGCCGCGGTCATGTTCGCCGGCTACAATCAGCATTTGCCGTTCCGCCCCGAAGACGGAATGAACGTGCTCGTACGCGGGGAAATTTCCGTCTATGAACCGAACGGCAACTATCAACTATATGTGAAAGAAATGCAGCCGGAAGGCATCGGCCGCCTATATTTAGCGTACGAACAGCTGAAACAGCGGCTTGAAGCGGAAGGGCTGTTTTCGTCGGCTCATAAAAAGCCGCTGCCAGCGTTTCCGCGCTGTGTCGGCGTCGTCACGTCACCGACCGGGGCGGCGGTGCGGGATATTATGACGACGATTCGTCGTCGCTATCCGCTCGCGAAAGTCATTTTATTTCCAGCGCTCGTGCAAGGGGAAGGGGCAGCGCCGTCGATCGTGCGCGCTATCGAGCGGGCGAATGATTTTAGCGAGGTTGACGTGCTTATCGTCGGTCGCGGGGGCGGCTCGATTGAAGAGCTGTGGGCGTTTAACGAAGAAATCGTCGCCCGCGCCATTTTCGCTTCCCGCGTGCCGGTCATTTCCGCCGTCGGCCACGAGACGGATTTTACCATCGCCGATTTTGTCGCGGATTTGCGGGCGCCAACGCCGACGGCGGCGGCTGAGCTGGCAGTGCCGCACATCGGGGAGTTGGCTGAGCGGATCGCCGAGCGGAAATGGCGGCTCATCCGTGCCATGAAAGAGCGGCTGGCGGCCAACCAGGAGCGGCTCGCTCGACTACAGGCGTCGTACGCATTCCGCTATCCGAAGCGTCTTTATGAACAAAAAGAGCAGCAGCTCGACGCGTTGCTCGAACGACTCGCCCGCCAACGCGAACGGCTGGTGGATAAAAAACGCCAGCGGCTGCGAGAATTGCACCTGAGACTGTGGCGCCATCACCCGGAGGCGGAGCTTGAGCGGATGAAAGAGCGGCAAAAAGCGACCGCCGTCGCGCTTGAAAAAGCGATGCGCACCGCCTTGGAGCGCCATGCGTTCCGCTTTCGTTCCCATGTCGCTCGGCTGGAAGCGCTCAGCCCGCTCCGCATCATGGAACGCGGCTATAGTTTGGTGTACAATGAGCGGCACGAGCTTGTGAAACGGATCGGTCAACTCCAGGTCGGTGAGCGCCTGTCCATCCGGGTTCAAGACGGACAAGTCGATTGCCAAGTGATGGGAGTGGAGGAAAAAACGACATGAGCGAAGAAAAAGAAATGACGTTTGAAGAAGCAATGAAACAGCTGGAATCGATCGTTGAAAAATTGGAAGAGGGAAACGTGCCGCTTGAAGATGCCATTGCCTTTTTTCAAGAAGGCATGAAACTGTCGAAACTTTGCCATGATAAATTGCAGCACGTTGAAAAACAGCTCGAGTATATGTTGCGCGAAGACGGCGAGCTCGTTCCTTTTTCGCCAGAGGAGGCATGACAGGTGGCGTCGCTTGAGATTGAACAATTTTTAAACGAGCAAAAACAGGCTGTTGAGGCGGCATTGTCTCGCTACATTGCTCAGCTTCATGGTCCGGAGACGCTGAAAAAAGCGATGGCTTACTCGCTTGAAGCCGGCGGCAAGCGCATTCGCCCGCTCTTGTTGTTGTCAACGATTCAAGCGCTCGGCCAAAATCCGTCGCTCGGCCTGCCGGTGGCTTGCGCGATTGAAATGATCCATACGTATTCGCTTATCCATGACGATTTGCCGAGCATGGACAATGACGATTTACGGCGCGGCAAGCCGACAAACCATAAAGTGTTTGGTGAGGCGATGGCCATTTTGGCGGGAGATGGGCTGTTGACGTACGCGTTTCAATTGATCGCCGAGATCCATGATGAACGTGTGCCTGTTGATGTCCGGCTGCAGTTGATCGCAGAGCTGGCGAAAGCGGCTGGCCCGGAAGGGATGGTGGCCGGGCAAGTCGCTGATATGGAAGGAGAAGGAAAAACACTGGCGCTCGCCGAACTGGAATACATCCACCGTCACAAAACCGGAAAAATGCTGCAATATAGTGTGCATGCCGGGGCGCTACTCGGTGGCGCCGATGCCCGGCAAATGCGCGAGCTTAACGAATTTGCCGCTCATTTAGGTCTCGCCTTTCAAATTCGTGACGATATTCTTGACATTGAAGGAACGGAAGAGAAAATTGGAAAACGGGTCGGCAGCGACCGTGAAAATCATAAGGCCACCTACCCGGCGCTGCTGTCGCTTGCCGGTGCAAAAGAAAAACTGGCGTTTCATATTGATGCGGCGAAGCGTCATTTACAGCAAGCTGATGTTGATGGTGCCACGCTCGCCTATATTTGCGAACTTGTCGCTGTCCGCGACCACTAATCATGAGACAGCCGCCTTCGCTCCGCGTTTGTTTTGATTCGGAACCGAAGGCGGCTGTTTTTTGTTCTCCGTTCGACAAGTAGGTGCCACAACTCCCCGCCCGATTCTTTCTGCATTTCTTTTGTGCTATACTCACAGAACGGACGGCATGGCCTTGCTTCATCGGCAAAAGTCGATTTTTCGTGCCGAATCATGTATAATAATACTACCTGTATCATGGGAGAACCGGCTCGGAGAACGACCAAATGAAAGCGAGTGATCTTGTTGGACTTAACGAAAATTGAACATCCGCGCGTGGTAAAAACCATGTCGATTCCCCAGCTGAAACAGTTAAGCGCCGATATCCGGCGATTTTTAATTGAAAAGCTGTCGAAAACAGGCGGACATATCGGTCCAAATTTAGGGGTCGTCGAGCTGACGATCGCCCTTCATCGGGAGTTTGACAGCCCGAAAGATAAGCTCATTTGGGACGTCGGCCATCAGTCGTACGTGCATAAAATTTTGACCGGGCGCGCCGCCGAGTTTGATACGCTTCGGCAATATAAAGGGCTGTCGGGGTTTCCGAAGCGGAGTGAAAGCGAGCATGATGTCTGGGAAACCGGTCATAGCTCGACATCGCTGTCGGCAGCGATGGGAATGGCGATCGCCCGCGATTTGAAAGGGACGGATGAATACATTGTGCCGATTATCGGCGATGGAGCGTTGACCGGTGGGATGGCGCTTGAGGCGCTCAACCATATCGGTCATGAAAAAACGGATATGATCGTGATCTTAAACGATAATGAAATGTCCATCGCCCCGAACGTCGGAGCGTTGCACAACATTCTTGGCCGACTGCGCACCGCCGGCAAATACCAATGGGTCAAGGACGAGCTCGAACTGTTGCTCAAACGCATTCCGGCGGTCGGCGGCAAGTTGGCGGCGACCGCTGAGCGGTTGAAGGACAGTTTAAAGTACTTGCTCGTTTCCGGCGTGTTTTTTGAGGAGCTTGGGTTTACGTATTTAGGTCCGGTTGACGGCCACGATTTTGAGGATTTGCTTGAAAACTTGCGCTATGCGAAGAAGGTGAAAGGCCCGGTTCTTGTGCACGTGATCACGAAAAAAGGGAAAGGCTACAGCCCGGCAGAAAATGACAAAGTCGGCACGTGGCACGGCACAGGGCCATACAAAATCGAAACTGGTACCTTTGTCAAGACAAAAGAAGGGGGACCGTCATGGAGCGGGCTGGTCAGTGAAACAGTACGCCGGATTGCCCGCACTGACCCGCGCATTGTCGCCATTACACCGGCGATGCCGGTTGGTTCGAAGCTTGAAGGGTTTGCGAGCGAATTTCCGGATCGGATGTTTGATGTTGGCATCGCCGAACAGCATGCGACGACGCTTGCGGCCGGACTGGCAACGCAAGGGATGAAACCGTTTTTGGCCATTTACTCGACGTTTTTGCAGCGGGCATATGATCAAGTGGTTCATGACGTATGCCGGCAAAATTTAAACGTCTTTTTCGCCATTGACCGCGCCGGACTTGTCGGTGCTGACGGCGAAACACATCAAGGGGTGTTTGACATCGCCTTTTTGCGCCATGTGCCGAACCTTGTTTTGATGATGCCAAAGGATGAAAACGAAGGCCAGCATATGGTGTACACTGCCCTCCGCTATGATGACGGGCCGATCGCCATGCGTTTTCCGCGCGGTAACGGACTTGGCGTTCCGCTTGATGAGGAACTGAAAGAAATTCCGATCGGCACATGGGAGGTGCTGCGCGACGGCAGCGATGCGGTGATTTTAACGTTTGGGACGACGATTTCGATGGCGCTTGAGGCGGCTGAACAGTTGGCGAGAGACGGCGTGTCGGTGAAAGTCGTCAATGCCCGCTTTCTGAAGCCGATGGATGAAGCGATGCTTCACGAATTGCTCGAGAGCCGTCTGCCGATATTAACGATTGAAGAGGCGGTCTTGCAAGGCGGTTTTGGCAGTTCCGTGCTTGAATTTGCCCATGACCATGGCTACCACCAGGCGGTCATTGAACGGATGGGCATTCCTGATCGCTTTATCGAGCATGGAAGTGTCAGCGAGCTGCTGGACGAAATCGGGCTGACGGCAGCCCATGTCGCTGATCGCATCAAAACGATTATGCCAAGAAAACAGAAAAGGGCTTGAGAAAGATGAAAGGAAAGAAAGAACGGCTCGATGTGTTGCTTGTTGAACGCGGGTTGGCAGAAACGCGGGAAAAGGCGAAGCGGGCCATCATGGCCGGGCTTGTCTATTCAAACGATGTCCGGCTCGAGAAACCCGGAGAAAAAGTGCCGGCTGACATCCCGCTTGAGGTGAAAGGCAATCCGCTTCCATATGTCAGCCGCGGCGGCTTAAAATTGGAAAAAGCGTTGCGTGAGTTTCAGATCAGCGTTGAAAATAAAATTGTGCTTGATATCGGCGCGTCGACTGGCGGATTTACTGATTGTGCTTTACAACACGGAGCGAAGTTATCGTACGCCGTTGACGTCGGCTATAACCAGCTCGCGTGGAAGCTTCGTCAGGACGAGCGCGTCGTTGTCATGGAGCGAACGAACTTCCGTTACGTGACGCCAGATTTGTTTACAAAAGGGATGCCGGAAGTAGCGGTTATTGACGTATCATTCATTTCGCTTCGACTCATTTTGCCTGTCGTTAAGACGGTTATTGTGCCGGGCGGTGATGTGATCGCCCTCGTCAAGCCGCAGTTTGAAGCCGGCAAGGAAAACGTCGGTAAAAAAGGGATCGTCCGCGATCCGGATGTTCATCGGGAAGTGCTTGAGTCGATCGTTCAATTTGCCTGTGCCGAAGGGTTCGATATCCTCCATTTGTCTTATTCGCCAATCACCGGCGGCGACGGCAACATTGAGTTTTTGCTTCATGTCGTCTATTCTGGTGGAGAGAAAGGCGAAAATCGTCTTTCGGCGCCGATCGCCCATATCGTGAACGAGGCGCACGATCGCTTGCGGACCGGACAACGAGAATCAGATGCTAAATAAGCGTCTTCTGTGAAAAAGGTGGGCCCCTGCAGGGCGGAACGGGCAGAAAACCTGCATCTTTGAACATAAGGAGGTGGCTCGATTTGAACAAAGGGCAACGGCACATAAAAATTCGCGAAATTATTATGAACAGCGACATCGAAACGCAAGACGAGCTCGTCGACCGGCTGAAAGAAGCGGGCTTTAACGTTACTCAAGCGACCGTATCGCGCGATATTAAAGAGATGCAGCTCGTCAAAGTGCCGATGGCTAACGGCCGCTATAAATACAGCCTTCCGTCCGATCAGCGCTTCAATCCGTTGCAGAAGCTGAAACGGGCGCTTGTCGACGTGTTCATTAAGCTAGATGGAACCGGCAACTTGCTCGTGTTGCGGACGTTGCCGGGCAACGCTCACGCCATCGGTGTCTTGCTCGACAATTTGGATTGGGGTGAAATCGTCGGCACGATTTGCGGTGACGATACGTGCCTCATTATTTGCCGGACGCCGAAAGATGCAAAAAAAGTGTCCAACCAGCTGCTGTCAATGCTCTGACCGAGGACCGGCCCGACGTTCCCCCCCCGTGCTAGGGAGAAGGAAAACGGGAACGGTCCTCAATTATGAACGTGAACGCATGTTCGATAACAAGAATGAAGATGGACAACATACGCGCCATTCGAACGTTCAAGGGGTGATGGGATGCTCGCCGAGCTGTCGATTAAAAATTTCGCGATCATTGAATCGCTATCTTTGTCCTTTGACAAAGGACTGACAGTGTTAACCGGCGAAACAGGGGCTGGTAAATCGATCATCATTGATGCGATTCATCTATTGATCGGCGGGCGCGGTTCCGCCGAATTTGTCCGTTTCGGCGCGGAAAAGGCAGAAATCGAAGGGCTGTTTTTGCTTGATGATGACCGCCACCCATGTTGCCAAAAGTGCGCTGAGGTCGGCATCGATGTGAGCGAAGGAATGGTCGTTTTGCGCCGCGACATTTTGGCTAACGGCAAAAGCGTCTGCCGCATTAACGGCAAGCTGGTGACAACCGCCATATTGCGGGAAGTTGGAGCGACGCTTGTCGATATTCACGGTCAGCATGAACATCAAGAGCTGATGGATCCATCGCGTCATTTACCGCTTCTTGATGAATTCGGCGGTGCGGAGATGGCGGAGGCGCTCGCACGCTACCGCGCTGTCTATGAACAGCATGAAGCGTTGGTGAAAAAATTAAAAAAGCTGAGTGAAAATGAACAGCAAATGGCGCATCGACTTGATTTATTGACATTTCAGCTGCGCGAAATCGAACAGGCCACACTCGAGCTCGGAGAAGACGAACGGCTGATGGAAGAAAAAGTGCGCATTGTCAACTTTCAAAAGATATACAGTGCCATCCAAAAAAGCTATGAAGCGCTCTCCGGTGAAGGACGCGGCCTTGATTCGATCGGGGAAGCGATGGGCCACCTCGATGATGTCGCCGCGATGGATGCTGCGCTGAAGGAGGCGTACGAAACAGTTGCCAACAGCTACTATTTGCTTGAAGAAGTGATGTACAAGCTGCGCGACCAGCTCGAGGAGCTTGAGTATGACCCGGCGCGGCTTGACGCCATCGAAAGCCGCCTCGCTGAAATCCAGCAGTTAAAACGAAAATACGGCGCAACGATCGCTGATATTTTGCAATATGCTGAGGCGATTGCTGAGGAAATCGAGACGATTGAAAACCGTGAGACCCATGTGCATGAACTTGAGCGGCAGCTCGCAGCAGTGACAAGCGATTTGCTGATGGAGGCGGAAAACGTGACCAACGTTCGCCGCACTTACGCCCGGGAGCTGATTGAACGCATTCACCAAGAGTTAAAAGATTTGTACATGGAGAAGACGCAGTTTGACATCATCTTTGCGAAACGTGAAGGACCACTCGATGCTCCATTGGTTGATGGCGTGCCGGTTAAGTTTCACGAAGATGGCATCGACGTCGTTGAGTTTTACATTTCGACGAACGTCGGCGAGCCGTTGAAACCGCTCGCTAAAGTTGCTTCGGGCGGTGAATTGTCACGGATTATGTTAGCGTTGAAAACGATTTTTTCCAAACATCAAGGGGTGACGTCGATTATTTTCGACGAGGTGGATACAGGCGTCAGCGGTCGTGTTGCCCAAGCGATCGCCGAAAAAATTTACCGCATTGCCAGCGGTTCACAAGTGCTTTGCATTTCTCACCTGCCGCAAGTGGCTGCCATGGCGGACACGCATTTATTCATCGCCAAAGAAACGGACGGAACGCGGACGAAAACAGTGGTGAAAAAGTTGGATGAGGAGGAGAAGGTGAAAGAAATCGGGCGAATGATTTCCGGCGTCGAAATGACGGAGTTGACAAAACAGCATGCCAAAGAACTGTTAGAACTGGCGGCCAAAATGAAACAATAACATTTACTTCCAGACCGTGTACGGTTGCTTGATTTGTGCTGAGTCTTTCCCTCACCAAGCCGTCTGATTTGACGGCAGGCGTTTGATGTGCTGCTGGGGATGTAATGCTATCCATCCTAGGCAGCTTTTTTTATTCGTGCCGCGATTATATTTTCCCCTGTTCAGGCAAAATTAAAACTGTAACCGTTTTTGTATGGTGTAGGCGGGAGCGAGGAGAGTGAACGACATTGAATAGAGAAACGGCGCGAAAAATGATAGGAGTGCTTCTCCTTGGGATATTGATGGTCATCGGTTTTTCCAAGCCAATGAAAGAATATTGGCAAATTCCGAAACAGCTTGTGCTGTTTGAAGGAGACGCGGTCAAGTTTGAAGCCGCCTCTCTTCCGGTGCAAGCAACCGCCAATGACCGAAACGCTCCCGAAACGCTCGAAGTTGAGCGAAAAAACGGTTCGTTGTCTGTAAAAGCGAAACAAAGCGGACAGGAAACAATGGTTTTGCAAGTTGCAGGGATGCCGGTTAAGCAAGTGGATGTCAACGTGTTGCCAACGCTGAAAGTCGTTCCCGGCGGGCAATCGATCGGTGTGAAACTCAATACGGTCGGTGTTCTTGTCGTTGGTTACCATCTCGTGGAAACCGAAAACGGAAAAAAATCGCCGGGGGAAGCGGCTGGTATTCAAGTTGGCGATATCATTACCGGCATTAATGGTAAAAAAATTGAAAACATGAGTGACCTCTCCCCTTTCATTGAGGAAGCTGGCAAAACAGGAAAACCGCTTCATCTGCAAATTCTGCGCGACCAGCATTCCATGACAACGAAGCTCGTTCCACTGAAAGATAAGCATGACGACGTGTACCGCATCGGTTTATACATCCGCGATTCTGCCGCTGGCATCGGGACGATGACATTTTATGACCCGAAATCGAAAAAATATGGCGCACTCGGCCATGTCATTTCCGATATGGATACGAAAAAACCGATTGTTGTCCAAGACGGACAAATTATGCGCTCGACCGTTACGTCTATTGAAAAGGGGACGAGCGGCAATCCAGGGGAAAAATTAGCTCGCTTCTCCGATGGCGGGGAAGTCATTGGTACCATTACGAATAACAGTCCGTTTGGCATTTTTGGCAAACTGACAAAATCGTTGCCAGATGGCCCGATTACGAATCCGATTCCGGTCGCATTGGCGAGTCAGGTGAAAGAAGGGCCGGCGAAAATGTTGACGGTGGTGGAGAATGACAAAGTCGAACAATTTGATGTGGAAATTGTTAACACCATTCCGCAAAAATTCCCGGCGACAAAAGGGCTTGTCATTCGCGTCACCGACCCGCGGCTGTTGAAGAAAACGGGCGGTATCGTCCAAGGGATGAGCGGCAGTCCAATTATTCAAGATGGAAAGCTCGTTGGTGCAGTGACGCATGTTTTTGTCAACGATCCGACATCGGGCTATGGTGTCCATATCGAATGGATGTTGCAGGAAGCAGGAATCGATTTATATGGCAAACAAAGAAAAGCGAGCTGACCGAGTCGGCTCGCTTTTTTGGTCGTTGCAAAATTTTTTTCAAAAAAGGCGGCAAAATTTTTGCTGATTTGGCATAGATATTTGGTGAAACATCCGTTAAAATGAAACGTGTAAAGATTTTTCGACAAATAAGCATTTTTTGGAAGCGAACGTTGTCTAATAGGCTCGCTTTTTGTTATAATTTTTATTTTTTGCTAATTGATGAAAAATAAAAGGATTTTTTGCCACTGTTGTCGAATGTACGTTAACGGAATATTACATAGCAAGAAAAAATGGGGGAGGACGATTGGTTTGAGCATTAAAGTGTGCATTGCCGACGATAACCGTGAATTGGTGACGTTGCTTGATGAATATATTTCGAATCAGTCGGACATGGAAGTGATTGGTACAGCATATAACGGCCAAGACTGCTTGCATATGCTTGAAGAGAAGCAGCCGGACATTTTGATTTTGGATATCATTATGCCACATTTGGACGGGTTGGCCGTGCTTGAGAAAGTTCGTACTAGCTTTGAGCACCAGCCGAACGTTATCATGTTGACGGCGTTTGGTCAGGAAGATGTGACGAAAAAAGCGGTCGAACTCGGCGCTTCCTATTTTATTTTAAAACCGTTTGATATGGAAAATTTAGTTCATCATATCCGACAAATTTACGGAAAAACCGCACCGGCTGCTAAAAAAGTAGCCCCGGCGTATCAAGCGCGCGACAATAAGCCGAAAAACTTGGATGCGAGCATTACGAGCATCATCCATGAAATCGGCGTCCCGGCCCATATTAAAGGGTATTTGTATTTGCGCGAGGCGATCGCCATGGTGTATCACGACATCGAATTGCTCGGTTCGATCACTAAAGTGCTGTATCCTGATATCGCTAAAAAATACAACACGACCGCCAGCCGTGTCGAGCGAGCCATCCGTCATGCGATTGAAGTTGCATGGAGCCGAGGCAACCTCGAATCGATTTCCTCGCTGTTCGGCTACACTGTCAGCGTCTCGAAAGCGAAGCCGACGAATTCCGAATTTATCGCGATGGTAGCCGACAAGCTAAGATTGGAACATAAGGCGTCGTAACGATGAGAGAAAATCATGGCATGACGTCAGGTGTCCCATGGATGGGACACCTTTTCCTGTTGATGATGCACAATGCGGTTCAAGGCCGGTGATTCGCCTAGTGTGCCAAAGGCGTTTCGTTTTGCCTTCTCTTATTTGTATTTATACCAAGCGATCCAGCCCTTTTCTTGATGTTTGGCTACAAATATGACTCCTTCCGACAAACTTGCACTAGGCAGCAATTTAGGGAAACGGAGTTTGACGACCCATGAATGTTGGGCGATTGGTTTGCCGCATAACGATTCGGCCATTTGAACATAAGGGGTTTTTGATTCAGCGAGCATCAGCGCTTCTTCCACTTCCCATTCACTGTACTCTTTCCCCGGATAAAGCGAAGGGATTATCGTTTTTAATGCGTGAAGAAGTTCCGGTTTGTCTGCCGAAGAAACGGGCGCGAGTTCCGAAGCATTGGGACACTGTTCGCCTGCATAGGAGTGCGTCGGATAGGCATAGAACAAGATTGAAACAAACGACAATATCAAAAAATAAACCATGAGAAGATGTTTTTTCATCTATCATCACCCCATGGTTTATATTCCCCAAATATGTAAAGAGCATAACTGTTCCATCACGCTGCTCATCGGAAAAGAGTGGAAAAGTTTAAACACAACGGTGATGGCACTCGAGTTTTTCACATTGGGATGCCAAATGGTTAGGATGGGTCATGTTCGTTTTCCTTTTTCTCGAGCTCGAGCAGTTTTTGCATTAAAATGTGCGGGGGCATATGCATCACCCGTTCAATCGGGATTCCGAGCGCTTTAGCTAGTTTTTGCGCCGTTTCCAACGAAATTTTCAGCGGTTGCATCATGTTCACCTCATTTCATCATACATTAGTTTTAGTATAACGAATGATCGTCGGCGTCGGCTAGTCCTGTTGGCCGAACGGTCATTATACACGAAAGGGAGAAGACGAATGACACTGATTTTTGCCCATCGTGGCGCGGCCGGAACTCACCCGGAAAACACGATGGTGGCGTTTCGCGAAGCGGAAAGAGTAGGGGCTGACGGCATTGAATTGGATGTACAGCTCACCAAAGACGGTGAAATCGTCGTTATTCATGACGAGACAGTCGATCGGACGACCGACGGAAGTGGCTGGGTGCATGACATGACGTACCGCGATTTGCGCAAGTTGAACGCAGCGGCGAAATGGGGAGGTCGATACGGACATTGCCCAATTCCTCATTTGGAAGAAGTGCTCGCTTGGCTCGAACCGACAAAGCTTTTCATTAACATTGAGTTGAAAAATAACCGCATTCCCTATGAAATGCTCGAACAAAAAACGATCGCCCTTGTTCGCCGCTATGGGCTTGAGAAACGGACAATTTTTTCGTCGTTCAACCATAACAGCATGCGTTTTTGCCGAATGGTTGCGCCGGAGATCGAAACAGCGCTTCTTTATATGGAGCCGCTCTACGACCCGTGGACGTATGTCAAGGTGATGAAAGCAGACGGGTTGCATCCGTACTATCGTACAGTGACGGCTACATTTGTTGCGAATGCGCAACGTCGCGGGCTGGCTGTTCGGCCGTTTACGATCAATAAGCCGGAAGCGATGAAAACAATGTTTGCCTACGGGGTTGATGCTATTTTTACCGACCATCCTCGCCGTGCGAAAGAATGGAAGGAAAAACGCCTTAACGAATGACCGTTAAGGCGTTTTTCGTTTGCGTTGAAAACGAGCTTGCACTTTGTTTCGTTTCCGGTCACGGTGCAACAAAAAACCGCCGATAAATGCCAAACCGGCAGCAAACAGCGCAAGCCCGGCGAGAAATTGCAGCCATAAGGCGGCAAACGGCGGCTGTATCACGCCAAATAGCGCATCGCGCATCCATTTAATGCCGAGCGCTGCCGCCAAGCCGGGGACAACTAAAATCAACAGCGCAATCATTCGCTCCATCGCAATCGTGTTCCTTTCCAAAAAGAAGTCGCTTCATCGACTATCATAGCGGTTATCGACTGTTTGTCAAGGAAAGAAAAAACAAGTATGATAAAAATGCCTGCAAAATTTGGCATGAAATAAAGAGTGGTGAACCGTGATGAAAAAAGTGATCATTATTGGTGCCGATGCGCGGGGGACGTCATTGCTGAAACTGCTTCATGAAGCCTCGGGATTTGCCGTCATGGCGGTGATTGATGTCGATGACAATGCCCCAGGGCTGCAGCTGGCGCGGAAGTGGGGCATCGTTGCTTCCAATGACTGGCGTCCGTGGATGGATAAACCACTTGACTTGATTATTGAAACAACCGGCAGGGCGGACGTCCTTGAAGAGATCCGCCAGTTGGCGCCCAAAGGGGCGAACATCGTTCCAAGTGCGGTTGCGAGAATGATGGCCGAGCTCGTCGAAGAAAAGGAAGCACTGATTGCTGAACTGAAAAGCGAGGCGACTCGGCGTGCACTCATTTTTCACTCGTCCCACGATGGCATGATAGTCGTTGATGAATATGCTTACATTACCGATATGAATGAAAGCGCTGCTGAGCTGCTTGAGGTGGATAAAGACAAAGTCATTGGCGAGCACATTTTATCGGTCTTGCCATCAAGCGGTTTACCGCGTGTGCTGAAAACGAGGCAGACGGAGTTTCACCAAGAAGTGGAGTTGGCTAATGGAAAAAAATTGATTACCACCCGCATCCCGATTATCGACGAGAGCGGGAAGTTGTTTGGAGCGCTTGCCGTATTCAAAGATATTACTGAACTGGTCGCTTTAGCCGAAGAAATCACGGACTTAAAAGAAATGCGCATGATGCTTGAAGCGATTATTCATTCGTCGGAAGAAGCGATCTCAGTCGTTGATGAAAACGGGAATGGCATTTTGATCAACCCAGCGTATACTCGTCTCACCGGCTTGACGAAAGAGGAAGTGATCGGAAAGCCGGCGACCGCCGACATCGCCGAAGGAGAAAGCATGCATATGCAAGTGTTGAAAACGCGCCGGCCAGTGCGCGGAGTGCGCATGAAAGTCGGCCCTAAAAACCGCGACGTTGTCGTCAATGTTGCCCCGATCATTGTTGATGGCGTATTAAAAGGGAGTGTCGGCGTCATTCATGACGTGTCGGAAATCCAGCGGCTAACGGCTGAACTGAACCGGGCGCGGCAAATTATTCGCACGCTCGAGGCGAAATATTCGTTTGCTGATATTATCGGTGAAGCCGACGAGATGAAAGTGGCGATTGAGCAGGCGAAACTGGCAGCGAAAACGCCTGTGACGATTTTGCTGCGCGGCGAATCGGGGACAGGTAAAGAGCTGTTTGCCCATGCCATTCATAATGCCAGCGATCGGAAGTATAACAAGTTTATCCGTGTCAATTGTGCAGCCATTCCGGAAACATTATTAGAGAGCGAACTATTTGGCTATGAAGAAGGGGCGTTTTCCGGCGCGAGGCGCGGCGGAAAGCGCGGGTTGTTTGAAGAAGCAAACAACGGAAGTATTTTTCTCGATGAAATTGGTGAATTGTCAGCGAGCACGCAAGCGAAGCTGCTTCGCGTCTTGCAAGAGAGAGAAATTGTTCGCGTTGGCGGAACGAAGCCGATTCCGATCAATGTTCGCGTCATTGCCGCGACGAATGTCAATTTAGAAAAAGCGATTGCCGACGGCACATTTCGCGAAGACTTATATTACCGGCTCAATCGGATGCCCATTTATATCCCGCCGCTGCGTGCCCGCAAAGAAGACATTCCGGCTCTTTGCCGACACTTGATCCAAAAGCTGAACCAAGATTACGGCCGCAACGTCGAAGGGGTGACGAACGAAGCGATGGCACGGCTTTTGGCCTATGATTGGCCAGGGAACGTCCGCGAACTTGAAAATGTGCTCGGACGGGCGATGATTTTCATGAAGTTTCACGAGGTGATGATCGATGTTGAGCATTTGCCGCCCCTTGCCACACCATCGCCGACGACAGTGTCCCGCGTCGAAGCGGAAGAACCGCTTCGGCCGCTTGATGAGATGGTCGGTGAGTACGAGGCGCGTTTGTTAGAGCGGGCGCTCCGACGTTATCATGGCAATAAAACAGCGACTGCCCGGGCACTCGGCATTTCAGTGCGCAACTTGTACTATAAATTAGAAAAATACGGACTTGACAAAAAAAGCATGCAGTAATTTTCATACAATGAAAAAAGTTGCATAATTTCATTCTCATGCAATTGTTATTTTTAAGCGCTTTCACACTTTTGTAATTGGCACGGTTTTTGCATATAAAAAAGTGCCGCACGATTTGCAGAAAAGGTTGGTGCAGACGATGAAGTTGAGATCATTAATCGAAGAGGCAAGCCAATGCCAAGGCCAGACGGTGGCGGTGGCAGCGGCGGAAGATGAAGAAGTCATCGAAGCGGTGGCGATGGCGCTTGAACATCGCCTCGGTCGGTTCGTGTTGTACGGTGACCGTGAGCGGATCGGCCGCTTGCTGAAAGAAAAGGGATGCACGCGCTCTTCCGATGTCGAGATTGTCCACGCGAATTCAATCGGTCAAGCGGCGGAGCTTGCCGTGCGCGCCGTTCATTTGAACGAGGCCGACGCATTGATGAAAGGGCACGTGCCGACAGCGACGCTCCTGAAGGCGGTGCTCAATAAAGAGTACGGGCTACGCACTGGGAGAGTTCTTTCTCATGTTGCTGTCTTTGACGTACCGGCGGCGGATCGGCCCATCATCGTGACGGATGCGGCCATGAACATCGCGCCCGATTTGGAGCAAAAAGTGCAAATTGTGAATAACGCTGTCAGCGTGGCACGGTCGATCGGCATTGAGAAGCCGAAAGTGGCGGCCTTGGCGGCGGTGGAAACAGTCAATCCGGCCATGCCGGCAACGCTTGATGCCGCTGCGCTTGCTATGATGCAAAAGCGAGGACAAATCAGCGATTGCTTGATTGATGGACCGCTTGCATTAGACAACGCTGTGTCCATGACGGCAGCGAAGCATAAGCGGATTGAGAGCGATGTGGCTGGACAGGCTGACATTTTGCTTGTTCCTGACATTGAATCCGGCAATATGTTGTATAAGTCGCTGATCTATTTTGCAAACGCACAGGTTGGAGCGGTCATCGCTGGAGCGAAGGCGCCAATCGTTTTGACGTCGCGTGCCGACTCGGCGGAAAGCAAATTATATTCGCTCGCTCTTGCGATCTGTTCGGCAACAAAATGAATGGAGGAGGCCATCAAAGATGGAATTGTTTAAATATATGGAAACGTATGATTACGAACAAGTGCTGTTTTGTCAAGATAAAGAATCGGGGTTGAAAGCGATCATTGCTATTCACGATACGACACTTGGCCCGGCATTGGGTGGTACGCGCATGTGGATGTACAATTCGGAAGAGGAAGCGCTCGAAGATGCATTGCGCCTCGCCCGCGGCATGACGTACAAAAACGCGGCAGCCGGTCTTAACTTAGGCGGCGGCAAAACGGTCATCATCGGCGATCCACGTAAAGATAAAAATGAAGCGATGTTCCGTGCATTCGGCCGTTTCATTCAAGGATTGAATGGTCGCTATATCACGGCTGAAGACGTCGGTACGACGGTTGCCGATATGGATATCATCTATCAAGAGACAGATTACGTCACTGGCATTTCACCGGAGTTCGGTTCATCTGGCAACCCATCGCCAATGACGGCTTACGGTGTTTATCGTGGAATGAAGGCGGCGGTAAAAGAAGCGTTCGGCAGTGATTCGCTCGAAGGAAAAGTTGTTGCCGTCCAAGGGGTTGGCAATGTCGCCTACCACTTGTGCCGTCATTTGCATGAAGAAGGCGCTCAACTTATCGTTACCGACATTAACAAAGAAGCGGTGGCCCGTGCCGTTGAGGAATTTGGTGCGAAAGCGGTCGACCCGAATGACATTTATGGTGTGGAGTGCGACATTTTTGCTCCGTGCGCACTTGGCGGTATCATCAATGATCAAACGATTCCGCAACTGAAAGCGAAAGTGATTGCTGGATCGGCGAACAACCAACTGCGCGAGGCGCGGCATGGTGATATCATCCATGAAATGGGCATCGTTTATGCTCCGGACTATGTGATCAACGCCGGCGGCGTCATTAATGTCGCTGATGAGCTTTACGGCTACAATCGCGAACGGGCGATGAAAAAAGTGGAACAAATTTACGATAACATTGAAAAAGTGTTTGCGATCGCTAAGCGTGATAACATTCCGACTTATGTTGCGGCCGATCGGATGGCTGAAGAACGGATCGAAACGATGCGCAAGTCGCGCAGCCAATTTTTACAAAACGGCCATCATATTTTAAGCCGCCGCAGCCGTTAACAGCGGCAAGGGGCGGTTCCCCGCCCCGCTGGCGGCAAACGGAGGGACAAACAACGATGCAAGAGCAGAAGTTCCGTATTTTAACAATCAATCCAGGTTCGACCTCAACGAAAATAGGGGTATTTGAAAATGAACGGCCGCTATTGGAAAAAACGATCCGCCACGATGCGGAGACGCTTCGGCAATATAAGACCATCATCGATCAGTATGAGTTTCGTAAGCAAACGATTTTAGCCGCTTTAGATGAAGAAGGGATCAACTTATCGAAATTAAGCGCCGTCTGCGGCCGTGGAGGGCTTCTCCGTCCGATTGAAGGCGGAACGTACCGTGTCAATGAGGCCATGCTTGAAGATTTGCGCCGCGGTTACTCCGGACAGCATGCGTCCAACCTCGGCGGCATTTTGGCGCATGAGATTGCCTCGGCGTTAAACATTCCGGCGTTTATCGTTGACCCGGTTGTCGTCGATGAGCTTGAGCCGATCGCCCGGGTCAGCGGCTTTCCACTCATTGAGCGGCGCAGCATTTTCCATGCTTTAAACCAAAAGGCCGTCGCGCGCCGTGTTGCCCGGCAGCTTGGCAAGCGGTATGATGAGTTGAACTTGATCGTCGCCCATATGGGCGGCGGCATTACGGTAGGCGCTCATAAGCAGGGACGGGTTGTCGACGTCAATAACGGTCTCGACGGGGAAGGGCCGTTCAGTCCGGAACGCGCTGGAACGGTGCCGGCTGGTGATTTGGTCGCTCTATGTTTTTCAGGTGAATATTACCGCGATGAGATCATGAGCATGCTTGTCGGCCGCGGCGGTCTTGTCGGCCATCTTGGCACGAACGATGCGGTGAAAGTCGAAAAAATGATTGAAGCCGGGGACGAGCAGGCGAAACTGGTGTATGAGGCGATGGCGTACCAAGTGGCAAAAGAAATCGGCGCGGCAAGCGCGGTGCTAGCTGGCAAAGTTGACGCCATTGTTTTGACCGGTGGACTAGCATACGGCAAATCGTTCGTCGAACAAATTACCCGCCGTGTCCAATGGATCGCTGATGTTATCGTCCACCCGGGTGAAAATGAACTGCAGGCGCTCGCTGAAGGCGCATTACGCGTCTTGTGTGGCGAGGAGGAGGAAAAAACGTATCTAGGTGAAGCGGCTTCGCCGGTTTTAGCCCGGCGTTGATGCGGCAACGGACAGAAAGGGGAAGGCAAGATGGCAAAAGAATACGATGTTGTCATTCTCGGCGGAGGCACGGGCGGCTATGTGGCGGCCATTCGCGCATCGCAGCTCGGCTTGAAAACGGCAGTCGTCGAAAAAGGAAAGCTCGGTGGCACGTGTCTGCACGCCGGTTGCATTCCATCGAAAGCGCTGCTCCGAAGCGCCGAAGTGTACGCACAAACGAAACAAGGTGAGACGTTCGGCGTCATCGCTGGTGATGTGCGCCTCGATTTTGCCAAAGTGCAGGCGCGCAAAGCGGCCATTGTTGACCAACTCCATAAAGGCGTTCAGCACTTAATGAAAAAAGGAAAGATCGATGTGTATGCTGGGACGGGCCGTCTGCTAGGTCCATCGATCTTTTCGCCGCTGCCGGGAACGGTGTCGGTGGAAATGAACGACGGCAGCGAAAACGAAATGCTCGTCCCGAAATTCGTCGTTATCGCCACCGGCTCGCGGCCGCGCACGCTGCCGGGGTTGGAGGTGGACGGCGAACTTGTCATAACGTCCGACGAGGCGCTGCAAATGGAGACGCTCCCGTCGTCCATTTTAATCGTTGGCGGCGGGGTGATCGGCATGGAATGGGCGTCGATGTTGAATGACTTTGGGGTTGACGTCACGGTGTTAGAGTATGCAGACCGCATTTTGCCGACGGAAGATGAAGATGTGTCAAAAGAAATGGAAAAACTGCTCCGCCGCCGTGGCGTTACGATTGTCACCGGGGCGAAAGTGCTGCCGGAAACATTGGAAAAAGGAAACGGCGTGACCATCCAGGCGGAACATAACGGCGAACGGAAAACATTCACGGCCGACAAGATGCTTGTTTCCGTCGGACGGCAAGCAAACATTGAAGGAATCGGTCTCGAAAACACCGACATCGTCATTGAAAATGGCTATATTCAAACGAATGAGTTTGGTCAAACGAAAGAGGCGCATATTTACGCGATTGGCGATGTTATCGGTGGCTTGCAGCTCGCCCATGTCGCCGCTCATGAAGGCATCGTTGCTATCGAACATTTGGCAGGGCACAATCCGGCGCCGATCGATTACGCGATGGTGCCACGCTGCATTTACACTCGGCCGGAAGCCGCGGCAGTTGGTTTGACGGAACAAGAAGCGAAAGCGAAAGGCTATGACGTCAAAGTCGGCAAGTTTCCGTTTAAAGCGATTGGCAAGGCGCTTGTGTTCGGGGAAGCAGAGGGATTCGTCAAATTCATCGCCGACCGGAATACGGACGACTTGCTTGGCGTTCATATGGTTGGGCCACATGTGACCGACTTGATTTCCGAAGCGGGACTCGCCCGTGTGCTTGATGCTGCTCCGTGGGAAGTGGCGCATGCGATCCATCCGCACCCGACACTCTCCGAAGCATTGGCAGAAGCTGCGCTTGCCGTCGATGGCCGAGCCATTCACTTTTAATTTTGCCGCATGAGGACGAAAGATTGGCAACAGGCAGCTTACATAATGAGCTGCAATGGATTTTTAATTAAGGGAGGTTGTTCCGATGGCGCAAAACCGTCACCAAGCGCTCGGATTAAGCGATGACACTGTGTTGCAAATGTACGAAACGATGCTTCTCGCCCGCAAGCTCGATGAGCGGATGTGGCTGTTAAACCGCGCTGGGAAAATTCCGTTTGTCATCTCGTGCCAAGGGCAAGAAGCAGCGCAAGTCGGCGCGGCGTTTGCTCTTGACCGGACGAAAGACTACATCTTGCCATATTATCGCGATATGGGCGTTGTCTTGACGTTCGGTATGACGCCGACGGAATTGATGCTTGCCGCGTTTGCTAAAGCGGAAGACCCGAACTCCGGTGGCCGACAAATGCCGGGCCATTTCGGACAAAAGAAAAACCGAATCGTCACCGGTTCCTCGCCTGTGACGACACAAGTGCCACATGCAGTTGGTTTTGCTTTGGCGGCGAAAATGGAAAAGAAAGATTTTGTCGCCTTCGTCACGTTCGGGGAAGGATCGTCGAACCAAGGCGACTTCCATGAAGGAGCAAACTTTGCCGGCGTTCATAAACTCCCTGTCATCTTTATGTGCGAAAACAACAAGTACGCCATTTCCGTGCCGATTTCGAAACAATTGGCGTGCGAAAAAGTATCCGACCGCGCCATTGGCTATGGCATGCCGGGCTATACGGTCGATGGCACGGACCCGCTTGAAGTGTACCGCGTCGTCAAGGAAGCGGCTGACCGCGCTCGCCGCGGTGAAGGGCCGACGCTCATTGAGGCGGTGACATACCGATTGACGTCGCACTCGTCCGATGACGATCACCGCGTCTACCGGACTGAGGAAGAATTGGCTGAAGCACGCGCCAAAGATCCGATCGTCTCGTTTGCCAATTACTTAAAAGAAGTCGGTGTCTTAACTGATGCGCTTGATGAAGACATTCAAGCACGTGTCATGAAACAAGTGAACGAAGCGACTGACTATGCGGAAAAAGCACCGTACGCCGAGCCGGAACATGCGCTTCGCTACGTGTATGCCGAGGAGTAAGGGGGAATTAGACGATGCCTGTTATTTCATATATTGATGCGGTCACGATGGCTATTCGCGAAGAGATGGAACGCGATTCGCGCGTGTTTGTATTAGGGGAAGACGTCGGGCGAAAAGGCGGGGTGTTTAAAGCGACGCAAGGATTGTATGAGCAATTTGGCGAAGAGCGCGTCATCGACACGCCGCTTGCCGAATCGGCGATTGTCGGTGTCGGCATCGGTGCGGCGATGTATGGCTTGCGCCCGATTGCCGAAATTCAGTTTGCGGATTTCATCATGCCTGCAGTTAACCAAATTATTTCTGAAGCGGCGCGCATCCGTTATCGTTCCAACAATGACTGGAACTGCCCGATTGTCATCCGTGCCCCGTACGGCGGTGGGGTACATGGCGCTTTGTACCATTCACAGTCGGTAGAAGCTGTGTTCGCCAACCAGCCAGGGCTGAAAATCGTCATGCCGTCGACGCCATACGATGTGAAAGGGTTGCTGAAAGCAGCAATTCGCGATGAAGATCCAGTGATCTTTTTTGAGCATAAGCGCGCTTATCGTCTCATTAAAGGGGAAGTGCCGGAAGACGACTATGTATTGCCGATCGGCAAAGCCGATGTCAAACGCGAAGGCGATGACATCACGGTGATCACATATGGGCTTTGTGTTCACTTCGCCTTGCAGGCAGCTGAACGCGTCGCCCAAGACGGCATTTCGGTCCATCTGTTGGATTTGCGCACCGTTTACCCGTTAGATAAAGAAGCGATTATCGAAGCAGCAAGTAAAACCGGGAAAGTGCTGCTCATTACGGAAGACAATAAAGAAGGCAGCGTCATGAGTGAAGTCGCCGCCATCATCGCTGAACATTGCTTGTTTGATCTCGATGCGCCGATTATGCGCCTTGCCGGTCCAGATGTTCCGGCGATGCCGTATGCGCCGACGATGGAAAAATTCTTTATGGTCAACCCGGAAAAAGTGGAAAAAGCGATGCGCGAATTAGCGGCATTTTAATGCGTGAATCAAAGACGTCTCCCGCTTCGAAGAAATCGCAAAGTGGGGAATGTTGGTTCGGTGCCGCCTGACATTGTGGAACAGAAGGAAATCCATGGAGGAATCCCATCCTGTGAAGAGGTTCCCCCCTGCCCAAAGCGGATGTGGCGGGGGATGTCACGGCAAAGACATTGCAACAGAGATAGGAGGGTATCGATGTGGCCATCGAACAATTGACGATGCCTCAGCTCGGGGAAAGTGTTACGGAAGGCACAATCAGTAAATGGCTCGTTTCCCCGGGCGACAAAGTGAACAAATACGATCCGGTTGCCGAAGTGATGACTGATAAAGTGAGCGCGGAAATTCCGTCGTCATTTGCCGGCGTCATCCGCGAGTTGATCGCCAAAGAAGGAGAAACGTTGCCGGTCGGCGCCCCGATTTGCACAATCGAAGTCGAAGGCGCTGCACCAGCTCCGGAAGCGAAGCCGACGGAAGAGACAGCAGGAACGAAAAAGGAAAATGAAAACAAAGCTCCCGCGGCTAAACAGGCTGGCAAGGCCAACAACGGCCGTTACTCCCCGGCTGTGCTCCGTTTGGCCCAAGAACATGGAATTGACCTTGAACAAGTCAAAGGCACTGGTCTTGGCGGGCGAGTGACGCGCAAAGATTTGCTTAAGTTGATCGAGTCCGGCCAAATTCCGAAAGCGGAAGCGGCAGAACAGGCGGCACCAAAGGTCGAGACGACAGCTCCGGACGTCGCTCCATCTCAGCCGGCTGCTGCCGCACAAACCGCGCCGGTGACGACGTCGACGAAGCCAGCGGCGCCAACGATCGAAGTAGGAGCGGGCGATATCGAAATTCCGGTCACCCCGGTGCGCAAAGCGATCGCTGCGAACATGCTCCGAAGCAAGCACGAAGCGCCGCACGCATGGACGATGGTCGAAGTCGACGTGACGAACCTTGTCGCTTATCGCGATGCCATCAAAGACGAATTCAAGCGGCGTGAAGGCTTCAACTTGACGTACTTTGCCTTTTTCGTCAAAGCGGTCGCTCAAGCGTTGAAAGAATTCCCGCAGCTGAATTCGGTGTGGGCCGGCGATAAAATCATCCAGCGCAAGGACATCAACATCTCGATTGCCGTCGCGACCGATGATGCGTTGTTCGTTCCGGTCATCAAGCACGCCGATGAGAAAACGATCAAGGGGATTGCCCGCGAAATCGCCGAACTGGCAGCGAAAACGCGCGCCGGCAAACTTCGTCCGGAAGATATGCAAGGCGGCACGTTCACCGTCAACAACACTGGCGCGTTTGGCTCAGTGCAGTCAATGGGTATTATCAACTACCCGCAAGCTGCCATTTTGCAAGTGGAAACAATCGTCAAACGCCCGGTCGTGAAAGACGGCATGATTGCCATCCGCGACATGGTCAACTTGTGCCTGTCGCTTGACCACCGCGTCCTAGACGGTCTCGTTTGCGGCCGCTTCCTCGCCCGTGTCAAAGCGATTTTGGAAAACATGAACAAAGACAATACACCGGTTTATTAACGGTCCCCCCATCGCCATCGGTGGCGATGGGGGTTTTTGCATGGTACGATTTCAAACTTCTTTCACAAATGTCATGTATAATGGAAACAGAAGTCCATGTACGAAGGGGAAGCCATAGATGAAACGAGCGAGCGTGTGGGTGCTTTGTATATGCTTATGGGTCATCAGCGGTTGTGCCAAACCATCGTTTCCACCGATAGACAACTCGCTTTCTGTCGTTATCAGCCTTGATGTGAAAGGGGAAACGGTCACCTTTTTGAATGCGAAAAACGGGAGAGTCATCGCTCGTTGGGAAATCAACAAACCGTTCCGCGGCGGCGCGCTAAGCCCGGACAGGCGGACGCTTCTGTTGTACGGCCCTGATTTGGATCGGGTCTATCGCTACAATCTTGCCACCGGGAAGCAGCTTGACGAGTGGAAAACGGGGAGCGGCATCATCAGTGCCACCGCTACGCCGGATGGCAGCACATGGTTTTTTGGCGACAACCAACACCATGCGGTTCGTGTATGGAGCGAGAATGGCAAGGAACTCACCCGCCTGCGCGTCGGCCATTCTCCACTCACCCTTCTTATTAATGACGCTGGAACGGAGCTGTACGCCATCGATTTTCAAGCTGGCCGCACCTTTGTCATTGATGCAGTCCACCATCGCCTCATTCGTTCGTTCGCCGTGCCGAGGATGGCGCTGGGCGGACTCGTGCGCGAGCAGCAAGGGGAGCTTTGGGTTGGCGGGCACGGCAGCGGAAGTCGTGTGGAAACGAACATCCATGTCTATTCGCTGCCAGACGGCCGGTTGCGGCAGATGATCGCCGCCCCGGTCATGCCGATTGATTTTATTGAAACAGACCGCGGTGTGTTTGTATTAAGCCACGGCTCCAACACCATGCACCGATTTGCGCCGGACGGAAACCGGCTTGCTTCCATGTCCGTCGGCGCCAACCCGTTTGCCATGGAAGCGGCAGGAGGCCGTTTGTATATTGCGAGTTATGACAGCGATGAAATCATCGTGGTCGACGAGGCGACGTTGCGGCCGCTCGCTCGTTGGAAAACAGGGGATGGACCGCTGCAACTGCTGATTCGGGAGGGACGAACGTGAGTGAACGGACCGTTTTAATCGTGGATGACGAAGAGGAGATGCGGCTGTTAGTCAGCATGTATTTGGAAAACGCCGGCTTTTGCTGTTTGGAAGCCGGAGACGGTGACGAAGCGTTGACGGTGTTGGCGCGTCGTTCGGTTGATGCGATTTTGCTTGATGTGATGATGCCAAACCAAGACGGCTTTTCCGTCTGTGCCCGCATTCGCGAGCAGTCGGATGTGCCGATTTTGTTTTTGACCGCTCTCGGAGAAGAGTGGGATAAAGTGAAAGGATTCAAGCTCGGCGGCGATGATTATATCGTCAAGCCGTTCAGCCCGGGTGAGCTTATTGCCCGCCTTGAGGCGGTGCTGCGCCGGACGTGGCGCGGTCGCGAGCGCGATGGACAGCTACAATTTGGCAACCTTGCGATCGATGAAAAAGGGCGGAAGGTGACCGTTGGGAGCGAGCCGGTGAGGTTGACGTTAAAAGAGTTTGAACTGTTGCTGTTTTTGGCCAAGCACCACGGTCAAGTGTTCAGCCGCGACGATTTGCTCGTCAACGTGTGGGGATATGATTACACAGGAAATGCCCGCACAGTCGATACGCATGTGAAGACGCTGCGCATGAAACTGAAAGACGCTGGCCGCTATATTCAAACGGTATGGGGCATCGGCTACAAATTTGAGGGATGAGTGATGAAACGGCTTCGTTTAGGGCAAAAAGTATGGCTGTCGATCGGAGCGGCGATCTTCGTGACGCTGGCGTTTTCATTTTTGCTGTTAAATTACTTTTACCGAACGGTGTACGTGAAAGAAGTCGAACGAATGTTGATTGCTGAAGGGACAAGCCTAGCTCATGATTATCGAGGAGGGACGGTCACCGAGGCCTATCGGCGTCAAATCGAATGGTATGACGAAAAATCAACGGCAACGATCTTGTTGATTGACAATCCGCGCGAATTGAGCGCTTGTTGGCCGTTTCCGGTCCATTATGACGCGTTAGTCAGCGGTCGCGATCGGGAAACGCTGCTGCACGGCAAGCCGGTGATCAAAACGGGGTATGAAAAGCGCTTCGACCGCCGTGTGATGGCGGTTGTCGTCCCGCTTCTTGATGAGAAGCGACTTGAGGGAGCGATTTATTTGTATATGCCCCTCGCCGACGTTCAAGAAGCAACCAAACGGGCAGCCGCCGCGTTTTGGCCGTTTGCTGCCTTGTTCGCTGCCGCGTTGTTGTTCGTTGGCAAGCGAATGGTGCGCCAAATGACCGAGCCGCTCCAAGCGATGGAAAAAGCGGCTGGACGTATGGCGAAAGGGGATTATGGCGCAGCCATTTCAGTGCGCACGGACGATGAGATCGGCCGTCTCGCTCAAGCGTTTAACCAAATGGCGGACGCCATCGCCAAAGAAGACGAGCGAAAGCGTGAATTTTTAGCGAACGTCTCGCACGAATTACGCACGCCGTTAAGCTATATAAAAGGCTACAGTGAAGCGCTCCTCTCCGGCCTGGCGAGAACGAAGGAAGAAGAGCAGTCGCACCTTCGCCTCATCCACCGTGAAACGGAACGGATGGAGCGGCTCGTCCGCGACTTGCTCGATTTGGCTCAACTTGAAGGGCAAAGCGTGCCGCTCGAGCGCGCTCCAGTGGCGTTCGCCCAAGTGATCGAGGATGTCATGGACATGTATCGCCCAATCATAACCAAAAAACGGCTGACACTCACGTGCGACCTCGACTATGAGCTTATCGTTGACGGCGATGCCGATCGGCTCGAACAAGTCGTGCGCAATTTACTCGACAACGCCATCCGCTACACCCCGGAAGGCGGCGCGGTGACGGTGCGGCTTTCCCGTTTTTCAGACACAGAAGGCGAACTCGTGATCCGAGATACGGGCAAAGGCATCCCGAAAGACCAGCTTCCGCTTCTCGGCCAGCGCTTTTTCCGCGTCGACCGCGCCCGCACCCGCAAAGAAGGAGGCACTGGCTTAGGGCTTGCCATCGTCAAACAAATTGTCGCCCTTCATGGCGGTGCGATTCAGTTCGACAGCGACCTCGGCCAAGGAACGACCGTATCTGTCCGCCTGCCGCTCGTTCAAGAAGAGGAATAAGGGTTCTAAACGTGGAAGTTTCAATGTGTCTCATCCATGACCTGGCGGATCAAGTAGTGGAAGTTGATTTATGTGAGAAAATAGAGGGCGTTGGAGTTTTGTGGAATTTACAAATCGGGACGATATCTTTTCCATTTGTTGAAGGACTTTGTGATCGATTGACGAAACGTTTTCCGGAATAGAAGGTAGGTGAAAATCAGCCGTTTGCCTTCGAGCAATCTTGGGGAAAAGAAACATGAGGGCATGTAGTTTCTTAAATTGAAAAACTAAATGAACTTATCCTCATTTTCCGTTAAGTAACCAGTTTCCTAGGGTGTCTCGAAAGCAATGAGACACCTTTTTTACATGGAAGACTGGTAAAACTCAACTTTTTGACCATACCAATGGAACAGAACCAACCAAGTTTCTCGAATTGAGAAATAAAAAAAGCGATTCCTCATTCGGCAACAGGGATGAGGTTATGAAATCGCTGACTATATCAATTCAAAAATGGTTCACTAACCTTTTTTGGTTCACATACGTTCTTAGTGAAGCAAAAAAGTTCCCACAAAGTCTTGTCTCACTCTTCGTCTTTTTGTTCATTGCCCAAAATCAGCCTATGTACTACAATAAACATAGAACCCGTTTTTTCCCACGGAAGTGCATCTGCTCGTTTGGTATGAGACATCTCCGGACGTTGACGGCTTCAGGTGGGTAAAAGGCGGCGAAAAACGAAAGCGGTTTCTTTTTGGAGAAAGACGCGAAAGGGGATGGGGAAATGAGTGATGTCGCGAAGATGAAGGAAGCGGCGTTTTCAGCTCCGACGGTTGAGGAGTGGGAGCGGGAAGCGGAAAGATCGCTGAAAGGAAAGCCGCTCGAGCGGCTTCATTCGATGACGTACGAAAACATAGCGGTCAAGCCGCTTTATACACGCCGAGATGTAGAGGCGCTCGGCTCGCTTGAGCAGTACCCGGGCTTTGGCCAGTACGTGCGCGGGACGCGGCCGGAAGGATATCGGAGCGAGCCATGGAAGGTGAGCCAGGAAATTTCGGCAATGAGCCCCTCTGAATGGAACGAGGCGATCAAGCACGACTTGCAAAAGGGACAGACGGAAATCCATCTTTCCCTTGAACGGCTGCCGTTTGCTGTTCAGTCGGTCGATGATGTGGCTGCAATGTTTGCTGGCGTGCCGCTCGATCGCTATTCGCTCCGTGTGGACGCGGGGACGCAGTCGCTTCCGTTTTTAGCGTTGCTGGCTGCGTATTTGCAAGAACAAGGAATATCACTCTCAGTCGTGCGCGGCGCGATCGGTATAGATCCGCTTGGAGTGTGGGCAGAAGGCGGGGCGCTGCCGAGGTCGCTCGATGGGTTGTATGATGAAATGGCGGAAGCGGTGAAGTGGGCGAAGGAACAAATGCCTTTCGTTCGCACGATTTTCGTGCGTGGAGAGCCGTATCATAACGGCGGAGCGAACGCTGTGCAGGAGCTCGCGTTTTCGTTGGCGACGGCGGTCGAGTACATCCGTGCAGGGCTGGATCGTGGTCTGACTATCGATGACATCGCTACGCGGATGCAAGTGTCGTTGTCGGTCGGAGCTGACTTTTTCATGGAAATTGCCAAGTTGCGGGCAGCGCGGCGGTTGTTTGCGCAAGTGATCGGAGCGTTTGGCGGCGGTGAATCAGCAAGGCGGATCGAACTGCATGTGCGCACATCGCGCTTTACCAAAACCGTGTACGACCCGTATGTGAACATGCTTCGCGCGGGAGCAGAAGCGTTTGCGGCCGTTGTTGGCGGTGCTGATGGCGTGCATGTGTCACCGTTTGACGAAGCGATCGGACTCGCTGATGAGTTTTCACGGCGCATCGCTCGCAACACGCAGCTTATTTTGCTTGAAGAGGCACATCTCGCCCATGTCATCGATCCGGCGGGCGGCTCGTATTATGTTGAGACATTGACGGCTAAACTCGCTGAAGAAGCATGGAAGCTGTTCCAACAAGTTGAAGAAAAAGGCGGTATGAAACAAGCGCTTCAAGACGGCTTCGTGCAGGCAGAAGTAGCGACAGTGGCCGAGCAGCGGCTTGAGCGCGTCAAACAGCGGAAAGAAAAAATCGTCGGCACGAATGTGTATGCGAACTTGGCGGAAACGCCGATTCAAAAGCCGGAACAAGCTGAAGTGAATGAGGTGCTCCCGGTAGAGGAAACGCGGGTGTCGGATCTTCGCGCTACGCTTGCGAATGGAAAATGGATGGAAGCGATGATTCGTGCGGCTCGTTGTCGAGCAACCGCTCGGGAAATGGTGGCAGCGCTCGCAGATGGAAAGGCACCTGTACGCATTACGCCCATTTCGCCATGGCGTTTAGCCGAGCCGTTTGAGCAGTTGCGACAGGCGGCGGAAAAGCATGCGGAACGCACCGGAGAGAAGCTCACCGTTCATTTGATTGCGCTCGGACCGCTTGTTCGCCATCAGGCGCGTACCGATTTCATTGCCGGGCTGTTTGCAGCCGGCGGGGTGACGGCCGAGCGGAGCAACGGCTTCGCATCGGTTGAGGAAGTGGTCGAATGGGTGCGGAACACGAACGGGACGCATTACGTCATCTGCGGCGCCGACGCTGATTATCCATCGTTCGTTCCCGCGTTGGCCGAGGCGTTTAAGCAGGCAAAGCCGAATGCGAAGCTGTATCTTGCTGGAAAACCGCCGGAAGAGCTCGAAAAAACGTATGCTGCTGCTGGCGTAGATGGGTCGATTCATCTCGGTTCGAACGCTTACGATGTCATTGTGGCGTTTCTCACGGAAAGAGGGGTGGCGTTTGATGGCGAAGTACGTTGACTTTACAAATATGACGCTCTCCACGGCAGCGGCCGATGTGGATGAGAAACAGTGGAGAGACGCGGTGGAGCGGCGCGTGCAAGCGTCGATCGATGAACTGTTGTTCCAGACGAATGAGCACATTGCGGTGAAGCCGCTTTATACAAAGAAAGACATCGATGGGCTCGATTTCCTTGATTATATGCCCGGCTTGCCGCCGTATTTGCGCGGGCCGTATCCGACGATGTATGTCGCACGGCCGTGGACGATCCGCCAATACGCCGGCTTTTCGACGGCTGAGGAAAGCAATGCATTTTATCGGCGCAATTTGGCGATGGGGCAAAAAGGGCTGTCGGTCGCTTTTGACCTTGCCACCCATCGTGGCTATGACTCCGACCATCCACGCGTCGTCGGCGATGTCGGCAAAGCAGGGGTCGCCATTGATTCGGTGCTCGATATGAAAATTTTGTTTGACGGCATTCCGCTCGATCAAATGTCGGTGTCGATGACGATGAACGGAGCGGTGCTCCCGATCATGGCGTTTTACATCGTCACTGCTGAAGAACAAGGAGTGACGCAAGACAAGCTGTCGGGAACGATTCAAAACGATATTTTGAAAGAATACATGGTGCGTAACACGTACATTTATCCGCCGGAAATGTCCATGCGCATCATTGCTGATATTTTCGCCTATACGGCCAAATACATGCCGAAATTCAACAGCATCAGCATTTCTGGCTATCATATGCAGGAAGCTGGGGCGCCGGCCGACTTGGAGCTGGCATACACGCTTGCCGATGGGCTCGAATATGTGCGCACCGGTCTGAAAGCGGGGATTGACATCGATTCATTCGCTCCAAGGCTGTCGTTTTTCTGGGCGATCGGCATGAACTATTTTATGGAAGTGGCGAAAATGCGGGCGGCGCGTCTCATGTGGGCGAAAATGATGAAAACGTTCAATCCGAAAAATCCGAAATCGCTCGCATTAAGGACGCATTCGCAAACATCGGGATGGAGTTTGACCGAGCAAGATCCGTTCAACAATGTTGTGCGTACGCTCATTGAAGCGCATGCGGCAGCGATGGGGCATACGCAGTCGCTTCATACGAACGCCCTTGACGAAGCGATTGCCTTGCCGACCGACTTCTCGGCACGCATCGCCCGTAATACGCAGCTGTACTTGCAGGAAGAGACGGGCATTTGTCGGACGATCGACCCGTGGGCCGGCTCGTATTACGTCGAGACGTTGACAAACGAATTGATGAAGCGGGCGTGGGCGCATATTGAAGAAATCGAAAGCTTAGGTGGAATGGCGAAAGCGATCGAAACCGGCATTCCGAAAATGCGTATCGAAGAAGCGGCAGCTCGGCGTCAAGCGCGCATCGATTCAGGAGCAGAAACGATTATTGGTGTCAATCAATACCGTCCGGAAAAAGAAGAGCCAATCGACATTTTGGAAGTTGACAACACTGCTGTGCGCGAGCGGCAAATCGAACGACTGAACGAGCTAAAGGCGACGCGCGATAACGAGCAAGTCGAAGCAGCACTTGCTGCGATTACGAAAGCGGCGGAAACGGGCGAAGGAAACTTGCTTGAGCTCGCCGTCCAAGCAGCGCGCGTCCGTGCAACACTCGGGGAAATTTCGTACGCCATTGAAAAAGTGGCGAAGCGTCATCGCGCTACGATTCGTTCGATCAGCGGCGTTTACAGCTCGGAGTATAAAAATGAAGCGCAGCTTGAACGGGTGAAAGCGAAAGTGGCGCAGTTCGCGGAACTAGAAGGGCGGCGTCCGCGCCTGTTGGTCGCAAAAATGGGACAGGATGGCCATGACCGTGGGGCGAAAGTGATCGCCACCGCGTTTGCTGATTTAGGGTTTGACGTTGATATCGGACCGCTGTTTCAAACACCGGAAGAAACAGCGCGCCAAGCGGTCGAAAACGATGTACACGCCGTCGGCATCAGTTCGCTCGCCGGTGGACATAAGACGCTCGTGCCCCAGCTCGTTGCGGAGCTCGAAAAACTTGGCCGCGACGATATTTTAGTTATCGTCGGCGGCGTCATTCCGCCGCAAGATTACGCGTTTTTATATGAGCACGGAGCCGCTGCCGTCTTCGGGCCGGGCACGGTGATTCCGGAAGCGGCAGAAACCGTATTAGACGAAATTTATGCTCGACTCGGCTATGAGGAAGTGAGCGAATGAACGGTGAGGAGAAACAACAAGAACGAGCAGGCGGCGAAGGTGCGGTAGACGGTCAAGGGAAGCGTCCGGAATGGGCGGACGGCGAGAGCGCGTCATCGTACGTGCAAGCTAAGCGCCCGTCGGCGCCCAAGCGGCTTGTGAAACGAAAAGAACGGTCGGTCGCTGATTACGTCCAAGGAGTGCTGGCCGGCGACCGCACCCTTTTAGCCCAGGCGATTACGCTTGTTGAAAGCAATGCGGCGAGGCATTTAGAGCTTGCCCAACAAGTGTTGAATGAATTGTTGCCGCATGTCGGCCGTTCGATTCGCATCGGCGTTACTGGCGTGCCGGGAGCGGGGAAAAGCACGTTCATTGAAGCGTTCGGTACGTTTTTATGCGAACAGGGGCATCGCGTCGCCGTCCTAGCCGTCGATCCGACGAGCTCGTTGACCGGCGGCAGCATCCTCGGCGATAAAACACGGATGGAGACGCTCGCCCGGAATCCGCGCGCTTTCATCCGTCCGTCTCCATCAGGCGGGGCGCTTGGTGGCGTGCACCGGAAAACGCGGGAGACGATGATGCTTTGCGAGGCGGCCGGTTATGACATTATCCTCGTTGAGACGGTCGGCGTCGGGCAAAGCGAGTTTGTCGTCCGTGGGATGGTTGATTTTTTCCTTCTTTTGGCGTTAACTGGCGCCGGCGACGAACTGCAAGGGATGAAGCGCGGCATTATGGAGCTGGTCGATGCCATCGTCATCAATAAGGCAGACGGTGACAATAAAGAAAAAGCGCGGGCCGCGCAAAAAGAGTACAATCAGTTTCTTCACTATTTGCGCCCGGCCACGCCCGGCTGGCAGACGAAAGCGTACACATGCTCCGCCTTGTTGGGAGAAGGAATCGCCGACATTTGGCAAGTCATTGAAACGTTTGTCAAAACGACGAAGCAATCCGGCGTGTTTGATGACCGCCGCCGCCAGCAACAAAAAGACTGGATGCATGCGATGATCAAAGAATATGTAGAAACGCGCTTTTTCGCCGATCCGATCGTGAAAGAAAAGCTCCCGGCGCTTGAGAACAGCGTTATTTCCGGCTCGAAACCGGTCACTGCCGCTGTCAGGGAGCTGATCGAAGCGTATGAACGGGGGATTGGCGGTCAAATATGATATGATAAAACGTAAGGAGGTGTCATGATGTTCCAATTTCAATTTCCGCTCTACAATGATTTTGTAGAACAATCCCGCCGCGAAGCGGTCGAAGCCGGATTTGAAGAGCTGCGCACGCCAGAAGACGTCGACGCTGCGTTTCGTCGTCCAGGCACGACGCTCGTACTCATTAACTCCGTGTGTGGATGCGCCGGCGGCATCGCTCGTCCCGCTGCGGCCCATGCGGTTCATTATGACAAGCGGCCCGACCATTTGGTGACCGTCTTTGCCGGCCAAGATAAAGAGGCGACCGCCCGGGCTCGTGAATACTTTGTCGGTGAGCCGCCGTCCTCGCCGTCATTCGCCCTGCTTAAAGACGGCAAACTGTGCGCCATGATTCATCGCCACGACATCGAAGGGCATGAGCCGGTCGCTGTCGTGCAAAAGCTGCAGGCGCTGTTTGATGAATATTGTGAGGAAGTGTGAACAGGAGAAACCCGGAGTGAGAAAAATTCAACCTCCGGGTTTTTTGTGTCGTTGCTACCTATTCTCCGTAGGCTGGGATTGGCTTCCGGACATCAGCCATCCCTATTGAAAGAGATATGTTTTAGGTGATTGAAGGAAATAAACAACCACTCCCCCCCCCGCCTTTTATCGCACCAGTCATGTGCTTCGGCTGTTCCCCCATTTGAAAAAAATATTATTGCCACCTCTGTGCATCGATGACACCGGCAAGCAAAAGCAGAAAATCCAAGAGGGTATGGACGACATCATCAGCCTCTACTTGTTTGACAAGGTCTTCTCTTTGATTCGCTGAACGAAGCCATTAAGCACGAAATTGATCGCGATGGGAAAACGATTGATAAAACACTCATGGTAAGTTGAGGAGGCCTGTCCTGCGTGTTTAGTAGGCGGCCGCTTTTTTTACTTGTCCGTGGCCGGGTCGAGTAGGTTTTTGGTGACGGATGTGCGGGACAAGGGCTGCCTATTTTTTCTTGCATCGAAAGCGCCGTCATCGGTACAATGAAGTCGGCAAACATGGGTAAAGGAGACAGCACGATGAAAATCGGCTATCGGACGTTAAAAACGGCGGTGGGGGCAGCGCTGGCGATCGCCATCGCTCAGCTGATTGGCCTCCATAATTTTGCTTCCGCCGGCATTATCGTCATTTTGTGCGTCCAAGTGACGAAAAAACGCTCGCTTGAGGCCGCGCGGGCCCGTTTTACCGCATGCGTTGTCGCGATTGGGTTTGCCGCGCTGTTTTTTACCGTTTTCGGCTACCATCCGTGGACGATTGGGTTGCTATTGCTTTTGTTCATTCCAGTGACCGTTCGGCTGAAAGTGAATGAGGGGATCGCGACGAGCTCGGTTATTATTTTGCATTTGTATGCGGCTAAAGAACTGACATGGGCGCTCATCGTCAACGAGCTGCTGTTGGTCATCGTCGGCATCGGCGTCGCCCTGCTTGTCAACATGTACATGCCGAGCGCCGAAAAACAGCTGAAGGAGTATCGGCGCATCGTGGAAGATTTGTTCCGCATTATTTTAAAAGAAGTCGTCCGCTACTTGCGCACAAATGAACTCGACTGGGATGGCAAAGAGCTGCCGTTGACGGCTGATATGCTTGAACAAGCAAAAAAACTTGCCATCCGCCACGCCGACAATCAACTATGGCGCAACGAAGATGAGTATGTCCGCTATTTCCGGATGCGTGAACGTCAGCTCGAGATTATTGAGCGGATGTTGCCGCTAGTGACATCGCTTACTTATACGGTCGAACAGCGGATCATGGTTGCCGATTTTATCGATGAACTGAGCGACGCTATTCATCCAGGTAATACAGCCGACCGCTTTTTGCGGCGTCTGGCGGCAATGCGCGAGGAATTTAAAGAGATGCCGCTTCCGAAAACGCGCGAACAGTTTGAAGAGCGGGCGGCGTTGTTTCATTTAGTGCGCGAATTGGAGCAATATTTGATTATTAAAAGCCAATTCCATCCCGGAAATGAAGCAGAAAAGAGGCGTCGTTTGTTGCCGTTTGGCTGAACGAAGTGATGTGCATACCCCCATCTTGGTTAGCGCACACTAAAGCTAAACGTCAGCAAAGGGTGGGGGCTTGATATGCGTAAATCGTTAGCGCTCTGCCTGCTGCTTAGTGCGCTGTTGGTCGTGCCGTTTCAGACGGCGGCGGAGATGAAGCCGCTGGTGATTGTGAACAAAGCGATCAATAAGCTTGCACTCATTCGTGATGGGCGCATTGAAGCAGTTTATCCGGTGGCGACGGGGATGAATGCTGGACTGACACCGGAAGGAATGTTTACGGTGACGGTGAAGGCGGAAAATCCGTACTATCGGAAAAAGGGCATTCCAGGCGGAGCACCGAACAACCCGCTCGGCACGAGATGGATCGGTTTTAATGCGCGGGGGACGGATGGGCGCATCTATGGCGTCCACGGGACAAACAACCCCGCATCGATTGGAGGTTATGTTTCGCAAGGCTGTGTGCGCATGCATAACCGCGATGTTGAGCATTTGTACGAACGGGTACCGATCGGCGCCCGTGTGCTCATTCTTCGCAGCAACGAGTCATTTTACGCCATTGCCAAACGATACGGCGCTGTCCAATGAAAAACGCAAGCTTCCCTATTTTGGAGCTTGCGTTTTTTGCTGAGTGCGGCTAAAACCACATGCTGATGCCGGCAAGGAGCGTCGTCAGCAGCATGCAAATGAGCATCAAGTAAACAACGAATTTTTGCGTTTTGCGCGACAACGGTTTTTCCTCCTCCCCGTCCGCTGTTCTGTTTTTATTGTAACCGCACGCGGCGGAGCGGACAAGGAAAAACAAAAAGAAGGATTTTTTGTCGAAATGGCGAATATACATTACGATTCAGAATTATTTCGCAGCAAAGGGGACGAAATCATGCATGTAAAAAAAGTCGATCATATTGGCATTGCCGTCCGCTCAATCGAGAAAGCGCTTCCGTTTTATACGGATGTGCTCAGGCTGCCGTTTCTCGGCATTGAAGAAGTCGAATCGGAGCAGGTGAAAGTAGCGTTTTTGCAGGCTGGGGAAGCGAAAATTGAACTGCTTGAGCCGCTGTCGCCAGAGAGCGCGATAGCGAAATTTATCGAAAAGAGAGGGGAAGGCATCCATCACGTGGCGCTTGGTGTCGATGACATCACTGAGCGCATCCGTGAGCTGAAGGAGCATGGCATCCGTATGATTCAAGAAATGCCAAAACGCGGCGCCGGCGGGGCATGGGTGGCGTTTATGCATCCGAAGTCGACTGGCGGCGTTTTATACGAACTTTGCGAACGGTCGAACATGGAGGGACAACAATGAGCGACATGTATGACAAAATTAATGAGTTGTACGACCGCCGCCGTGAAATCGAGCTGGGCGGCGGCGATAAGAAAATTGAACAGCAGCACGCGAAAGGGAAGCTGACGGCGCGTGAGCGGATTGACTTGCTTTTAGACGAGGGGACGTTTGTCGAACTCAATCCGTTCATCGAGCATCGCTGCACTGATTTTGGTCTTGGCGAAAAAAAGGGGCCGGGGGATGGGGTCGTTACCGGCTACGGGAAGATCAACGGACGCACCGTCTTTGTATTCTCACAAGATTTCACGGTCTTTGGCGGCGCACTCGGGGAAATGCACGCGAAAAAAATTACGAACATTATGGATTTGGCGGCGAAAACCGGAGCCCCGGTCATCGGCTTGAACGATTCGGGCGGTGCCCGCATTCAAGAAGGGGTGTTGTCGCTTGATGGATACGGGCATATTTTTTATCGCAACGCCATCTATTCTGGGGTGATCCCGCAAATCTCCGTTATTATGGGGCCGTGCGCAGGCGGGGCTGTCTATTCGCCGGCCATCACCGATTTTGTGTTCATGGTCGAAAAAACGAGCCAAATGTTCATCACCGGGCCGAAGGTGATTGAGGCAGTGACCGGTGAGAAAATCAGCGCTGAAGATTTAGGGGGTGCACGCGTTCATAATACGATTAGCGGCAACGCCCATTTTGCGGCGGCGAGTGAAGAAGAAGCGCTCGCTAACGTGCGGCTGTTGCTCAGTTATTTGCCGTCAAATAATAACGAAAAACCGCCGCTTGGCCCTGTTCCCGACGGGGATGACTACCGTCCTGATTTGGCTGACGTCGTGCCGATTGACGCTGTCCGTCCGTACGATGTGCGCCACGTCATTGCTCAAGTCGTCGATGACGGATCGTTTATGGAAGTGCAAAAAGATTTCGCTAAAAACATTGTCATCGGCTTTGCCCGCATTAAAGGGGAAGTCGTTGGGCTTGTGTGCAACCAACCGAAATTTATGGCGGGTGGACTTGACATCGATTCGTCAGATAAAGCCGCGCGTTTTATCCGCTTTTGCGATTCATTCAACATCCCGATCATTACATTTGAGGACGTCACCGGATTTTTCCCGGGCGTCAAGCAAGAGCACGGCGGCATCATCCGCCATGGGGCGAAAATTTTGTACGCCTACTCGGAGGCGACAGTGCCCAAAATTACTGTCATTTTGCGTAAAGCTTACGGTGGTGCGTACGTCGCCTTAAACAGCAAGTCGATTGGAGCCGATGTCGTTTATGCATGGCCGAACGCTGAAGTGGCGGTCATGGGGCCGCAAGGGGCGGCGAACATCATTTTCGCAAGCGAAATTGCAAACAGCCCAAATCCGGAAGAAACGCGGGCGCAAAAAATTGAAGAATATCGTGAAAAATTCGCCAACCCGTACGTCGCCGCCAAATACGGCATGATCGATGACGTCATTGACCCGCGTGACACTCGAATAAAACTTATTCAAGCGCTCGAAATGCTCCGCTATAAACACGAAGAGCGGCCGAAGAAAAAACATGGCAACATTCCGTTGTAAGCGATAGAAGGCGCCTAACAAGCAATGGGCGCCTTTTTCGCAGCAAACAATCGTTGAGATGGGAGTCGTGTTGCTCAGTCTTTCATCACGCCAAGGTGTGAGAACGTGGACAAACCGAGGTTTTGTCTCTGACAGTTGAAAAAACAGACAAGTAACGTTTGGTCAAAGCTATGTTAAACGTTTTTATTTGGAAGATATTTGCTCAATCGACAGCCATCAATCGTTTACTCACACTGTTTCAGCGTCTAGTTTGGCGTTGAGTGGAAACTTCCGGTATACTTAAATTGGAATCCATACATAGGAGGAAGAAACAGATGGTCAATGAAAAGCGTCTCGTTGACGAGTTTTTAGAGCTCGTACAAATCGATTCGGAAACGAAGCATGAAGGCGACATCGCCAAGGTGCTGAAACAAAAGTTTGAGGCGCTCGGCCTTGAGGTCATCGAAGACGATGCCGCCGCAAAAACAGGGCACGGGGCCGGCAACTTAATTTGCACGCTCGCAGCGACAAAAGACGGGGTGGATCCGATTTACTTTACTTCTCACATGGATACGGTCGTGCCTGGTAAAGGGGTGAAGCCATCGATCCGTGATGGCTATGTCGTCACCGATGGGACGACGATTTTAGGTGCGGACGACAAAGCCGGCTTGGCGGCAATGTTGGAAGCGATTCGGGTGTTGAAAGAACAAAACATCGCCCATGGTACGATTCAGTTTATCATCACCGTCGGGGAAGAATCGGGGCTCGTTGGAGCGAAGGCGCTCGATCCGTCGCTCATTCAAGCGAAATACGGCTATGCGTTAGACAGTGACGGCAAAGTCGGTAACATTGTCGTCGCCGCACCAACGCAGGCGAAGCTGAAAATCGTTGTGCACGGCAAAACGGCCCATGCCGGTGTCGCTCCGGAAAAAGGGGTTTCGGCGATTACGCTGGCCGCCAAAGCGATCGCAAAAATGCCGCTCGGCCGTATTGATGAGGAGACGACGGCGAACATCGGCCGCTTTGAAGGCGGTATGCAAACGAACATCGTCTGCGACCGCGTCGATATTTTGGCCGAAGCCCGTTCGCTCGTCCCGGAAAAAATGGAAGCGCAAGTGGCGAAGATGAAAGAGGCGTTTGAAACGGTTGCTGCGGAAATGGGCGGCCGCGCTGAAGTTGAGGTCGAAGTGATGTACCCAGGTTTCAAATTCAGCGACGGCGATCATGTCGTTGAGGTCGCCAAACGAGCAGCGGCGAGCATCGGCCGGCCGTGCGAGCTGCAGCAAAGCGGTGGCGGCAGCGATGCTAACATCATCGCCGGTTTCGGCATCCCGACTGTCAATCTCGCTGTCGGCTATGAAGAAATTCATACAACAAATGAACGGATGCCGATTGAAGAGTTGGTGAAACTGACGGAAATGGTCGTCGCCATTATCGAAGAAGTGGCCAAAGGTTAACGAGCATCCTGCAAACGGATGCTCTTTTTTCTTCGGACGCTGAAAATTCGGCGAACATCGGCCGATAAAAAAAGTAGGCAAGATTTGTGAATCACAGGAGAGGTGGCGGGGGAATGGACAAATATGTTGTCTTTCGCGTCGAGCGGGAACAATACGTCATTTCGATTGCTTATGTCGTCTCGATTGAAAAAATGACCGCGCCAACTGCCGTTCCGCACATGCCGGATTACATGGCCGGTGTCGTGCGCATTCGCGGCGAGCTCGTTCCAGTATTGGACATGCGGAAGCTGCTGTATGGCCGCGCCATCGAGGAAACGGATCAAACACGCCTCATCGTCGCCGCGGTGGACGATTTGTCAGTCGCCTTTATCGTTGATGAGGCGAAGGAGATCGCTGATATTGGACAGGACGCCATTCAGCCGCTCCAGCTGATGTCTGCGGAGCGGACGCCGTATTTAGTTGGGATGGCAACGTTGCCAGACCGACTGTTGACCGTGCTCGATCCACGCGTTTTGTTCAACCATTTGGAGGAAGCGGAAGAGATTAGAGAGCAAGTGGCTGCTGTTCAATCCGATGAACCGGTATAGGTGTTTGCCTATACCGTTTTGTTTTCCGCGCATATCCTAACCATGGAAGCAAGTTGATACACAAAAAAGGAGGGTGCTCCATGGTTCGACCGTTCGGCCCGTATATGGGCGGCTATTACCCGCCGTACTTCGGCGGCTATGGCTACCACCATTATCCTTATGGGTACGGAGGATATGGCGGTTACCATCACTTCCCGTATGGCATGCATTACGGCCATTATCCATTTTCACCTTACGGTTTCCCGCATCACGGAGGTTATTAAGCACGGAGGAGGGGCGTCATTCCCCTCCTTTTGCATACCGTAAGAGCTGTTTATAAGGCGTTCATAAATCGGTTTAGAAAAACTTGCAGGCAAGCGTCAAATTATGATATGTTGTTTGGTGAATGAACAAAAACAGAAAGGAACGTTGGCAATGGCGAAACAGCAAATTGGTGTCATCGGACTGGCGGTCATGGGGAAAAATTTGGCGCTGAACATTGAAAGCAGAGGCTATTCGGTGGCGGTGTACAACCGTTCACGCGAAAAAACGGATGAATTTTTGGAAGAAGCGAAAGGAAAAAACATTGTCGGTACATACAGCATCGAAGAATTCGTCAACGCCTTAGAAAAACCGCGGAAAATTTTGTTGATGGTGAAAGCGGGCGCGCCGACGGATGCAACGATTGAACAGCTGAAGCCGTATTTGGAAAAAGGCGATATTTTGATCGATGGCGGCAACACGTATTTTAAAGATACTCAGCGCCGCAACGAAGAGCTGGCCAAACTCGGCATCCACTTTATCGGCACTGGCGTCTCCGGCGGTGAGGAAGGGGCGCTGAAAGGTCCATCGATCATGCCAGGAGGCCAAAAAGAAGCGCATGAACTCGTGCGTCCGATTTTCGAAGCGATCGCTGCCAAAGTCGACGGCGAGCCATGTACGACATATATCGGTCCAGACGGTGCCGGTCATTATGTGAAAATGGTGCATAACGGCATTGAATACGGCGACATGCAATTGATTGCTGAAGCGTATTTCTTGCTGAAACATGTGCTTGGCATGGATGCCGCTGAGCTGCACGAAGTGTTTGCCGACTGGAACAAAGGGGAACTGAACAGCTACTTAATCGAAATTACAGCCGATATTTTCACGAAAATCGACGATGAAACCGGCAAGCCGTTGGTCGACGTCATTTTGGATAAAGCCGGACAAAAAGGGACGGGCAAATGGACAAGCCAAAACGCCCTTGATTTAGGTGTGCCGCTGCCAATTATCACCGAGTCGGTATTCGCCCGCTTTATCTCGGCGATGAAAGACGAGCGCGTCAAAGCTAGCAAACTGTTGTCTGGCCCGGCGGTGAAGCCGTTTGAAGGCGATCGAGATCACTTCATTGAAGCGGTGCGCCGCGCTTTGTACATGAGCAAAATTTGCTCGTACGCCCAAGGATTCGCGCAAATGAAAGCTGCATCCGATGAGTATAATTGGAACTTGCGTTACGGCGATATCGCCATGATTTTCCGAGGCGGCTGCATCATCCGCGCGCAATTTTTGCAAAAAATTAAAGAGGCGTACGACCGCGATCCAGCGCTTCCGAACTTGTTGTTGGATCCATACTTCAAAAACATCGTCGAAAGCTACCAAGATTCGCTCCGTGAAATCGTCGCTACTGCCGCAATGCGTGGCATCCCAGTGCCGGCGTTCGCAAGTGCTCTCGCGTACTATGACAGCTACCGCAACGAAGTATTGCCGGCCAACTTAATCCAAGCACAACGCGATTATTTCGGCGCTCACACATATGAACGCGTTGACAAGGAAGGCATTTTCCATACGGAATGGCTTGCGAAATAAGCAAGATCCATGGCAGCCCCAACCGGGTAAACTGGTTGGGGTTGTTTTTTTGTTTTCTGGCCATTCATAAAAAAGCCCTCTTGAAGTGCTTTCTAGCCGAGGCGATCGAAAAGGTTGAGGTCATCGAATGTTTGTTTCGTTTTTAAATATGTCTAAAATGTACAAAAAGTTCAGATAAAAATCTAACAGCATGTAGAATGATCGTTTTGTTTTCGTATCGTATGATTTTTATAAACAGTCCCTGCTCTTTCCTAGCTTTTCAACGTCTAGGATGGCTGAGCTGCCTAACAGACTCAGTAAAAATAGCGAGGTGGTTGAATCATGTTACCGTTTGAGAAAACGGAGTATCAACATCGTGAAAAAAGGATAAAAAAGAGCATGGAAGCGCAAGGAATCGAAGTATTATTCGTTACAGATCCAGCGAATATGAACTATATAACAGGATACGATGCTCTGTCTTATTATGTGCCTCAAGGGGTAATCGTCTCATCTTATTTGAAAGAACCTATATGCATCATACGGCAGCAAGATGTATACTGTGCGCTCCACACCACTTGGATGTCAAAAGAAAGCATCATACCGTATCCTGACAAATATTTGTGGGAACCGAAAGTGCTTCATGTCATGGATTTTGTAGGAGATGTGTTGAGGGAAAAGGGACTCCATAATAAAAGAATCGGGGTCGAGCTCGATAGTTATTATTTTAATGCTCATTGGTATCACAGACTAGAAAAAAGTTTGCCCGATGCAGAATTGGTAGATGCGACATCACTTGTAAACTGGATAAGGGGGCAAAAATCAACAAGAGAATTAGAATACATGCAAATAGCTGCAAGAATTGTAGAAAAAGCAATGTACAACGCCATAGAAAACATCGATGTTGGCGTAAGGGAATGCCGCGTTGCGGCAGGAATTTATAGTGACTTATTGAATGGGACAGGGGTATATGGCGGCGAATATCCATCACTTTCACCGATAATGCCTGCAGGAGAAAGAACCGCAGGGGCGCATTTTTCATGGACAACAGAAGGCAAATATCAAAAAGATCAGTTAGTATATATGGAATTGTCAGGAAGCTATAAGCGCTACCACGCTCCTTTAACAAGAACGGTCTTTATTGGGAAACCGCCTGAGAAAGTACGCGAAACGGCAAAAATAGTAATAGAAGGCCTAAATGTGGCATTATCCACGATAAAACCAGGAGTGACATGTGAAGAAGTCGAGCAAGCATGGCAAACAACGATCAATCAATATGGGCTGGAAAAAGAGTCTAGAATGGGATATACAGTTGGTCTAAGCTATCCGCCTGTATGGACAGAAAACACAGCGTATTTTAAACCCGGAGAGAAGACGGTACTAAAACCGAACATGACTTTTCATATCATGCCCGGAATGTGGCTTGACGGTTATGGAGTCGCAATAACCGAAACCATAAGAGTGACTGAAAACGGTTGTGAAACAATCACAAAATTTCCAAGGGAATTATTCATTAAATAGAAAGTATATGTCATTATAAAAATTTACAAATGCACATCTACTCATTTGGAGTACGTGTGCTTTTATTATTATGATAAAAAGCCTGCTGGAGGTCATTATGTGGCTTTCGATGAAAGATGTGTTGGATACAGAGATTTTATCGCCGGCAAAGGTGCGAACGGCTATACACAGACTTGAAAATATTCCAGTCGAGTGGGTATCGGTCATGGAATATCCCGTTGAGGATTATATTCGCAAAAATGAATTCGTATTAAGCACAGGCATTGGCTGTCATGAAGACATAGATGTATTTCGAAATTTTGTTCTTGATGTTTTGCATTCCGGGGCTTCCGCGTTAGCCATTGCTTTAGGGAGATATATCAAGGAGATACCGATGGAGATCATTCATTTAGCCGAGAAACATGGGTTTCCTATTATCGAACTCCCTTGGAACATTCGGTTTTCTGATATTGTCCAAGCTGTGCTGAGCAGGCTCAACCATTGGCACACACACACCATGAATCACTATGAAAAAATCCAAAAAGAACTTCTTCATCTATTTTTGTCAGATGGAACGTTATCACAAGCTGCCGATATCATCGAACAAGAAATAGGAACGCCGGTTGTTATTGTAGATGTTCATGGAGTTGTCAAGGGGAAGAGCAAAAATTCCGATTCGTTAATGATGAAACTGGAAAGCCATGTACGGCCACTTTCCTATCACGAAGTTCTGGACAGGTCGAATAATTACGCCATCGATATTGACTCGCTCGATGTTACAGATTCTATTCTTCAAGCGAGCATCCGGACGACTAATCAAAAAACAAATGGATTTTTGCTTTTCGAATACTCAAAAGCAGTTAGATCCGATCCAGTGATTACTAAGGAACAACAGTATATGCTAGAGTATATCACAACGGCTGTATCGTTATGGTTTCAGAAGGAAATGGCTATTAAAGAAACAGAATGGCGATTAAAAGATGATTTTGTTTGGAGTCTAGCTAGCGGAGAGTATCATTCTTGGGATTATATTTTGTCAAGGGCTAAATCTTTAGGATACAACGTGAATCTCCCGTATGTGTGTGTGATTGGTTTTGCCGAGAACCTCAAGAGCCTTTTCCAGAAAATAAAGCCGAATAAAATCACATACGAGCAGTGGATGCCGTCGATGATTCGTTCCATTGAGGAGCAAGTTGTGTTAGCTGGTAAATGGATTCATAAAGAAGTGATGGTCACTTATCAACAGGAACGTTTGATCATCTTTTTAGAAACGACGCTAAATCAAGTACAGGATGTAGTGAATCTCTTTCTTGATCATGTAGAAAATAGGTTAAAAAAACGATTCCCTGGGCTAATGATGTCGTGGGGAATCGCAGAACAACAGGCGGGGATTCGAACGTTCCATGATAGTTTCAATAATGCCAAAATTGCGTTAGATATAGGACGCCGGCAAATGGGGCCAGGCTATCGATATACTCAAGTGAATACGAGCATTTTTCGCATTTTATTGCCCCTCTCTAAAAATCCCGATGTATTAGGAATAGTGTTATCTACCATCGAACAATTAATTGACTATGACAACCATCGGGGAGGGGATCTCGTTCACACGCTAACTACTTATATTCGAAATCAAGGAAATATTAGCCAAACAGCTCGGGAACTTTGTGTTCATCGACACACTTTGTTGTACCGGTTAAAAAAAATTGAATCTCTGACCGGGCGATCCTTGATGAATCCAGATGATCTCTTTTTGCTCGATCTTTGCATAAAGTTATGGATGATCGGGTTTGATCAGTCGTAAATACACTAATGAGCATTCGTAACGATTCACGCCAAGTACACAGTAAAACATACAAATCAGGAGAGAAACGATGAGCATCTTATGACTCGTCAATTGCCCCTCGTTTTTACGACATGCCGCAACGGGATGTCCGGTCATGAACGAACATGTCGATCAATGATCGACGTGCGCCGCTTCCCTGTCTTGAGCAAAGGGGGAATGAATCCGCAGCGGATGATGACGAATAGTAATCTTCCTGTTTTTATGAACGACAATTAAAAAGGAAGGATAGCCCAAAAATATGTTTTTGGGCTATCCTTAACGATAGCTCTCCCCAATGGGATTTGCAGTTAACAGGAATCGTGATTTGAGCTATTGTAAATATTCCAGTGCTAATCGATAAAACCATTGTACTGCAAGAGGCAAGACACTTTCGTCAATTTGAAAACGAGGATGGTGATGCGGATATATAGGATGATTAGGATCGCCGGCCCCAACAAAGCAAAAGGCCCCCGGAATTTCCTTCAGATAATAAGAAAAGTCTTCCCCCACCATAACCGGTCTCATGATTCTTGTATTTTCAACGCCGAAGACCTCTTTGGCCACACCGATCACCATCTCCACTTCTTTGTCGTGATTTATGACGGCAGGATATCCTTGTCGATAGTTCATCGTTATCTTAGCACCATATATTTTTTCTAACCCCTCTATTAACTCTTCTAGCCGAGTTTGCAATGTTTTTCTTACTTCTGGAGTAAAGCTTCGCACGGTTCCTTCTAATAATGCGGTGTTTGCGATGATGTTAAAAGCTGTACCAGCATGAAGTTTTCCAAAGGTAATGACGCCTGATTCTAACGGATCGATATTGCGGCTAATAATATGCTGAGCTGACATAATCAGGTGTGATGCGATAACAATGGAATCGATGGCTTTATGGGGCATTCCGCCGTGCCCGCCTTTTCCTTCTATCTCAATCATGAAATGATCGGTTGAGGACATCATAGGACCATAACAAGTCCAAAATGTACCTGAAGGGAATTCAGACCAAAGATGCAAACCAAATATGGCGTCCACACCATGCAAAACTCCTTCTCGAATCATTCCGATAGCACCGCCAGGGCTTAATTCTTCTGCAGGTTGGAAAATAAACCGCACGTTTCCTTTCAACTTGTTTTTTTGTGCTGCTAATAATGCTGCGGCTCCCATTAAAATCGCAGTATGTCCATCATGCCCACACGCATGCATGACACCGGGAATCTTTGACGCAAAGGGTAATCCGGTTTCCTCTTGGATGGGCAAAGCATCCATATCTGCTCGAAAAGCAATTGTTGGGCCTTTCTCTGAGCCGATTAAATCGGCAACAACACCGTATCCGTTAACATTTTCTTTTACGTGTAGACCTATGCTTTTTAGGAATTCCCCAACTACTTTCGAAGTTCTTTTCTCTTCGAAAGACAGTTCAGGGTATTGGTGAAAATATCTTCTCCACTTGATCACTTCTGTTGATATCGTCTGATGAGAGTTTTTAATCATTTTTCCATCATCCTTTTTGTCCGAATATTACGTTTTAACCGGGTGAAAAATATCACCCGGTTAAGATGAAATACATGATTTAGTTCATTACAGTGTTATTTTTAGAAAGCAATTTCTTAAACTCCTCAGTTAATAGAGGGACGACTTCAAACAAATCCCCGACAATTCCATAATCTGCGACATGGAATATATTTGCTTCGGGGTCTTTGTTGATCGCCACGATCACTTTGGAATTGGACATTCCCGCTAGATGTTGAATCGCGCCTGAAATGCCGCATGCGATATATAAATCTGGAGTGACTACTTTGCCGGTTTGCCCAATTTGCATAGAATAATCGCAATAACCGGCATCGCAAGCAGCACGGGACGCACCGACAGCCCCGCCAAGTACATCCGCTAACTCTTGCAGCAATTGAAATCCTTCTGGTCCTTGTACTCCGCGCCCTCCCGAAACAATGATTTTTGCTTCTGAAAGATCTACTTTTCCAGACGTTTTCTTTACAATCTCTTTTACTACTGTTCGTAGTTCTTTTATTTCTGCTTGTAATTTGATCGTTTCACTGACAACAGGGTTTTCCACCGCTTCGATATTGTTTGGGCGAATCGTGGCCATAAAGAGTCCGTCTATGATTCGTTTTTTCTGAAACGCTTTTCCGGAATAGATCGGTCTTGTGAAGATGATGTCATGGTCCAAGTCGATACTCGTACAATCTGAAACTAATCCAGCCTTTAGTCGTGTTGCTACACGCGGGAACAAATCTCTTCCAATGGAGGTGTGTCCTGTTAATAAGATTTGTGGCTGTATTTTGTCAATGACTTGCAACAATGCTTGTTTATAGCCATCTGGGGTGTATCGGTTTAAGGCCTCATTCTCCACAACATAAACTTTTTGTGCGCCATATCTGGCCAGTTCGTTGCTATATTTTTCTGCATCGCTTCCAAATAAGCAAGCAACAATCTCTCCATCGCCTGCGATTCGTCTAGCAACTGTTAACACTTCAAAAGAGACATTACGGAGCTTTCCATTTTTGATTTCAGCAAGTACAAGGATTCTCGTCATCTCTCTCTCCCCCTTTTCAATGTGAAACGACCTTCGCTTCATTACGCAGCAAGTGCACCAATTCTTTCACCTGATCTGACAATTCTCCGGTAAGAATTCGTCCTGCTTCTTTTTTAGGCGGCAAATAATGTTCAAAGGCAATCGATTTTGCTTCAAGCTCCTGTTCGTTGAGGCCCAAATCTTCAATATCTAGCCGTTCTATCGGTTTCTTTTTTGCTTTCATAATTCCCGGCAACGATGGATAACGAGGTTCGTTTAATCCTTGTTGCGCCGTAACTAAGATAGGTAAGGACGATTCAACCATTTCCATATCTCCTTCTACATCTCTTTCCGCTTTGACCAGCTCTCCATCAATCTCCAACTTGACAACTGTTGAGATATGAGCAATATCTAATTCCTCGGCAACGCGGGGACCGACTTGGCTCGCTCCGTTGTCTACGGACATATTTCCGCACAGAATGATGTCGTACTCTCGCTCTTTGATGGCAGTGGCTAGTATTTTAGCAATACTATATTCGTCTAAGAGTTGATTTTCGTCTTCTTCAATAAGGACCGCTTTGTCAGCTCCCATGGCTAGCGCTGTGCGCAGAGAGCTTTCGGCTTCGGAAGATCCAATGGTCATGACTGTAACCTCTCCGCCATGTTTTTCTTTTAGCCGGATCGCTTCTTCAATGGCATACTCATCGTAGGGGTTAATGATGAATGCCGCATGATCCTTAACAATTTGGCCGTTTTGTATAGTTATTTTTTCTTCTGTATCGAATGTTTGTTTCATAAGAACGATGATATTCATCCTTCAGTCCTCCTTTACGTTGTATCATTTACACATGGTGATTAACGGTAGTGGAATATGGGTGTTCTGGTTTAAGCAAGTCGTTTTCTTCAAAGCGGGTTAATCGGAAAGGAGCTAGACTAATGCCTTCTTGTTGACTTTGTCCTTGTAACACCATATCTGCCGTCAGTTTTCCGACAACTGGTGTAATTTTAAAACCATGCCCGCTGAATCCAGCACAAAGATAAATCCCTTCTATAGGTGCAGGGCAAATAAAAGGAATTCCATCCGGAGTCATTTCATAAGCAGCTGAGTAACTTGTCAGCAGCTTTGCTTGATCCAACGATGGGAAGGCGCTGAGAAATTTTATAATGGCCTTTTCAATGGCTTTTTCAGTTGCGTGTTTAGGATAGTTATCCGCATCGTAGTCAGCCGGCTCTATATATTGCGGGTCGGAATGATCAGCGTTTCCCAATAGTAAGTGACCACTGCTCACCTCAGGTTTAATATATTGATCGTGTTTGAAATCACCGAAAGAAGGAACAATTCCCATAGGTACTCCTGGGGAAATATACACAAGTTGGGCGCGTTGCCCTTTAATCGGTACATCTATTCCTATATTTTTCATTAATAGATGCGTGCCAATTCCAGCAGCTACAATAACGCAGGGGGAATAGATCGTTTGGTTATCCATTGTTTCGACGCCAATAACGGAGCTTCCGTCTTTGTCAACAAGGATCTGTTTCACTCCGCAATACTGTTTGATCGTAACCCCTAATGCTCTCGCCGCATTGGCATACGCTTGATTGGTAAGGACGGGGTCACCGTACCCACCTTCAGGTTCGTAGGAAAACGCACCAAATTGATCCGTATCAATGTGGGGCCAAATTTCCTTTTTGACTTCCTCCTTGGATACCATCCTTGTGTTGACACCGTTTCGTCGCTGCATTTCTACATTCTTTTTCAGTGTATCGATATTTTCATAATCAACCCCAAACAAATATCCTACTGGTTGATATCCAACATCACTGCCTAAAATTTCGTTAGCATATTTGAATGTTTCTAGACTCTGGACAGCCATTCGTGTAAGAATTTCGTAACTGTAATGCCCACGCAAAACACCGCTCGATTGCCCGGTTGCTCCTGAGCCAATCGATTTCTTTTCCAAAACGACGATGTTTTTCACATTTCTTTTGGCTAGTTCGTACGCGGTGCTACAACCCATGAGCCCTCCGCCGATGATGATTACATCAGCTGTCTTTGGCATATCTCCCATTTTTGCTTTCGCCTCCCTTTTGTGAATTAGTGTGGAATCGTTATTTTCTGTTTTTTCAAAAACATCATACTTGTTGGCGAGGGAGAAGATCATCGGCCATTTTGTTGGAAATATGAAAGAGACATTTTATACATTTTTCCTTCCTTCTCGTGAATGGGGTTGAATGATTTGGAGCTTGTTAAAAGAAATAACGGATGCCAGGAACAAACGCTTCTAAGACTCTTGGTAAAATGAGAGATCGATGAGGAAATTGTTTGAACAGGCAGGCTTAATACAACAGTTTGTATAACAGGGAATAGAGAAATTAATACATGTTGATGAATATTATTGCATTTTATATTTTTTTAAAATTTAAAATATAAGGAACAATGAAAAAACAGGAGGGGATCGGATGAAGAAAGTCATTTTGTATTTAGGGTTATTCGCCTTGTTAATCGGGATGGTTGGCTGCAGTTCCAGTCAAACTTCAAGTTCTGACGACACGTTAGAGGCGTTAAAGAAAAAAGGTGTTGTTTATGTAGGATTTGCGAATGAAAAACCATATGCCTATGAAGAAAATGGGGAATTAAAAGGAGAAGCGGTCGATATTGCCAAAGAGATTTTTAAACAGCTCGGTATTGAGAAAGTGGAGGGGCGGCTAGCGGAGTTTAACGAACTAATTCCGGGATTAAATGCTGGTAAGTTTGACGTGATCACAGCAGGGATGGCCATTTTGCCGAACCGATGTGAGAAAGTTGATTTTGCCGAGCCGGAATACCAAGTTGGTGATGCATTAGTCGTCAAAAAAGGGAATCCTAAAAATCTTCATAGCTATGAAGATATTGCGAAACTACCGGATGTCAAAATTGCCGTGATGTCGTCTGCCATGGAAGTAGATTATTTAAAACAATCAGGGGTGAGAGAGGAGCAAATCGTTCTTGTCCCTGACATTCCGGCCGTCATCGATGCGGTAAAAACCGGACGAGCTGATGCGGCAACGGGAACGCAGTTGACGATGAAAGAAGCGTTGCAGTCAGCAGGACAGAAAGAACTGGAATTAGTCAGCGATTTTAAACAGCCGGATGTTGAAGGGATTCCGAGCTACGGGGCAGCGGTCTTTCGGCAAGATGATGATCAATTGCGGGAAGCATACAACAAAGAGTTGCAAAAGTTAAAAGATTCAGGCAAATTGTTAGAGATTTTACAGAAAAACGGTTTCGGTGAAGAAAACTTGCCGGGAGATATGACGACGGCACAACTTTGCGGCAACAGCCAGTGAAGCAAACAACAGACATCGCATAAAAAGAAGAGGATAGAAAGGGTGATTTGTTATTTCGATTCAAACTATTGTAGAAGTATTCCATATTCTTTCGAAAGGAATTCAAACGACATTATTGCTATTAATCACATCCGCATTTTTTGCCTTTATTATTGCCATTATCGCAGGATTGGGAAGACTGGCGAAATCGAGATGGATTCGTTGGACAACCAATATATATGTTGAATTTTTCCGCGGCACATCCTTAGTTGTTCAACTGTTTTGGGTTTATTATGCCCTGCCCATGCTAGCGAAGGCCATTCCATTTTTGCCGCCGTTAAATCTTTCTTCTTTTTGGGCAGGGGTCATTGCTGTCTCGCTCAACTATGGAGCCTATGTTTCCGAGACAGTCCGCAGCTGTATTCTCGCTGTGGATCGAGGGCAGCATGAAGCAGCAATTGCTCTAAATATGACTCGTTTTCAACGGATGAGATTAGTCATTTTGCCGCAAGCGGTGCGAATGATGCTCCCCGATTTCGGAAACAACTTGATCCAAATGTTAAAATCAACCTCCCTTGTTTCGCTCATTGGATTGACCGATATTACGTATGCGGGAATGGTCTTCCGCAACAGTAATATTGATCTGGGGATTCTTGTTTTCGCCATGATGCTTGTGTTCTATTTCCTCATCGCTCTTCCGCTTATTTGGCTAACCCGGCGTGCGGAACGAGCGGTGTCAAAGGGGATGGCGAGCTAATGATTTGGGATTGGAATATAGTGAAAGATGTATTTCCGTTAATTTTTCGAGCCATGTGGCTGACGCTGGGGCTTACCTTGGCTTGTTATGCCGTCTCGTTAGTGCTTGGCATCATCTGGACGCTGCTGCGTCGTGCACCATGGGCGTGGTTTCGATGGACTGTGAACGGAGTGTTAGAGTTTATTCGTTCAACCCCTCCTCTTGTTCAGTTGTACTTCCTGTTTTACGCTTGGCCGCTTGTACCGCACGTCGGGGTAACGCTCTCTCCAATTGCAGCAGCGATCATCGGGTTGGGCGTGCATTATAGCACATATACGTCTGAAGTATACCGATCGGGCATTGATGCAGTGGATAAGGGGCAATGGGAAGCCGCCTTGGCGCTCAATTTTTCCCGGGCTCGCACATGGACAAAAGTGATCTTGCCGCAGGCAATCCCGCCGATCATCCCAATGCTTGGAAACTATTTGATCATTATGTTCAAAGAAATTCCAACTACTGCATCGATTGGGGTGATGGGGATGATGTTAACGGCCAAAATGTATGGAGCCCAACACTGGGTGTATCTCGAGCCGTTTACGATCGTTGCCTTTTTCTTCTTATTATTAAGTTATCCGTCATCGTTATTCGTTCAATGGTTGGAAAAGAAAATGAATCGGCGATTTGATAAAAACGAGGTGTTGCATGAAGCAAAACAGAAGGGAGTGGTTGTATGACTAGACCGATGGTGAGCTACAAAAATGTTCGGAAATCGTTTGGACAAATAGAAGTGTTAAAAGGGGTTAATTTGGAGATCGGTGAAGGGGAAAAAGTGGCCCTCATAGGTCCGAGTGGCTCTGGCAAGACGACGTTAATTCGTATGCTGATGACCTTAGAACAACCAACTTCTGGAGTGATCGAAGTTGACGGTACACCATTGTGGCATATGGAAGTGAACAAAAAGCTTGTGCCAGCGAATGAAAAACATTTGAGAAATGTAAGAAAAAATATTGGTATGGTATTTCAGCATTTTAATCTATTTCCCCATATGACGGTTCTTGAAAACTGCACGGTAGCTCCGATTCATGTGCTCGGATTATCGAAGAAAGAAGCGAGAGAAAGAGCAGTAGAAATGCTTGAGAAGGTAAAACTTGGTGACAAGTTGGATGTTTATCCGTCGCAATTATCAGGCGGGCAAAAGCAGCGGGTCGCGATGGCAAGGGCGTTAGTGATGCGCCCGAAGGTAATGTTGTTTGATGAAGTGACTTCGGCATTAGATCCTGAACTGGTTGGAGAAGTGTTAGAAGTCATTCGTGAGCTCGCACACGAAGGAAAGATGACGATGATTTTAGTAACCCATGAGATGGAATTCGCCCGGGATGTCGCTGATCGCATCGTATTTTTGGACAATGGTTATATCGTTGAGGAAGGACCGCCTGAGCAAATTTTTGAATACTCATCCAACGAGAGGCTAAAAAGGTTTTTAAGCCGGTTCCGTTTACATTCTGTATACCCATTAACGACACGTTCCGTTTAGTTCATAGGAGTCAGCTTTTCACGTTGAGCTTCATCTTCGCCGAGAAGTCTCCCGCCGTGAAACGAAGGAGAGTGGGAGATGAATCGGTTGTTTTTCTTTATTGGGGCTGATCGAATATAGAAATTTGATAAGATAGAAAGGTAATGAACGGTTCTTGAAGGTTGGCTTTTTTTGATTTCTTAAAGGATTTACATATCCAGTCTCTCAACTATATGGCAAATTGTGCAATGAACATAGAAATATTCATACAAATTTGCGGATGTTTTTTATGCTGATTTTTTTTAAAATTTTAAATATAAAAAGTTTGGTTGGTTTAATTCTAGTAAAAGAAGGTGAAAGCGATACCAAAGTCGTCATTCGTTCATCCAAGGAATTTTCCTTTCAGCAAAACGTTTTATGTTCAGGAGCCATTGCTCCTATCAGAAAGCTGACATAGAAACTGTCATGGTAAAGGAGAGTTGTTATGAAGAATAGGACAAGGAATAGTGTAGACAGGTCCAACAGGATATTGAAAAAAGAAGATATTACCATTGTTGACACTAAGCTTGCCAAAAAGGCGGTAGTTGCTACATCTTTAGGAAATGCAATGGAATGGTTTGATTTTGGCCTCTATTCTTACTTAGCAGTGACCCTAGGAAAAGTATTCTTCCCTGAAACAGACCCTTCTTTGCAAATCATTTATTCATTCGCTACTTTTGCAGTCGCATTTATTGTTCGCCCGATTGGCGGTATGTTTTTTGGAATGTTAGGGGACCGAATTGGTCGTAAAAGCGTTTTATCAATTACATTGATCATGATGGCGGCTGCAACCTTCAGTATCGGTTTAATTCCAAGTTACTCCTCTATAGGCATCACCGCTCCTATTTTATTGCTTGTTGCTCGGCTGGTCCAAGGATTTTCCACCGGGGGAGAATATGCAGGAGCTATGACATTCATCGCCGAATCAACCCCTGACAAAAAGCGCAGTTTTATGGCGAGCGGCCTAGAAGTTGGTACACTTGTCGGTTTTTCTGCTGGTGCTGGATTAGTGACATTGTTAACCTTCCTTCTTGGTCCTGAAAAAATGATTGAATGGGGATGGAGACTTCCATTTTTAATCGCTGGTCCTCTAGGACTCATTGGTCTATACTTACGCTCTCGACTTGAAGAAACACCTGCTTTTCAGGCTATCATCAATGCGACGGAAGAAGAAAAACAGCGTGCTTCACTTAAAGAAATTGTCATTTACCATTGGAAGCCGCTCTTAGTATGTATCGGAATTGTTGTGTTTTACAATGTAGTCGACTATATGGTATTGACTTATATGCCATCGTATATGATGCAAGAACTTGGCTATGGTGAAATGAGAGGATTAGTTTTAACTTTAGTTTCTATGTTTATGATGATCCCTTTCATCCTACTTATGGGTTATTTGAGTGATCGAGTTGGCCGTAACCGTATTGTCATCGGAGCGTTAATTGGAGGCATTGTCCTTAGTATACCTGCCTTTACGTTAATTAAGAGCGGAAATAATTATACCGTTTTTTTAGGCTTGTTCCTGATCAGTATTTTGCTGACTGCTTTTCAAGGTGCGCTTCCGGCGCTGCTCCCTTCCTTGTTTTTTACAAAGGTTCGTTATGGATCACTGGCTATCGCCTATAATGTATCCACATCGTTATTTGGGGGGACTACACCACTCATTCTCGCTTGGTTAATTAGCAAGACGCAGAACGATATGATTCCAGCTTATTACTTAATGGGTGTTTGTTTAGTTGGTTTGGTTATTGTTTCCTTGTTTGTAAAAGAAACAGCTGGAAAGTCGCTGCGTGGATCTGCTCCGGCTGTCGAAGATCCAAGTGAGATCGGGGAAATATTAAAAAATCCGGATAAAGCTCTTTGGTGGAAAGAAGAGTTGACAGGCGAACAGATGGAGGATAATTATAAACCAAAAACATACGTAAATACGTAAATATACATCGCTATGCCCGTGGTACTAATCAGACATGATTCAACTAGTACCACGGGTATTATTCGTACAAGGTTATTAAAGTTGTATGAAAAAATATTTTTTTACTATTCAATTTTGATAATTGAGTACAGAAAATTCATACTATATAATCCTTGGTAAAGTATGAATAATCAAGGAGTGATGATCTTGGGAGATTTACAAACGATAAGAGAAGAACTATCGATCAGAGATATATGGGAAGCGCGGAAAAGAATTGTTTCAATTGTAAATAAAACTCCGTTAATACAGTCGTTTGTTTTATCAGAAAAGGCCGGACGCCCTGTCTATTTAAAACTTGAAAATGTACATGATATTGGGGCCTTCAAAGTTAGGGGGGCTGCCAACAAAATATTAAGTTTGAGTGAGGATGAAAAGAAAAAAGGGGTTGCGACGTTTTCCACCGGGAATCATGGCATGGCGGTTGCTTATGTAGCGAAATCCCTTGGCATTAACGCGGTTGTTTGTATTTCGAACCGCGTTCCGGAGGCGAAGTTGGAATCATTAAGAAGATTGAACGCCCAAATTGAAATATACGGCCATAGCCAAGATGATGCGGAAGAATATTGTTATCATTTGGCCGAAAAGAAAGGATTAACGATTATCCCCCCATTTGACGATCCACATATTATTGCAGGTCAAGGAACTATTGGATTAGAAATCGTCGAGGACGTTCCACATGTAACAGACGTCATCGTTCCTCTTTCCGGGGGAGGGCTTTTGTCAGGAATCGGTTTAGCTTTAAAATCAATCGATCCTAATATTCGGGTCATCGGTGTTTCTGCTGAACACGCACCAGTTATGTATGAGAGTTTGAAGGCACGAAAAGCTGTAAAAATAGAAGAAAGAGATACGCTTGCTGATAGTTTGCTTGGTGGCATTGGCATGGATAATCAGTACACTCTTCAAATGGTCGGTCAATATACAGATGATATTTTACTGATATCGGAAGAGGAGATTGCCTATAGCATGGCTTTTATGATGGATAAACACCATATGATTATAGAAGGAGCAGCGGCCACAGGTGTTGCGGCCGTTTTAGAAAATAAGCTTCCTCGTCATGATGGTGCGATTGTGATCGTGATCAGTGGACATAATGTAGATCTTTCTGTGCTTTTCCAATTGATTCAGCGTTACAACGATTTGTCTCATTAAACCACTAACAATAAGAGGTGGGACTCGATGGTAACCGCTAATACCAATAGTAAGGTTCGGATTGAAAGGGATTTCCTAGGGGATAAAGAAGTTCCGATAGATGCTTATTATGGGATACAAACATTAAGAGCCCTAGAGAACTTTCCTATTACCGGATATCGAATTCACAAGGAATTGATTAAAGCTTTGGCGATGGTGAAGAAAGCAGCTGCCTTAGCCAATATGGACACAAAACGATTAAAAGCTGAAATAGGCGAGGCCATCGTTAAAGCTGCAGATGAAATCATTGCAGGAAAATGGCATGAGCACTTTATCGTTGATCCTATACAAGGCGGAGCGGGTACATCGATAAATATGAATGCAAATGAAGTCATCGCCAATCGTGCTCTCGAATTGCTTGGATATGAAAAAGGAGAATATGGTTATTTAAGTCCAAATAATCATGTGAATATGTCTCAGTCAACCAACGATGTTTTCCCAACAGCGGTTCATATTGCCTTACTAAACTTACTAGACAAACTGCTCCATACGATGCGATATATGCATGCAGTGATGAAGGAAAAAGCCCGGCAATTTGACCATGTCATTAAAATAGGCCGCACCCATCTTCAAGATGCTGTACCCATTCGTTTAGGGCAAGAGTTTGAAGCATATAGCTGCGTGTTAGAGCGTGATATCCAACGCATCGATCGCTCCCGTCAATATTTATATGAAATCAATATGGGAGCCACCGCAGTCGGGACGGGGTTAAATGCTGATCCCCGATATATTGAGGGTGTTGTCAAATATTTATCAGAAATTAGCGGGTTGCCATTAGTTAGAGCTGAACATTTGGTGGATGCAACACAAAATACGGATGCATATACAGAAGTATCGTCCGCTCTAAAAGTGTGTATGATCAATATGTCTAAAATAGCCAATGACTTGCGTTTAATGGCGTCAGGACCTAGAGCCGGTTTGGGAGAAATTACATTGCCGCCCCGTCAGCCTGGCTCGTCTATTATGCCAGGTAAAGTTAATCCTGTTATGGCCGAGGTGATTAACCAAGTCGCTTTCCAAGTGATAGGCAATGACCATACGATTTGTCTTGCTTCTGAGGCAGGTCAACTGGAACTAAATGTAATGGAACCTGTGCTCGTCTTTAATCTGCTTCAATCGATTACGATAATGACGAATGCGTTTCATGTGTTTACAAATTATTGTTTAAAGGGTATTGAAGCCAACGAGGAACGTTTGAGACATTATGTAGAAAAAAGTGTCAGTGTGGTTACAGCTGTTAGCCCATATATCGGATATGAAACGGCCGCACGTATTGCTCAACAGGCGATCTTAGAAGGGGAATCCATCCGTAAACTATGTTTGCAATACGGTTTGTTAACGGAAAAAGAATTGGATCATATTTTAGATCCTTATAAAATGACGAGTCTAGGCATCCCCAGTGTTATTTCTTTTGACAAGCCCTAATTTTTTCTATTTGTAATGTGGTATTATATATTTGATACCTAGGCTTGAACAGTCAAAAGGAGGATAGCATGCTAACAGTAGGGGATGTGCTTAAATTTGAGGTGATGAAAAACGCCAGGGTTAGAACGGGAAAACAGTTACTCGAAGAGAAAAGCGTTCAATGGATTTCTGTCATTGAAATGCCTGTGGAGAATTTTGTGCGAAAAAATGAAGTCGTATTGAGCACGGCTGTTGGATGCGGCCATGACCCTGAATTGTTTGGACAGTTTGTCAAAGATATCATTCAATCAGGTGCATCTGCACTGATGATTGCTCTTGGGAGATTTATATTTGAGATTCCAAAAGAAGTTATTGAGATGGCAGAACGGAATAAGTTTATTATCATCGAAATTCCATGGGAAGTTCGCTTTTCTGATATTACCCAAGAAGTTGTAAGAGCATTAAATGATATCCAATATAAGGAACGAAGAAAATCCGAGAGGATACAGCAGGAATTGTTAAAATTGATTTTAAAGGATACGGATCTTAATAGAATTCTTCAGTTTGTCTACAATCATATCGGTTCTTCTATATTAATGACTGATCGCACAGGAATGATTCAGTCACAAATCAATTTAGACCCGACTTTTATCGACAGATGGAAAAAGTATGTTGATGAGGGAATTATTCCTATACAAAAAACCGACTCGCATTTAACCCAGGATCCTATGTTCCACAAATTCAGAATTACGGAAATAGAAGGTCGATATATCATACAACTTCCTGTATTAGAAATATCAAGTGATCCGAAAGGTTATTTATTTGTTGTATTACCTTCTCACCTATCGATCGAGTCGTTTTTAACACAATATCGGATCAACGTACTAGAACATGCTGCAACAACGATTAGTCTTTGGCTCTCACGCAAAAATGCGATTGAAGAAACCAAAACGCGTCTCCGTGGCGATTTTGTACAAGAACTGGCTCAAGGGGAGCTAACCTCTTGGGATCAAGCCAATTCCAAGGCAAAGTTATTGGGGTATAACATAAAAATCCCATATCTCTGTATCGTCGGGGTTCCTGAAAACTTCACGACCCTTTTTCAGAAGAGGAAACATGAGTATGACTCGTTTGAGCATTGGTTAGACAATATGTTTCGTTATATTGAAGAAGAAATTTTTTATGCTGCCCAATCTTTAAACAGGCAAGTCATGATGACGCACCAGGAAGAGCAACTCATTCTTTTTTTTGAAGCTTCCAAAGAAACGAAAAATGAAACCCCTTTCAATTTCTTAGACCTCGTAGAGCGACGCTTGAGAAATTTAGTTCCTGATGTTGTCATATCATGGGGGATTGGAAGCCATCAGGAAGGGTTAGAGGGGTTTAAGAAAAGTTACGAAAACGCGAAAATGGCTTTATATATTGGCAGAAATAAAAAGGGACCCGGGCACCGTACGACGTACGAAAGCACCCGTATGGATCGAGTTTTATTAAATATCGCTCAAAATGACGAAATGAAAGAGATCATTATGTCCACAATCGGACCATTGATCGAATATGATCATCAACGAAATATGGATTTGATCGGTACGTTTGTCACTTATAATCAGTGTCACGGTAATGTTAGCCAAACAGCCCGATTGCTGAACTTGCATCGGCAGTCCTTATTGTACAGGTTAAGAAAAATCGAATCGTTGACAGGGCTTTCTCTTGTTGATTCGGATGATTTGTTTTTATTAGATTTGAGCATTAAAATTTGGAAAATGGGTCTTTATGGAATGAATGAAGGCAATGATGAAGAGGAGTTTAGCAGTGTAAATCCATAAAAGATGTAGGTGCCTATACTTGATTATAAAGTTTTTTGTCAACATCATTGATTTGTGCCCCGAGCTCGACAGTCACTAGGCAAACAAAATGCCTCTCAACCCTTGACACAAAAGGGATGAGAGGCATTTAAACATACTTCGAGTGTGTATGTAGGCGCAATCATGGATGCCCGCCATCTTCAGAGGCGGCTTCAGCTCAAGAGCCGCAAGGAATAGCGACGATTGGGGCGTTCAACGACCGGAAGACGTGCTTGATATTACCCAGTTGCTTATATGTAGGCGACATCCTCGGCAGACAAAGTGTCATCGAAGGTTCGGATGAGAGCTTTGCCCTCATCTTTTCCCGCATCACGCCCCGCTTCCTTGTTGATACGAAGAGTTTCATTCCCAAAGGAGAAAGAAATCACGAAATGCTTTTCGTCAGACGCTTCAAGCCGGTGCGATCAACCTCGTCTTCGCCTCTAAACGAATAGATGGATGTTTGTCCTTCGGATTCCATTTGTTATGAGCAAGCTGCAGATACGCCACGGTTGTTCCTTCTTTGTTTATGTGTATAACTCATTGTATGTTCATTCCTATATTGTTAAACTTGTATAACTATTTTTATCGTTAGATTGGACAAATTGTATGCGCGTGAAATGTAGCGTTTTATCTAAGATTCAGACAGCAAAATCATTTTAGCTTTTCATGCGCCTAAAATAGCCGCAAAACGCTTGAGCTGAAGGTGTAAGCAGCCATTTGTATATTCGAGAAGGAGGCAGCGCTTGCTCTCCGGATGATGTAGTACAGAGACTCCGAGCTTTTTCTAATAATTTGACTAGGACTCTTTTTGAAAGTTCATACACTTTTGCAGATGATAAATATTTCCCTGTTTTACTATAATAAGCTTAACAATTGATTGTTTTTAAAATTCTAACAAATGATAAAACAGGAAGGAGAGGAAGCATTCGGATGTCATTTAGCATAGCTGAGTATAAAGAGAGAATAAGGAAAACAAAAGAAGAAATGGATAAAAAGGGGATCGAAGTTTTACTTGTTACCGATCCGGCCAATATGAATTACTTATCTGGCTATGATGGATGGTCGTTTTATGTACATCAAATGCTTGTCATTATCGATGAAGAGGAACAACCGATTTGGATTGGGCGAGGACAAGATGCGAATGCTGCAAAAATAACAACTTGGATTTATCACGAAAATATTATTCCTTATCCAGATGATTATGTACAGTCTGAAACAAAACATCCTATGGACTTTGTAGCCGATATTCTAAGACAAATTGGACAAGATAAACGTTCCATCGGCGTAGAAATGGATAATTATTACTTCACGGCTAAATGTTATGAACGCTTAAAGCAAGGGTTGCCTAACGCTTCGTTTAAAGATGCAACACTTTTAGTCAATTGGGTTCGCATTGTGAAATCGGATACAGAAATTGAGTATATGAAGCGGGCTGCTAAAATTGCTGAGAAAGCCATGATGGCGGGAATCGAATTAATCGCCGAAGGCGTTCGGGAATGTGATGTGGCTGCGAAAATTTTCCACACACAAATTACGGGAACGGAAGAGTTTGGCGGTGACTATCCAGCCATTGTCCCATTGCTCCCTTCAGGGGAGAAAACGTCCACCCCTCACTTAACATGGACAGATGAACGTTACAAAAAAGGCGACACCGTCATTATAGAATTGGCAGGATGTTATAAACGTTACCACTCGCCGCTTGCTAGAACAGTCAATATTGGCAAACCTTCTGATCAAGTAAAAATGCTTTCTGACGTCGTACTAGAAGGAATCAATGCTTGCCTTCACATGATTAAACCTGGTATTACGTGTGAGGAAATCGAGGAAACGTGGAGAAAAACCATTGAGAAGAGCGGGATTGTCAAAGATTCACGTCTTGGCTATTCCGTTGGATTGAATTATCCGCCAGATTGGGGTGAACATACAGCAAGCATCCGTAAAGGGGATAAAACCATTTTGCAGCCAAATATGACGTTCCATCTGATTCCAGGAGTTTGGCTTGATGACTACGGATTTGAGGTCAGTGAAGCCATCCGGGTAACGGAAAACGGCTGTGAAACATTTGCATCAATTCCAAGGAAATTATTTATCAAGGATGATATATTAATCGGTTAATTTGGAATTTAGCGAGGTGAATCGAACGAATGATCATTTTTACAGAATCAGAACTTAAGCAATATGTTCAATTAAATTTGGAGGCTATATCTATTATCGAAGAAGCGTTTACTAAGTTAGCCGGGAATGAAGTAGTGATGCCCCCTATTATGCGTGTGGATATTCATGATGAAAATGGGGAAGTTGACGTCAAAACTGCTTACATCAAAGGCAAAGAGATGTTCGCTATTAAAGTCTCCTCAGGATTTTTTAATAACTACAAACTCGGGCTCCCGAGCGGGAACGGGCTGATGATGTTAATTAGCACAAAAACAGGAGTTCCGCAGGCACTGCTCCTAGATAATGGCTATTTAACAGATGTTCGTACAGCGGCAGCCGGAGCGATTGCCGCGAAATACCTATCTAGAGATCACATTGAAACAGTTGGCGTAATTGGAGCCGGAGGGCAGGCAAGGTTTCAAGTACGGGCATTAAAATTGGTGCGCAATTTCAAAAAGGTGCTTGTATATTCTCGCTCAATTGAGCGCGCCAAACGATATGCCAAAGATATGTCTGAGGAGCTTGGCATTGATGTTGTAGTAGCTGACAGCGCAGAAACGGTTGTCAGAAATAGTGATACGGTGATCACGACCACTCCTTCGAAGGAACCCATTGTCAAGGCAGAATGGCTTCATCCTGGGCTCCATATTACGGCTATGGGATCTGATGCTGAGCATAAGCAGGAATTAGAAGCCGAGGTATTGGTCCGGGCTGATAAGCTGGTATGTGATACAAAAGAGCAATGTGCCCGGTTAGGTGAACTCCATCACGCGCTGGATCAAGGGGTACTTACGATTCACTCTCCTATTGTTGAACTTGGCCAGCTCACGTCGGGTCAATGCATTGGACGGGAGAATGACGAGCAAATTACGGTTTGTGACTTGACAGGGACAGGGGTGCAAGATACCGCCATCGCTTTATTTGCTTACCATGAAATGAAAAAACGGAATTTGGGATTGAAGGTTGAGAATCAAGTAGCCTTATTAAAACAATAATGGAGGGAAAGCATATGTTCAATGATATTAAAGTAGGAACAAACGCAGTCTGGGCAGGAGAAAAAGAGTATTTAGTTCATGGAGCGACGCAAGTTCCGGTAGTTCTCAGTGTTTCTTATGGATACGACGATATTGATGAATGGTATGATGTAGCGATCGGGAAGAAAAAAGGGCATATTTACGGACGCAATACGAATCCGACGGTTCAAGCATTTGAAGACAAAGTGAAAATTCTTGAAGGAGCTGAAGCCGCTACTAGCTTTTCAACAGGGATGGCTGCAATTAGCAACACCTTAGCAACGTTTCTTGTTCCAGGTGACCGTATTGTCTCTATTAAGGACACGTATGGCGGCACAAATAAAATCTTTACCGAGTTTCTTCCACGCCAACAAATTGATGTAGTTCTTTGCGAGACAGGCAACCACGAACAGATTGAAGAAGAAATTGCAAAAGGATGCAAAATCTTATATTTAGAAACACCTACGAACCCAACTGTAAAGATTACAGATATTGAACGTATGGCAAAAGCCGGCCATGAAGTTGGAGCATTGGTCATTATTGACAATACATTCGCCACGCCAATCAACCAAAATCCTCTTTCATTAGGTGCGGACTTAGTCATCCATAGTGCAACAAAGTTTTTAGGGGGCCACGCAGATGCATTAGGTGGCGTTGTATGCGGGCCGAAAGATCTGATTGATAAGATTTATCACTATCGTGAGATTAATGGAGCGACAATGGATCCGATGGCTGCATATCTCATTTTGCGCGGTATGAAAACTCTCCATCTTCGTGTGCAGCGGCAATGCGAAAATGCGATGGCTCTTGCAAAATATTTGCAAACGAAAGATATTGTAGAAACTGTTTATTATCCTGGTCTTGAAACGCATAAACATCATGACATTGCCAAAAAGCAAATGCGAAACTTCGGAGGAATGCTCAGTTTTGCGGTGAAAGGCGGAATTGATACAGTAAGAGAATTTCTGCCAAAACTTCAATTTGCTAACCGAGCCGCGAACTTAGGTGCTGTAGAAACAATCGTTGGTCCGGCACGTACAACAAGTCATGTCGAGTGTACTCCGGAAGAGCGGGCGGCTATGGGAATTCCTGAAGGCCTCGTTCGGGTTTCTTGCGGCATTGAAGATATTGAAGACATTATTGCCGATTTTGAGCAAGCATTTCAACATGCTGAAAGCCTTTTGAAAATTTAACTGCAGTGCTTATCAGGGGAGTATAACAAAAAAAGATGATGGAACAACTGAATGACGAACTTTTCCCATCCGTGATGGATGGGAAAAGTTTTCAATGAGCATGCATATGGAAAGGAGGCGGGGATTTTGAGAGTCAACGATAAACCGATTCGCGAGCGGGCCAATTGGATATCGAACCAATTAGTTGAATGGCGGCGTACGCTTCACCAATATCCTGAGCTCAGTTTTCAAGAATTTCAGACTGCTAAATTTGTCGCTCAGACGTTACGGGACATAGGAGGGATAGATGTCCAAACAGGGGTCGGCGTCGACACGGGGGTTGTTGGGGTGTTGACATCTGGTGACGGTCCGACTATTGCTGTACGGGCTGATATGGATGCATTACCGATTCAGGAAGAAAATGAAAAAGCATATCGTTCGAAAAATGACGGTGTGATGCATGCCTGCGGTCATGATGCCCATACAGCAATTCTATTAGGAGTAGCGACTATACTGGCGCCTCTTTTTCAAAGCGGAGAATTAAAGGGAACTGTAAAGTTTGTTTTTCAACCTGCGGAAGAAAGCACTGATGAATATGGATTGTCAGGATCACCATATATGATTCGGGCAGGCGTATATGACCATGTAGATGCCGCCATCGCCTTGCATATGTGCCCATGGCTTCCGGTCGGAGCTGTTCAAATCAATGATGGCTACAGTATGGCAAATGTGGATGTGTTTCGAGGGAAAATTTATGGTACAGGCGGCCATGGAGCTTACCCTGAGCTTGGAACAGATCCGATTTGGATGCTTGGGCCAGTGATGCAAGCTTTGTATGGAATCACTTCACGCAAAGTCTCTTCATTGGACGCCGCTGTGATCAGTATAGGTAGAATACAAGCTGGATCCGCTAGCAATATTATCCCGACTGAAGTATTTATCGAAGGTACGATGCGGAGCTATACTCCTGAGGTGCGTGATTTATTGGAGTTGGAACTAAAGAAAGCGTTTTCTATAGTGGAAAATTTGGGTGGGAGTTATTCACTGCATGTTGAGCGCGGAGAGCCCGCTTTGAATAATCATTCTGTCGTCAATCGCTGGATTACAAAAACCGTTTCAGAGATATACCCTGACTTTCAAATTGTTAAAAAGCCATTCGGGCTGGGTGGAGAAGACTTTGGTTATGTGAGTCAAAAAATTCCTTCTTCGTTATTCTTTTTAGGATGTGCCATTCAAGATGGAGTGAAAAGAGAGTTACACACCCCCATTTTCGATATTGACGAAGCGTGTTTGCCAATCGGTACAGCGATTTTAGCACAAACAGTTGTTCATTTTTTGAATGGTAAAGTTTCCTTGTCAGCAAATGAGATGTTGGAGGTATAATCATATGGTTCATAAACTAGCACTCATTGGATTTGGCGTTGTCGGTCAAGGGTTAGTGGAAATTTTATTAAATAAACAAGAAAAATTACAAAAAGAAGAAGGCTTTGAAGCGGTTGTTGTAGCCATTTCGGATTTAATGAAAGGATCGATTTATCATCCAGATGGTTTACATCTTGAGACAGTCTTGAAAGTGCTAAAGGAAACAGGGAATATTGAGAACTATCCTGATGTGCCAGGGATTATAAAAGGGTGGGACAGCTTTAAAACCATTCGTGAAACGAACGCTGATACGATTGTGGAAGTTTCCTATACCGATGTGAAAACAGGACAGCCCGCCATCGATCATTGCAAGGCTGCTTTTGAAAGCGGGAAAAATGTCATTATGACAAACAAAGGACCGGTCGCATTAGCGTATAAAGAATTGTCGCAAATGGCTAAGAAGTATGGAGTGTACTGGGGATTTGAGGGAACGGTAATGAGCGGAACCCCAGCGTTAAGAATGCCGATTACATCTCTGGCAGGCAATGATATTACAGAGATCAAAGGAATTTTAAATGGAACTACCAATTATATCCTTACCAAAATGGAAGAAGAAGGATGGACATATGAAGAAGCGTTAAGAGAAGCGCAAAGGCTTGGTTACGCTGAAGCTGACCCTACTAGTGACGTCGAAGGGTATGATGCAAAATTTAAAATTGTTATTCTAGCTAATTATGTGATGAATGTCCCTTTGTCAGCAGAGGAAGTCATATGCAAAGGAATTACAGATATTACCTTAGACGATATTGAGGAAGCAAAACAGCAAGGAAAAAGATGGAAACTGATAGCGAAAGTTCGTAAAGAGCAGGATAAAGTAATCGCCTCTGTCGCTCCGGAAAAAGTGGATTTAACAGATCCCCTCGCATCAATTAGCGGTGCCACGAATGCCGTTACGTACGAATGTGATCTTCTCGGCCCAGTCACATTAGTAGGCGCGGGAGCAGGAAAAATGGAAACGGGTTTTTCGCTTCTTATCGATCTCATCAATATCCAACGCGCCGCTCATCAGCAAAAGTTAGTGAAAATTTAATTGGGGAAAGGTGGTATGTTAATGACAACTCAAGTGATTGGTCGAAAAATGTATTTGGCAGGAAAGTGGGTAAAAAGAGATCGGATTATAGAGGTGCGCGATCCTCAAGATAATAGTCTGATTGATACTGTCCCCGCTGCTTCTGTAGAAGATATGATTCAATGCATTGAGGAGGCAAAAGAAGGGGCACGGGTTGCTGCTTCGATGCCTGTTTATAAACGTATGGAAATCATTCATAAAGCAGCTGATTATATTGAAGCAAATGATGAGAAATTCGCGAGAACGATCGCTCGTGAAGGAAGTAAGACGATCCGTGAAGCAAGAAAAGAAGTAAAAAGATGCATTCAAACCCTTCGTATTAGTGCGGAGGAAGCAAGAAGAATTAATGGAGAAACCATCCCTTTCGATCAGATGGAAGGCAGCGAAAATCGAGTTGGGTATTATTACCGCTTTCCTATAGGGATTGTAGGGGCTATTACCCCGTTTAACGATCCGTTAAATCTTGTTGCTCATAAGGTAGGACCAGCAATCGCTGCTGGGAATGCCATTATTGTAAAACCATCAACATTGACTCCGTTAAGCGCGCTTTTGCTTGCAGAAGCATTTGATGAAGCCGGTCTTCCGCCTAAAATATTGTCTGTTGTCACTGGTTACGGAAGCGAGATTGGCGATGTTCTCGTTACGCATCCTGATATTCGAATGATTTCGTTTACAGGCGGGGTTGAAGCAGGTGAGGAAATTATCCGGAAAGCCGGGTTGAAAAAAATCAGCATGGAGCTCGGCTCGAACTCTCCAGTGATTGTATTAGAGGACGCTGATTTAGATGAGGCTGTAGAATCGACGGTTTCAGGGGCTTTTTGGGCGGCTGGGCAAAATTGCATCGGTGTTCAGCGTGTCTATGTTCAAGAGAGTATTATGGATGCGTTCCAAAAGAAATTTGTGGAACGTACCAATCAGTATTGTGTTGGGGATAAACAGTCAGAACTCACGGACATGGGACCGCTGATCACAGAAAAAGAGGCGATTCGTGTTGAACATCTAGTCAATGAAGCCGTTGAAGCCGGAGCCATACTGCTAACTGGCGGAAAACGCAGCGGAGCTTTCTATTGGCCCACGGTATTAACAAACGTCCCCGAGGAGTGTCGAATCGCAAAAGAGGAAGTATTTGGCCCTATTGTTCTTCTTTATCCGGTGAAAGATCTGGATACAGCCATAGAGAAATCCAATGCTGTCAACTATGGATTACAAGCCGGCATTTTCACAAACAATTTGCAAAAAGCGTATAAGGCGATTGAGAAAATGGATGTCGGTGGTATCATGATTAATGATAGCAGTGATTACCGAATTGACGCGATGCCATTTGGGGGAGTCAAAAAATCGGGGCTAGGGCGTGAAGGAATTAAATTTGCGATCCAAGAAATGACGGAACCAAAAGTCGTTTGCTTCAAATTGTGCAACTAAAAGGCGAATGCATTCTTTTTTCTTCCCATAGTGATGAAGCCTTGCTGCGTCATCAACTATGGGATATATTTTTGTTAATAGTATATCAGTACCCACAGCGCTGTTTAGGAGAAAAATAACAGAATTTTTAGATGAAATCATAGTAGGTGGGCGGTCAGGCGAATGGTTATGAGTTGGGAAGCAAGCATGAAAACTTACATAGCAGGAGGGAGATTAAGTGCCATCACAACGCCAATCGATCATCCCCGACAACTTTTTATGGGGCGGGGCAGTGACGTCGTTCCAAACGGAAGGGGCATGGAATGAAGATGGAAAAGGGCTATCGATCGTCGATGCGCGCCCAATTCCAGAAGGCCATTCCGATTGGAAAGTGGCAGTCGACTTTTACCATCGCTATAAAGAAGATATTGCCTTGTTTAAAGAGTTGGGCTTCACCGCCTATCGAACGAGCATTGCTTGGACGCGCATTTTTCCGGACGGGGAAGGGGAGCCGAATGAAGCGGGCTTGGCGTTTTATGACGCCGTGTTTGACGAATTGAGAGCAAACGGCATCGAACCGGTCATTACGCTGTACCATTTTGATTTGCCGCTGGCGTTGGCGAAAAAGTATAACGGCTTTGCCTCACGGAAGGTCGTCGATTTGTTTGAACGGTACGCACGCACCGTATTCGAGCGTTACCGCGGGAAAGTGAACTATTGGCTGACGTTCAATGAACAAAACCTAGTGCTGGAAAACCCGCATTTATGGGGGGCAATCTGTCCAGATGATGAAGACCCGGAAGCGTTTGCCTACCGCGTCTGCCATCATGTTTTTATCGCCCACGCCAAGGCGGTGAAGGCGCTGCGCGAGATCGCACCAGAGGCAAAAATTGGTGGGATGGTGACGTATTTGACGACATATCCGGCTACATGCCAGCCGGAAGATGCCTTGGCCAATGTGCAGGCAAAAGAGCTGCTCAGCGATTTCTTTTTTGATATGTTCGCCCGTGGCGCCTATCCGCGCTATGTGACCAACCGGCTCGAGAAAAAGGGGATTCGCTTGCCGCTCGAAGCGGACGATGAGGAACTGCTGCGCACGCAGACAGTTGACTTTTTGTCGTTCAGCTATTACCAAAGCCAAATCGTCCGCCATCAAGAATATGACGAGCGAATCATCAGAGGGCTTGAGCCGAACCCTCACTTGCCGAAGACGAAATGGGGATGGTCGATCGATCCGATCGGCTTGCGCCTTGCGTTGAAAGATGTGTACGCTCGCTACCAGATGCCGATTTTCATCACCGAAAACGGGATCGGGTTGGAAGAGGAGCTGAATGAGAACGGCACGGTTGAAGATGACGAGCGAATCGACTACTTGCGCCGCCATATCGAGCAAATGAAGATGGCGATGGAAGAAGGAGTCGAGGTGATCGGCTATTTAATGTGGGGGGCAACCGATTTGTTGAGCTCGCAAGGAGAGATGCGCAAACGGTACGGCGTCATTTTCGTCAATCGCGATGACCAAAACTTGCGTGATTTAAAGCGCTATAAGAAAAAAAGCTTTTACTGGTTCCAACGCGTCATTCGCACGAACGGGGAGGAATTGTAAAACAAAAACAAGCTTCAGAAGAGGCGGGGAAACCCCGCCCCTTTTTATCAGTTCTTTGGACGCCGGTGGCGAATGTCTCATCGTGGAAAATGGTTGTCTCAACAATATCCTCAGCTGGATTCGCCTTGATGAGCAGCGATCTACGCATCAATCAAATCCATATTGTTCTCGCTACAATCTCAAAGTGCCTGTTGAATGTAACGAAAGCGATATGAGAACGAATCGTAAAAAGCCGATCCCTTAATGGGATCGGCTTTTTTTACGGTTCGCGGTCAAACAGTAAAACGCGCGCCGGGGCGGCATCTGTGCCGACGAGTTTGAGCGGGGCGGCGACCATGAAGTACGGGCCTTCTGGGACGTCTTTTAACCGCAGCCCTTCGATGACGATGACGCCAGCCGAAAAGAGCGTTTTATGGGTCGGATGGCCTTCTTGCGCCCGTTCGATGCCGAGCGCATCGATGCCGACGCCGCGGATTTGTTTGTCCGCTAAATAGCGGGCGGCATCTTCAGCGACGAAAATAAACTCAAAGTTAAAGGCATCCTCGAGCGAGTTTTTCGTTTTGAACAAGACGAAGTCGCCTTCTTGAATGTCAAGATGGGCGATGTCGTTTTTTGTGATCCGATCGTTGACATGTGTCAAATCAAATAGTTTGCACGGGCCGACGAGGTGGTCAAGCGGGATCGTTTCAAATGTGGCGCCGCCTTCGACCATATGGAGAGGGGCGTCAATGTGCGTGCCGGTATGCACGTCCATGTCAATGCGCGATTCCGTCACATAGCCGTTCGTAACCGTCGTGCGTTTCGGCTGTTTTTCCGGTTTGTTTTTGTAGACCGGCATGCCTTCGTAAATGGGGGCAGTGACATCGTACATGTTCATCGTTTTTCCGCTCCTTTTCATTCAAGGATAGAAAGGGCCGGTTCGGCCCCGTGAGTGATCGATTGTCAAGGGCTAGGTAGTCAAAAAAGAAAACAATGGTTGGCGCCGCCTTGCTTGTTATGGTTTCGGATGCTCAATCGGCCACCAATGGAAACCGTCTTTTCGCAACAGTTCATCGGCTGCTGCCGGGCCCATCGAGCCTGCTTCATAGTTCGGGAAGTCGTCGGCTTTTGTGTTCGCCCAAACGTCAGAAATCGGATCGACAAACTGCCATGACGCTGCTACTTCATCCCAATGGGTGAAGTTCGTCGCATCGCCGCGCATGCAGTCGTACAGCAGCTTTTCGTATGCTTCCGGTGTGTTGATGCCGTCGATGCAGTTGTTGCAATAATCGAGTTTAAACGGGGCGGTTATTGTCGACGATTCCCCGGTTTTTTTGCCGTTTAAATGAAGGGTGATGCCTTCATCGGGCTGAATGTGAATGACGAGCAAATTCGGAGCGATCGTCTCGTTCGTCCGGTAGTATAAGTTCATCGGTACATCTTTAAATTGAACGACGATTTTCGTCGATTTTTCCGCCATTCGTTTGCCGGTGCGGATGTAAAATGGTACGCCGGCCCAGCGGAAGTTGTCGATCATCAGTTTTCCAGCGACAAACGTTTCCGTGTTTGAATTCGGATCGACGTTCGGCTCTTCGCGGTACGCTGGTACGGCTTGGCCGCGGATCACCCCACGCCCGTATTGGCCGCGCACGAAATACTGGTCGACTTCGTCATGCGCAACCGGACGCAATGCGCGCAACACTTTCACTTTTTCATGGCGGATGTCATCGGTCGTCAGTTTAATCGGCGGCTCCATGGCCAACAGGGCGACCATTTGCAGCATATGGTTTTGCACCATGTCGCGCAGCGCTCCGGAATGGTCGTAATAGCGGCCGCGGTCCTCAACGCCAAGCGTTTCGCTTGAGGTAATTTGAATGTTCGAAATAAAGCGGTTGTTCCAAAGCGGCTCGAAAATGGCGTTCGAGAAGCGAATCACTTCGATATTTTGCACCATTTCTTTGCCAAGGTAATGGTCGATCCGGTAAATTTCCCGTTCAGAAAAGACACGGCGGATTTCTTCATTCAGCTTTTGGGCGCTCACTAAGTCATGGCCGAACGGCTTTTCAATGACAAGCCGTTTAAAGCCGCGTGTATCGGTCAGCCGCTCCGACTGTAGGCGCGATGTAACCGTGCCGAAAAATTCCGGTGCCATCGCCAAATAAAAGATGCGGTTGCCCTCCGTTTGATACGTCTCATCGAGCTGTTCAAGCAACGCTTTTAAGCGCTGATAGGACTCAGCTTCGGTCACATCAAACGGGTGATAATAAAAATGGGAGATGAAGTTGCCGTCAGTAAGCTCTTGGTTGAGTGCTGTTTCGACTGAGTCGCGCACGTAATGGCGGAACTCATCGGCCGACAGCGGGCGGCGCGCGACGCCGACGACGGCAAATCGCTCGTTCAAATGCCCTTTTTCATACAGGCGGTAAAGGGACGGAAACAATTTCCGTTTTGCCAAATCTCCCGTCGCCCCAAAAATGACGATGATCGATTTCGGGTTCATGTTATCCACCATATGTACCTCGCTTTAGCCAATTTTGTCTCTTCAACTAAATCATTGTAGAGATTTGCCGGCTGGAACGCAAACATTTTACCGCTTCTTTGTGTAAAAGAAAGTTGAAAAGCGCTCGGCAACATTGTACGCTAACAACAGGCAATGATGACCGAGACAAGGAGTGAATGAGCTTGGAATTGTTGTTTTTAGGCACCGGCGCCGGCGTGCCGGCGAAAGAGCGCAACGTGTCATCCATCGCTTTGCAGCTGCTCGAAGAACGGGGGGCGACATGGCTGTTTGACTGCGGCGAAGCGACGCAGCACCAAATTTTGCATACCGCCATTCGCCCGCGCCGCATCGAGCATATTTTCATTACTCATTTGCACGGTGATCATTTATTTGGATTGCCCGGCCTGCTCGGCAGCCGCTCGTTTCAAAGTGGTGAGACGCCGCTGACCGTCTTCGGTCCAAAGGGCATCCGCCAGTTTGTCGAAACCGCGCTCACCGTCAGCGGGACAAGGCTTCGGTATGAATTGAACATCGCTGAGATCGACGAAGGTGTCATCTTTGACGATGAACGGTTTTCCGTGACCGCGAAGCGGCTCGACCACGGCATGCCGTCATACGGATTTCGCGTCGCAGAAAAAGATTTGCCCGGGCCGCTTCTTGTCGACCGGTTAAAGGCGCTCGGCGTCCGCCCGGGCCCGATTTACCAACAAATTAAGCAAGGCAAAACGGTCGTACTTGAGGACGGCACCGTGCTTGACGGGCGCGAGTTTGTCGGCCCGCCGCAAAAAGGAAGGATCGTTGCCGTTTTAGGTGACACCCGCTTTTGCGAAGCGGCAATCGAACTGGCGCATGAGGCCGATGTCGTCATCCACGAGGCGACGTTTGCCGCGGCGGAACAGCGGCTTGCCCGCGATTATTTCCATTCAACGACTACGGACGCGGCCGAAGTGGCGAAACGAGCCGGAGCGAAGCGGCTCATTTTAACTCACATCAGCTCGCGCTACCAAGGTGAAGCGGCGCTCAAGTTATTGGAGGAGGCGCGCCGCGTGTTTCCGAACACCGAGCTCGCCGCCGATTTTGCTTCATTTTCGATTCCGCGTTAAAATCGCCAGCCGCGCTCGTATTGCACCGGTGCTTCAATTTTTACGCCAAGTTCTTTAGCGGCAGCATACGGCCAATACGGGTTGCGCAGCAGTTCACGTCCTAAAAAGACAAGGTCGGCGCGGCCGTTATGCAACACTTCTTCGGCCTGCCAGCCGGAAGTGATCAGGCCGACGGCGCCGGTCGGAATGCCTGCTTCGCGTCGGATGAATTCAGCAAACGGCACTTGGTAGCCAGGATAGACGTCAATGCGCGCCGGTACAACAGCGCCGGAGCTGACGTCGACAAGGTCGACCCCTTGTTCTTTCATCCGCTTGACGTACGGGACATAGTCTTTCACCGTTAGTCCGTCCGGATGGTAGTCAGATGCCGAGATGCGGACGAACAGCGGTCCGTCCCACACTTCACGGACAGCGTCGATCACCTCGCCCAAAAAGCGGTACCGGTTTTCCGGCGAGCCGCCGTATTCGTCTTGACGCCGGTTGGACAGCGGCGATAGAAATTCGTTAATAAGGTAGCCGTGGGCAGCGTGGATTTCAATTACGTCAAACCCGGCTTTTTTCGCCCGCCGCGCGCCGTCTTGGAACGCCTGCACCGTCTCTTCGATGTCGGCTTTCGTCATTTCTTTCGGTGTTGGCGATGATTCATTGAACGGAATGGCGGACGGGGCGATGATTTCTCCCGGCACTTCCGACTTTCTTCCGGCGTGAGCGAGTTGGATGCCGATAGCAGCTCCATGCTCTTTCACGAGTCCAACGAGTTCGTGAAGCCCATGGATATGATCATCGTCCCAGATGCCTAGGTCGTGTTCAGAAATGCGGCCTTGTGGCGTAACGCCGGTCGCCTCGACAATGATGAGGCCGACTTGGCCGATCGCGCGTGCCGGGTAGTGGATTTTATGCCATGTGCGTACCGTGCCGTCTTTCGTGTCGCACGAGTACATGCACATCGGCGACATAACGATCCGGTTTTTCAACGTTAGCCCGCGAGTTGTATATGGCGAAAACAATACCGTGTTCATGACAATCCACTCCTTTCTATGCGAATGAACGGTTCATGACTGAATGATAGCATGCTGCCGGTCAAAAAACAAAATGAAACGGTCCGATGATTTGCCCAACTCGATACAAACAGCCTCGGCGTTTAACGGTGTGTTCGGTTATGATTCAGCGATCGCAGTGAGCAAGGCGTTGCCGAGTTCTTCGGAACGGGCGGTCGCCCGGCGGATGCAGGCGGCGATAGCCTCTTGAAACCGGTATTGCTCAAGCACTTTGATGCCGGCTTCGGTCGTGCCACCCGGGCTTGTAACCTCACGGCGCAGGACGGACGGGTGTTTGTCGGACGCTTTTAACATTTCCGCTGCGCCGATGATCGTCTGTAAAATGAGCGTTTTCGCCACATCGCGCTCGAGGCCGATGTCGGCGGCCGCCTTTTCCATCGCTTCAACCAAGTAGTAGACGTACGCTGGTCCGCTTCCCGATAGGCCGGTGACCGCATGCAAATCGCGCTCCGGCACGATGGTCACAATGCCGACCGTTTCAAACAGCTGTTTTGCCGTTTCAAGATGCTGCTCCGAGGCGAAACGCCCCCCGGCGATCGCGGTGGCCGATAAGCCGACGGCTGCGGATGTGTTTGGCATGGCGCGCACGACGGCGACATCACGTCTAGCGAGCTGTTCGATCGTCTCGGTTGTGACGCCGGCAAGTAATGAGAGAATGAGCTGGTTCGGACGAATGGCCGGCGCAACAGCGGCCATCGCTTCGGCAACATCTTTCGGTTTCATGGCCAAAATAACGATGTCTGCATGTTGGACAGCACGTTGTGCGTCTTGGGCGGCATGGACGCCGTATGTGCGCTTGAGTTCTTCAAGCCGGGCGCGGTTTTGTCGGTTTGTCACGACGATTTGCGTCGGATGGCAAAACGTTTTCGTCATGCCGGCGATGAGCGCTTCCGCCATCGAGCCGGCACCGATGAAGGCGATGGACCGAGTTGTTGTCATCGCATTCACTTCCTTTCCTTGTTGTCCAGCAAAAGAAAAAGGTTTCCCGTCCTGCAAAAGGACGGAAAACCTTCGTTTCCGCGGTACCACCTTTTTTGGCTGATTTGGCCTGCGCCAAACGAGCCCAACTTTGCCCCGATAACGCAGGGGAAGCGTTTAGGTTGGCCTAACAGCTCCTAGGGTAGGTTCAACCGCAAAGAGGGCAGCGAAGCCTTCCAGCCGCGGGCTTCGCTCTCTGGCTGCCGTTTCCGGTTTACTGGCCCTGTTCATCGCCGGTTTGGCTGTATCGTGATTTTATTTGTCATTATGCCGCGGGACAGGCATGATTGTCAAGAGAGGAGAGTGAATTTTTTTGCAATTTCAGCACACGGAAGAAAAAGGCATGACAAACGAACGAAATCGTTGTAAACTACAATATAATGAATAGCCATTCATTTTGATTGAGTTTGAGCGGGAGCATTTATGAACTTAAGGGAAAGAAGGGAATGTGATGAACAAGGAGCGAGTGCATCGGATCACGGTGCCGACGCCGTTTCCGGTCGGGGATGTGCATATGTACGTGATTGCCGGCGATCGGTTGACGTTGGTCGATGCCGGGGTGAAAACAGAGGAAGCGTGGCAGCAGTTTGTGCAGCGTCTGAGTGAGATCGGTTATCGGCCGGAAGATATCGAGCAAATCGTCATTACTCATCATCATCCGGACCATGTTGGTCTGCTTGATTATTTTCCGCATGCGCCGATCATCGGCCATCCAAAAGCCGATCCGTTTTTGCGCCGTGAACGCGCGTTTGTGGAGCGGTACGTTCAATTCTTTGAGGAATTTTTCTCTGAATGCGGTGTCGACCGCCGCTTGTTCAGCCAACTGTCTAAAGAAGGCGGATCACTTCGCTATGCAAGCCGACGGGCGATCGATATCGCTGTCACGGAAGGGGAATCGGTGCCGGGATTGCCGCACTGGCGTGTCATCGAAACACCGGGGCATGCACAAAGCCATATCGCGCTCTATCGCGAGGATGACGGATTGCTGATCGGCGGCGACCATTTGCTTTTGCATATCTCCCCGAACCCGATGATGGAGCCGCCAGCTGAAGGGGAAACGGAGCGGCCGAAACCATTGTTGCAATATAACGAATCGCTTGAAAAAATGTTACAGTATGATATCGACCGCTCGCTAAACGGCCACGGTGACGATACGACTGACATTCCCGGTCTGGTCCACGAACGGCTTGCTAAGCAACGCCAGCGCGCCGAGCGGGTGCTCGACATGGTGAAAGAACGTCCGCATACCGTGTTTGACGTGTGCCGAAAACTGTTTCCTACTGCTTATGAACGCCAACTGATGCTGACGATGTCTGAGACGATCGGCCAGCTTGACTATTTGGAAGTAAACGGTTATGTGCGGAAAAAGCAGGAAGATGGTCATTACATTTATGAAGCGGCGGGGGTGTCGGTGTGCGGTTGAAGGGCCGTCATGTTGTCATTACTGGAGCGTCAGGAGGCATTGGTGAGCAAATCGCCTATGAAGCGGCGCGACAAGGGGCGGTGCCGGTGCTGTTGGCGCGAAATGTTGAGCGGCTTAAGGAAATAAGCGCCCGCATCAAAGCGCAATACGGCGTATCCGCGCCGCACATGGAGCTTGATGTGAGCGACCGTGAGATGGTCGAGGCGGTATTTTCTCAGCTGCTTAAGGAGCTTGGTGGCATCGATGTGCTTGTCAATAACGCTGGCTTTGGCGTTTTCCGCTACATCGAAGACATTGATTTGGCTGAGATGGAAGCAATGTTTGCCGTCAACGTCTTCGGTGTTATTGCTTGCACGAAGTCGGTGTATTCCCATATGAAAGAGCGGGGAAGCGGCCATATTATCAACATCGCCTCGCAAGCGGGCAAAATCGCAACGCCAAAGTCTAGCGTTTACTCGGCGACAAAACATGCTGTCATCGGGTTTACTGACAGTTTGCGCCTCGAAGCGAGCCGGTTTGGCGTGTTTGTCACCGCTGTCAATCCCGGACCGGTCGAAACTCGATTTTTTGATTTAGCGGATGAGACAGGCGATTATGTGCGCAACGTGTCGCGCTGGATGCTTCGACCGGAAGCGGTGGCAAAGCGCGTCGTAGCAGTGATGATGACTCCAACGCGCGAAGTGAACATGCCGGGCTGGATGGATGTGGGCAGCCGGTTGTACCGGCTCGCCCCGGGTCTTGTGGAAAAGGTGGCGAAACGGGCATTTTTCCAAAAGTAAACGGCTGCCCTTAGTACAGAGCCAGCCGTTTCATTTTTATGGAAGAGCTGTCGGTCTCAATCATGCGCTCGTAATAAATCGGTAAACAGCGTCATGAACAAGCTCGTACATGTTAGTGTTTTGTTGTTTTTCTTTGGCGGCGGCGATATGGGCGCAAAGGTCGCGCCACTCGTCTTCGCTAAGCGGCATCATCTCATCGTCATAGCCGTAGTGACGCAAGCAGTTGCGCACTTGTTTTTGCAGCCATCGTTTATCCATTGACTCCACCGTCCGTTACGAAACTCGCATAAGGAAGTGATTGCTTTTCGGAATGAGAGGGAACGGGCGCTTCTTACTGTTCATCCGTTTCCGGCGAAGGGGCGCGGACGATCGACTGAAAGCGCCCTTTATGCGAGCCGTCGCAAAACGGCTTGTTGTTCGACAGCCCACAGCGGCAGAGGGAAAACGTTTGTTTTGTTACAAACGGCTTTCCTTCGCCGTCTAAGAGCTCGACATCGCCGGTGATGCGGAGCGAGCCGTTGTCATTGACTTTGATTTGCACTTTTGCCATCAGGTTTTCCTCCTTTTCATTTTGACAGTGTTATGTGCCAACAGGTAGAATAATAAAGAAACAAACGGAAAAAGGAGCAACGATGAGCGTGAACATCACGTTTACTGATGCAGCAAAAGAAATGCTTACCCCTATTGTAGCCGAATCGGGGCGGCAGTTAAAGCTCAAATATGACACGAACGGCTGCGGCTGTTTAGTCGACGGCGTGCCGGCGTTATGGCTCGTTGACGAGGCCGATGAGGACGATCTTGCCGTTGAGACGAATTTCGTTCCGGTGCTTTTAGAGCGGTCGCGTCTCATCTTTTTTGATGAGACGATGACGATTGATGTTAAGCCGGGGACGACCGTCTTTCAGCTAAAAAGCCCCGGGCAAATGCTGAATGGGCATATGCCGCTTGTGAAGGTGGGATCTGGCGATGAACGGTAAACTTCGGCAGCTGGCGGAGACGGCGAAGCAAAAAACATGGGTGTCATTCACCCATGAAAACGACCCGTACAGCTTGCTTCATTGGTCGGTCGCCGGTCCGTACCACGACAAAAAAGACGTCTGGCTTTTGCAAAATGAGATGACATTTGAGACGAAAGAGTTTGCGACGCTTGATGACGCGATTGCTTGGCTTGGCGAGCATATGCCGCATATTACTGAAGTGCTGTAAAAACCGTAACCCGGTCGGTTACGGTTTTTCTATCGTCCGCCTATTATTGCGGGCTGTTTTGCCGTTTTGTCGGATGGATCGCTTTTTCTAGATCTTCTTTGGCGATCATTGGTTTGACTGTATCGGCAGACGGCTTTCCTTTTTGGGCGCGGTTTTTGGCCACTGGTCATCTCTCCTTTTCGATGTTGTTTAGTTGTATCGTTTGACAAATGGGCGGCCGTTATGCAAGGGGGTGAAAATGGTGAAGAAGCATGCGGGGCGGAAAAAGAGGCAAGAGCAGCAGACGGTGACGCTTGCCGATCGAGTCGGCGCGGACGTCGAAGCGAAGTTGCTCGCGAAAAAGCGGGCGCTTGCCGAGGAAGAACAGCGGCGGCGGGCAGCGGAAGAAGCGCGACGCCGCGAGGAAGCGCGCCGACGCGATGAGCAGAAGTCGTTTGCTGAGCTGCTTGAAGAAAGTGAACTTGATTGGCGCAAGTTTAAATGAAGGGGGAAAAGATAGATGAGGCAAAAAAGTGCGGCGGCGAGTACAGCGACTTCTTCGGTATTCATGGTGGCCGCAGTCGTCGTCTTAGCTGCCAACTTGCGCGCACCGATCACTACGGTCGGCCCGCTCGTTCCTGAACTGCAGCGGGAGCTTGGCCTTTCCTACGCCGCTGCCGGGGCGCTAACGACGATTCCGCTGTTGGCGTTTGCTTTGTTGGCGCCGGCGGCGGCTACGTTTGCCCGCCGGATCGGGATGGAGCGAACGCTGTTTTGTTCACTCGTCGTCTTGCTCGTAGGCGAACTCATCCGTCCGCTGGCAGGCAGTTTCTGGCTGTTTGCCGGTACAGCGCTCATCGGTGCGGCGATCGCTGTCAACAATGTCCTCATGCCAGCGCTTGTTAAAGACGCGTTTCCTATGCGTGTTGGCTTAATGATGGGGGTTTATACGGTGACGATGAACGTCAGTGCCGCCTTTGCTTCCGGTCTTGCTGTTCCGCTTGCTGACGGGTGGGGGATTGGCTGGGAAGGAGCGTTTCGCTTTTGGGCGTTGCTTACTCTGGTCGCAATTGTAGTCTGGCTGCCGCAAATTTATCGATGGAAATCCGCTAGCGCTCCATCGGGAAAACGACATTCGTCATTTTGGCGTTCATGGCTTGCTTGGCAAGTGACGTTATTTATGGGAATGCAATCATTTTTCTTTTATTGCGTGATTACGTGGCTGCCAGAGCTTGGGCAAGGCAAAGGAATGGCGGCCGATACGGCCGGCTGGTTATTGTTTTTCTTCCAATTTGCCCAGCTGCCGATGATGTTTTTATCTCCGATGTTGGCCGAGCGCATGAAAGATCAAAAAGTGTTGATCGGTTCATCGGTGCTGTTGAAAGTGGCTGGGATCGTCGCGTTGTTAGTTGGCCAAGGATGGTGGCTGTGGACGGGGGCGTTCTTTGCCGGTGTCGGTGCTGGCATGTCGTTTTCCCTTGCGATGATGCTGTTTACGCTGCGGACGCGCCGCCCGCTAGAGGCTGCCCAACTTTCTGCTATGGCCCAGTTCGTCGGTTACTTACTGGCGGCAGCCGGTCCACCGTTGTTTGGTGCGTTGTACGATAAGGCCGGCCATTTCATCCCCTCCCTCGTTTTACTGTTGATTGTCTGTGCCGCCATGATGATGTTCGGTTTGGGGGCGGCAAAGGACAAGTATGTGGATGATGATGTTGTGTAGTGGGAGGGGCGAAACAAGACGTATCGCCTGACTCATATAGGCAGAAAAAAGAGCCCGTAAGCGGCCGTGCTGGCGCCTTGGGCTCTTCTTTTTGTTTAGCTGCGATGCTGGCGGTCGTTCATCGGCTCGGCAGCTATTTTTGGCACGATTATGCTGCGCCCGTGCGGACATTTCGTACTGGGGTACGATTCGTTTTGCAGGCAACGTGATGCCAATCTGTTTCCCGTGAGTTAAGTTGGGTGGTTTCTTATGTCGCCGTCTGTGCTTATCGGTGCATTTCGTACACCGAGCGCTTCGTCGCTTGTTTTAACCATTCGTATTCATCAGCGTCAAGCGGCAGCGCGGATGCGGCAGCGATGTTTTCCGCCAGCTGCTCAAGCCGGCTCGCACCTGGAATGACGGCGGCAACGACCGGATCATACAAGCAAAACTGGAGCGCGGTCGCAGTTAACGAACGGCGTTCCCCGGTTTTCTCTTTCAGCCTCGGGATGAGTGCTTGCAGTTCACTGTACGAGTAGTCGAGATAGCCGTGTTCTTTCACCGCCGCTCCTGCCGCTTCGAGCGGGCGGTCAGTAAGCAAGCCTTTAGCGACCGGACCGCGGGCGATGACGCTGATGTTATGCTCGCGCAAGAGAGGGAACCACTCTTCCGGACGGCGGTCAAGCAGGCTATATTGCATCATGACGCTGACGATATTTGAACGCTTCACATATTCGCGAATGACGTTGGGACGGATCGAGGAAATGCCGTACCAACGAATGACTCCTTCTTGCTTTAACTCTTCAAATGCCGCAATCGTCTCGTCGATCGGGTCGTCAATCGTGCCACCGTGGAGCTGGTATAAGTCAATGTAGTCTGTTTGCAGGCGGCGCAGGCTGTCTTTGACGGCTTGCTTGATATATGCTTTGGACGGATCCCAATCCCAACCGCTTCCGTCCGGTCGCCAACGGTTGCCTACTTTGGTGGCGATAATCACTTGATCGCGTTTTCCTTTCACCGCTTTGCCGACAAATTCTTCGTTCAGGCCACGATCGTACAAGTCGGCTGTATCCAAATAGTTGATGCCGCGATCAAGCGCTTCGTGAATGAGGCGGATCGCCTCGCGTTCATCGGTGCCAAGCGACATGCAGCCGAGTCCGATTTCGCTCACATACAAATCCGATGTACCGATGCGTCGTTTGTTCATTGCGTTACGCTCCCTTCTTAATGATCATTGTACAACAGGGGCGAAAAAATGGCCAAATATGTAGTACAATGGAAAAGAATTTATCAATGGATAGGGGAGAATAAGAATGGATCAGTTGTATGAAAAAACGATCCGCCAAGAAAAATTATTCAGCGGACGCATCATCGAACTGTATGTTGAAGAGGTGGAGCTGCCAAACGGGAAAACGAGTCGGCGCGAGGTGATTAAACATCCGGGGGCGGTAGCGGTGTTGCCGCTCTTGCCCGATGGGAAGATCGTCCTCGTCCGTCAGTATCGAAAAGCGCTCGAGCGCGCATTGGTTGAAATTCCGGCGGGCAAGCTAGAACATGGGGAAGAGCCGCTCGCTTCCGCACACCGCGAACTTGAAGAAGAAACCGGCTACCGCGCCCAATCGATGCACCACCTCATTTCGTTTTATACATCGCCCGGATTTGCCGACGAGCTCATCCATTTGTACGTCGCCGAGGGGTTGGAAAAAGTCGAAGATGGTGCCGGTTTAGATGAAGATGAATTTGTTGAACTGCTGGAAGTGACGTTAGAGGAGGCGCTGGATATGCTTGAACGACGTGACATTTATGATGCTAAAACGGCGTATGCCTTGCAATATTTGCAGCTGCGCCGCGCGCTTGAGAAACGATGACTAACGGAAAAAACGATGGCGTCCTCGGCCGCTATTACGCTGATTTACATATTCATATCGGCCGCACCGCTTCCGGCCGTCCGGTGAAAATTACTGGGGCACGGACGTTGACGCTTGCGAACATTTTGCATGAAGCGGCGCATGTGAAAGGAATCGATTTGGTCGGTGTCATTGACAGTCATGTGCCGGAAGTGCTTGATGAGCTCGAACGGGCCATGGATGAACATGGATGGTGCGAACATCGTGAGGGCGGCATTAGTACCGGGAAAGTGACCTTGCTTTTAGGCAGCGAAATCGAAGTGTATGACGACCGTTGCCACGGACCGATTCATGTCCTCGCTTTTTTGCCGACTGTTCAAGCGATGCGCGCATTTTCCGCTTGGCTTGGCAAGCGGGTGAAAAACGTATCACTCAGCTCGCAGCGCATTTATGCTTCAGGGCGCGAGCTGCAAGCAGCGGTAAAAGAGTGGGGTGGCTGGTTTATCCCGGCGCATGCGTTCACTCCGTTTAAAAGTTTGTACGGAAAAGGAGTCGAACGCAGTTTGACGGAAGTGTTCGACCCCGATCAAATCGACGCCATTGAGCTTGGATTGAGCGCCGATACGTCAATGGCTGACCAAATCGCCGAATTACACCGCTATCCGTATTTGACAAACTCGGATGCCCATTCATTGCGAAAAATTGCCCGGGAATATGAACAAGTGCAGCTTGCCGCCCCGACGTTTGCTGAGCTGGAACAAGCGTTCCGCAACGAGGACGGGCGCACAATCATCGCCAATTATGGCTTAAATCCAAAGCTTGGTAAATACCACCGAACGGTGTGCGAGGGGTGCCTGACGCCGGTTTCGCCTGAGGCTGAGCGCTGCCCAGCGTGCGGCCACCATCGCTTTATTAAAGGGGTGTCAGACCGGCTCAAGGAGTTAAAAACGGCGGAGCACGGACCGAAACGGCCGCCGTATGTATATCAGGTGCCGCTTGAATTTATCCCTGGACTCGGCTTGAAGTCGTACGAAAAGCTGCTCAGCCGTTTTGGCACGGAAATGCGCGTGCTGCATGAGGCGACAGAAGAAGAGATAGCCGAGACGGTCGGCCAAAAGCTCGCACGACTGATCGTTCTCGCCCGCAGCGGCGCGCTCGCCATCGAAGCTGGCGGCGGCGGGAAATACGGAAAAGTGCAGGAAAAATGACGGGTGAGAAAACGCCGAGGGCAGGGGACCCACAAAGGAGCGAACGATGGCCGTGCACAGGCGGAGTGATGGTTATTGAAAACGGGGTTGCCGACGGGCAATCCCGTTTTTTTGAAAAACAGTCATATACGAAACGGATGGACATACAATCTACTAAGAGCCAAATAGGAGGACGAAGTACGATGAGAACCCATCCGTTGAAATCGGCCATCGCCGTTCATTTGCGCGAACACGCCTCACTATACGTATTTGTTATCGTCCTATTTTTAATGGGTGTGATTTTTGGGGCCATTGTCGTCAACAGCCTCGGATTTAGCCAAAAGCAAGACTTGTACTATTACTTGACGCAATTTTTTGGACAAGTATCGAAAGACAATTTGGCAAGCGCCCATGATATGTTCCGTCAAAGCTATATGCATAACGTCAAATACATTGCCCTCATGTGGGTGCTTGGCATTTCCGTCATCGGCCTGCCAATCATTTTTATTTTACTGTTCTTAAAAGGGATTGTCGTCGGCTTCACGGTCGGCTTTTTGGTCAACCAAATGAGCTGGCAAGGATTTTTATTGTCGTTTGTATCTGTCATGCCGCAAAACTTGATCGTCATTCCGCTCATGATTGTAATGGGTGTGATTTCGATTTCGTTTTCCTTGCAAATGGTGCGCAACCAGTTTATGAAGCGGCCGCACGAGCCGGTATTCCCGATGATCATGCGCTATGCGGCAGCGATGGTGGCGATCGCTGCAGGGTTGCTCGTTTCCTCGGTGGTGGAAGCGTACCTCTCACCGGTATTGATGAAACAGACGGTCAAATGGGTGGTTAATTTAATAAATATTATTATATAATAATCATTATTTTTATCTTATAATAGTCATTTTACTTTGATACTTACCTTATACATTTGCTATAATGGGAGGTGAATGGCGAGGGAGGAATGAAAAAATGGAAGATCGTGTGGAACGAATTAAGAAGCAGCTGCACTCGGCCGGCTACAAGCTGACGCCGCAGCGGGAAGCGACGGTAAGAGTCCTGCTTGAACATGAAGAAGACCATTTAAGCGCTGAAGACGTCTACCTCCTCGTAAAAGAAAAATCTCCAGAGATCGGGCTGGCGACCGTTTATCGGACGCTTGAACTGCTAACCGAGCTGAAAATCGTTGATAAAATCAATTTCGGGGACGGGGTATCGCGCTATGACCTTCGCAAAGAAGGGGCGGCGCATTTCCATCACCATCTTGTCTGCCTCGAGTGCGGATCGGTGGCGGAAATTGAAGAAGATTTGCTTGAGGACGTCGAAGCGATTGTTGAACGGGAATGGAAGTTTAAAATTAAAGATCACCGCTTGACGTTTCACGGCATTTGCCACCGCTGCCAGCAAAAACATGAAGAAAAGTAAAAACCTTTTCCAACGGGAAAGGTTTTTTTGCGTATAAATAGGGAAACAAATGGCATATCCTCATACTAGCAAATGGGCAAGCAGCCGATGGGGAGGGTGCCATGAAAACAGTTTGGCAAATGGTGAAAGTATTTCTTTTGTTTACGGGATGCACCATTTTATTTTATTATAGTCTTGTATGGTTTAATCGCGAGTACGAGTATTATCATCGATACGATGAACCGGAAGGATCGGCGGTGAAAGTATCGACGATCGAACACACGCCTCCGGACTGGCTCAACCGGCTATTATTTTTTTATCGCGATGGGGAGTAGAGAACATTGGAACATGAATTAAAGGATTTCTTGCATTATTTGACGGTAGAGCGGAACTTGGCGCACAATACGATTATTTCGTATGAACGGGATTTAAAGAAATATGTCCACTACTTGCGCGAGGTCGAGCAGCTTGAGGCGTGGGGCGAAGTCGAGCGTCTGCATATTCTTCATTTTTTAAAGTTTTTAAGCGAGCAAGGGCAGTCAGCAAGGACGATTGCTCGACATTTGGCGTCGATTCGTTCGTTTCATCAGTTTTTGCTGCGGGAGAAAATGGCGGCGCAAGACCCGACGGTCCATATCGAAACGCCGCAGTTTGAGCGGACGCTGCCAAAAGTGCTGTCCGTCGAAGAAGTCGAAGCGCTCCTGGCGGCGCCACAGACGAATACGCCGTTCGGCTTGCGTGACAAGGCGATGCTTGAGGTGCTATATGCGACCGGCATGCGCGTCAGCGAGCTTGTACAGCTCAACTTAGGTGACGTGCATTTGACAATGGGGTTTGTCCGCTGCTATGGGAAAGGGCGAAAAGAGCGGATTGTCCCGATCGGACGGATGGCGCTTGAAGCACTTGCCCGCTATTTGGAGTATGGGCGCCCGCAGCTTGTAAATCCGCGCAAGCGGGCAACGGAGGCATTGTTTTTGAACCATTACGGCCAGCGCCTGACGCGACAAGGGTTTTGGAAAATTTTAAAACGTCTTTCCAAAGAAGCGGGCATTGAAAAAGAGTTGACGCCTCACACGCTCCGTCATTCATTTGCGACTCATCTGCTTGAGAACGGAGCCGATTTGCGCGCTGTCCAAGAACTGCTTGGGCACGCTGATATTTCGACGACGCAGATGTATACGCACGTAACGAAAACGCGCCTGAAAGACGTGTATAAACAGTATCATCCTCGTGCCTAGTCACGGCGCACCGCTGATGCTAGGCACACTTCTATTGATCTAGTTGTCAGACTTCTGACCAATACAATAAGGGCGTGTTTTACCGGAAATATGGGAACGATAGGAAGAGAATCTATTTTCACTGCAGGCGGGAGGAATGAATTGTGAACACAACATATCGGCGCGTATTTTTAATTGTGCTCGATTCGGTCGGCATTGGTGAAGCGCCTGATGCTGAGAAATATAACGATAAAGGGGCGGACACGCTCGGCCATATTGCCGAACATCGCGGCGGCTTGCACATGCCGAATATGGCAAAGCTTGGACTCAGTCATATTCGCGAGATTCAAGGGGTGCCGAAAGTCGATCATCCGCTCGCTTATTATACAAAAATGAAAGAGGCATCCGCCGGCAAAGACACGATGACCGGCCATTGGGAGCTGATGGGCCTTCGCATCGACAAGCCGTTCCGCGTTTTCCCAGACGGGTTTCCAGACGAACTGATCGCCGAACTCGAACGGCGTACGGGACGGAAAGTGATTGGCAACAAACCAGCGAGTGGGACGGCGATCATCGAAGAGTTGGGCGAGGAACATATGAAAACGGGGGCGCTCATCGTCTATACATCAGCTGACTCCGTCTTGCAAATCGCTGCCCATGAAGAGGTCGTGCCACTTGATGAGCTGTATCGTATTTGTGAAATCGCCCGCGAGCTGACGCGCGATGAGCCGTACATGGTTGGACGCGTCATCGCCCGGCCGTTTGTCGGAATGCCGGGCCGCTTTGAGCGGACGCCAAACCGGCACGACTATGCGCTCAAGCCGTTCGGCCGCACGGTGATGAACGAGCTGAAAGACGCCGGGTATGATGTCATCGCCATTGGAAAAATCGCCGATATTTACGATAATGAAGGGGTGACGCAGTCGTTGCGGACGGCGTCGAATATGGACGGCATGGATAAGCTCATCGACACGCTCAGCATGGACTTTACCGGGCTCAGCTTCGTCAATCTTGTTGACTTTGACGCTAAGTACGGCCATCGCCGCGACCCGCAAGGATACGGCGATGCGCTTGAAGAGTTTGACGCACGGCTCGCTGAGGTGCTGCCGCGGTTGACAACGGATGATTTGCTGATCATCACGGCTGATCACGGCAACGATCCGGTGCACCACGGGACGGACCATACGCGCGAATATGTGCCGCTTTTAGTGTACAGTCCGCGTTTTCAAGGTGGAAAGCCTCTCCCGATCCGCGAGACATTCGCCGATGTCGGGGCAACGATCGCCGATAATTTCCGCGTCCATATGCCGCCCTACGGAACAAGCTTTTTAGCGGAATTGGCGCAGCAGTGAACAGCCGTCTATGATGAGAACATGTTGTGAGGGGGAAAAGGAATGGATCGACAAGCGATTAAAAAAGCAGCTGATTATTTGCGCCAGCGTATGCCGGCTCCGCCCGTCATTGGCTTGATTCTCGGTTCGGGGCTCGGTGTGCTCGCCGATGAAATCGAAGAGGCGATTCGCATTCCGTATGAAGATATTCCTGGATTTCCAGTGTCAACAGTTGAAGGGCACGCCGGTCGGCTCGTGTATGGCCAGCTTGAAGGGGCGACAGTCGTCGCTATGCAAGGACGGTTTCATTATTATGAAGGATACTCACTTCGCGAAGTGACGTTCCCTGTTCAGGTGATGAAGGAGCTTGGCATCCGCCAATTGATCGTGACAAACGCTGCCGGCGGTGTGAATGAACAGTTTCGCCCTGGCGATTTGATGATTATTTCCGATCATATCAATTTGCTTGGTACGAACCCGCTCATCGGTCCGAACGACCCGGAGATCGGCCCTCGTTTTCCGGACATGACCGAAGCGTACAGCCGACGCCTGCGTCAGCTCGCCAAGGAAGCGGCGGCAAAGCTCGGCATTTGTGTGCGTGAAGGAGTGTACGTCGCCAACACGGGGCCTTCGTACGAAACGCCGGCGGAAATTCGTATGATCCGTGTGCTTGGCGGTGATGCGGTTGGCATGTCCACCGTTCCGGAAGTCATTGTTGCTCGCCATGCCGGCATCGAAGTGCTTGGCATTTCGTGCATTTCCAATCTAGCGGCCGGTATGACCGACGCCCCGCTTCATCATGACGAAGTCGTCGAAACAGCCGAACGGGTGAAAGCCGACTTTTTGCGGCTTATTAAAGCGGTTGTCGCCGAGCTGGCGAAATAAGGAGAAAAGGTGATCGGGATGAGAATGGTCGATTTGATTGCCAAAAAACGAGATGGGCAGGCGCTGACGAAAGAAGAAATTGAATGGATCATCCGCGGTTATACAAACGGAGACATTCCAGATTACCAAATGAGCGCACTGGCGATGGCGGTATATTTTCGCGGCATGACGGACGAAGAAACGGCGGTGTTGACGATGGCCATGGTGCACTCCGGCGAAGTCATCGATTTGTCAGGCATTCGTGGCATGAAAGTTGACAAACATTCAACAGGCGGGGTCGGCGATACGACGACGCTCGTTTTAGGCCCGCTTGTCGCCTCCGTTGGCGTGCCGGTGGCGAAAATGTCTGGGCGCGGCCTCGGTCATACGGGCGGAACGATTGACAAGCTCGAGTCCGTGCCTGGATTTCACGTAGAAATCAGCAAAGATGAATTTCTCCGGCTCGTCAATGAGAATAAGATCGCCATTATTGGCCAAACTGGCGACTTGACACCAGCTGACAAAAAGCTGTATGCGCTCCGCGACGTGACAGCGACTGTCAACAGCATTCCGCTTATCGCTTCCTCAATCATGAGCAAAAAAATCGCTGCCGGGGCTGATGCCATCGTCTTAGATGTGAAAACCGGCGCCGGGGCGTTTATGAAGGAACTCGACAGGGCACGCGAACTGGCCCGGGCGATGGTCGATATCGGCAAGCGTGTTGGCCGACAGACGATGGCCGTTATTTCCGATATGAGCCAGCCGCTCGGCTATGCGGTCGGCAACGCTTTGGAAGTGAAAGAGGCGATCGCTACGCTGAAAGGAAACGGCCCGCGCGATTTGACAGAACTTTGTTTGACGCTTGGCAGCCATATGGTTTACTTGGCGAAGAAGGCGTCGTCGCTTGATGAGGCGCGCCGCCTGCTTGAAGAGGCGATGCATGATGGATCCGCCATCGCAGCGTTCAAAACGTTTTTGGCGGCCCAAGGTGGCGATCCGTCGGTCGTCGATGACCCGGACAAACTGCCGCAAGCAGCGTATACGTTTGACGTTGCAGCTAGCGAGGACGGTTATGTTGCTGAGATTGTTGCAGATGAAATCGGTACTGCTGCCATGTGGCTTGGTGCCGGACGAGCAAAAAAAGAGGACGAGATTGACTTGGCGGTCGGAATCGTGCTCCATAAGAAGGTTGGCGACCGTGTGCGGAAAGGGGAGGCGCTTGCTACCATCCACAGCAACCGGCAAGATGTGCGCACAGTGGAAGAAAAACTTGCAACTGCCATTCGGATCTCACCGCAGCCAGTCGCTCCGCCGCCGCTCATTTATGAGACGATTGTATAAAGACAAGACCGTGGCTGATGTACAAATTAAAGAAAGCGTCGTTCAAGGAAAAACGCTCGAAACATTCGTTTCGAGCGTTTTTTATTTTGGTTCATTTGTATAAAAATATCTCCATTGGAAAAAATGGCATGTATAAAGAATGGAGGTTTGGGAGATGAAAACGACAGTCATCCGTCTGCTTTTATTGCCGCTTCTTCTTTTCCTTCCCCTTTCTGTATATGCTGAGGAGAAAGAAACAAAGGGGACAAAGACTGAGTTGGCTGATGAGGCGAAGTCGGCCATCTTGATTGAACGCGACACCGGCAAGGTTCTATATGAAAAAAATCCTCATGAAAAACTGCCGCCGGCGAGCATGACAAAAATTATGACGATGTTGTTGATCATGGAGGCGATCGACGAAGGAAAGCTCTCCTACGATGAGAAAGTACGGACAAGCGAATACGCTGCTTCGATGGGCGGATCGCAAATTTTTCTCGAGCCAGGCGAGGAAATGACGGTTGATGAATTGCTGCGTGCCATCGCCATCGGTTCAGCGAATGACGCTTCTGTCGCCATGGCTGAGCGGATTGCCGGATCGGAAGAAGCGTTTGTTGAAATGATGAACGAAAAGGCGAAAGAACTTGGTTTAAAGGAAACGAAATTCGCCAATACGACCGGCCTGCCGGCTGAAGGGCATTACAGCAGCGCCTATGACATGGCCATCATGGCGCGCGAACTGTTGAAATACGAGGGAATTACAAAATATACAAGCAAGTACGAAGACTATTTGCGCGAAAACACCGATAAAAAGTTTTGGCTTGTGAATACTAACCGGCTTGTCAAGTTTTATCCAGGCGTTGACGGGCTGAAAACCGGCTTTACAAGCGAAGCAGGATATTGTTTGACGGCGACGGCGAAAAAGAACGGCATGCGCGTCATTGCCGTTGTGTTTGGAGCGCCGACACCAAAATCGCGCAACGCGCAAATTACCAAAATGCTCGATTACGCGTTTCATCACTATCAAGCCCATCCGGTATACAAGCGCAATGAAACAGTCGCCCGTGTCGATGTCAGCAAGGGGAAACAAAAGTCGGTCGCAGCCGTAACGTCGGAGCCGGTGTCGGTGCTGACGAAAAAAGGGCAGTCAGTCGAGCAAATCGAGAAAGTGGTTAAAGTGAACGATGGCGTGAAAGCGCCGGTTCGAAAAGGCGATGAGCTTGGCGTCCTTATTTTGAAGCAGGATGGAAAAGAGATTTTGCGCAGCCCGCTTGTTGCCAAACAAACGGTGGCAGAGGCCAGCTTTTGGGATTTGTTTAAGCGAGTGTTCGGCCGTTTCGTTCAGGCTGGGTAATGTCAATTTTTGTGATCTTTTCACTCTCTTTGGCGAACGGTCACTAGTTTTGTCGGGCGGCAGGATTTCCGGAGGGCGACAGCGAAACTTCTCCGTATCCTGAAATGGACAAGGAGGAACGCGCTGTGAGTCTCGCGATCAACTTGGAAGTGAAGCAAGACGTGCTCATCGTTCGCCTCTCTGGAGAGCTTGACCACCATACAGCGGAGGAATTGCGCGAGAAAGTGACGGACGTGCTTGAAAACCGGACTGTGCGCCATATTGTACTTAATTTAGGGCAATTGACATTTATGGACAGTTCCGGTCTCGGCGTCATTTTGGGGCGCTATAAACAAATTAAAAACGTCGGCGGGCAAATGGTCGTTTGCGCTGTGTCACCGACGGTCAAGCGTCTGTTTGACATGTCAGGGCTGTTTAAAATCATCCGCTTTGAAGCAGATGAACAATTTGCTTTGCAGGCACTGGGGGTGGCATAAATGCGCAATGAAATGCACCTCCAATTTTCCGCCCGCAGCGAAAACGAGTCGTTTGCCCGTGTGACGGTGGCGGCGTTTGTCGCCCAGCTCGACCCGACGATAGATGAGCTGACGGAAATTAAAACGGTCGTCTCGGAGGCGGTGACAAACGCTATCATTCACGGCTACAACAACGACCCGAACGGCATCGTCTTCATTTCCGTCGTCATTGAAGACGGTATCGTCCACTTGACGGTGAGAGACGAAGGAGTCGGCATCGCTAACATCGACGAGGCACGCCAGCCGCTGTTTACAACAAAGCCGGAGCTCGAACGGTCAGGGATGGGCTTTACCATTATGGAAAACTTCATGGATGAAGTCGTTGTCGAGTCGGAAGTGAACAAAGGGACGACCGTTTATTTGAAAAAGCATATTGCCAAAAGCAAAGCGTTATGTAACTAAGGGAGACATGCCTATGGATGTCGATGTCAAGCAAGATCAGTCGCCAATCAAAGACCAGGAGATGAAGGAGCTGATCCGCCGCAGTCAGGAAGGCGACCAAGAAGCCCGCGATGAAATTATTGAAAAAAATATGCGCCTCGTCTGGTCGGTCGTCCAGCGTTTCTTAAATCGTGGCTATGAAGCGGATGATTTGTTCCAAATCGGCTGCATCGGCTTGTTAAAATCAGTCGATAAGTTTGACTTATCGTATGATGTCAAGTTTTCGACGTACGCCGTGCCGATGATCATCGGGGAGATTCAGCGATTTCTCCGCGATGACGGCACGGTGAAAGTCAGCCGCTCGCTGAAAGAGATGGGCAATAAAATCCGCAAAGCGAAGGACGAACTGTCCAAGACGCGCGGGCGGGCCCCGACGATCACCGAAATCGCCGACCATTTGGGTGTTTCGCCGGAAGAAGTCGTTCTCGCCCAAGAGGCGGTTCGCTCGCCGGCGTCGATCCATGAAACAGTGTATGAAAACGACGGCGATCCGATCACGCTGCTCGATCAAATCGCCGATGCTGACGAGGCATCATGGTTTGAGAAAATTGCCTTAAAAAAAGCGATTGAAGAGCTCGATGAGCGCGAAAGGCTCATCGTCTATTTGCGTTATTACAAAGACCAAACCCAGTCCGAAGTGGCAGCAAGACTCGGCATCTCTCAAGTGCAAGTATCCCGGCTGGAAAAGAAAATATTGCAGCACATAAAGGAAAAAATGGATGGGTAGTCCATTTTTTACGCATGTGCGCGGGAAAAAGTGGACGGGTAGTCCATTTTTCCGCACCTAGGCGGGAAAAAGCGGGCAGATAGCCCGCTTTTTCGCGTCACGGAACAACTGAAAACATTTTTTTTAAAAGAATGGGTATTGTGAGGCCCATTCTTTTCTATTTTTATGAAATCGATGGTGAATATCAGCAAGCTGCATGATCCTTTTTTCATCCAAACAAACTAAAGAAAAACAAAATGGGGATAAAGGTGTGGGACAGATGGCAAATACCGTGTTTATTAAACTGCGCCATCGTGTGCAAGTGAAACCGGAGGCGCTCGTCACCTTGGGGCAGGTGGCACAAATTGCCGCGACAGATGGCGGGCTCATTCGGCGGTTGAAGGCGATTCCACTCTATCGCGTTCAACCGAGCGATAAAAATATCGTCATTATCGATATGATGCAAGTCGTTCGTGCTGTCCTCGATGTCGACGATTCGCTCGATGTGCAGATGGTCGGCCCGTCGCAGACGATCGTGGAAGTCTTGTATGAAAAACGGCGGTTTTCGACGGTTGCTTTTATTCTTGTTTGGCTTCTTTTATTTGTTGGTTCAGCGATGGCCATTATGAACTTTCACGAAGATGTGAGCATGCAAAAAGTGCATCGCTATCTGTATGAAGTCATGACCGGCCAATCGGTCGACAAACCGTTGCTTTTGCAAATTCCGTATTCGTTCGGGCTTGGCATTGGAATGGTGTTATTTTTCAACCATTGGTTCCGCAAGCGGATTAATGAAGAGCCTAGCCCTCTTGAAGTCGAAATGTTCAACTACCAGCAAGCCATTGATCAATACGTCATTTTGCATGAAAACAAAGAAAGTATGAGACAGCTTGACGACGCTTGAGATTTTGCTGGTAGTGTTCGTCGGCTTCGCTGGAGGGCTGGCGGTTGGAACGGGATTTGTCGCTTTTTTAGTCGTGCTTGGCGTCATTCCGCGTCTGACGCAGCTAACGAAAACGGTCAAGCGCATCCACGCGTATGAGTGGAGCGCCATTGCTGGTGCCATCGTCGGCGGCTGGATAAGTTTGCGTCATCCTGTCTGGCAGTTGTCGAAGTATTGGCTGGCGCCGATCGGATTGCTACATGGCATATTTATCGGGATGCTCGCTGCGGCACTGACGGAAGTATTGAACGTTTGGCCGATTTTAGCGAAGCGCATTGGTGTTGATGATAAAATTGTCATTTTATTGATGGCGCTCGCCTTCGGAAAAGTGGCAGGTTCATTATTCCATTGGGTTTATTTTGTCGATTACTTTCATTGAAAAAGGGGGGAGAAAACGTGGGATTAAAGGCGAATTACCTCCGTGAAGTGAAGGCGTTTCAGCCTTCTCCCCCATACGCCGCCAACGCGATCAAGGCGTTTCTTGTCGGCGGAGCGCTTTGCACGTTGGCGCAATGGCTTGCTGAGTGGCATAGCCGCCTGTTTGCTGTTTCGCCGTTTGCCGCTCAACTATGGGCGGTGACGGTGATGTCCGGGTTGGCGATCGTGTTGACGGCTGCCGGAAAATATGACGATTTCAGCCAGTTTGCCGGTGCGGGGGCGATGATGCTCATGACGGGACTGGCCAACGCCCTCGCCAGCGCGGCGATCGAGCATCGGAGCGAAGGATGGACGGCCGGGGTGGCTGGGCAGATGTTGAAAGCCGGCGGGGCAACGATTCTTTACGGCATCATTGTTGCCTATGTGCTCGGCCTCTTTTGGCCATGACGAAAAGAGGGAAGGACATGAAGCGTGTCGGAAAACAGACGTGGGTGTTTGATGAGGACATTTATATTAGAGCTGCTGCCACCGCTGTCGGTCCGCTTGAGGCCGATGGCCCGCTTGGTGGCTATTTTGACATTTGGCATCGCGACTTATATTGCGGGGAAGAGACGTGGGAGTTGGCCGAGCGGCGGTTGATGAGCGAGGCGGTGGCACGTTGTCTGCAAAAGGCCGGCGTTTCTGCCCACGATGTTGATTTGTTTTTAGCCGGCGATTTATTAAACCAAAATGCGACGTCCAACTATGTTGCGCGCGAGCTGCCCATTCCGTTTTTATGCTTGTTCGGCGCTTGTTCTACCTCGATGCAGACGCTGGCGGCAGCCGCCGCTTTTGTTGCTGGTGGGCTCGCCGATACGGCGCTTGTGGCGACGAGCAGCCATAACGCGACTGCGGAACGGCAATTTCGCTATCCGACTGAACTTGGCGTGCAAAAGCCGAAAACGGCGACATTTACCGTCACGGGCGCTGGAGCCGCGCTCGTTGGCCGCACCCCAGGGCGCTGGCGCATCCGGGCGGCGACGATCGGCAAAGTCATCGATGCAGGGCTCACGAATCCGCTCGATATGGGGGCGGCGATGGCTCCAGCGGCAGCGGATACGATCGAGCAGCATTTCCGCGATTTAGGTACATCACCAAGCGATTATGACTTGATTGTCACCGGCGACCTATCGCGCGTCGGTAGCGTCATCGTCCGCGAGCTGCTCGCCGAATCGGGCTATGATATTAGCGATGTCTATAACGACTGTGGACTGATGATTTACCGCCCCGATCAAAAAGTGTTTGCCGGCGGCAGCGGCTGTGCCTGTTCTGCAGTCGTCACGTACGGCTATTTGTTTCACGAGCTTGATCGTGGCACGTTTCACCGTCTGTTTGTCGTTGCCACCGGAGCGCTCCTTAGCCAAACGATGGTGCAGCAAAAACAGTCGATTCCGGCCGTCGCCCACGGCGTTGTCATTGAAGCGGCCAAACAAGAGCCGGATTCGCTTCCATAACGGGGCTTTCAGGTCTGGTCAAGGGGGAATGCAATGATGGAATACGTCCGTGCTTTTTTGGCCGGTGGGCTGCTATGCGCCCTCGCCCAGCTTGCTCTCGACCGCGGCAAATGGACGTCGGCGGACGTCGCCAGCGTCCTTGTCATTCTAGGCGTTCTTCTTGGGTTTAGCGGCGTATACGACCGGTTTGTTGCTTGGGCTGGCGCCGGGGCAACGATGCCGCTAAGCGGATTTGGCTATTTTTTGGCGAAAGGCGTGATGGTTGAACCGCGGCCGGACGGCTTAGTCGAAACCGGAGCGGCAGTGTTCCGCTTTGCCGGCGCTCTGTTCGCCTTTATCGTGGCTGGCTCGTTTTTCGCCTCGCTCATTTGCAAACCGAAAGGGTAGAGATCATGAAAAAACGACGGGTGATTTTAGTGACAGATGGGGATGAATTCGCCTGCCAAGCGATCGAGCGGGTGGCTGCCGATCTCGGCGGTCGCTGCATCTCGTGTTCGCAAGGAAATCCGACGAAACTAAGCGGCGAACAGCTCGTGGAACTCATTTTGAAAACGCCGCATGATCCGGTGTTTGTTATGTTTGATGATTGCGGCGCCATCGGAGAGGGAGCCGGAGAAGAGGCGCTCCGCTACGTAGCGACGCACGAGCAAATCGAGGTGCTCGGGGCGCTGGCGGTCGCTTCCAATACGCACCGGCGCGAATGGACAAAAGTGCACGTCAGCATCGACCGCGACGGCTTGATTACGGAATACGGAGTCGATAAAGAAGGCATTCGCGATCTCGATGTCGGGCGGATTAACGGCGATACCGTCTACTGTCTTGACCAACTGAATATTCCGCTTGTCGTCGGCATCGGCGATATCGGCAAAATGGGGTATCGCGACAATGCGAAAAACGGAGCGCCCATTACGCGCAAGGCGGTCGAGTTGATTCTGGAAAGGAGTGGTGGCTATGCCGGAAAAAGAGAAGAAGGGAAAAGTGCCGATCGCGGAGAAACTCGTTGATAACGCCAAGTTTTTGCAAAACCGAATCGGTGTCGGCACAAGCTTTGACTTGGGCGTGCGAAAAATTCATGTGCTAAACCGGGAGGTACATATTTATTACTGCAACGGTTTATGTGACACGCAATACATTATTGAATTGTTAAAACAAATTGTGCGCGTCAACGACGATGAGCGCCAAGCCGCCCAAGCGCGGCAAATTATCGAGAACCGGCTCGTCCATCAGCAAGTGAGCCCGGTGACGAGTCTTGATGAAGCAGTCGATCAGCTGCTGTCTGGATTGATCATCATCTTCATTGAAGGAGAATCAACTGGATTTGCTGTTGACGTCCGCAGCTATCCAGGACGTCAGCCGCAAGAGCCGGACACGGAAAAAGTCGTGCGCGGCGCCCGTGACGGGTATGTTGAAAACATTATCGTCAATACAGCATTGACGCGGCGCCGCATTCGCGATGAACGGCTTCGCTTTGAAATTTTGCAAGTTGGCGAACGGTCGAAAACCGATATATGCATCGCGTATATTCAAGATGTCGCCGACCCAGGGCTTGTTGAGCTCGTCAAAAACGAATTGAAACAGATTAATATTGATGGGTTGACGATGGGTGACAAAACGGTAGAGGAATTTTTAGTCAAGCAAGGGTATAACCCGTATCCGCTCGTCCGCTACACGGAGCGGCCGGACGTCGCGGCGACGCATTTGCTTGAAGGGCATGTACTTATTATGGTTGATACATCGCCGAGCGTCATTATTACACCGACAACGTTCTTCCACCATGTCCAGCATGCGGAAGAGTACCGGCAGTCACCAGGGGTCGGGACGTTCGTCCGTTGGGTGCGGTTTTTAGGCATTTTGTCGTCGCTGTTTTTGCTGCCGCTTTGGATGCTGTTTGTGCTCGAGCCGTCGCTCTTGCCGGACTCGTGGGCGTTTATCGGTCCAAACAAACAGACAAACATTCCAGTTGTCATCCAAATTTTGATCGCTGATTTCGGGATTGAGTTCTTGCGGATGGCAGCTATTCATACACCGACGCCGCTGTCGACGGCAATGGGCTTAATCGCTGCCGTCCTAATCGGGCAAATCGCCATCGATGTTGGGTTGTTTGTGCCGGAAGTCATTTTGTACGTCGCAGTAGCGGCGATCGGCTCATTTGCAACGCCAAGCTATGAGCTGAGTATAGCCAATAAAATTTGCCGCTTAGCGCTTGTTATATTGGTTGCCTTATTTAAAGTGCCCGGGCTCGTTATCGGTACGACCGTTTATTTCCTTTGGTTAGCCAGCATCCGCTCGCTGAACACACCGTACTTATGGCCGTTCATTCCCTTTGATCCGGCGGCATTTATGCAAATTATCGTCCGCCGTTCGACCGCTGGAGCGAAAGTGCGGCCGAGCATCGTCCATCCACAAGACCAGCAAAAGCAGCCGTCATGACGTCCATCGCGTCTATTTTCTCCATCACGGTTTAAGCGGTCGTTTCCGCTGGCACATATTGACGACCGCTTTTCTCGTGATGGCGCTATTGCAACTTTTGCATAATTGTGATAAGTTATACTTGATACTTCAAACCGTTGAAAGTGCAGGATTGGCGGGTCGTCCGCTCCGTTTGGGCGCGCCCGGATGCATGGCTGTATGACAGCCTGTTGCGCGGCAGAGCCGTTCGCTCTGCGGCTTTGTTTTTTAAGGCAGTTACCGGTTGCGAACTGTCTTTTTGCTTTTTCTGCGCCATTTTGATGAGGAATGAGGGATTTTCATGTTTTTTCATGGGACGAGCCGCGTCAACGAAAAAGGGCATTTGGAAATCGGCGGCGTTGATACGGTCGAGTTGGCGAAGATGTACGGAACGCCGCTTTATATTTATGATGTTGCGTTGATTCGCGCGCGGGCGCGCGCATTTAAGGAAGCATTCCATCTTCAAGGTGTGCGGGCGCAAGTAGCTTACGCCAGCAAGGCGTTTTCCTCGATTGCCATGGTGCAGCTCGCCGCTGAGGAAGGGCTGTCGCTTGACGTCGTGTCGGGCGGGGAACTGTATACGGCGATTGCTGCTGGATTCCCGCCAGAGCGCATCCATTTTCACGGCAACAACAAAAGTCGGGATGAGCTGGCGATGGCGCTCGAACATGGCATCGGCTGCATTGTTGCCGACAACTTTTACGAACTGGAGTTGATTGAACAACTGGCGGCCGCTTCCGGTCGAGTGGTTCCGGTGTTGCTTCGCGTCACACCGGGCGTCGAGGCGCATACGCACGATTATATTTTAACGGGACAGGAAGACTCCAAGTTTGGCTTTGACTTAAACAACGGCCAAGCAGATGAGGCGTTTCGCCGTGTTATGGCATCGTCGGCGTTTCAGTTGCTTGGCGTTCATTGCCATATCGGTTCGCAAATTTTTGAAACGACCGGCTTTGTGCTTGCCGCACAAAAAGTATTTACAAAGATGGCGGAATGGAACAAGGCATATGGATTTATCCCTTCAGTCATCAATCTTGGCGGAGGCTTTGGCATCCGCTATACAGAGGAAGACGATCCGATTCCGGTGTCCGCATACGTCGATTGCATTGTTGAAGAAGTGAAAAAGCAGGCTAAAGCGTGTCAGCTTCCGTTGCCGGAAATTTGGATCGAGCCGGGGCGTTCGCTCGTTGGTGACGCGGGGACGACGATTTATACGATCGGTTCGCGCAAAGACGTGCCAAACATTCGTACGTATCTCGCGGTTGATGGTGGCATGAGCGACAACATCCGTCCGGCGTTGTACGGGGCAAAATATGAAGCAGTGCTTGCCAATCGGGTGCTAGGTGAGCGAACAGAAACCGTATCGATCGCTGGGAAATGCTGCGAGTCGGGCGATATGCTCATTTGGGATCTTGCGCTGCCCGAGACGAAGCCGGGCGATTATTTGGCTGTTTTTTGCACCGGCGCTTACGGTTATTCAATGGCGAACAATTACAACCGCCTGCCGCGTCCGGCGATCGTTTTCGTTGAAAACGGCGACGCTCAGCTCGTTGTCAAACGCGAAACATATGAAGATTTAATCCAGCATGATTTGCCGTTTAAGACGAAGGTGAGAAAATAAAAAAGCCCGCATAAAGCGGGTTTTTTTATTGATTCGAGGAGAGTGCCGACTTGATGGCATTCCAAATCTCTTTCAAGATGTCGATAATGTTTTGGATAAACGTTTTTCCTTCTTCTGACTGCAAAAAGGCTGATAATCGTTCTTTTGCTTTGCTGAGTTGGTCGTTCACTTGATCCCAGTTAATATTCGCATTTTGCATTTTATGGAAGAGGGAAATGAGACTGTTGATTTCGTCTTCGCTCAGCGTAATGCCAAGGTCGTTGGCGATTCGTTCAATCAAGGCGCGCAAATCGGCGTCCGTTTTCGGCGGATTGTTGGCAATTTCTTCTTTGACTTTTGCCACCAAGGCGACCGCCTTATCCGCACCGATCGAGTCAGCAAGTTTCGCTGTTTGCACCATTTCTTCGTTCGCTACTTTTTTCACATCGTCCGGGATGGATTGGTCAGATGAAATTTCATATGCCTTCATCAATCCGGTCAGCGCGGCGGTGCCGGAAACCGGAAACGGAGCGGTGACATAAATGTCGGCATCTTTCACTCCAGCGGTAATTAAGGCGTTCGTGTACATTTCTTTCGTCACCCATGTGATGTTATGCGTCTCAACATTCAGTCCGGATCCCGGTTCGCCGATCGTAATCATTGACGATGAGATGGCGCGCGTACCAATTTGCGCTTTTGGGATGAGCCCACCCAAATATTTATGCTCTTCAGCGTTTGAGACGGTAACCGTCTGAGCTCCGTCCGGCGCTTTCATTTCCTCGAGCACTTTTTGTTTTTGTTCGTTTGTTAAGTTTTCCCCGAGTGTTACAATGACGTCGCCCGGTGCAGCATCGGCCGCCACCATGGCCGGAAACGCCAGCAGCATGACTGCTAGCAGCGATGAAGCGATCGTTCGTTTCACGCAGTTCGCCTCCTGTTCATAAAAAATGCACTATCATTATACCGTACGCTCTCCTGTTTTTCTATCGAAACGGCGTTCTGCCTTCCGCTGCTCATTGCGATCGAGAAATACATCGGTTGAGAGGCCAAGCAAATGGCAAACAGCGAGGTAGTGGATATTTCAAGAGCCGAAAGCTATTTTAGTATGATCATAAATAAAGACGATCATCCCCTTTCTACCGTTTCACTTCGCCGATCATTGCTGGCGTGCCCATTGGTATTTCATATCAATATATGATGTTTAAAACATGGAACATTTGGATGAAAAGGCATTTTGGCTTTCTTTCTGTTGGTCAATCATGGTATGATAAAGACAGTTTATGCGTGAAAAAGGAGGGGAAGCGCGATGGCGAAAAAAGGCTATATTTTGATGGAAAATGGCGGAAAGATTGAATTTGAACTGTTTCCAAATGAGGCGCCGGTGACGGTGGCCAACTTTGAAAAATTAGCGAACGAAGGGTTTTATAATGGACTGACGTTTCACCGTGTCATCCCTGGTTTTGTCAGCCAAGGCGGTTGTCCGCGCGGCAATGGAACGGGCGATGCTGGTTACACAATCCCATGCGAGACAGACAATAATCCGCACCGGCATGTCACCGGAGCGATTTCGATGGCGCACCGCGGCCGCGATACTGGCAGCTGCCAGTTTTTCATCGTCCATGAACCGCAGCCGCATCTAGACGGGGTGCACACCGTCTTCGGACAAGTCACGTCCGGAATGGATGTCGTCAAAGCGATGAAAAACGGTGATGTGATGAAGGAAGTGAAAGTGGTTGACGAACCGTAAGCAGCGGACGGAAGATGGAGAACGGACAAGCCGAACGAATTGGCTTTTGTTTTTCATCTTGTTGGCGGCTAGTTTCATATGGGGAGCCGTGTATTGGCTTTGGATCGCCAAGTGATGATGTAAAGCCGTCAATGTGGTATAATGGAATATCATGATATAGCTGTACATCCTTCGGGGCAGGGTGAAATTCCCGACCGGCGGTGATGAGGCCGAAGCCTCTCAGCCCGCGAGCCGTATAGGCACGATCCGGTGCGATTCCGGAGCCGACAGTATAGTCTGGATGGGAGAAGGATGAAGATGTGCGCATGACTGTTTTGAGCCGGGCTGTATCAGCGCGGGCGGCGTCTGTCGTCCGTCTCGGTATGGCGACGGTTTTCGGTTTCGCACGACAGGAATAACCTTGTTTAGCGAACAAGCGTTCTTGTTTGTCGTTATGCGCATCCTGACCCATTCTCTCACGTCTTAGAGCCCCGGAATATTTCCGGGGTTTTTATTTTGTAGGAAAAAGGTGGATACCGTGTACAATGATGAACATTACATGCGGTTAGCGCTTGATGTAGCCAAGGCCGGAGTTGGGCAAACGTCCCCCAATCCTGCTGTCGGTGCCGTCGTCGTCAACGACGGTACGATTGTCGGAATTGGCGCCCACTTAAAAGCAGGAGAGCCGCACGCCGAGGTGCATGCGATCCGCATGGCCGGTGAAAAGGCGCGCGGGGCAACGGTATATGTGACGCTTGAGCCTTGCAGCCATTATGGCAAAACGCCACCATGCGCTGATTTGCTCATTGAAGCCGGCGTCCGCCGTGTCGTCGTTGCGACGACCGATCCGAATCCGCTTGTTGCTGGGAAAGGAATTAATAAGCTGCGTCGGGCGGGCATTGACGTGGAGGTTGGAATATTAAAAGAAGAAGCGGATGAGTTAAACCGCATGTTTTTCCATTATATTGCGACGAAAACGCCGTTTGTAACGATCAAATATGCGTGCAGCCTCGACGGCAAAATCGCCACGGCGACAGGGGAGAGCAAATGGATCACATCCAGTGCAGCGCGTGAGGATGTTCATCGTCTCCGTGCGCAACATGACGCTATTTTAGTTGGCGTTAACACCGTGATGGCGGATAACCCGAAGCTGACGGTCCGCATTGGGCAACAGCGGAAAAACCCCCTTCGGGTCATTTTGGATACCAACTTGCATACACCGCTCGACGCCCATGTTGTCGTCGACAAGGAAGCAGAAACGTGGATCATCACTGGCAGCGGTGTCAGCCGGGAAAAAGCGAAGATGTATGAGCGCCTTGGGGTGCGCATCGTGCCGATGACAAGCGCACACATTGATGTGCGCGAGGTGCTCCGCCTGCTTGGTGAGCAGCGTATCACGTCATTGTTTGTTGAGGGAGGCTCGCGAATTCATGACAGCTTCCTTCGCTCCGGGATGGTCAATGAAGTCGTTGCCTATATGGCTCCGAAACTAATCGGCGGCCGCGAAGCGCCGACGCCGGTCGGCGGTCTCGGTTTCTCGCGTCTCGCTGAAGCGATGGAGCTTGACATCCGGCAGATTGAGAAAATCGGTCCGGATATCAAGATCGTCGCTAAACCGATCAAGAAGGAGGAGTCGTGATGTTCACCGGTATTATTGAAGAGATCGGCACGGTTGAACAAATGAGGCAAACAGGCAGCGCCATTGTGATGACGATTGGCGCCAAGCGGGTGCTTGAAGACGTCCAGCTCGGTGATAGCATCGCCGTTAACGGTGTCTGCTTGACCGTTACTTCATTTACGGATCGGCAGTTTACGGTCGATGTCATGCCGGAAACAGTGAAGGCAACAGCGTTGCGTACACTCAAGCCGGGGACAAAGGTGAACTTGGAGCGAGCGATGGCGGCTGGCGGGCGGTTTGGCGGGCATTTCGTTACCGGACACGTCGATGGCGTCGGACGCATTGTCCGGCAATGGCCGAAAGCGAACGCTGTCTATTATGAAATCGAAGTGCCGGCCCCGCTGCGTTCGTATATGATTGAGAAAGGGTCGGTAGCCGTCGATGGGACAAGCTTGACGATTTTCGGCTTGAGCGAGCGCACGTTCACCGTTTCGCTCATCCCGCATACGCGGGCGGCGACGATTTTAGGCGAAAAACGGCCTGGCGACTTTGTCAATATTGAATGTGATATGATCGGCAAATACGTCGCTGCCTTTCTCGCAGGAAAGGAAACGACGCCTTCGGGATTGACAATGGAATTTTTGGAGCAACACGGCTATAAATAAGCGAGAAAAGGGGGCAAGTGGCCATGTTTGATACGATTGAAGCGGCGTTGGCCGCACTGAAAAACGGAGAAGTGATCATCGTTTGCGATGACGAAGACCGGGAAAATGAGGGGGATTTTGTCGCGCTGGCTGAAAAAGCGACACCGGATGTCATTAATTTTATGATTACGCATGGCCGCGGGCTCGTCTGCGTCCCGATTACAGAAGAATTGGCGGCGCGTCTCGAGCTTGAGCCGATGGTCGCCCATAACACCGATGCGCATGGCACGGCGTTTACGGTAAGCGTCGACTACAAAACAACGACGACGGGAATCAGTGCTTACGAGCGAGCAGCGACCATTCAGGCGCTGCTTGATCCGAACGTAAAAGCGAGCGATTTCAAACGGCCAGGGCATATTTTTCCATTGATTGCTAAAAAAGGCGGTGTCTTGCGACGTGCTGGCCATACGGAGGCGGCAGTCGATTTGGCCCGCTTATGCGGGGCGAAGCCGGCTGGCGTCATCTGTGAGATTATTAAAGAAGACGGGACGATGGCGCGTGTTCCTGATTTACGGCACATTGCCGATCAGTTCGGACTAAAAATGATTACGATTAAAGATTTAATCGCGTACCGAAGTCAAAGAGAAAAACTCGTGAAACGCGAAGTGGAAATTTCGCTGCCGACTGAGTTCGGTGAGTTTCGTGCTATCGGCTATACGAACATTCTTGACGGAAAAGAGCATGTCGCGCTTGTGAAAGGTGAGATCGTTCCGGGCAAAGCGATACTCGTGCGCGTCCATTCCGAATGTTTAACCGGTGATGTGTTCGGTTCGTACCGGTGTGATTGCGGTCCGCAGTTGCATGCGGCGTTGCGGCAAATTGAAGCGGAAGGAAACGGGGTGCTGCTTTACATGCGCCAAGAAGGGCGCGGCATTGGTCTCATGAACAAACTGCGCGCCTACAAGCTGCAGGAGCAAGGGTATGATACCGTTGAGGCGAACGAAAAACTCGGCTTTCCGGCCGATTTGCGCGACTATGGCATCGGGGCGCAAATTTTAAAAGATCTTGGCGTGACGAAAATGCGCCTGTTAACGAATAATCCGCGCAAAATCGCGGGTTTAAAAGGGCATGGGCTCGAAGTCGTCGAACGGGTGCCGCTTCAAATGCCACCGACGAAGGAAAACGAAAAATATTTGCGCACGAAATATGAAAAATTAGGACATATGCTTCATTTTTAATGAAAGGGGAAAGAAACATGAACGTCATCGAAGGAAATTTAGTCGGCACCGGGTTGAAAATTGGCATCGTCGTCTCGCGCTTTAACGAATTTATTACGAGCAAGCTCTTATCTGGTGCAATCGACGGGTTGACGCGCCATGGCGTCAGCGACAACGATATCACCGTCACATGGGTGCCGGGGGCGTTTGAAATTCCGCTTGTGGCGAAAAAAATGGCTGAATCAAAGCAATTTGACGCTATCATTACGCTTGGCGCCGTCATTCGCGGTGCGACGAGCCATTTTGACTACGTGTGCAGCGAGGCAGCCAAAGGCGTCTCCCATGCCGCGCTTACAAGCGGCGTCCCGGTTATTTTCGGCGTTTTGACAACCGATACGATCGAGCAGGCGATCGAGCGGGCCGGCACAAAAGCGGGCAATAAAGGATGGGAGGCGGCTGTTTCCGCGATCGAAATGGCGAACGTTTTACGGGGGCTTGCGTAATTTGTGTAAAAAGGCATGAAATGGTTCACAATATCGGTGAGAATGTTTATAATACGTATAGAGAAAATGACAAAAACTTTTCCATTTCGGAAAAGCGCTTGTCGATAATGAGGGATTTTTATGTTAATCCGTTACCGAAAAAACTATGAAAAAATTGCCATGGGGCTGTTGTCGTTTATGCCGATGGAAAAAGATTTGAAACGGCTGCAGCAGACGATCAAACAATACGAAACCGACAACGATTGGCAACTGTTTTTATGGAAAGAAGGGGATGACATCGTCGGCATTATCGGCGTCCTGCTGCGTGCTCCCGATGTTGTGCAAATCCAGCACATTAGCGTCAACCCGTCACACCGCCACCAAGGGATTGGAAAACAGATGGTCAAGGCGTTAAAAGAGACGTATCCTGACCGTCGGTTGTGCGCCAATGAGTGGACTGCCTCATTTTTCGATAAATGTCAAACATGCTAGCTGAATAAGAAAATCGGCACGGCGCCGTGCTTTTGCGGGCGGCGGAGGGGGGAGGTTACTTCCCCTCCGCTCTGGCCCGCTTTTTTTGTTCGCGGGCGGCGATGACATCGGTGCGGTCGCGCCGCCGGTGTTTGTCGACGAGGTCAATATCAGTGGTATCGCTTGCCTGTCCCCAAACGAGCTGTCGGGCGGCGCAGGCGGCTCGGCATTGCGCATAGAGTGAGCGGTCAGCGATCGGCAGTTCGATGCTTTCGTATGGCTTACCTTGGGCGATGCGCCTAGCCGTCTCATCAAGCAAGGCAGCGAGCGCTCGATCATCGAGGCCGAGCCGGCGGATCATCCCGCGCGCTTCTTCAAGCAGCACACGCGCCCGTTTCATAAGCCGCAGTGCTCCTGAGGTGTTGTTGCGTCGGTAATGGTAGAAGGCGACCGCAATTTGGATGAGTACAAGCCATTCTATTTTTCGGCCGTCTCGTTTCCATTGTTCTTCTAAAACTTCATGGCATTCGAAATAGTCACGGTCGCCATGGAAATGAACTAAATAATCAATATATGCTTTCGGATACATCGACCATCGTTCCTTTCGTAAAGGCCTAACCGGTTGGAAAGCAGCCTTGCCGGCGGTGCGAAGTGGAGACTGCTATCCTTCCTTCTGTCTGACGGCAACGGTTGTCGCGGTGAAGGGGAGGGACTTCTTCTTCATTATACGCCGCGGTGGTTCTGAGGACAAAAAGCAGCCGGTTTCCGTTCGCTTCATCGCTTGATTATGGTACAATAAATGTACCGCAACCGAGGACGGGACGCATGGACGATGGCTGTGGAAAAAATGGTGGGATGGATGTGCAATTGCCATACAGTGTGAAAATTGAAGCGTTTGAAGGACCGCTTGATTTGCTTTTGCATTTAATTAATCGCTATGAGATTGATATTTACGATATTCCGGTAGCGCAAATTACAGAACAGTATATGGCGTACATTCACGCCATGCAGGAGCTCGAGCTCGATATTGCCAGTGAGTACTTGGTCATGGCGGCCACCTTGTTGGCCATAAAAAGTAAAATGCTGTTGCCGGCGCCGGAGGAAGAGGACGACGGCGACATGGAGTTTGACGAGGTGGATGATCCGCGCGAAGAGTTGATGCAGCGGCTGCTTGAATATAAAAAGTTTAAAGAAGCGGCGCGCGAGCTGAAACGGCGTGAAGAAGAGCGGGCGCTTTTATTTACAAAGCCGCCGAGCGATTTAAGTGCCTATGCCGATGAAAAAAAGGCAGCGCCGCTTGACGTCAACGTATACGATATGTTGGGCGCCTTGTCGAAACTGTTGCGCCGCAAAAAGCTGCAAAAACCGATGCGGACGAAAATCACTCGCCAAGACATTTCTGTTGAAAAGCGGATGGCGGAAATTTTGCATGAGCTAAGGCAAACGAACGAGCGGAAAAACTTTTATGAGCTATTTCCTTCTTATGACCGTTCGTATATTGTTGTCACCTTTTTAGCAATTTTGGAATTGATGAAGCAAAATGAAATTATCATTGAACAAGAGCGAAATTTCAGCGATTTGTTTATTGCGGCCAAACATCCGGCCGTCTAAAGCAGCGCCGGTTTGGCTGCAGCGGTTCGCAGCGGCGAGCCGCTTTCCTTTTGCAGTGATGAGCCGGTTGCGTCGCTAACTGGGTAAAGGGCACGCCGCATGTCCCGTTTCGGATATCTGGTGGGCGGTGCGGGACGTTGTGGGGAACGATGCTGCTCCGGCGGCCGGTGGAAACGGATAGAAAGGAGGAACGGTTGCGCCAGCTAGAAACGCTTGGTGCGGCAAAGCGCGATGGAACAACAGGAAACAGTAAAAAAAGATGATGCCAGCTCAGCACGTCCAGCGAAGGCGATCGTTGAAGCGTTGCTGTTTGCTGCTGGTGATGAGGGGCTGTCGCTCGCTCAAATCGCTGCCGTACTCGATGTCGATGAATCGGAGGCGAAAGCGGTAATCGCAGCGCTGCAAGAAGATTATAGCCGGGAAGAACGCGGCATTCAGCTTATGGAGCTGGCGGGTGTGTTTTTGCTGGCAACAAAAAAAGAGCATGCTTCGTATTTAAAAAAGCTCGTTGAGGCACCTGGAGCGTCATCACTGTCGCAGGCGGCGCTTGAGACGTTGGCCATCATCGCTTATCGTCAGCCGATTACGCGTGCGGAAATCGAGGAAATTCGCGGTGTGAAAAGCGACAAGCCGCTGCAAACGCTGATGGCTCGGGCGCTCATTAAAGAGGTCGGGCGCGCCGAAGGAACTGGGCGGCCGATTTTGTACGGCACGACGGCGGAATTTCTTGACTATTTCGGGCTAAAAACACTCGAGGAGCTACCTCCATTGCCGGAGTGGGCGGATGATGGCGAGCTCGAACGGGAAGCAGATTTGTTTTTTGAGAAATTGGCAGAAAATTTGAGCGACGAGAAGCCGTAATATGGTAAACTAAAGAAAAAACGGCTGATCGGGAAGGGGTGCGCTCATGGACGTTTGCCGCTTGTACGGTGAAGAGCTGCAAAAATCACGCTCCAACACGTTTGAAGACTATTTTAACCGCTCGGAAGTCACCTATCGTGACGGGGGTGAAGAGCGAACACTGTCTGTTTTGTATTTGCGCTACTTTGAGGCGGCGCTATTCGACCTGCTGCCGTATGAAGGCGACCCGCTATTTACGGTTGCCGGGCGTGACATTCATTTGCGCGACATCGTTGCCCTCGTCTGTTTATGGCAAAACCCGGCCTATCGGCAGCGCCGCCGCGTCTATATTCATGATGAGGAGGAATTGCGCCGCTATTTCGCTGCTATTGACGGAAAGATGTTGCAATCGGTAGTTAGCGAATGGGCGGCCAATGGTGCTTGCCGCCTTCCGTTGCCATCGTAACAAGAAAACGTCCATAAGGTATAGCGTTTTTTACATGTCGGCAGGAAACTGGCATCGCTCAACAAGACCGTTTTAGAGCGGTCCACAGGTGTTGTTCGCCATCTACCGGGCACGATCCGTTAAAGCGGTTCCGTTGGACGAACCGCTTTTTCTCATGGCGTTTATTCCGTTCGCGTCTTCATTGGATTGCACGCCGGCGGCTTCACTTGTCCGATTGTCTCCGTTAGCTTTTGTAAATCGTAACATTCCGTGTGCGCCATATGGTCGGCTATGGGAGACAGCACATCGAGCACTTTACGGTTTCATTCCATTTCCCTCAAGCACGTGCAAAAAGCTTTGGAAAACAGCCATTTCCAACTCGATTTGAGGAAGGAAGCGATAAAACCTTGTAAAGGTTGGTCTGCAAGCAGCTGGCCATTTTCATTGCTTTTCACTAAATGTGGCTTCCCGTTTTTTTCGTAAACGTGCGATTTTGCGACTTCAGCTGCTTTTCAGAATGGTCGAGCCGATTATGAATGGCCTCGGCGGGGTCGGCAGCGCCAAGCAGCCAAAGCAAGTCGCGGCGGATCGGATGACACGTGGCGGTTTCCACTTGGCGCATTTCAGCGAACGCTTCAACAATGAACCGGCAATGGCCGCTAAGAATGTTGCATTCAAAAGCGGAGTTCAACAAGCGCTTTTTGCTCAAGTGGTCCAACCGTTCGTTTTTTGCAGAATGCTCCCCGTGAAGGAATGCGGCGATTTTACACGTGTTGGGCGCCTCGCTCCTATATGTATGTGCGGCTGGGAATTTAGGTGAATGCGGACAAGAACGATTTTCCTAGGCTGGCATACGATATGGCGAAAAAAGCGCAGGAGGAGGTTTTTACCAAATGGACGACCAAACGTTGTTTGCCCAGTATGCGGCTGAAGTGAACGAATGGGGAGAACAAGTCAAGCAGGTGCTGGAACTGCGCGGGGCAAGCATTGATGGCGCTTCTACACTGTTGCAGTTTATCGCCGAACATGACGGGGAGTGGACGGAAGAGGCAGTCCGTGAGCTCACGCGCCTTGTTGATGACGTGTACGCTGCTGCGCTTCGTCACTATGCCATCGAAGCGGCTGAGTGGGGGAAACAAGTAGAACACGCTCTATCCATGCGCGGAGCAGCGGAGGATATCGGGCTTTCTTCTTTATTGGCGCGCATTGAAGAACACGGCGACGAGTGGACGGAGGAAGAAATTCATGAACTGCAACTCCTTGTCGACGACGTGTACGCTCGAGCCATCCGCCTTGTCGAACCGTTATCCGACGGGCAGGAGGAAGACTTGACGCGGCAGGAAGAAGTCTCGGCTTTGCCTGAACAGGAAGGCGGCAACGGAGAGCAAATGAGCGAGGGAACTGAACGGTCAGGTGAACACAAGGGGGATAGCGAACAAGAGCCGGTCGTTGCAGCTGAACAGGCGGAGCCGTTCATAGCCTCATCAACGGATTCTCCTGATGGCGAACAGCTGCATGAGGGAGATACGATGGACGAAGAATGGCGGCACAATGCAGACATGACAGATAAGGAGCGGCTGACGGAGGAAGGTGTGACCGATGGTGAGCGGCAACGGGCGGTTTCGCCTGGCAAGCATGTGCTGCCGCCGCTGCCGTACAGCTATGACGCGCTTGAGCCCCATATTTCCGAAGAAATTATGCGTCTCCATCATACGAAGCATCATCAAAGCTATGTCGACGGTCTGAACAAGGCGGAGCGCATGATGGCAGAGGCGCGCCGTACGAACAATTTTGAACTGCTGAAACATTGGGAGCGAGAGGCGGCGTTCAACGGTTCAGGCCACTATTTGCATACAATTTTTTGGCATAACATGCATCCGCAAGGCGGCGGCGAGCCGCGCGGGGAGCTGCGGGCGCAAATTGAACGCGACTTCGGCAGCTTTGCTGCATTCCGACGCCACTTTACCGAAGCGGCGAAAAGCGTCGAAGGGGTTGGCTGGGCGTTGCTCGTTTGGGTGCCGCGGGCTCATCGGCTTGAAATTTTGCAGACGGAAAAGCACCAGCTCATGACGCAATGGGATACGATTCCACTTCTTGTGCTTGATGTGTGGGAGCATGCGTACTACTTGCAATATAAAAACGATCGGGGAGCGTATATCGAACATTGGTGGAACGTCGTCAACTGGCGCAATGTCGAAGCGCGCTTCGCCGAGGCACGAAAGCTGCGTTGGCAACCATTTTAAACAGGCAGGGGTCTCCCCGCCTGTTTTTTTTTTTTGAGCGGGCAAAAGCCGCCTCCCTTGCCTAGAGAGGTTTCGCTGAAAACATAATGCAATTGATAGGGGGCCTATGCTAGCTTCTGTAGCCATATTTTTCATCATATTTGTCCGATCGGCGCATACACTTGTACAAAGCATGGCCTCCATGTCCAGCCTGTTTCCGTCGCGATGTTCCCTCTGTTGCGCTCATTTCAGCCTAATTGGAAAGGAGGAACAGGCGATTCCTCCCTGCTTACGGAAGGAGGGGGATCCTCGCCGATATCGGATGAAGAGGTGGAAGCGACTCGTTTGGCTCATTGCGCTCACTGCAGGGATCATGTCATGTCTTCCAGGAAAGCTGCACGCCATGAACGGGGTGAGCGCAAAAAGCGCGATTTTAATAGAGCAACATTCCGGACGGATTTTGTTTGCTAAAGATGCTCATACAAAACGGCGCATCGCCAGCATTACGAAAATTATGACCGCCATTTTGGCGATTGAGTCCGGGAAGCTTGATGATACGGTGACAGTTAGTGCCCGCGCCGTCCGGACGGAGGGGTCATCGATTTACTTACGCCAAGGGGAGAAAATGAAACTGCGCGATCTTGTATACGGACTGATGCTTCGTTCCGGCAATGACGCCGCAGTCGCCATCGCCGAACATGTCGGCGGCAGTGTCGAGGGGTTTGTGTTTTTAATGAACGAAAAGGCGGCCGAGATCGGGATGCGCGATACGGAATTTGCCAATCCGCACGGCTTGGACGATGCGGAAAACCATTATTCGACCGCTTACGACATGGCGTTGTTGATGCAATATGCAATGAAAAATAAAGAGTTTCGCCGCATTTCCGGAACGAAAGTATACCGCGCCCCTGCCCCGCCGGGCGAAGACGGAGCGCGTGTATGGCGGAATAAAAATAAGTTGCTGACAAGCCTTTATGAATATTGCACCGGCGGCAAAACCGGCTATACGAAACGGGCACACCGCACACTTGTGACGACAGCGTCGAAAGACGGGATTGATTTAGTCGCTGTGACATTGGACGCTTCGGATGACTGGAACGATCATATCGCCATGTATGAGTATGGCTTTTCCAACTACCGTATTGCCAAAGTCAGCGGCAAGCGCATCGTGAAGAGAATTTCCGACCCGTTTTACAAGGGGCGGTTGCAGGCAGCCCGCGATTTGCGATATCCGGTGACTGAAAAGGAGATGGGAGAGCTGCGGGTGAAAGTGTATTTGCTGAAGCCGCGCGATGAATGGAAGGAAAACCCAAACCGCGCTCCGACGGCAGTCGGGAAAGCGGTGCTTTATTTGCGCAAACAGGCGGTCGATGCGGTGCCGCTTTTCTATGAGCCGGAGAAGGACGAACGCAGCCGGGGGCTCTTTTCGCAAGCATTTCGATTTTTAGGTGTGAGAAGCGATGGTTAACCTCATTTGGGTGATGATGGCGCTTATCGGTATCGTCTTTGCTGCGGCCAATGGCACGATGGAGGAAGTGAATAAGGCGGTGTTCGAAAGCGCCAAAGAAGCGGTGACGATCAGCATCGGTATGATCAGCATTTTAGTGTTTTGGCTCGGACTGATGGCCATCGCTGAGCAGGCCGGTTTGCTTCATAAAGTCGCGCGCCTGTTTATGCCGCTTGTGCGTCGCCTGTTCCCGGAAGTGCCGCCCGGCCATCCGGCGCTCGGCTATATCGTCTCAAACATGGTCGCCAATATGTTCGGTCTTGGCAATGCGGCGACGCCGATGGGGATTAAAGCGATGGGGCAGCTGAAGCAACTCAACGGCGGTGGCGACGAAGCAAGCCGGTCAATGGTGACGTTTTTAGCCATTAATACGTCAAGCATTACGCTTATTCCGGCGACCGTCATTTCGATTCGCATGACGTACGGTTCAGCATCACCAGGCGAAATTATCGGCACGACGGTCGTCGCTTCAACGATTTCGACGATCGGGGCGGTGTTGATTGATCGGTATTATTATTGGAAACGAACGCGGAAAGGCAGGAAGCCATAATGGCTATCGTCCAACTTCTTTCAGTTTGGCTTATTCCGGGGCTCATCGCCTTTATTTTGCTCTATGGCACGGCGAAAAAAGTGCCTACATATGAGGCGTTTGTCGAGGGGGGCAAAGAAGGGATTGAAATTGCGTTTTCGCTCATTCCGTATTTAGTCGGCATGTTAGTGTCGGTCGCCATTTTTCGTGCGTCGGGAGCACTTGAGGCGCTCATGGAGGTGATCAAGCCGCTCGTTGAGGCGATTGGATTGCCGGCTGAAGTCGTTCCGCTTGCCGCGATTCGCACCATTTCTGGAACGGCGGCACTCGGCATGACGACCGATTTAATTGCCACGTACGGCCCTGACTCGTTTATCGGGCGCCTCGCTTCGACTATCCAAGGCAGCACCGAGACGACGCTTTATGTGCTTACCGTCTATTTTGGCGCCGTCGGCGTCAAAAAAATGGGTGACGCGTTAAAAGTCGGCATTTTGGCGGACATTCTTAGCTTTATTGTCTCCTTTTTCATCGTCTTGTTTGTATTTGGGCGCTGACAGCGCTCATTTTTTTGTTTTCCTGCCAACCGGGAGAGAAGGCGCTACTGATCTTGTCGAACGCTCTCGCATCTGTGTTCACGCTTGGAAGCGGGGATTCTCAGTTTGGGATGATAAAAATAAAAGCGACATGCTTGTATCTGTCGAATGGAAAGGGTAAGATGATGAAAGAGGTGAGAAGGAAATGGAACGGTTACAAAAAGTGATTGCCCGCGCCGGTATTGCGTCAAGGCGCAAGGCGGAAGAAATGATTTTGCAAGGGCGGGTGAAGGTCAATGGCCGCGTCGTCACCGAACTTGGTGTCAAAGTCGGACCGCGCGACGATGTGGAAGTTGACGGCATTCCGGTCGAGCGCGAGGAGCCAGTCTACTATTTGCTTTACAAGCCGCGCGGCGTCATCTCGAGCGTTAAAGATGAGAAGGGGCGCAAAGTGGTGACCGACTTTTTTAAAGACATCCACCAGCGCATTTACCCGATCGGACGGCTTGACTACGATACGTCCGGTCTGCTCTTGTTGACGAATGACGGCGATTTTGCTAATTTGCTGATGCATCCGCGCTATGAGATTGAGAAGGTGTACGTCGCTAAAGTGAAAGGCATCCCGACACGCGAGCAGCTGAAACAGCTTGAGAAAGGGGTGCTGTTGGAAGACGGCATAACGGCGCCAGCAAAAGTGAAGCTGCTCTCAGCTGATCGGAAAAAGCGGACAGCGATTGTCGAGATTAGCATTCATGAAGGACGGAATCGGCAAGTGCGCCGCATGTTTGAGGCGATCGGCTGTGAAGTGCTGAAGCTGAAGCGGGAACGGTATGCGTTTCTTGATTTAAAAGGGCTTCGCCCCGGCGAATATCGTGAACTGTCACCGCATGAAGTGAAGCTGTTGCGGACGATGGCCCAATCCGGGGGAAAGAAATAGTGACAAACTTTGTCACACAACGTTCATATCCTCATGGATAGGGTAAAAATAGACTTTGCTATAATGGAAAATGGAAGATTATGAACTGTCACGTAGACCCCCTACGGCATCGACCGTAAGGGGGTGAGAAACTGAAGGAGTTTGAGCGATGAAAAAACAACAGCGCTTAGTGATGAGAACAGTCATTTTGCTCTTGCTGTTGGCCGCACTCGGTTATACGATTTACGCCAACTTTTTCACTGAGAAAACGGCGGTCGCTGTCGGTTCAACAGCGCCCGATTTTGTGCTGTCTGACCTTGAAGGGCGTGAACATCGCCTCTCAGACTATCGAGGCAAAGGCGTCTTTTTAAACTTTTGGGGAACGTGGTGCAAACCGTGCGAACGGGAAATGCCGTACATGAACGAGTTGTACCCGATTTATCAAAAGCAAGGAGTCGAAATTTTAGCTGTCAATGTCGGTGAGCCGAAGCTAAACGTCGAAAAGTTTGCAGAACGGTTCGGATTAACGTTTCCAATCGTCATCGACCGCCAAGATCAAGTGTTGAACGCATATGGCGTCGGGCCGCTGCCGACGACGTTTTTGATTGACAAAAACGGTAAAGTGAAAAAAATCATTACCGGCACAATGACAAAAGAAGATATTAAGCAGCATCTAGAAAGCATTAAACCGTGAGGAGTTTTGCGCCATGGAACAAGTGAAATGTGAATGCGGCCACGTTAACCCGCACGGCACGGTGTTTTGCGAATCGTGCGGTAAGCCGCTTGAGGAACAGGGAGAAAAATCGCTTTTAGATATGCGCTACGAAGGAAGCGCGCGCCGGTCACAAACATACAAACGAACGATTGTCGATCAAATTTGGGCGTTTTTCTCGTCGGTCAAAGTCGGGGTGGCGCTCATCGTCATCACGCTCATCGCTTCGGTGATCGGCACCATTTTTCCGCAAGAAATGTATATTCCGCCAAACGTTAATCCGGCTGATTATTACGAAGAGCAGTATGGCTGGGCGGGAAAACTATATTACGAGCTCGGTTTTAACAATTTGTACGGCTCATGGTGGTACATTTTGCTCATCGCCTTGATCGGCGTTTCACTCGTCATTTGCAGCTTAGACCGCGTCGTGCCGCTTTACCGCGCCTTGAAACGGCAAGGAGTGAAACGACATCCACACTTTTTGGAGCGGCAACGGCTGTTTGGCGTCTCGCGCATTAGTGATATGGACCAAGCGGTTGCTCTGTTAAAAGAGCGGCTGGCTAAGCAGCGCTACCGCGTCCGGGAAGAAGACGGTCATCTGTTGGCCGAAAAAGGGCGCTTTTCCCGCTGGGGGCCGTATGTGAATCATGTCGGCCTGATCATTTTCTTAATCGGGGCGATGCTCCGCTCAGTGCCGGGCATGTACATTGATGAAGTGATGTGGGTTCGCGAAGGGGAAACGAAAGAAATCCCCGGAACTAACGGTCAATATTTTTTAAAAAGCGAAAAGTTTATTTTTGATACGTACAAAAAAGGCGAAGATAATGAAGTGTTTAACGCTGCCATCGACCGTGTCGGTGATGGAATGATCGCAGAAAACTATCAGACGAATGTCGTCTTGTATAAGCGCGTCGGCCCAACGGTCGCCGGTGCCAAACCGGAACTGGAAAAAGTGAAAGAATATCCGATTCGCGTCAACGAACCGCTGAAGTTCGACCATTACGCGCTTTATCAAGTTGATTTTCGGCTGAACGAGCCGAAAACGATGTCGTTCCAGCTGACGGATAAGCAGTCGGGAAAAACGTTGGGCACGGTAGCGATCGACTTGTATGACCCAAAAGAAACATACAATCTTGGGAACGGATACCGTGTTGAGCTATTAAGCTATTTTCCTGACTTTGAATTTGATGAAGATGGGAATCCGTCGACGAAATCACGCGTGCCGAATAATCCGGCATTCGTCTTTAAAATGTATGCACCTGACCGACCGGAAGGGGAGGTCAGTTTCGTCGCCATTCAACAAACGCTTGAACCGTTTGGCGATAACAAATATAAAATGGCGTTTGCAGAACTTGAAACGCGCAACGTCTCTGGTTTGACCGTCCGCCGCGATTTCACGCTTTGGATTTTAGGAGTGGGTGGCGCGATTTTCATGTTCGGGTTGGTTCAAGGAATGTATTGGAACCATCGCCGTATTTGGGTGCAACGAGTGAATGGCGAGTTATGGATTGCCGCACATACGAACAAAAACTGGTTCGGCTTAAAAAAGGAGCTGCATCGCCTGCTCGATGGCACCGGCTTAACGATGCCGGCCGATCGGCTCGAAGAAAGAAAACAAGCCGGACAGGGAGGACAAGCGCATGGTACAGCTTAGCAGCACATTGCTATATATTTCGTTTGTTTTATATTTAATCGGCACGTTTCTTTTTGGCGGCGCCATTCGCGATAAGCGGAAGGAGCAGCAAGGAAAAGACCGCTGGTCACAGTTTGGCATTGCCGTGACGATCATTGGCTTTCTTGCCCAAGTCGGCTATTTTGTGACGCGCTGGATTGCCGCTGGGCACGCTCCGGTGAGCAATTTGTTTGAGTTTACGACGTTTTTTGGCATGATGCTTGTTGGTGCTTTCATTATCGTGTATTTCATTTATCGGTTGAGCGTGCTTGGATTGTTTGCGCTTCCGATTGCGTTGCTTATTATCGCCTATGCGAGTATGTTTCCGCGCGAAATCTCGCCGCTGATTCCCGCTTTGCAAAGCGATTGGCTGCACATTCACGTCACGACCGCAGCGGCGGGGGAGGCGATTTTGGCCATCAGCTTTGTCGCTGGGCTCATTTATTTAATCCGGGTTGTTGATCAGTCGAAACCGTCCAAGCGTACGTTTTGGCTTGAAGTCGTCATGTTTGGCTTAGTGACGACACTCGGCTTTGTCATCGTTTCAACGGCGTTTGGGCTTTCCGGATATGAGGCGAAATTTACGTGGATTGACAAAAACAACCAATCATCGGAAGTTGAGTATCATATGCCAGCGCTCGTCGGACCGCATAAGGGGGAGCTTGCCAAAGAAAGTGCTGGCCGGTTGGATCCGCTTGTCGAGATGCCGGCGATCATTAACGCAAAAAAGTTGAACACCGTCATTTGGTCACTGATGGCTGGGGCGGTGTTGTACATCGCGCTCCGCCTCGTATTGCGTAAACGTATTGCAGCGGCGTTGCAGCCGCTTGCGAAAAACGTCAATTTGGATTTGGCCGACGAAATTGGCTATCGGGCCGTAGCGATCGGATTTCCGGTGTTTACACTCGGGGCGCTCATTTTCGCTATGATTTGGGCGCAAATCGCGTGGACACGCTTTTGGGGTTGGGATCCGAAAGAAGTGTGGGCGCTCATCACATGGTTGTTTTACGCCGCCTTTTTGCATCTCCGGCTTTCAAAAGGTTGGCATGGAGAAAAGTCCGCGTGGCTGGCCGTCATCGGTTTTGCTATTATCATGTTTAACTTAGTGGCGGTTAACCTTGTCATCGCCGGGCTGCACTCGTACGCCGGGACCTGATCGCAAGGCAAACGGATGCTCTATTGGCGAGCATCCGTTTTTTCAGTAAACTAGAAAGTGGGGATTGTTTCCACCTTGTGAGGAAGGGTGTTTGACATGGAAAAACAAGAAAAACCAATCCACATTTTAGTTGTCGATGATGAAGAACGGATTCGCCGGCTGTTGAAAATGTATTTAGAGCGGGAAAACTATGTGATCGATGAAGCTGGCGACGGCAATGTAGCGCTTGAGAAAGCGCTGGCGAACGACTATGACGTCATTTTGCTCGATTTAATGCTGCCGGGCAAAGATGGAATTGAGGTGTGCAAAGAAATTCGCGAGCACAAAACGACACCGATTATTATGCTGACGGCGAAAGGAGAAGAATCGAACCGCGTTCAAGGGTTTGAAGTTGGCACCGATGATTACATCGTCAAGCCGTTCAGTCCACGCGAAGTCGTCTTGCGCGTTAAAGCATTGTTGCGCCGTGCGGCGAATGCCACCTACGCACCGGTGGAGACGACGACGAAAGATGTGTTGGTGTTTCCACACTTAACGATTGACAATGATGCCCATCGGGTGACGGTCGATGGAAAAGAAGTGAGCTTGACGCCGAAAGAATACGAGTTGCTTCTCTTTTTAGCGCGCTCGCCGGATAAAGTGTTTGATCGTGAGCAGCTGCTAAAAGAAGTATGGCATTACGAGTTTTTTGGCGATTTGCGCACCGTCGACACTCATATTAAGCGGTTGCGTGAAAAGCTCAATAAGGCGTCGCCGCAAGCCGGAAAAATGATCGTCACCGTTTGGGGCGTCGGCTACAAGTTTGAGGCAGTGAGCGAATGATGTGGCTGTTTCGCAGTGTCGTTGGGAAACTATGGTTTACCATTTTGCTGCTCGTCTCATGCGTGTTGTTTATTTTAACCATTTTGCTTATTAAATTTTTCGAGGAGTACTATGTACAAGAAGCGGAAAACGATTTAACCCGTCTGGCGACGAAAGTAGCAGAGGTGATGCACGATTATCGTGACGAGCAGCTTGCCCGTTCGATTGCTTGGACGCTTGTCGACAATCGTTCAAAAGCGATCATTGTCGCCGATGAGTCGCATTATTGGTATTCGCCTGGCGAGGCAGACTTGAAAGACATGCCACTGTCGTCCATCCGTGAAGACTCAGACTTGCGCCGCGTGCTGACTGACCAAGAAACGGTGAAAAAGCGTCTGTATGCGACGGAGTGGGAACAAAATGGAAAGCCGCAGCACGATATGATCATCGTCGGCGTGCCGATGTCGATGCCGGACGGCAGCCGCGGTGCCGTTTTCATTTACCAGTCGCTCGAGGCGATCGCTGATGCAACCGAACATACAAAAGAGCTCATTTTTCTCGCCGCCTTTATCGCCATTGTGATGACGACGTTTTTTGCCTTTTTCTTGTCGACGCGCATTACCGCTCCGCTCAGGAAGATGCGCCAAGCCGCGTTTGAAGTGGCGCGCGGCCATTTTGACACTAAAGTGCCGATTTTAACGAATGATGAAATCGGCGGGCTGGCGATGGCGTTTAACCAAATGGGACGGCGGCTTCAATTTAACATTAACGCATTAAACCAGGAAAAAGAACAACTGGCCAGCATTTTAAGCAGCATGGCCGACGGCGTCATTACATTTAGCCGTGAGGGGGAAATATTAATTACGAACCCGCCGGCGGAGCGGTTTTTACAGGCATGGTATTTCGAACAAGGAAATGATGCGGAAACGATGGCGCCGCTGCCGCCGCAAGTGAAAGAGCTGTTCGCTCGCGTCGTCCGGGAGGAAAAGGAGCAATCCACCGAGGTGACGATACAAGGGCGGACATGGGTCATTTTAATGACGCCGTTATACGGCAAAACGATGGTGCGTGGTGCGGTCGCTGTTTTGCGTGACATGACTGAGGAGCGGCGGCTTGATAAGCTGCGCAAAGATTTTATCGCCAACGTCTCGCACGAACTGCGTACGCCGATTGCTATGTTGCAAGGATACAGCGAGGCGATTATCGATGACATTGCCGCGAGTGAGGAAGAGAAGAAAGAGATGGCAAAAGTCATTTATGATGAGTCGCTGCGCATGGGCCGCCTTGTTAACGATTTGCTTGATCTCGCGCGTATGGAGGCTGGCCATATCGAGCTGCAATATGAACAAGTGGAGCTCGTCCCTTACGTGGAACGGGTGATCCGCAAGTTTTACGGGCTGGCGAAAGAAAAGCAGATCGAGCTGACAGCCGAGTTTCGCGACGAGAACATCGAAATCGCATTCGATCCAGACCGGATCGAGCAAGTGTTAACCAACTTAATCGATAACGCCATTCGCCATACGGAAGCGGGCGGTACGGTCCGTCTAATTATCGAGCGAAGCGGCGACGGCGTGACCATCCACGTCCAAGACTCGGGCTCCGGCATTCCGGAGGAAGATTTGCCGTTTGTGTTTGAACGGTTTTATAAAGCTGATAAAGCGCGGACGCGCGGCCGCTCGGGCACCGGACTCGGCTTGGCTATCGCCAAAAACATCGTGGAAACGCATAAAGGGCGCATTACCGTCCATAGCAAACTGAACGAAGGAACGACGTTTTCATTTTATTTGCCGGCTCACGGCCCAAAAGAGATGTAACGTCGTGAAAGGAGGCGGATGGCCGCCTCTTTTTTGGTTTAGTGGTATAGACAACTAGAATATATGATGTTATGATTGTGATAGAAAGAGAGGGATCGACATGAAACGGTGGCTGTTAAAAAACGCTGTCGTGTATGCAGAAACAGGGAAAATTGACCAAGGATATGTGTTGATCGAAGGAGAGAAAGTGGCCGATGTCGGTCCGATGTCGTTATGCCCGGCCGATGCCGGGGCGGAAGTGATCGAACTGTCCCCGCGATTTGCTATCGTGCCCGGATTTATTGATGTTCATATTCATGGGGCAGCCGGAGCTGATGTGATGGATGCGACGCCAGTGGCGATCCAGGCGATGGCCAACGCTTTACCGGCGGAAGGAACAACAAGCTTCCTAGCGACGACCATGACGGCGCCGAGTGAACAAATCGAAGCAGCACTTGTGAATGTAGCGCGTTATATGGAGCGGGAGAACGATCCTGGGGCGGCTGAAGTGCTCGGTGTTCATTTGGAAGGGCCGTTTTTGTCGCCGAAGCGCGCTGGGGCACAGCACCCACGCCACCTCGCTGACCCGGACATTTCACTGTTTCAGCGTTGGCAAGAAGTTGCCGGCGGCAATATCCGCCTTGTGACGCTCGCTCCAGAGCGGGACGGGGGGCTTGATCTTGTCGCTTATTTAAAGAAAACGGGGGTCGTCGCCTCGATCGGCCATTCCGACGCTGTTTACGAGGAGGTGAAAGCGGCGGTCGCTGCGGGGGTGACGCATGCCACCCACTTATTTAACGGGATGCGCGGCATTCACCACCGTGAACCGGGGGTTGCTGGTGCGGTGCTCATGCATGATGAAGTGATGTGCGAATTGATTGCCGACGGGCTGCACGTTGCGCCGCCGATGGTTCGTTTTGCTTACCGGAACAAAAGGAGTGATGGGCTCATCTTAATCACTGACGCTATGCGCGCTAAATGTCTCGGCGATGGGCAATACGATCTCGGTGGCCAGGAGGTGACTGTTCGCGGTGGAGAGGCGCGTCTTGCCGACGGCACGCTGGCAGGAAGCGTGTTAAAGCTTGCTGATGCTCTTCGCCGTGTACTCGATTGCACCGGCTGCACCCTTGAAGAAGTGATCCGTATGGCGAGCTGGAATCCGGCGAAACAGCTTCGCGTCCTTGATCGAAAGGGGAGTTTGCGTCCGGGGAAAGACGCCGATGTTGTCGTGCTTGATGAACAATACAAGGTGGCGATGACGTTTTGCCGCGGCGCACTTGCTTACTGTCAACAAAGCGAACCACAAGGGGCAGGGAGGGATGGTCATGAAAGTCATTGAGGCTATGGACTATGCAGATATGAGTCGCCAAGCAGCGAGAATGATCATCCAACAAGTTAAAGAAAAACCGAATGCCGTTCTCGGGTTAGCAACCGGTTCGACGGTGCTCGGTGTGTACCGTGAACTCGTTGCCGACCATCGGCAGCACGGAACATCGTACCAGTTTGTGCGCACGGTCAATTTGGATGAGTATGTCGGGCTTGGTCCGGATCATCCGAACAGCTATCGCTATTATATGAATGAGCATTTGTTTTCGAATCTGGACATTCCGCTTGACGAGACGCACGTGCCGGACGGCTTGGCCGCTGATTTAGGTGAGGAGTGCCGCCGCTATGAGCAGCTGATTGAAGGGCTAGGAGGCGTTGATTTACAGCTCTTAGGCATCGGGCGCAACGGCCATATCGGCTTTAACGAGCCAGGGACCCCGTTTTCGTCGATGACCCATGTCGTTGAGCTTGCCGCATCAACGCGTGAGGCGAACGCCCGCTTTTTCCCGTCATTGGATGACGTGCCGCACCACGCCATTACGATGGGGATCGCAACCATTTTACGAAGCCGACGCATCGTGCTGCTCGCATCAGGAGCGGAAAAAGCTTCCGCGCTCGCCCGGCTGTTCGAAGGGGTCGTTTCACCTGAGCTGCCGGCTTCGGCGCTTCATCTCCATCCGGATGTCACGATCATCGCCGACCAAGAGGCGCTGTCACTTATTCCAAACGAACAGCGGCAGGTGGAATCCCGTGATTGATAAACAATCTCCTGTTCCAATTTATTACCAGCTTGAGCAATATATGAAGGAGAAAATTGAAAAAGGAGAGTGGCAGCCAGGGGAGATGATTCCGTCTGAGCGTGAGTTGGCGGAAATGTACGATATTAGCCGGATGACCGTTCGGCAGGCGGTCAACAATTTGGTCAACGACGGCTACCTTGTTCGCCGGCGTGGAAAAGGAACGTTTGTCGCAGCGAAAAAAATTGAGCAGCCGCTTAAAGGACTGACGAGCTTTTCCGAAGATATGCGGGCGCGTGGCATGGAGCCGGACACCGTTGTTCTTGGCTTTGAAACGGTGCCGGCTTCAAAGAAACTGGCCGAATGGCTCGCTGTTAAGGAAGGGGACGCCCTTTACGAAATTCGCCGTCTCCGCTTAGCCGACGGCTCGCCGATGGCGCTCGAGACGCTCTATATTCCGTGCGCATTGGCGCCTCATTTGACGCGCGAGATTGTAAACGGTTCCGTGTATGAATTTATGGAAAAGGAAGTTGGATTAGCCATCGGCACTGCCGTTCAAGTGATTGAAGCGTCCGTCGCCCGTAAGCTGGAAGCCGAACACTTGCAAGTGAAAGAAGGAGCTCCGGTGCTGTTGCTCGAACGCCGCACATACCTTACCGACGGACGGCCACTGGAAGTTGTGAAATCAGTGTATCGCGGTGACCGATACAAATTCATCGTTGAAATGGAACGAAGAAAATAAAAAGGGGGAATGTTTATGTTAGGATTTTTACAGCGTCTAGGAAAGGCGTTTATGCTGCCGATTGCCGTTTTGCCGGCGGCTGGACTGTTGCTCCGGCTTGGTCAGGACGACTTATTAGATATTCCATTTATCGCTGCTGCGGGTGATGCGGTGTTTTCCAACTTGGCGTTGATTTTCGCCATTGGTGTCGCCATCGGCTTTTCAAAAGATGGCAATGGTGCTGCCGCGCTCGCTGGGGCGATCGGCTATTTTGTTTTGACGAAAGGCGCTGCCGCGATTGATAAAGACATCAATATGTCCGTATTAGGCGGTATCATCTCCGGGGTGATCGCCGGGCTTTTATACAATCGTTATCATGATATCAAGTTGCCGGACTGGCTCGGCTTTTTCGGTGGCCGGCGGTTTGTGCCGATCGTAACATCGCTTGTTATGATCGTGCTTGCTCTCGTTTTCGGATACATTTGGCCGCCGATTCAAGACGGCATTAATGCGATCGGTCATTGGATCGTGGGCGCCGGGGCCGTTGGCGTTGGGATTTTTGGGTTCTTAAACCGGTTGCTCATTCCTGTTGGGCTGCACCATGTGTTAAACAGTTTCGTCTGGTTTGTGTTTGGTGAGTATGACGGTAAAACCGGTGATTTAAGCCGATTTTTTGCCGGTGACCCGGATGCAGGGATTTTTATGGCTGGCTTCTTCCCGGTCATGATGTTCGGTCTCCCGGCGGCGGCATTGGCGATGATCATCGCGGCGAAGAAGGAACGGCGCAAAGCGATTGCCGGTGCGCTCCTTGGCGTAGCGTTGACATCGTTTTTAACCGGTATTACAGAGCCGATCGAATTTTTGTTTATGTTTTTATCGCCGCTCTTGTATGTCGTTCATGCCGTGTTAACCGGCTTATCGCTGGCGGTGGCGACGGCATTTGATATTCATCACGGGTTTACGTTCTCGGCCGGTGCGATTGACTTTTTCTTAAACTATGGAATTGCACAAAAACCGTATTTATTAATTGTTCAAGGACTCATCTATGCTGTGATCTATTTCGTTGTTTTCTATTTCCTGATTACGAAGCTCAATTTAAAAACGCCGGGACGTGAAGATGACGTAGAGGGAGAGTTTACCGACAGCAAAGCGGCGCAGTCGGGCGTAAAATATGAAGAGCTAGCGGTAAAATATATAGAGGCATTGGGAGGAAAAGAAAACCTCACACAAATTGATAATTGTGTCACACGCTTGCGCTTAAAAGTAAAAGACATGTCAAAAGTCAACGAAGCTGAATTGAAGCGCTTAGGGGCGAAAGGGGTGCTTCGTCTCAACCAAACGGATTTGCAAGTGATCATTGGCACGGATGTCGAATTTTTAGCCAATGCGATGAGAAAATAATCAAAAGTGAAATGGACAGATCGTTCTTGTATGCGAACGTTAGGAAGGAAGAGCGCTTATGAAACGATTGTTAGATTGCAGCGCCTCCGATTTCCGCAAGATGGAAGGGAAGCAGTTGAAACAAGCGATTCAGGCGTCAGAAGGTAGAGTGATCGTTGCCGAAGTCATCGGAGAATTTGCGCCGCTTTATCCAGCGATCACCAACGCCGAACTGGCGGCGGCGTTTGGGGCGGATTTGCTGTTATTGAATTGGTTCGATGTGTTCCGTCCAGTTGTGAACGGTTTGGACGTGAATGAGCCCGATCATATGGTGGAGCGGTTAAAGCAGTTGACAGGGCGCCCGGTTGGCGTCAATTTGGAACCTGTTGACCCGAACGCGAAGCAGCTCGAGGCGTTGGCGTCATTGCCAAAAGGGAGAATGGCAACGACAGAGTCACTGCAACAAGCGAAGCGGTTAGGAGTTGACTTTATTTGTCTGACCGGGAACCCGAAAACAGGCGTGACGAATGATGAGATTGTGAAAGCCATCGAAACGGCGCGGGCTGTTTTAGGCGAAGACGCTCTAATTATTGCCGGGAAAATGCACGCAGCAGGCGTTGCCGACGAAGCGGGAAGCGGTATCGTATCGGAAAAAGTGGTGGTGCGATTTATTCGCGCTGGCGCTGACATCGTTTTGATGCCAGCTCCAGGAACCGTGCCAGGGGTAACATTAGACAAAACGGAGAAGCTTGTTCGGGTGGCGCATGAACATGGAGCGCTTGTCATGCTGACGATTGGCACAAGTCAGGAAGGAGCGGATGAGCATACGATTCGCCAAATCGCGCTTGCGAGCAAAATGGCCGGAGCGGATATGCACCATATCGGCGACGCTGGCTATCATGGCATCGCCGTTCCAGAGAACATTATGGCATATTCCATCGCTATTCGCGGCAAACGCCATACGTACATTCGCATGGCAAGATCGCCCTTGAGATAACAATTGTTTATTCTCAACAAAGAAGGTTTTTCTGTTCCCGCTGAACGGAAGTAAGGAGAGAGGCCGATACGGCCTCTTTTTTGAAGACTAAAACAAGCAAAAAGTGTTGCGGATGGCAAGGAAAATGTGACGGCTGCCGAGCAGTTGAGGACGAAACCGTCGGTTCACTCCGTTTTGGGTGATCAACGGAAACGGCTGTTGGCATGCGGAGAGAGGCCTTTATGGCGTGATCGCCCCTTTCCGCATTTACGAGTGCTAAGTTGTGGGTGATTGTTTTTTACGGGAATGAAACTTTTCTCCTTTGTGCACGTAATATTAGATGGAAGGCATTAGACGATAGCTATCTTTTGTTTGTCTGACGATGGCGGAAAGCCGCGCACACGTCCATCCAGCTCTCATTTGGCAAGACAATGTGCAGCATGCGGAAACAGAGGTGTCAATTGAAAACTAGGAAAACCGGAGAGGAGAATCGGGATGTTTGGAAAAGTCGCCGCTGATGTGCTTGGGCTGAGCGACATCGGCTCGGTCATTCAACCGAAAGATTACGACAAAGTCGATGCTGATGATTATGTGATGCATGAAGACGGAGAAAAAATTTACTTTCTTATTAAATCCAAATCAGATGAGTATTGTTTCACCAACCTTGCACTCATTCATCTAGACGGCACGAGCGCCACAAGCAAAAAGCGGACGCTGCGCCGCTATGATTACTATAAATATCCGATTTCCGATGTGTCGCTCGAGACGGCTGGGACGGTCGATTTGGATGCGGAAATCAAATTTAAAATCGGATCGCACTCCTACTCGATCGATGTTCATAAAAAACATATCGAGGAATTGAAAGATTTGTATAAATCGCTATTGGCCATTGCCACGATTTGTGAGGAAAACGAAACGAAATTCGACTATGCCCAGCGCAGTATGGAGCTTGCGGCCAACCTGTTTGCCAACATGCGTGGCGACGGCACCAACGTTGCAGCCGATTTTAAGGCGATCAATGAGTATGCGTTTCAATGGCTTACTGAAGCGAAAAAGAACTATACAGTGAAAGATTTCGGTTTTGTGTTTGACAAATATATTCAACAGTGATGAGATAAATTTTGTACAAGGAAAGGGCGCGCTCCGGAGAAGGGGCACCTTTCCTTATTTTTTTTCAAAATATGACGAAGTTCATTTCGAGCAACGCACCCTCTGTTGGTGGTGCGTGATGTGCCTAGATAAATTGCGGGCATTGAATACGATGAACGGGTGCTGTATTCCGCGTGAAACATGGTGAAGGAAGCTGAGCCGTCTGGGGGAGAGGGCCGCTGATAGCCTGCCGTCAGCCACCATAAATTCATAGTTGTCAAATGTTAAACCTTGCTTTAATATAAAAATTGTCCATATCCGAATAGTTTCATAGACTCGCAGCAAGGTGCCGCGAAGGCTTAATAGGGAATCCGGTGGGAATCCGGAACTGTCCCCGCAACTGTCAATGCGGACGAAATGAAATTGCCACTGTGCGGCTGGATGGCTTGCGCCGTCTCCCGCATGGGAAGGCTTCAGAGTAGGATGAAGCATGAGTCAGTAGACCTGCCTTGCTTGCGCAAAAGTTTCCGAATCTTCGGGGGGTGAGACGCGGAAACGGTCGCCTAGGCATTTTTGTGCTTACATTAGGCCGTTTCGCGCTCATTCCCGGATTTAGACGGAATGGGCGCTTTTCTTTTACATATATCACCTAAAGGGGGGAACGACTGATGAAGCGTTGGAAATGGTCAGCGGTATTGGCTGCTCTGGTCGCTTTGGCCATTATGCTTGTCGGCTGCAACAGCGGAACGGGGAACAGCGCCCAGCCGGCGAAAAAAGAGGAACAGAACCCGGAACAAGCAGCGTTTCCGGTGACGGTGAAAGACGGGCTGGGGGAAGAGGTAACGATCAAAGCAGAACCGCAAAAAATCGTTTCACTTATTCCAAGCAATACGGAAATTGCCTACGCGTTGGGGCTTGGTGAGAAAATTGTCGGTGTCAGCGATTTTGACAATTATCCAGACGACGTCAAAACGAAAACGAAAGTCGGCAGCATGGAATTTAACGTCGAGAAAATTATTTCCTTGAAACCGGATCTTGTTCTCGCCCATGCGTCAAGCGCTCATAACGCGAAAGACGGCCTGCAGCAACTAAAAGATGCCGGCATTACCGTGCTTGTTATCAATAGCGCCACGTCGTTTAACGATGTGTATGCATCGATCAAGCTCATCGGCCAAGCAACCGGAACAGCGGATAAAGCGGAGCAAGTCATCCATGACATGAAGGCGAAACTGGCGCAAATGAAGGAAAAAGCAAAACAAATTCCGGCGGACAAGCAGGTGAACGTCTGGGTTGAGGTGGAGCCACCGCCGCAACTTTATACAGCCGGCAAGGGGACGTTTATGGACGAGATGCTTCAGGTGATTTCTGCCAGAAATGTTGCCGGCGATTTAGAAGGTTGGCCGATGGTGACAGAGGAACAGGCGGTTGCCTATAAGCCTGATGTCATCATTACAACATACAGCGGAGCCGAACAAGTGCTTAAACGCACGGCTTGGAAGGACGTACCGGCCGTGAAAAATAAGCGAGTGTATGACGTTAACACCGACTTAGTGAGCCGGCCGGGTCCGCGTCTTGTTGAAGGAGTCGAGGAACTTGCCAAAGCTATTTACCCGGATGTGTTTAAGTAAAGCGTGGCTATATATCGCGGCCGCTGCTGCGGCCGTCTTTTCACTGCTCATAGGGATATCGACCGGGTCGCTGTCGATCCCCTTTTCATCTATTGTTCGGATTGTTGCTGCTGAATGGACCGGCATACCACTTCCGCCTGACATGCCGGCGGATTGGGTGCCGATTGTGATGGAGATCCGCATGCCGCGCGTGGTGCTCGCCTTTTTGGTCGGGGCTTCATTGGCACTTGCCGGAGCCGCATTTCAAGGACTGTTGAAAAACGCGCTCGCTGATCCATATACGCTGGGCGTTTCGTCTGGTGCCTCCGTCGGGGCGGTGCTCGTCATTTTTCTCGGCTGGCAATGGCCGTTGTTTGGCACGTTTACGCTGCCGATTGTGAGCATCTTATGCGGCATGGCGACGCTTGCCGCTGTGTTGGCGTTCACCCGCGCGGTTGAACGGCGAATGTCGGTTGAGACGATCATTTTAGCCGGCATTATTTTCGGCGCCTTCTTCAGTGCTTTCATTTCGCTCATGATTGCCTTGACGGGTGAGGAGCTGCGGCAAATTATCTCATGGCTGATGGGGAGCGTGGCGATGCGCGGGTGGAAGTATAGCGGATTATTGTTTCCGTTTTTTCTCATTGGTGCGACAACGCTTATCGTCAACGCCCGTGAACTGAACGCGTTCGCGTTCGGCGAAGCGGCAGCGCTTCACGTCGGCGTCGATGTCACTCGCCGCAAAATTATCATTTTGACAGCGGCCGCGCTGCTCACCGGTGCGGCGGTGTCGGTGTCGGGAACGATCGGCTTTGTCGGGCTTGTTGTCCCACACATGGTTCGGCTTGTGTGCGGACCAAACTATCGGGTGCTTTTGCCGCTGTCGCTTTTGTACGGTGGGTCGTTTCTTGTGCTCGCCGATGTGGTGGCACGGACGATCATTGAGCCGCGTGAGCTGCCGATCGGTGTCATTACATCGCTCATCGGCGCCCCGTTGTTTGCCGCCCTATTTTTCCGAAAAACGAAACGAAAGATGGGATGATGATGCTCGATGTGCGTGCCGTATCGCATCGGTATGGACAGAAACAAGTGCTTGACGGCGTGACGTTTTCCGTCAAAAAAGGAGAGTTGTTTGGCATTTTAGGGCCAAACGGCAGCGGGAAGACGACGTTGCTGAAACTGATCAGCAAGGAGCTTCCGCTTGCGAGCGGTGAGATTGTCATGAGCGGTCGGCTGCTTTCCGAGTTGTCGGCAAAACAATGGGCGCAGTTGGCCGCCGTCCTGCCGCAAGCGGTGGAAACGGCGTATGGCTATACGGTGAAAGAAACAGTAGCGCTCGGCCGCTACGCCCATCAGCACGGGTTGTTTCCAACATGGACGGCAGAAGATGAAACCGTGGTTCAAGAGGTGATTGCCGCCGTCGGTTTAGCCGATAAAATCGATGAGCCGCTTGAGCGGTTAAGCGGCGGCGAGCGGCAGCGTGCCTATTTGGCCCGGGCGCTTGCCCAAGAGCCACAGTTGCTCTTATTGGATGAGCCGACCAATCATATGGATATAAGCGGGCAAGTTCGGCTTCTTGATCAGCTCGCCCAATCCGCACGTGCGCGCGGCTTGACGGTTGTCGCTGTTTTTCACGATATGAGCATTGCCAGTCTTTATTGCGATCGGGTGCTTGTTTTAAAAGAGGGGAAAACAGCTGCGCTCGGCGCGCCGGCGGACGTCATGACGCCGAGGCTGCTGAATGACGTGTTTGCCGCCCCGGTTGTGCGCCAAGCACATCCGGTAGCGGCGAAGCCGATGTTTTCGTTTGTGCCGCAACAACAACGCAAGAAGGCACCGCTTATCGGTGGGCTGCACCCGTCTTTTCTCGACGACGCCGTCGTTCTCGTTGCTCACAAACCACTTCGTGTGTTGTCTTCCGCTCTTGTTGGCAGCGGGTTTCAGTGGGTGACCCACTTCGTCAATCGACATGTCGGCCTCGATTACGATAATCCCTATGCGGACGAAGACATGCGGCGTTATTTGGAACAGCACGGATTTTCAGTTGCCCAGACGATCGGCATGATGACCGCCGTCGATGTGCACGATGTGGTCTGGCGTTGGGAAGATAAGGAGGCATTTTCGGTTGCGGTCATGGTGACGGCCGGCGTCGGGAATGCAGTCGACGCCGCTCGGGCGTGGCAGCACCAACCGCTCGCAGCGAAGCCTGGGACAATCAATATGGTCATCATCATTGACGGGACGCTGACCGAGGCGGCATTCGTTCAGGCGGTCATGACAGCGACGGAAGCGAAGGCGAAAGCGCTGGCGGATCATCGAGTTTACGATCCAGAAACTGGAACGGTTGCCACTGGGACATCGACCGATTCGCTCGCGGTGGCCGCGACACAAACTGGACGGACGTTCGCTTATGCTGGGACGGCGACTGAGCTTGGCCGCGAGCTCGGTCGGCTCGTGTATGAGGCGACGATCGAGGCGCTCGACCGCTATGAGCGACGGAGGGGAAGACGATGACGCATCTGTTGGCGCTGACGTTGGCATTGTTTCTTGACGCACTGTTTGGTGACCCGCGCTGGCTGCCGCATCCGGTGCGCGGGATGGGAGGACTGATTGCTTATTTCGACCAGCACTGGAATCAAGGAAGCGGCCGCCGGGCTAAGGGAGTGGCGGCCGTGGCCGCCGTGCTGGCCATCGTGTATGGGGTGTCCGCGCTCATCGTTCATATGAGCTATGCCTTGTCAGTATACATTGGCGTGGCGGTCGAAGGGGTGCTCATTTTTACGACTATTGCGACAAAAAGTCTTGCTGAAGCAGCTGAGGATGTGCGGCGGCCGCTCGAAGCGGGCGATCTCCCGGAGGCGCGGCGCGCGCTGTCGATGATCGTCGGCCGCGATACCGAGCGGCTCGATGAAGCCGGCATTACCCGTGCCTGTGTGGAAACGGTGGCGGAAAATACGAGCGACGGCGTTACCGCCCCTCTCTTTTACGCAGCCATTGGTGGGGCGCCGCTTGCCTTATTGTATCGGGCGGTGAACACGTGCGATTCGATGATCGGTTATAAAAATGAGAAGTATGGCGAATTTGGCTGGGCAGCCGCCCGGCTGGATGATGTGCTGAACTATATTCCGGCTCGGTTGACGGCACTTGTCATGGTGTTCATTTATGGTGGCCGCCGGCTTCGTCGCTCTTTGGCAGTTTTGTTTCGCGATGCCCGCCGCCATCCGAGCCCCAACAGTGGTTGGCTCGAGGCGGCGATGGCTGGGCTGCTCGGGGTGCAGCTGGGTGGAACGAATACATATGGTGGCGTTGTTTCCGAGCGGCCGACGATCGGCCGCCCGGACGTCCCGCTTCGCTCCGTCCATATTCGTCGGGCGGTCGGCATCATGATCGGAACGGTGCTTGTTTTTACGTTATGGCTATGGATCGGAGGGATGATCGTTGTATTGGCCGGCGCATGGGGCGAATCCGCACGTGCTCTATAAGCAGTGCGGACTTACCCCTCCACATAAGTATGTTGATTTCAGCGTCAATACGAACCCGTACCAGCTGCCGCTTTCCGCCTGGCCGGACAGTGAGGAGTGGATTCGCTGGGTTGGTGAATATCCTGACTTGGAAGCGGAAGCGCTTGTCGCATTGATCGCCAAGCAGGAAGGGATTGAGCGTAGACAAGTGCTCATGACGAACGGGGCGGCAGAGGCAATTTATTTGTTGGCGGCGCTGTTTGCCGGACGGCGAGTCGGTGTGTTAGAACCGACATTTTCGGAATATCGGCGTGCCTGCCTCGCCTACGGTTGTGAGGTAGCGGCGTTGATGGCCGAGGAACAATGCGGCTTTTCATATGATATTGATGAGGCGGCAGCATGGGCGGCGAGGCAGGACATCGTTTTTTTTTGCCATCCGAACAATCCGACCGGGACGGTGATGCCGGAACATGAACTTCGATTGTTCATTGATGCGGCCGATCAAGCCGGTACATATATCGTTGTGGATGAAGCATTTTATCCGTTTTGGCGCGGCGGGTTTACTGCTGTGCGCTGGTTGGACCGCTACTCACGCCTCATCGTGCTCCGGTCATTGACGAAAATCCATCATTTAGCAGGAGCACGACTCGGCTATGTCGTTGCCAATGAGGAGATCGTTGCCACGTTAAAAACGAGGCAGCCGCCATGGAGTGTGAGTCAAGTTGCCCAACAGCTAGCCATTCGCTTTTTGCAAATGGATTCGTTTGTGACGTGGACAAAAGAGCAACTAGCGGCTGAGCGGGAGCGGGTGTTCCAAGCGCTTCCAGCCGAACGGTACGACGTCTCGCCGTCAGTCGTCAACTTTTACTTGTTGCGTCCACGGACAGGACGGACGGAGGCGCTGCTCTACCATTTATTAAAGAAAGGGATTGTACCGCGGCATACGATGAATTTCCCCGGACTTGACGGCCGCTATGTTCGGCTGGCCGTCAAAACACCGATGGAAAACGACCGGCTTCTCGAAGCGCTTGCGGGGTGGGATGGATGATCGTGTTTGTGAGCGGCGCGGTGCGCAGCGGCAAAAGCGAAGTGGCGGAAGCATGTGCTAGGAGTCTCGCTCATGGCGGCCGTCTCCATTATCTTGCCACTGCGCAGGCGACGGATGAGGAAATGGCGGCGCGCATCCGTCGCCATCAAGAGCGGCGCACAGCCAGTGGGGCGTACTGGATGGTGTGGGAAGGGCCGGCACGTCTTGAGCAGCTTGCCGAGTCGCTTCGTCCTTCCGACGTTGTGCTCATTGATTGTTTAACCATGTGGCTGGCGAATGACTTGTTTGTCGGCGACAGTTGGCGAACGGAGGAGGCGTCATTCGCCATCGCCGGCCATCTGTTAGATGACGTGCGGAGTTTAGCGGATGCTTGCCGCGCTGTTGTCATCGTTTCAAACGAACTGTTTTCTGGCGGTGTACCGACTGATCCTGGCACGTTTTGCTATATGAAAACGCTCGGTTGGCTTCATCAACAGTTGGTTGCAGAAGCGGCGGTTGCCGCGGTGGTTGAATGCGGTCTCGTTCGAGTGAAAAAAGGGCGGTGGCCGCAATGAGGCAGATGTGGAACGGCTGGCTGTTGGCGTTGCAGTTGTTTACCGTCATTCCAATTCGGCGATCAATTGAATGGAATGACATCCATGTCCGTTGGCTCGTGCGCAGTATGCCGCTTGCGGGGGCGGCGATCGGGGCGCTGGCTGCTGGGACATATGCTTTATGTTCTATGTTTTCGTTCGGCACGCCGCTCTTTTTGGCACTTTTTCTTCTTTGGCTCGGTATTTGGCTGGCTGGCGGTTTGCACGCCGACGGCTGGATGGATGTGAGCGACGCCTTTTTTTCATATCGCGACGCCAAACGGCGACAAGAGATTATGTCCGATTCGCGTGTCGGCGCATTCGCTGTTTTGTCGCTTGCCTGTTTATTGTCATTTCGTTGGTTGTTTTTGTATGAGACGATTAAGGCCGAGATTCCGCCAGCTTTGTTTGTTGCGATTCCGCTTTTATCGCGTTCGGGGGCCGCTTGGCTGCTTTCTGTCGGCAAGCTGGCGAAACCGACAGGAATGGCGGCATCAGTGCGCGAATATATTTCATGGCACGATGCTGTCTGGGCGTTGGTGCTCGCTTTCCTCGTCCTTTCACTTCTCTCGGTGCTCGGGGGCGTCCCTGTATGGACAAGTGCAGCGCTCGCTGTGGCGATGGCGCTTTTGGCGTTAGGAGCCAAGCCATGGGTGGAAAAACAGTTTGGCGGCGTTACCGGCGATGTGCTCGGAGCGCTGATTGAAGGAGGGGAGACGCTTTTATGGGGCGTCGTTTGGCTATTACATTCATCCGCCATGGGATGACAGCGTTGAACCGCCAGCGGGCGTATATTGGTTGGACGGATGCGCCGTTGGCTGCTGCTGAGCGCGTTCGGCTCAGCAGCCTAAAGCCCAAGCTGCCTATGGCGGTTGACCGGATTGTTTCGAGCGATCTTCGCCGCTGCCGGGAAACGGCTGCCTTATTGTTCGGCGGCCGTCCAGCGGACTGGTGGACAAGCTGGTGGCGCGAGCTGTCGTTTGGCGATTGGGAAGGAAAGACCTTCGCCGAGTTAAACGAGGATCCGGCATACCGCCAATGGCTTGAAGCGCCGTTTTCTGTGGCGCCACCTGGCGGAGAAAGCTATGCTGGTTTTCAGAAGCGCATCAAACAGGCGTTCACAAAGACGCTCGCTTTGGCTGAGCGAAGCGGTGCCCGCCATATCGCCGTCATCACCCACGGCGGCCCGATCCGCTTCATGCTCGAGCAATATGCACCGACTTCGCGTTCCTTTTGGGAATGGGACGTGCCGTTTGCAGGCGGGTATACGCTTGATTCAACGATCGGGCGCTGGAAGGGGGGAGAGCGATGCATTTCGTTGTCGGCGGTGCGTTTCAAGGAAAACGAAAATGGGTGCGGGAACGATATGGAATAGGAGACGGCGTTCAGATTGTATGGCATGACGGCTATCAAGAGCCATACGGGCCGCCGAACGGCGTCAAGGTGGCGAAAACGGTCGTCTTTGAGGGACTCGAAGCCGCCATTCGCCGCCTTCCGGATACCGCGGAATGGGAGCGATTTTTCCACGCTTGGAAGCAGTGGGAAGACGAAGTGGCTGGCCGCACCGTCGTCTGGGTTGGGACAGACGTAACGCAAGGCATCGTTCCTACCGATCCAGCGGATCGTCGCTGGCGCGATGCCGTTGGGGTATGCTACCAGCGGCTTGCTGCCATGTGCTGCCGTGTCGACCGGCTTTGGTGCGGGTTAGCAGAACGATTAAAATAAAGGGGAGAGGACGAATGAAACTGTATACACGAACAGGGGATCAAGGAAAAACGAGTTTAGTCGGCGGGCGCGTCGATAAAGATCATTTGCGCGTCGAGGCGTACGGAACGGTTGATGAGGCGAATTCGTTCATCGGCTGGTCGCTCGCTTTATTGGCAGGCGATGAGCGGTTTCGTGACCTTTGCGCCGAGTTGCAAAAAATCCAGCACGAGCTGTTTGACTGCGGCGGTGACTTGGCCATCGTTAACGGGAAGATGCCGTATAAAGTGACCGAGGAGATGGTCACGTTTTTAGAACAGCGCATTGATGAGTACGTGCAAGAGGCTCCGCCGCTGCAGAAGTTCATTTTGCCAGGCGGTTCGAAGGCGGCGGCTGCGCTTCATATGGCGCGCACGGTGACAAGGCGGGCGGAACGGTGCATCGTTTCCTTGCAAAAAGCGGAACCGATCAATGATGCCGTACTCAAATATATGAATCGTCTATCGGATTATTTGTTCGCTGCTGCCCGGGTGGTGAACGCGCGCTTAGGGGTGGCCGACATCGAATACGAACGGAGTGCCATTGTGTTCCGAGACAAGGAGGAAAAACAATGAACCGCCGTTTTGCCTGGCTGGCCGTTTGTATGGCGCTTTCTGTCATCGGTTCGTTCATCAAGCTACCGACGTTTGTCGGTAGCATCGCTTTAGACAGTGCGCCGGCACTCGTTGCCGCCGCTGTTCTCGGCCCGCAAGCCGGAGCAACGGTCGCCGGGCTTGGCCACTTCATTTCCGCCTATATCGGCGGCTGGCCGCTCGGCCCGTTCCATTGGCTTGTCGCTTGTGAAATGGCGGTGCTTGGTGCGTTGTTTGCCGCGATGTACGGGCGGGGCTGGCGCTTTGGTGGAGCGATCGCCTTTTTTGTCGGTAACGTGTTCTTGGCGCCGTTGCCGCTTGTCGTTGCGTTCGGTTGGCCGTTGGTTATCGCGGTCATTCCGCCGCTGTCGGTGGCCACTGCTATGAATATATTGATCGCCATGGCGGTTATGCCGTCTGTCGTCCGCTTGGCAGCGAAAGTAGGGGGGAAGGCGCCGCATGCGTGATGTGCTTTTTCTCCCGCTCACCGATGGTGTTGAACTAGCGATTGCCGCCGACGGTTCAGCAGCGGTTGGGGAAAAACAAGGCGATGCGGTGTTTGTTCCGGCCGAGACAACTGCCTATTTTGCTGCCCGCGTCGCCTTAATGGAATTAGTAAGCGTCGGGGCAGAGGCAAAGGCGGTTGTGCTGCAAAACTTTATTGCTGATGAGCGATGGGAAGCTCTTTGCCGTGGCATTAGGCAAGCGGGCAGTGAGCTGGGACTTGATCTCCCAATTACAGGCAGCAGTGAATCAAATTTTGCCACCGTACAGTCGGCGCTTGGGGTGACAGCGATCGGAACAGTGGCTCATGGACAAAAGAGAATCGGCATCACACCGGAGACAGCCAAGTTTGCCGTTATCGGTCGTCCGCTCGTCGGCTCAGCCGTGTTGGTGCACTCGGACTGGATCGCGCCTCTTTCACTCGTTGCCGAACTTCTCGCTTCTCCGTATGTTTATGAATTGATCCCTATCGGTTCAAAAGGTATTTATTATGAATGGACACAGCTGTTGGTCGCCAACGGCCGTCAGTGGTGCGCCTGTGCGTGCCCGCTGCCGCTCTTTGCTTCCGGCGGTCCGGCAACCTCTTTGCTGATCAGTTATGACCCGGCTGGAGAGCAGGTGTTAAGGAAGCAGGCTGGACGTCTCTTTTTTTCGCTGTTTGCCGAGCTGTAATCGCCTGATGTTTTTAGATAAAAAACAGTTTCCTTTTCGTTTTCCACCCGTTATCATGAAGATAATGGGATTTTTTTGGTTTCGGTCCATGGAAAAGGATAGGGGGAGAGAGACGATGGACCCCGTCTTTGAACAGTTGTATGAAAAGTATCATGACGATTTGTTTAATTTTTTGTTTTACATGGTGCGGAATCGAGAGCATGCCGAAGATTTGGTCCAAGAAGTGTACGTGAAAGTGCTGCGTTCGTATAAGCGGTTTAAAGGGCAATGCAGTGAAAAAACGTGGCTGCTGTCCATTGCGCGCCATGTGGCGATCGATTTTTTCCGCCGGCAAAAACATCGGCGCAAATGGGCTGGTCCGTCGGAATGGAGCGAAGAGTCGATCGGCGCCGATGAACCGATGCCGGAGGAGGTTGCCATTCAAAAGGAGGAAATTCAACTCATGTATCGCTGTTTGGCGCGCTGTACGGTCGATCAGCAGCTTGTGCTCGTCCTCCGATTCATCCAGTCGCTGTCGATCGCGGAAACGGCAGCAGCGCTTGGCTGGACGGAGAGCAAAGTAAAAACGACGCAACACCGCGCGTTAAAGGCGCTGAAGCAATATATGGAGGAAGAGGCAGAACGGGAGGGGTGGCAACATGAAAAAGCTCAACTGGAATGAGCGATGTATTCAACACGGACTTGAACAGTTGCCCGTTGTCAAAGACCGCCGCGCGAAAGAGGATATTTACGAGCGGCTAGAGCGCGCCCGACGAGCGGCACGCTGGAAACGGCGCTGGCTTCCGGCAGTTGCGTCGGCGGCGGTGCTTGTTGCGGCTGCGTTTGCCGCTCCTCGTCTAATCATTCCGGAACCGGCGGACAAACAGGTAGCCTCTTCATCTGCCGTTCAGACATGGCGAGCGAACGATGTTTCTTCCCATCCAGAAGCGATGATGGCGACCGAGGTGTCGAATGAAGCGGTAAGTAAAGCGGTAATCGCCTTACCTGACCGGAAAATTGGCATGGTTGTACCGGTAGTTGTCCCGCTTTTCGGCCGTTTTGCCCTGGAAGAACGGCTGACGGCAGCGTTGGATGAGCTCAACCGCTCCTCGTTACGAAGCGCAGCCAAATGGCTTGATGGCATAACGATGGCACCAGAAGCAGGCGACAGGGGCACTTGGGCGGTGCGCGTTCCGGCCGACCATCGCATATTTACCGCTGATCGCGAGGAGCAGCAGCTGTTTTTCATGGCGGTGGTGGAAACCGTGCGGCAAATGGGCGGACAGAATATCCGCTTTTTCACCGGAGCGGAGGAAGGTCTTGACCTATCAGCATCTGGACCGTTGAAAACGACAAAAGTGGATCAGCAAAAACGAATTTATTATATAAACCGCCTTTCTTCGTTCGGCCATGCCGTGCTCATTTCAGTACCGAGCTCCGCCCGCTCGTTTTCCGAGGCGGTGCAGCGGATGAAAAAACCGGGCGGCCGTGGGCTTGAGCCGGCGATTCCACCGGAAGTGAAGGTGGATCACGTTCATGCCAGTGGGCGTCATGCCACTGTTTCACTTCGCTTTTCCGCTTCGCTGGACGCAGCGGATGCGGCGCGCATGGCAGAAGCGATTTTATTGACGGCGAAAGAGTTTGGCTTGCTTGAGGTGACGTTGGCGGCTAATGGCCGCTCGTCCATCGGTCCGTATCCGCTCGGGGAGCGGATTAAGGTGCCGGCCGGTCCGAACGAGGAACTATTGACGGCAGGCGGCCGATAGCGGCCGATGCCTCCTTTTGGTCATTTTACGGGGGCGTTTTGTTACAGTTTTGTTAATGTCGGCGTCGTGTTGTTCTATCGATCATCGTTTTGACATAAGACATATATGGTGCGAAGAAGGAAGGAGGAATGGAGAATGGATGATGTCATGAGACGGATCCTAGCGGTTGCGGGTGTGGCAGTATGCGTCGGTCTGTTGTTTCTCGTCGGTGCCAACGGATGATTGGATGAATATTCGAAAAACGGTTGTCCTCTTTCGCGGTGATGCGTTATAATGAGAAAAACATCAGGAGAGGAGAAAGACAGATGTTGACCGACTACCATAACCATCTTGAACGGGGGACATTGACGCTTGATTATTTGCGTCAATTTACGGATGAGGCGGCGAAAAAAGGGATTGAGCATTTCGGCATTTCCGAACACGCGTATCATTTTTATCAAACAAAAAACATTTTGTCCAATCCGTGGGTGGAAGCGCGCCGCTGCTACGATATGGCTGATTATGTCCAGCTGTTCCATGAAGCGTGGGATGCCGGCATCGATGTGAAAATGTCCATCGAAATGGACTATACGCCAGGCAAGCATGAAGAGATGGCGGCGTTCATCCGCTCGTACGATTTTGACTATGTCATCGGCTCCATCCATTGGGTCGACGACTTTGGCATTGACTTAGTCGAATATCGCCGCGAGTGGGAACGTCGTGATTTGTACGATACATACCGCAAATATTTTGATCAAGTCGTGACGCTTGCTGAATCGAACTTATTTGATATTATCGGTCACCTCGATTTGGTGAAAATTTTTAAATATGTTCCGGAAGATGAAGAATTTTTGCTCGAGCAATATGACCGGGCGACAACGGCGCTCGCTAATTCAAAAACATGCGTTGAGATCAGCACGGCCGGGCTGCGTAAGCCGGTCGGTGAGCTGTACCCGGATCCACGCTTGCTAAAAATGTGCTATGAAAAAGGCATTCCAATCGTCTTCTCCTCTGACGCGCACGTGCCGGAACATGTCGGTGCCGACTTTGATAAGGCAATTGAACTTGCCCGCAGCGTTGGTTATACTGAGTTGATGACGTTCTCGAAAGGAGAACGGAAGGCAGTGCCGCTCGGTTGAACGGAATGATACGATGAAAAAACATGCAGGTTTCCAATCCTGGGAGCCTGCATGTTTTATGGCCGGACGGGATGGATTGTGGCGTGATGCAAGAGAAATTCCGGTGGGGGACGGACGCCGTTTCACTGTTTGACGTAACGGCCGAAAAAACGCAGGCTTCGAAACAAGAAGCCTGCGTTTTTTATGACTACGCCTCAAGGCGTTTGACGGTCTCAATATCATCAATTTGCGCCAATGTTTTTAACACGGCATCGTCAACAGGTTTGTCCAGCGAGAGGATCATCATCGCTTTTCCCCCTGCCTCTTGACGACCGACTTGCATCGTTGCGATGTTGACGTCGTGGGCTCCGAGAATGTTCCCGACTTTCCCGATCATCCCCGGACGGTCTTGATGCTGGATGTAAAGAAGATGGCCTTCCGGAGCGAAATCAATGGCGACGCCGTCGAAGTGGACGATGCGATCGCCGTAGTTCGGCACGTGCGTCCCTTTAATCGTGAACGTTTTGTTCTCGCCATGGACGGTAAGCGAAATGCAGTTCGCATACCCATGCGTTTCATCAGAAAATTTTTCGCCGTACGTAATGCCGCGCTCTTTGGCGACCATGGCGGCGTTTACCTCATTGACGGTGGAGGCGACGCGCGGTTGCAAGAAGCCCGCGAGCAAGCTGCGGGTGATATACGTCGTTTCCAAATCAGCGACTGTGCCGGCATAGGTGACGGACAGCTCTTGCACCGGGATGTTCATAAATTGCGACGCGATTAAGCCGAGCTTCCGTCCTAAATGATAGAATGATTGAATTTTTTCATAGACGTCTTTTGACAAGGCCGGCAAGTTAATCGACGACGTGACCGGCTGTCCTTCGACAAAGTGAAGCAACTCTTCAGCGACCTGCGTGGCAACGTTCAATTGCGCCTCAACGGTCGATGCCCCTAGGTGCGGCGTAGCGATGACATTGGAGAACGCCAAAAGCGGATGGTCGCCTGGCGGCTCTTGTTCAAAGACGTCAAGGGCGACGCCAGCGACGTGGCCGCTTTCTAAAAACGGAATGAGCGCCTGTTCATCGATGATGCCGCCGCGGGCGCAGTTGATCAGATAAACTCCTTTTTTCGTTTTTGCCAAGTTTTCCGTGCCAAGCAGCCCCCGCGTTTCTTTTGTCAGCGGTGTATGGACGGTGATGATGTCGGCGGAAGCAAGCACTTCATCGAGCGAATGGATGGAGACACCGAGTTTTTCCGCCCGCTCTTTCGTTAAAAACGGGTCATATACGTGCACGGTCATGCCAAACGCGCGCGCCCGTTTGGCGACTTCTGATCCGATGCGGCCAAAGCCAATTACGCCAAGCTTCTTGCCAAACAGTTCTTTGCCGACAAACGCTGAGCGATTCCATTCCCGCGATTTGACGGAAATGTGCGCCTGCGGGATATGGCGAACAAGCGCCGCCATCATCGCAAATGTGTGTTCAGCAGCGGAAATTGTATTGCCGTTTGGTGCGTTAATAACGACGATGCCGCGTTTTGTCGCCGCGTCGATATCAATGTTGTCAACACCGACACCGGCGCGACCGACAATTTTCAAGTTCGTCATTTTTTCCAATAGGTCTTCCGTCACTTTCGTCGCGCTGCGCACAAGCAAGGCGTCGAACGTATGTAATTCGTCTTCAACTTCGCCAACTTTTTTTTGCACAATGTCAATATGTGCTGATGTGCGCAATGGCGCCAAACCTTCTTCACTAATGGCGTCGGAAACGAGTACGCGAAACACGGCTAGTGCTCCTTTCTTTTTCGAAGATGTTAAATTTCTGATAATTTAACATACTAAAGCGGTGTCTGTCAATGGGGTTTGAAGAAGTTATACAAATGAAAACGATTTCTTGTTTGATAATGTTCGGTTTTAGAAAAAGAAAAACGCCCATATTAAAGAATATGGGCGAGATAGTTCGGAAATAGATACAATGTCCGTTCTGGTTAGTGTCTAGTGTCGATTATTGATTTTTTTTCTCATTGTAGCGGGCGATGCATTCCTCGATCAATTTGGCAGCGGCTTCTGGACCTTCCCATGTGCCGATTTCTGTTCGTTTGCCTTGCAAGTCTTTATAGCGTTCAAAGAAGTGGGCGATTTCTTTCAGTTTATGCTGCGGCAAGTCTTCGATTGAGCGAACTTCATCAAACCGAGGATCCTCAACCGGTACGCCGATTAGTTTCGCATCTTCCTCGCCGCTGTCGATCATGTTTAAAAAGCCGATGACGCGCGTATCGATGACGCAGCCTGGGAATGTCGGATTCGTCGTAATGACTAAAATATCGAGCGGGTCGCCATCAAGCGCCAACGTATTTTGTAAGTAGCCATATTCGGCTGGATAAAACATCGGTGAGTACAAAACGCGGTCAAGTTTGAAAATGCCCCGTTCTTTGTCGAACTCATATTTGTTTTGGCTGCCAGTCGGAATTTCAATAAACGCTTCGACAACTTTATTTTCGAATGCCATAACCCGTTCCTCCTTGTTTTGCTCGTTATGTATGCATGAAAACTTGTCCGCCAATGGACGGCGGACAAGACAATCTTATTTTAGCATGTTCGCCCAGTATGCGCTACTTATGGAAGGGGATTTTTTCACGTCTTCACTAAAAAACCTCTTGCCGATCGGCAAGAGGGGGAATCTCAATCAAATTTATTCGGATCGCCGTCAAACGGTTCGTCAGCGACTTTGATTGATTCGGTCGGGCAGCCTTCAAACGCATCCATCATATCGTCAATTAAAATATCCGGCACTTCGACGATTCCTTGGTTGTCATCAAGGGTGACGTAGGCAATGCCGTCTTCGTCGTAATCGTAAATATCTGGAGCTGCTGCGCCACACGCTCCACAGGCAATACAGGTTTCTTTATCGACGATCGTGTACTTTGGCATAAAGATCTAACCTCCCCAAGTTTATTGGAAACGGACGTGCCATCTCCGTGTTGCCTGCTCGGAAATGAACTTTCACTTTTATAATAAGACCGTTTGCCATGCTTTTCAACTAAAAAATTGCTCTCCTGTATTTTTACACATATGCATGTCGTTTATTTTCGTTACCATATGGAAGGGGTGTCAAACTGAATATTTTTCGTGCCGACCAGACGGACGATTTTTGTTACAATAGAGGCGAGGGAGGAACAAGTGATGCGGCATGGTTATGCCTCGTTTCTGCTTGCGCACTGCTTGCGCCGCTTCAACGGCGAACGGACGCTGGCGGCGGTGTACCATTTATTTTCCGGAAAAAAGTCGGCTCAAACGTTGCAAGACAGCAAATGGTTTCAGCTTGAGCCGTTTTTCGGCACGTGGAAAGATGTGACGGTGGCCAAGCTTGAAGCGGCCGTACAGGAGCTGATCGAACAGCAGTTGGCCGCGCCGGGGGCGAACCGGACGTATAGGTTGACAGAAGCCGGAAAGCGATGGCTTGATACGCAAGAAAGCATGCTTCCCTGCCATTTGAACGGGTGGCGCTATCATGATATAGAACAGCTGTTTTGGCAGCGGCTCTCTCTCATTGGCCAAACGTTATCCAACCTCGTTTACAGGCAGCGCTTTACACCGATTTGTCGCGATGAGCGAACGCTTCTATGGGTGAAGCAATATTTGCTCGCCAACGGCTCGCGCCAAACGCTCGCTGCCTCGCTCTACGAGGAGCTCATCCGGCTGCTTGAGGCCGTCTCTGAAGAGGAGGCGACAGTGTTCACGCTGCGGTTGACGAGCGCCGTGCGCATCGGCTGGACGGCGGAGCAAATCGCTGCCTATTTGGAAACAGATGTGCTCTATGTGCAGTTTCAATTTCGCAACGTTCTCCATTATATGATGGCGGAGGCCGAGGCCGGTCGCGCTCCGACGATGGCGGAGCTGATGGACGGACTCGTGCCGGTGCAGCTGACGCAATCGGCGCAAAAAACGTACGAATGGCTGCAGAAAGGAAGAACGATGGAAGAAATCGCACTCCTTCGCCGCCTAAAGCGCAGTACGATTGAGGATCATATTGTCGAAATTGCTGCCAATGTACCTAGTTTTTCGATCGCACCGTTTGTGACAGATGAGAAGGCGGCTTCGATTCAAGCGGCGGCGCGGGCGCTCGGGACGCGCAAGTTAAAGCACATCCGCGAGGCGCTCGGCGGCGCAGTCAGTTATTTTGAAATTCGTCTCGTTTTAGCAAAGGAAGTGGGACGTTGGATGAATTAATAAAAATCTTGCATGCGCAATTCGGACATGCCTCGTTCCGTCCGGGGCAGCGGGAAGTGGTTGAAGACGTGCTCGCCGGACGCGATGTGTTGGCGATGTTGCCGACTGGAAGCGGCAAGTCGCTTTGCTATCAGCTGCCGGCGTATTTGCTCCCCGGAAGCGTGCTTGTTGTTTCGCCGCTTGTCTCGCTCATGGAAGACCAAGTCGAACAGCTGCGCCGGCGGGGGGAAAAGCGGGTGATTGCTTTCCATAGCTTGCTCGATGCCGAAGAAAAATGGCAGGCGCTCGCCTCGCTGCCCGATTTTCGCTTCATTTACGCTTCGCCGGAAATGCTGCAATCGGCAAAATTTTTGACGGCGCTTGGGCGTACGCGCATTTCCTTATTTGTTGTCGATGAAGCGCATTGCATTTCTCAATGGGGCTATGATTTCCGCCCCGACTTTTTAAAACTAGGGACGGTCCGGCGCGCGCTCGGTTCGCCGCCGTGCTTGGCGCTGACGGCGACGGCGCCGCCGGAAGTGCGGGATGATATCGTCCGTACGCTCGGGATGGAGCGCGCCTGCCTCCATATTTATTCTGTCGACCGCCCCAACATCGCCTTAAAGGTTGAGTATTGCTTGTCGGCTGAGGAAAAAGCAGCGCGTTTAGTTGAATATGCGAGGCAGCTTGAAGGGCCAGGGATCGTTTACTTTTCGAGCCGTCAATGGGCGGAAGAAATGGCGCGCCGCCTTGAGCAGAGCGGAGCGGGGCGGGTGGCGTACTACCACGCCGGCATGGACGGAGAGCAGCGGCTGCTCGTGCAGCAGCAATTTTTATACGGTCAGCTCGATATCGTTTGTTGCACGAGTGCGTTTGGCATGGGCGTGAACAAAGAAAACGTTCGGTTTGTGCTCCATTTTCATATGCCGGCCCAGCTCGAGGCGTACGTCCAGGAAATTGGGCGCGCCGGGCGCGACGGGGCGCCGAGCTTGGCTGTGCTGTTTTACGCTGATGGCGATCGGGCCATCGCCCAAGCGGTGGCTGAAGCCGAGCTTCCCGACCCGCACGAGCTGCGTGAATGGTGTTGGCGGCTCCCGGACAACGTTGCTGTGGAGCAATGGAATGCTGCCATCGAAGCAAGCGGGTTTACGGAGATACAAAAACGGCTCTTGACGTACTTGTTAGAATGGGGACAAACAGCGCCGCCTGGTCGGCTCACGGCAGAGGTGAAGGAGCAACTGTACGAAAGAATGGCCGCGGCGATTGAAACGCGGCGGCGCTGGAAGCGAAAAAAGCTGCATGAAATGGACGACTGGGTGCACACATCTTCCTGCCGGCGCGCGATGATCGTTCGCGCGTTCGGGGAAGAGCTGACGGACAAGCCGGGTGACTGCTGCGACTGTTGTGGGCTGCGGCTCGATGCCTATATGCGTGACACCCGTCGCTTGGCTGCGGCGCCGATTCGCCATTGGCGTGAAGAGCTATGGCAAATGTTTTTCAGCAGGGGGCGGCAAGATGAGACGGCAAAGTGAACAAATCCGACATATGACAGACCGCGAAGTGCTTTTTCATCTTTATTTGACGCAAGCGTTGTTGCTTATCGTTGCCGGCGTCGTCTCATTCTTTTTGTTCGATTGGACCGAGTGGCGCCAGCTTTGGCGGTTTGATCTGAGCGATGTGCTGTTATACGGAGTAGGTGCGGCGGCGCTCGTGTTGACGGCTGACTTTTTGGCGATGCGTTATTTGCCGGAAGACTGGCATGATGACGGCGGAGTGAATGAAAAAATTTTTCGCAACCGCTCCATTCCCCATCTCTTTTTTTTATGTGTGCTGATTGCCGTTACCGAAGAGTGGCTGTTTCGCGGCATCGTGCAGACACATTGGGGGCTTTGGGTGGCGAGTGCGATCTTTGCCGTGCTGCATGTCCGTTATTTGGAAAAATGGTTTTTATTCTTCATGGTTATCCTTCTTAGCCTGTTTCTTGGCGTGCTGTATGAACGGACGGATAGTTTATGGGTGACAGTCATCGCTCATTTTTTAATTGATTTTGTGCTTGCTTTACATATTCGATTGAGTCGGGAGACGGAGGAGGAAGAGGAGTAAAGAGATGGAAGGGACATCGAAGCGTCTAGAGCGGAGAAAACGGTCGGCGGCGGATACGAATACGCCGTTATCACGCCTAAAAAGGCGGCGGCAAAAAGAAGAACAAAAGCGAAAATACATCCCAGTTCGCTTGCTGGCGCTTTTGTTTTTGGCGCTGCCAGCCACGGTGATGGCCATCTACCACGCCCGATCGGATTCCGGGACGGTTACAGTCGTCCGCCATGAGGAAAGCAGCAACCGGGAAAAGGTGCGCATCATTCAAGCCGACGACGTGAAGGCTGCCGAACAAACGCCGAAACGGGAGCGGTCAGCGGACGAAAAAGATGTGGATCAAACGAACAGCAAGACGGTCACCCATGTTGTCGCGGCGAACGAAACGCTATACAGCATTGCCATGAAATATTACGGCACGCCAAGCGCGATGGAACTCATCAAAAAAGAAAACGGCTTGTCAACTAACCGGCTTGAGCCAGGGCAAACGCTGCGCATTCCGCTTCATGAACAAAACTGAGTGCGGCCGACCCCGGCATGCAAACAATCGATGATCGGTGTTTTCTCCTTTGTTCTAATGTCGCTTGAAGCGGCATATGATGGACAATAGAAGAGGACAAGGGGGAGAGCACGATGGCCCATTTTCCGAGTGAATTTTCCCTCGATGAAGTAACAAAAGAAATGTTGCTTGCTGTCATTGAAAAGAAGAAAAAATGGGAGCGGCTCGAAAAGCGAACGACCATCTTGCAAGTTGCTTCATTTGTTGGCTTAGCTGCTTTCCTTCTTTATGTTATTGCCAATGTTTCGGCCGTTGCGACGTGGAGCGAGCGGCTTGCTTGGTTTTTTGCCGCACCTGTCCACATTTTCATCTTGCTTCTTTTATGCACGGTGTATTGGTTAGCTGTCTATTACAAAGGAAAAAGCGAAAAGGCGGAAGATGATTTTCACGCTCTCCGTTGCGAAATTATTCAAAAAAGTATCGATTTATGGAAAGACGAAGAGCAGTGGAACGGGCGCCACCGGTTGTTTGAGTGGCTGAAGCGGGAGTACGACATTAACCTGTATTATGAACACAGCTGAATGGGCGATTCCATCCAGCTGTGTTCAGTTTAGAAAAATTTTTTTTGGTTCCGTTCTTCTTTTAAAATTTCCACCGCTTCGCGGAATCGTTGTGAATGAATAATTTCCCGCTCGCGTAAAAAGCGGAGCCCATCGTTTAAGTCTGGGTCGTCACTCATATTAATAATCCATTGATACGTAGCGCGAGCCTTCTCTTCAGCAGCGATGTCTTCGTACAAGTCCGTGATTGGGTCGCCTTTCGCTTGAATGTACGTTGCCGTGAACGGAACGCCGGCAGCGTTATGGTAAAAGAGGGCGCGCTCATGGTCGACGTAATGAGGCTCAAGCCCGGCTTCTTTCAGTTGTTCCGGCGTCGCGTCTTTCGTTAGTTTGTACACCATGGTTGCGATCATTTCGAGATGGGCGAGCTCTTCTGTGCCGATGTCGTTTAGCAATCCGATCACTTTCGATGGCAATGTATAACGCTGGTTTAAGTAACGGAGTGCGGCAGCGAGCTCTCCGTCCGCCCCGCCGTACTGTTCGATCAAATATTTTGCCAGTCTCGGGTTGCACGTGCTGACGCGGACCGGGTATTGCAATTTTTTTTCATAAATCCACATCATCCATTCCTCCTTGCGCTCGTGATGTATCGGCTACACTTGCCAAGGCCACGGCGTGTCGTCCCAGTTCCACGGGTAGTTGGAATAGCTATGGCCAAACTGCTCAAGCGGCCCGTAGGCGGCTTCAAACTGTTTTTTCAACTGTCTCCGCTTTTGAGCGAGTTGGTTAAATTGTTGAATCGCTTGGTAGTCGGTTGGATGGGTGTCTAAATAAAGCGTGAGCTCAACGAGGGCAAAGTCGACCGCTTGCAGCTCCTCCAAACGCTCGTAATACTCCTTTGGCATTTGTTTCATGAGCCATCACCTTTTGTTTTTGTTTCGTAAGGGCTGTAATAAGGGTCGTAAAACACTTTCCAAAGCGTTCCTTTCATTAATGCTTCACGCAGAGGGAATTGCGGCAGGTTTGGAGGCTGGAATCCGATGTATAAGTTCGGCGCGGTGACGTACGTTTTGACGCGGATCGGCGGGCACGGATCAAACGGACTAATATACGGCTCATATTGTTTGCGCGTCGTAAACACAAAACCCCTCCTTTTTTGGTAAAGTTCAGTCTATATGTATGATAGAGCGACATCGTTCATGTCTGTTTGGCATGCTGAATCATAGGAATAAAACGAAGGAGGAAAAAATGGGTCGTCTATGGATGACAGCCATGGCCGCTGTTTTAGGCGCCTATTTGTTTTTTCGCTGGCTGCCGCCGCTTCAGCCGTTTTCCTTGGCTCAGTTTTTGACAGGATTTCTGTTTGTCCCGCTGCGGACATGGCTTGCACTTGCTTGTTTTTTCCTTGGTGTTGCCGCTAATGGAGCCCTCATCCGCATGGTGATCATCGGGAGCGTGCGCCTACTGTCCGGCCGGCGGTTTCGTGTTGGTGAATGGGTAGTGAGTATGGCGGCGCTTAGCCATTTTTATTGGGCGTTTCAGTTTCATTGGCAAACGGCGGCGCTTTTTTTCGTTTTTTCCTTCTTTTATGGTATGATGACGTTGAGAGAACGCCGGTTGAGCGAAGGTGACCGGCTTTAGCAGGAGGAAGTATGTTCATCGGGGGAGCGATCATTAGTTTTCTGTTTTTGTTTGGATATATGTGGAAAGAAGCGCACAGCAATCGGATTCGTCATGTGACGCTGTCGTTTCCTCATTTTCCCGACAATGGGCCTCCGCTTACGATTTTTTTTATTTCTGATATTCATCGGCGGAGCGTTTCGTGCCGCATGCTTGAGACGGTGAAAGGTAAAGCGGACCTCGTCGTGATTGGCGGCGATTTGGCTGAGAAAGGGGTGCCGGCTGCGCGCGTCCGTGAAAACGTACGTCGGCTGCAAACGGTCGCTCCTGTTTATTTTGTTTGGGGAAACAATGATGACGAAGTCGACTACGATCTTCAATCATTGCTCGAGGAAGAACGCGTCTATGTGCTCAAAAACAAAGCGGAAGTATGGGAGCACGGCGGTGTGCCGATCGCGCTCATCGGCGTCGGTGATGTCAGCCGTAAGGAGGCGGATATCGCTCGGGCGCTCGAACACGTCCCGCCTGAATCATTTCGCATTTTAGCCTGTCATAATCCGGCAATCATTGCTCGTCTCGAAGATGAGCAACATATTTCGCTCGTGTTGAGCGGCCATACACATGGTGGACAAATTCGGCTGTTTTCGTTTGGGTTGTATGAAAAAGGAGGGCTCAAATGGCACGGCAACACGGCGTTGTTCACGAGTAACGGCTACGGGACGACCGGGGTGCCGCTTCGCCTTGGGGCGCCGGCAGAAACCCATCTCATCAAAATTGTGCCTGGGAAACTGGCAACCGAGAAAAAATGCTTGTCTAAAACCGGGAAAACGATGTAAACTCATTAATAATAACAAACGAACCAATTGCGAGTTGCAACATACAATAACGGTAAGAGATGGCTCTGTAGGTAAGGAGGGGTTGCCGATGCGTCTTGAGCGCTTGACCCACAATAAAATAAAAATCTTTTTGACGTTTGACGATTTGCTGGACCGCGGATTGACAAAAGACGATTTGTGGAGAGACACGTTTAAAGTGCATCAGCTGTTTCGAGATATGATTGAGGAAGCAAGCGAAGAGCTCGGCTTCGAAGTGAACGGATCGATCGCGGTCGAAGTTTACTCTTTACCGGCACAGGGCATGGTCGTTATCGTTACGAATGAGGGCGACTACAACGACATCGAAGAAGAATTTGCGGACGATTACATTGAAATGCAAGTAACGCTCGATGAGAGCGATGACATATTTTACGAATTTCAAACGTTCGAAGATGTCATTCAGCTCGCCCATCGTTTGTGTGCGGTCGGCTGCCTCGACGGCACGCTCTATTCGTACCAGGGCCGCTTTTACTTGCATGTTGCCGAAGAACCACCGATTCCGCTCGACAATTTTGTCGCCTTGCTGGCCGAGTTCGGCAACCCGGCTACGATAACGATACACCGTGTGCAAGAATATGGGAAACGATTAATGGAACGCCGCGCCATTGAGCAACTCGTTCATTATTTCCGGGCTAACTAAGCACGACTAGACTCCTGTATATGGACAAGGAGTCTATTTTTTCGCAGGAAACAATGTTTGGAATGTTTGGTCCGTTTCAGCCTTTTTTCCTTTGCATCCGCCATCAGAAGGTGTATACTATGACATGGAGGGCGACAAACTATTATAGCGAGCTTATAGGAGGTTTACGTGATGGCAGCCGATAAGCATACGGAAGACAAAGAACAACAGTACGACGTGTTGGCGTCGACGCAAATTGTTATACATAGAGCATTGGAAAAGCTCGGCTACCCGGAAGAAGTATACGAGCTCCTGAAAGAGCCGATCCGCGTGCTGACCGTCCGCATTCCGGTGCGCATGGACGACGGATCGGTGAAAATTTTTACTGGCTATCGGGCACAGCATAACGATGCGGTCGGTCCGACAAAAGGTGGCGTGCGCTTCCATCCTAATGTCACTGAACGTGAGGTGAAAGCGCTGTCTATTTGGATGACCTTAAAATGCGGTATCGTCGATCTGCCGTATGGCGGCGGCAAAGGCGGTATCGTCTGTGATCCGCGCACGATGTCGTTCCGCGAGCTTGAACGGTTGAGCCGCGGCTATGTGCGCGCCATCAGCCAAATCGTTGGACCATCCAAAGACATTCCAGCACCTGATGTGTTTACGAACTCGCAAATTATGGCGTGGATGATGGATGAGTATAGCCGCATCCGTGAATTCGATTCGCCGGGCTTTATTACCGGAAAGCCACTCGTGCTCGGCGGTTCGCATGGTCGGGAAACAGCGACGGCCAAAGGGGTGACGATTTGTATCCGCGAGGCGGCGAAAAAACGCGGCTTGTCGCTCGAAGGAGCGCGTGTCGTCGTTCAAGGGTTTGGCAACGCCGGCAGCTATTTGGCGAAGTTTATGCATGACGCCGGTGCGAAAGTCGTTGGTATTTCCGACGTATACGGTGCGTTGTACGATCCGAACGGGCTTGATATCGACTATTTGCTCGAGCGGCGTGACAGCTTTGGCACGGTGACGAAGCTGTTTAAAAATACGATTTCCAATAAAGAACTGCTTGAACTCGATTGCGACATTTTAGTGCCGGCGGCTATCGAAAACCAAATTACGGCCGAAAATGCCCCACGCATTAAGGCGAGCATCGTCGTTGAGGCGGCGAACGGCCCGACGACGCTCGAGGCAACAGAAATTTTAACGCAACGCGGCATTTTGCTCGTCCCGGATGTGCTCGCAAGCGCTGGTGGCGTGACAGTGTCGTACTTTGAATGGGTGCAAAACAACCAAGGCTATTATTGGACGGAAGAAGAAGTCGAACAGCGGCTTGAGAAAGTGATGGTCAAGGCGTTTAATAATGTTTATGACATGGCGCAAACGCGCCGCGTTGATATGCGCCTTGCCGCATACATGGTCGGCGTCCGTAAAATGGCGGAAGCGTGCCGATTCCGCGGCTGGGTGTAAACGCGGCGAGCACAGACGTTTGCATGCTGGAGTGAAATCCCCTATCATAAGATAGGGGATTTTTTGCTTCGTGTGAGGTGACAAAAAACATGAGAGAAGAAAAAATTATCATCGTTGGCGGCGGACCATGCGGACTGGCGGCGGCGATCGCTTTGCAGGACGCTGGGTTTTCACCGCTTGTGATCGAAAAAGGGAATATCGTCCATGCGATTTACCGTTTTCCGACGCATCAAACGTTTTTCAGCACGAGTGACCGGTTGGAGATCGGCGGCGTGCCGTTTATTACGGAAAATCGAAAGCCGACGAGAAGCCAGGCGCTCGCGTATTACCGCGAAGTCGTCGTCCGTAAACAAGTGCGCGTCAACACGTTTGAAGAAGTGAAAACCGTCAAGCAGCAAGAAGACGGGACTTTTTTGGTCGAAACGACAAAAGGCAAGTATCGCGCTCAATACATTGTCGTTGCCACCGGGTATTACGACCATCCAAACTATATGAATGTACCGGGGGAAGAGTTGCCGAAAGTAATGCATTATTTTAAAGAAGCGCATCCGTACTTCAACACCGACTGCGTCGTTATTGGTGGGAAAAACTCGAGCGTCGATGCGGCGATGGAACTTGTGAAAGCTGGGGCGCGCGTCACGGTGCTGTATCGCGGCAGCGAGTATTCCAAAAGCATCAAACCGTGGATTTTGCCGGAGTTTGATGCATTGGTGCGCAAAGGCGTCATTCGCATGGAATTTCACGCTCACGTGAAAGAAATTACGGAAGATGCTGTGACTTACGAAGTAAACGGGGAAACGAAAACGATCAAAAACGATTTTGTGTTCGCCATGACTGGCTATCATCCCGACCATAGCTTTTTAACGAATATCGGCGTTCGCGTCGATCCGGAAAGCGGACGGCCGCACTATGACCCAGAAACGATGGAGACAAACGTGCCGGGGGTGTTTATCGCAGGGGTGATCGCCGCTGGTAATAATGCCAATGAAATTTTTATCGAAAACGGCCGTTTTCATGGCGATCACATCGCTGCCTGCATCGCCCAACGAGAGCAGGAAGCATCGGCTCGGAAGCCGCTGTAACAACACCATTTGAGTGCGGTAGAAATTAGGCGGGCATCATGTTTAAAATCGGAAAGCGAAGGTGACGGATGTGACGAAACGGAAAGTAGTGCTGCTGACGACTGGCGGCACGATCGCCAGCAAACGGAATGAACGCTCCGGCCGCTTGAATGCCGGGGCGTTAAGTGGCGAAGAGCTTGCCGCGATGTGCCATTTGCCGAAAGAGATCGAGGTCAAAGTCGAAAGCGTGTTCCAGTTGCCGAGCATGCATTTGACATTTGCGCATTGGCTTGAGCTAAAAAAACGGATTGAGGCGCATTTCGCCGATCCGTCCGTCGATGGTATCGTCGTCACCCACGGGACTGATGCGCTTGAGGAGACGGCGTACTTTCTTGATTTGACTGTGAATGACCCGCGAACGATCGTCGTCACCGGCTCGCAGCGGGCTCCGGCCGATTTGGGCAGCGATGTGTATATCAACATCCGCCATGCCATTTACGCTGCGTGCGCTGAGTCGCTGCGAGGAGCGGGAACAGTCGTCGTGTTCAATGAACGCATTTTTGCCGCCAAATACGTGAAAAAAGAACATGCTTCGAACATTCAAGGGTTTAACTCGTTTGGCTTCGGGTATTTAGGCATTATTGACAACGACGAAGTGCACGTGTACCAAAAACCGATCCGCCGTGAATATTACGAGCTCGTGCGCCCGCTTCCGCCCGTCGATATTGTGAAATGTTATTTGGAAGCAGACGGAAAATTTATTAAAGCAGCCCGCGAAAGCGGTGTGGCCGGCATCGTGCTTGAAGGGGTCGGTCGCGGGCAAGTGGCGCCGAACATGGTCGGTGAAATCGTCAAGGCTCTCGAAGCCGGCATCAAAGTCGTTGTGACGACGAGCGCTGAGGAAGGGGCGGTGTATACGACGTACGATTATTTAGGGAGCGCTTATGACTTGCATAAAAAAGGCGTGATTCTCGGCAGCGATTATGACGCAAAAAAAGCGCGCATCAAGCTCGCCGTCGCCCTCGCCTCCAACGCGGATATCGACAACTTGTTTGCCTATTAGGTGAAGTTGCCTAGTAAATTCTCTTTTTCACTCCCTAGTTTCGTGTTACGATAGAGGTAAAAAGACAGAGAAACGGGGATCGATATGTTTTCGCTCATTTCTGCCGGCGTCGCCCCTGGGGTGGCGCTGCTCAGTTATTTTTATTTAAAGGACGAGTATGAAGCTGAACCGTTGTCTTTTGTGTTGCGCATGTTTTTCTTCGGTGTTCTCCTTGTTTTTCCCATCATGTTTATTCAATACGTGTTGGTGGAAGAAAAAATCATTTCGTCGCCGGCGGCTGAAGCGTTTTTATCTGCGGCGTTGCTCGAAGAGTTTGTCAAATGGTTTATTATCTATTTTTTTGTGTATGACCACGACGAATTTGATGAGCCGTACGACGGCATTGTGTATAGTGCCAGCGTCTCATTAGGTTTTGCGACGTTAGAGAACATTTTATACTTGCTAGCCAACGGATTGGAGACAGCCGTCACCCGGGCACTGCTGCCGGTGTCAAGCCATGCGCTGTTTGCCGTCATTATGGGGTTTTATTTCGGCAAGGCGAAATTTGCTGGCCGAAAGCGCCGTTATTATTTATGGGCATCGTTTTTGCTGCCGTTTTTTCTTCATGGCATCTATGATTGGATTTTGTTGGCCGAGAAACAATGGGGTTATTACATGGGGCCGTTTATGCTTGCCTTATGGTGGGTGGCGCTGCGCAAAGTGAAGAAGGCAAAAGGGTACATCCGCTGTCAAGTGACGTCGTCGGCGCAAGGAGTCGTTCGCAAAGTAGAACTGCCTTAAAAAATGAAGATGGTTGCTATAGCAAGATGTTGGAACGTGAAAAGGGGCATCCGAAAGTCGAAAACACGGCTTTCCGGACGGCCCCTTCTTCTTTTTTCTGTATAAAGAGGAAAGACCGGAGGAAAATAAGGATAAAAACGGCGATGGTCGACGGGAGGTTTGCATATGGTAAGGAAACTCATTGTGTTCACCTTAATAGGCGTCTTAGTATGCCTGCATCCAGCAGGCGATGCTGCCGCCTTTTCCCCGCAAGTCATCCAGCGTGGAGCGGTCGGCGATGATGTCATTGAATTGCAGGCGCGACTGCAATATCTCGGTTTTTACAAGGGAAAAATTGACGGCGTGTTCGGTTGGGGCACGTATTGGGCGCTGCGCAACTTCCAACAAAAATACGGCCTGCCAGTCGACGGGTTGGCCGGTGCCGAGACGAAACGGAAGTTGGTGAAGGCCTCCAAATATTATGAGCAGTTTGTCAAAGAGCAAATTCGCCAAGGAAACGAATTTACCCATTACGGGGGCATCCCGCTCAGCCAGCAAGTGAAAAAGCGCGGCAGCGAGGGAAGAACGGCAAAAACGACGGCGTCGAACGTGCCGAAAGGGTTTTCGCAAAACGATATTCAGTTGATGGCGAACGCGGTTTATGGTGAAGCGCGCGGCGAGCCGTACATCGGCCAGGTAGCCGTCGCCGCCGTCATTTTAAACCGGCTCCAACACCCGTCGTTCCCGGATACGGTTGCTGGAGTCATTTTTCAACCGGGCGCGTTTACTGCGGTCGCTGACGGACAAATTTGGCTGACGCCAAACGAAACAGCAAGAAAGGCAGTGCTTGATGCCATTAACGGTTGGGACCCGAGCGGTGGCGCCATTTACTATTTCAACCCGGCAACCGCGACGAGCGCTTGGATTTGGAGTCGGCCGCAAATTAAACGGATCGGGCAGCATATTTTCTGCAAATAAAAGGAGGGAGACGGAATGGTGCGAAACCTATTGCTTGCGGTGCTCGTCGTTGCCGTCGTCGGCACCGGTTATTGGGGCTACCGCGAGCACTCGGAGAAAAACGCGATTTTAATCCACGCAGAAAACAATTACCAGCGTGCGTTCCACGATTTGGCCTACCAAATCGACTTGCTTCATGACAAGCTCGGCGCAACACTGGCGATGAACTCGCACGCATCATTGTCGCCGGCGCTTGCCGAAGTGTGGAAAATCGCAGCAGAAGCGCACTCAGACGTCGGTCAGCTGCCGCTGTCGCTCTTGCCGTTTAACAAGACGCAAGAGTTTTTATCACAAATCGGTGAGTTCAGCTACCGAACGGCGGTGCGCGATTTGGAAGAAGAGCCGTTGACCAAAGAAGAGTACAAGACGTTGCAGGCGCTGTACAAAAACGCGGGAACCATCCGTCAAGAGCTGCGCAATGTGCAACATTTAGTGCTTGAAAACAATTTGCGTTGGATGGATGTCGAGTTGGCGCTGGCCACGAATGACGAGAAAGGTGACAACATTATTATTGACGGTTTCAAAGCGGTCGAAAAAAATGTTGATACGTTCTCAAGCTCGTCCGAGTTTGGACCATCATTCATCGGCCTTGCTAATGAAGAAAAAGGGTTTGTTCGGGCGCAAGGACGTCCGATCACCAAAAACGAAGCGAAACGAATTGCCCGCGATTTTCTCGGCTTAAAAGGGACTGAGGAGATCAAGGTGACAGAGAGCGGCAAAGGAGCGGACGACCGCTTTTATAGCTTAACGATTCGCGATCCGAAAACAAAAGGCGACATTTATATGGACATTACGAAAAATGGCGGTTACCCGATTTGGGCGCTCAACAGCCGGCCGATCGGCAAGCCAAAGATCAGCTTGCATGAGGCGACGAATCGAGGAATGGCATTTTTAAAACGGCATCAATTTACCGGGTTTGAACTGTACGACAGCACGCAATACGATAATGTCGTCGTGCTTACGTTTGTCAAAAGTGAAAACGGTATCCGCATTTACCCGGAAGCAGTCCAAATGAAAGTGGCGCTCGATAACGGCCGAATTGTCGGCTTTACAGCGCGCGATTATTTGTCATCGTCGATCCCGCGTCCGCTGCCAAAACCGAAACTCACCGTCGAAGCGGTGAAGAAAAAGGTCAACCCGCAGTTAAAAGTGATGGAACAGCGCCAAGCAGTCATTATGAACGACTTGCAAAAACCCGTGCTTTGCTACGAGTTCTTAGGAACGCTTGGCGACGAGACGTACCAGCTGTTTATTAACGCGTCGACCGGTCTTGAAGAAAAAGTGGAAAAACTCGAAAGCGTAGAACCGAACTATGGATAAGAGGAAAGGAGGAAAGGCCAAAAACAGGGCTTTTCCTCCTTTTTGTTCCCGTCGACCCGAAGTGAAAGTTGTATGGTATAATAGTCATATGTAACGACGCGGGTCAGCGGCAAGTATTCGGTGATTCGACGGTTGGCCGAAAGGGGACAAAAGGCAAGATGATGATCAAGATTGGGGATCGGATCTGGCTTGAGCCGCTCGACGGTTCAACGCGGCAATACCAGAGTAAGATGCTCTCCGTCGCCGACGGGGTGATCCATATTAGTTATCCTGTCGATGAACAGAGCGGAAAAACGGTGTATTTGTTAAACGGCATGCAATTTAAGGCGAGTTTTATCGGCCGAGATGGGGCTTTGTACATGTTTGATACGGAAGTGAAAGGGGAAATGCGCGACCCGTCACCGATGGTTATTTTGACTTATCCGGGTGACAAATATGTCACGCGCATTCAGCGTCGCCGGTATGTGCGGGTGAAGGCAAAGGTCGATGCTGCCGTCCATCCGCTTAATGGTGAATTCGCCCCGTTTGTAACGATGACGATCGATATTAGCGCCGGCGGAGCCGCGCTCCTCATTCCGCCAACGCATGCTCCTCTTCTTCAACCAGGCAAGGCGGTTGAGCTTTGGCTTGTGCTGCCGATGCGCTCGGGTGAATACTATTATGTGAAAACGAAAGCTAAGCTCGTCCGCATAGTTACTGATGAGCACGGCATCGCAAAAATGTCGGTTGAGTTCACGGATCTTCTTCCCCAAGACCGTGTTCGACTCATTCGTTACAGCTTTGAGCAGCAGCTTGACGAAAAGAAAAGGGAAAAAGAAGAGAATAAATGAACGGGCTGGGTGGAATACTGCTAGAAAAAACGGAAGGCAGGATGTTTGTGCCATGAAGCGGATCGAGCAGCTGTTATGGAAGCTTGTTGTGATCCAAGCAATTTGTTTGTTGGTTGCTCAATGGCTCGTATTGTACACGCCGGCGGCGCTTTATATTGGCAAAATATACGAATATGAAGGGGTAGCTAAGCCGAAAAAAACGGAAACAATTGAAACGGCCGTCGACCGTTGACGGCAAATATGATACAATGAATATGAGAACATGCAGGGTTTTCCTGCATTTTTCTTTGTGCAGTCATTACATGATTCGATGAAGCAGGAGGAGTTATGGAACGACGAATTTGCATCGCGATCGATGGACCTGCGGCAGCAGGAAAAAGTACGGTCGCTAAACTCATTGCCAACCGCCTTTCCTATGTATATATCGATACCGGTGCGATGTACCGTGCGTTAACGTACCGGGCGCTTCAATGCGGTGTTGACATCCATGATGAACAGGCGCTGCTGTCATTGCTTGGTGATACATCGATTGAACTGAAGCCATCACCGCAAGGGCAACTCGTATTCGTGAACGGTGAAGACGTCACCGATATTATTCGCGGCGAGGCGGTGACGAATGCGGTGTCGTTTGTTGCGAAGCACCCGCTTGTGCGCGAGGAGATGGTTGCTCGCCAACGCGCCTTGGCCGAAGGGGGCGGTGTTGTTATGGACGGGCGCGATATCGGGACGAACGTACTGCCGAATGCTGAGGTGAAAATTTTCTTGAAAGCCTCGGTCGAGGAGCGTGCGCGGCGCCGGCATGAAGAAAATATCGCCCGCGGCTTTCCGTCTGATCTCGAAAAGCTAAAAGAAGAGATCGCTCACCGCGACCGGATCGACTCAGAGCGAGAAACAGCGCCGCTTCGCAAGGCGCCGGATGCGGTAGAAATTGATACGACGTCGCTGACGGTCGAGGAAGTGGCGGCGCGCATTATGGAAATTGTCAACGAAAGGATTGGATGAGGGTGGATTTTTATTCGTTGGCCAAAGGAGTGGTAAAAAGCATATTAACCCCTTTGTACCGCATTCAAGTTACCGGGGTTGAGCAATTTCCAAAAGAAGGAGCGGTGCTTCTGTGCGCCAACCATATCAGCAACTTAGATCCGCCGATCGTCGGCATTACAGCACCGCGGCCGATCCGGTTTATGGCGAAAGAAGAATTGTTTCGCACCCCAGTGGTGAAAACGCTCGTCAAAAGCTTGCACGCTTTTCCGGTTAAACGTGGCATGAGCGACCGTCAGGCGCTGCGCACAGGGATTGAGGTGCTGAAACAAGGAGAGGTGCTCGGCATTTTTCCTGAAGGAACGCGCAGCAAAGACGGGCGTCTGAAACGGGCGCTGCCTGGCGTCGGTTTTTTCGCCTTGCGCACCGATGCAGCTGTCGTCCCATGCGCGATCATCGGTCCGTATCGGCCGTTTGTGCCGCTCAAAGTCGTATACGGGGCGCCAATTGATATGGCGCCGCTTCGTGAGCGGAAGGCCAGTCCGGAAGAAGCGGCCGATTATATCATGGATCATATCCGCCAGCTGCTTGAACAACATCGATAAGCATTATAGTACATGTTGATTGAGAAAATATGGTATACTAACTAGAAAAGCGTCCTTATTTTTGCCGACAGCCGGCCGCGGCCTCGGCGCGAGGCGCGCTTTTGCAGGATGGTCAGTCGATGAAGGAGGGGTTTTACGATGACAGAAGAGATGAATGTACAAGTGAATGTGTATGGGGTGGACGATATTGTCCGCGGCAAAGTGGTAAAGCTCGAAGACAAACAAGTGCTTGTTGAGGTGGAAAACAGCAAACAAAGCGGCATCATTCCGATCAGCGAGCTGTCAAACTTGCATATCGAGAAACCGAGCGATGCTGTCGCGGTCGGCGATGAAGTGACGGCTAAAGTGAAAAAAGTGGAAGAAGGCAAAGATGGGGAAGAAGGGCTGCTCATTTTATCAAAGAAAGCTGTCGATGCCGAACGGGCGTGGGAGGAGCTTGAGCGCAAGTTCGCGAGCGGCGAAACGTTCGAAACGGTTGTGAAAGACATCGTTAAAGGTGGGCTTGTCGCCGACGTCGGTGTGCGTGGCTTTATCCCGGCCTCGCTTGTTGAACCATACTATGTCGAAGATTTTTCTGATTACAAAGGAAAAACGCTCACGGTCAAAGTCGTTGAACTCGACCGCGAGAAAAACCGCGTCATTTTATCGCATCGAGCGGTCGTTGAGGAAGAGCAAGAGCGGCAGCAAAAAGAACTGCTTTCCCGTCTTGAGGCGGGGCAAGTGCTGGATGGCGTCGTCCGCCGCATTGCCGATTTCGGCGTCTTTGTCGATGTCGGCGGGTTTGACGGACTCGTACATATTTCCCAGCTTTCTCATACGCGTGTCGCCCATCCGTCTGAGGTGGTGAAAGAAGGCGATGCGGTAAAAGTGAAGGTGTTGGCTGTCGACCCGGAACAAGGTCGTCTGTCGCTGTCGATCAAAGAAGCGTTGCCGGGTCCATGGGAAGGTATCAGCGAAAAAGTAAAACCGGGTGATGTCGTCACTGGGACTGTGAAGCGGCTCGCCTCATTCGGTGCGTTTGTGGAAATTTTCCCGGGTGTCGAAGGATTGGTTCACGTGTCGCAAATCGCCAACCGCCGCATCGGCTCACCGCATGAAGTCCTGAAGGAAGGCGATGAAGTGAAAGCGAAAGTGCTCGATGTCAACGAGGCTGAGCACCGCATTTCCTTAAGCATCCGCGCGCTGCTTGAAGAAGAAACAGCTGCGCCGGCGGAGGATTACAGCCAATATACGAAAGTGGCGGAAACGCGCGGCTTCCAGCTCGGCGAAGTCATCGGCGAACAGCTGAAAAAATTAAAATAATGAACCGTCAAGCAACCTCATCTTGATGGCATTTGCCATCAAGATGAGGTTTTTGTTTTATCTGTCGAACACGAATAAAGAGAGCACGCTTTTTGCCCTCTCAATCGAGAGATCTCTGCTTCCAAGCAAAAGGAAAGTGGAGGGGAAAGTGAATCTTAGCTTTGAAGTGACCATTATATTTTCATTTAAAAACGGCAATTCTATAAAAGACTGACGAAAAATAGCTGTTTCGGACCAATCAACAGCTTCGCAACACGACATAAAACAGAGTTCACAAGATTTCCTGCTTTGAAAAGGGGATGGATTACGAAATCAACAGTCTTATAAATAAAACATGTGCACAGCGAGGAAGAGGGGGAACAGCATGCGTTTTTTTCAAAGAGGGAAAAAGGGCCGTCCGTCGCAGCCAGCGGTGACAAAGCCAAGCGGAACGCAAGACGCCCTAGCGGTCAACATGAATGATAATTTACAAAAAATACAGAATATTTATAGAGACTGCATCGATGTCATCTTCCGTTCTTTTAAAATCGGTGGGCATACAAGCGCCGTTTTAATTTATATCAACGGGCTCGCCAATATGGAAGAAATGAATGAAAATGTGCTTCGTCCGTTGATGGAGAAGAATTCAGACAGTAGGCAAGGCGCGTCGCCTACCGAACAGCTGAATGCGACGAGCCTTCTCGAGCAACAATTGACCGTTGCGAAAGTCAACAAGGTACAAACGATTGGCGAGTGCGTTCAGTATATCGCCGCTGGAAGTCCGGTGCTGTTGATTGATGGACAAAGCGAAGGATTCGCTTTAGGATTGTCCGAATGGGAAAAACGGCCGATTGAAGAGCCGATAGCCGAATCGGTGATCAGAGGCCCGCGTGAAGGATTTATTGAATCATTGGAAACGAACCTTTCCTTATTGCGACGCCGAATCCGCAGCCCGCTATTAAAAACGAAATCAGTCACCTTAGGCAAGTATATAAAAACACAAGTCGTGATTTGTTATATGGAAGGCATCACTCCTGAGGCATTTGTCACGGAAGCGGAAAAACGGCTTCAGCGCATTGAATTGGACGGCGTGCTTGAAAGCGGGTATATCGAAGAGCTGATTGAAGATCATCCGTACTCGCCGTTTCCGCAAGTATTAAACACGGAGCGGCCGGATGTGGCGATTGCCAATTTGCTTGAAGGGCGCATTGTCATCATGCAGGATGGCAGCCCGTTTGTGTTGGTGATGCCGGTTTCGTTTTATTCTTTGATCCAATCTAGCGAAGATTATTATCAGCGCGCGCTGATCAGCGCGCTCATTCGTTGGTTGCGGTATTTGTTTCTCTTGATTTCGCTCTTGTTGCCGTCCGCGTATATCGCCATTTTGACGTTTCACCAAGAAATGATCCCGACGACCCTTTTATTAACGGTGGCTGCTTCGCGGGAACGCATACCTTTCCCGGCGCTCGTTGAGGCGCTAATAATGGAAGTCGTATTTGAAGCGTTGCGTGAAGCCGGCGTGCGACTCCCAAAACAGACAGGGGCGGCGGTGAGTATCGTCGGGGCGCTCGTCATCGGCCAGGCAGCGGTTCAGGCCGGTCTTGTCTCCGCGCCGATGATTATGATTGTAGCGCTGACGGGTATCGCTTCGTTTACGATCCCGCGGTTTACGGCCGGGATTGCATTGAGAATGTTGCGCTTCCCGATGATGTTTTTAGCCGGGTCGCTTGGGCTGCTTGGGATTATGCTCGGACTGCTGTTGATTCTGATACATATGGCTTCCCTTCGCTCTCTTGGCGTTCCGTATTTGAATGCTCACGTCCCTAACATGGAGCATCAAGCAAAAGATGTCCTTACCCGCACTCCGTGGTGGAAGCTGAACGCTCGTCCACGCATAAATGAGCGGAGGAGGAATAACCGTCAAAGCTAAGGAGTGAAAGAGGATGGAAAATGAAAAAATCACGTCCGTGCAGATGATGATGTTGCTGTATCCGGCTATTACCGCTACTGCCATTCTCCTTGTCCCAGGGGTGACGGCTCAACATGCCCAGCAAGATATGTGGCTATCGCCGATTTGGGCTTCGCTTATCGGCTTTTTGACGGTGCACATCACCGTTCAGTTGTACCGGCTTTATCCAAAAAAAACACCGATTGAATATAGCGTGGATATCGCTGGTCCGTTTTTCGGCAAGTTCATCGGCTTGCTTTTGTTATTTTTTTATTTTCATGTCACCGCGATTATTATCCGCGAATACGGAGAGTTTGTCGTCGGTAACTTTTTGTTTCGCACGCCAATTGACTTTGTGATGGGAGCGATGGTGTTTGTTTGTGCTGTTGCCGTTCGCAGTGGGATTGCTGTGCTTGGGAGACTGGCACAAATTCTCGTGCCCGTTGTCATCTTGTTGTTAACTATCATTGTTATTTTGGTGTTTCCGGATATCGAGCTGGAAAATATGTTTCCGATGTTTGAAAACGGGCTTTTGCCGTCGATCATGGGCGCAGCAACCCCGCAAAGCTGGTTTAGCGAATGCTTTTTAATGGCATTTTTGCTTCCGCATGTCATCGATGAAAATCATGGACGGAGATGGGGAAACATCGCGGTTGTATCGATTATGTTGACATTATTTTTCACGAATTTGGCGACCCTCTTCGTGTTTGGAAACATTACTGCCAGCTTTGTATATCCGGTGATCAGTGTCGTCCGGTATATTAGCATCGCTGATTTTTTGGAGCATGTCGAGGTGGTCGTCATGGCGCTTTGGGTCGTCGGTGTATTTTTGAAAATTTCGGTCTTTTATTATGCTCTTGTGACTGGCTTAGCCCGGTGGTTGAACTTATCCCAATACGAGCCGCTCGTCTTTTCTGTCGGGTTGCTTTTATGTTTGCTTTCTAACTGGTCGGCAAATGATTTAGTGGAGCTGACCCATTTTCTAGGGACAACCGGCTCGTTTTACTTGTCATTTGTGCAAACCGTCATTCCGTTGTTTCTCCTGTTAGTGGCGAAATGGCGAAATCGGGCTGCGTCCCCGCAGCCGGCTGTTTCACACCAAGAAAGAAAATAACGTCCACTGCTATTAAGCAAAAAAAGGGTGAACTGCCTTGGCGATCGGGAAAAAAGTGAGACGAGCACTTGTTTTTCTTCTAGTCAGCATCAATGTCGTCATACTCGGTGGCTGTTGGGACCGGGAGGAAATTAACGACATTGCGATCGTGCTCGGAATCGGCATTGATCGGGTGAAAAACGGAAACATTAGACTGACAGTAGAGATAGCCGTGCCTCGGGTGATCGGGAGTGGACAAATGGGGGGGACAGGCGGTGACAAAGAAGAAACAATCATTCGGTCAGGGACAGGCGTGACAATCGCTGACGCCATTGCCCAATTGCAGGAGCGGTTGCCCCGCCGCTTGTTTTGGGGGCATATGAAGATCGTCATATTCGGTGAACAGGCAGCGAAAGTGGGCATTCGTGAGCATCTCGACTTTTTGATTCGCCATCCACAAACCCGTACTCGCTGTAATGTGTTTGTCGGCAAAGGATCGGCGAAAAGTATGCTCGAACTCATTCCCCCGATTGAACAAAGTGCATCGGAAGTGCTAAGGGAAATGGCGGAATCAAGAACATTGATGCGGAAAACGGCGAAAGAAACGTTGCAAACGCTAAACAGCGAAGCAGAAACGGTGTTGCTGCCGATGGTGAAAGTGTTGCCACCTCCAAAAGGAAAGAAAGAAATAGAGACGATCCCCTTTATTTACAGTACGGCGGTTTTTAAGAAAGATCGAATGATCGGACAGATTGACGATTATATAACGCGCGGCGTGTTATGGATTCGCGACGAAATCAAACTGGCGCATGTGACGGCGAGGGTTCCAGGAGAAAGAGGAAATATTACATCGCGAATGATCCGCGCGCATACTGATATCACACCGAAGCATGAGAAAGGGAGATGGAAGATTATCGTCAATGTCACATCGGAACATGACATTATATTAAATGGAACAAAACTCGATTTATTAAGTGAAAGAAATATTCAGCGCATCGAAACAGAGCTGGAAAAAGATATAAAACGACGAATGAGAAGCGCCCTGGATCAGCTGCAGAAAGACATGAAAGTTGATGTGTTCGGTTTTGCTGACGCGATTCATAAAAAATATCCATCGCGTTGGCGCCATCTGAAAAAACGTTGGAACGATGTATTTCCTGATTTGCCTGTAGAATTGAACATAACGGTGAAAGTGCGCCGGCCGGGAATGAATTTCCCTCCGCAAGGTGTGCCAGAACAAGAGGTGAAAGAATGAAAGCATGGTTAGTCGTCGGGATGCTTATCATTGTCGGGCTGATTTGGTGGTACGAATGGTCTCGGCTTGAGCGGGAGTACAAAAAGGAGAAGGCAGCTGTCGCTATTTTGCTTTGCCTGGCTATGCTGTTGGGAGTCATATTAATGGTGAATCCAGATCTTCCCGGACCGACGCAAGCAGTGGATCGTTTGTTCCGTCCCTTCGGGAAAATGTTAGAAAAGTAAAAACGCTTAATTTGTACGGAACAAACATGGAACGACAAGGAAGTGGAAGGCAATTGCAAAAGGGGAAAATTCCGTCCGTACATGATGTTGCTGCTGTATCCAGCATTATTGCTACAGCCATCCTGCTTGTCCTAGGGGGGGACGGTTCAACACACCAGGCAAGATATGTGGATGTCGCCGTTTTGGACTTCGCTCATCGGATTTTTGACAGTGCATCTGTCTGTTCAGTTGCACTGTCTTTATCCGAAAAAAATGCCGATTGAATATAGTGCAGACATTTTAGGAAAGTGTTCGGAAAACTAGTCGGATTGCTTTTTTGTTTTATTTTCATATTACCGGAATTACTATCCGTGAATATGGGGAGTTTATTGTCGGTCATTTTTTGGTTCGTGCGCCAATGAGTTTCGTGATGGGAACGATGGGGGATGTGCTGTCGTCGCCCGCAGCGGAATTCACGTGCTCGGGCGGCTGGCGCAAATTCTTGTACCTGTCGTCATGATTTTACTGATGCTCATCGCGATTTTGCTGCTCCCGGATATCGATCCGAAAAATATGTTGTCGATGTTTGAAAACAGGCTTTTGCCGTCGATCATGGGCACAGCAGCCCCGCAAAAGCTTTTAATGGCGTTTTTGCTTCCGCATGTCATTGACGAGGATCGCGGGCAAAAGTGGGGAAACATCACGGTTATTTTAATTATGCTTACCTTATTTGTCGCCAACGTAATGACTCTTTTTGTGCTCGGAAATATTACGGGTGATTTTGTGTATCCGGTGATGAATGCTGTCCACTACATTAGTATCGCGGATCTTTTTAGAGCACGTCGAGGTGATTGTCATGAGGTTTGGGGTGGGGATGAAAATTTCCATCTTTTATTATGTCCTTGCATTAGCAACAGCTCAGTGGCTAACTATCTCTCAGCATCAGCCGCTTGTTTTTTTGCTCAGGCTTACATTGTGGCTCTGTTCCATTTGGTCGGCGAATGATTTAATGGACATCGCACATTTTGTAGAAACAGCCGGCTCTTTTTAGTTAACGATCGTGCAAACGGTTATTCCGTTGTTTCTGCTGCTAGTCGCCAAATGGCGGAAACCGCGGACTTCTTCCTCATCAGTTGCTTCGCAAGAATAAGAACATTAGCACCAACCACAGTTTTGGCGATTCATCCAAAGCCGGCCGCCTCGAAAAGCGGCCAACCTTTTTAGGATCTGTTCCGTTCGCGTGCCTCTTCCGGCGTATCGAGCCGGCTTGCCCCTTTATAGGAAAGCGACTGATCACGGTCTGACTCAACTTGCCGCGACTGTTTCAACTTTTTCTCCTGCCGATCTTTTCCCACCAAATCCCGCTCCTTTCTATGTGATGATCATTTGTTACTATGACCGGGCGATGGTTTTTCTATGCATGTTTAACAATGGAAAACAGTCATTCATCTCTATATGCCGGTCTTGCCGGTTAGAAGAGGATAAAAAATGGCATAATGAACATAATAAGGGGTGGAAAAAATGGAAGGGATGTATTTTTATCTCTTTTTTTGGTCGGTATGGCTTGTGGCAACGTTTTTTATGAAAAAGACCGCCGTCCGCACGAAACTGGCGGTGTTTGCGCTTTTCATGATCAGTTCGGCCTCGTTGACGGTGGAAGTTGGCTCTATTCATGTGGCGTTGTCCTTTTTTGTGCTTTTTTTCTTTTCCTGTTACACAGCGGTCGAGCGGCGGCCGTGCCACCCGCTGTTGATGGCGTTATCGGCGTCCGGATTGGCGTTTGCTTACACCGCCTTCCGTTTGCTTGCCTTGTTTGACCCAGTTTGGATTTGGTTCGATGGCCAGTGGATGCTCGCTTGGTGGCTCGCCCTCGTCAGCTGCCTGTTCCACCGTGGTCTTGTCGACCGCCTTCTTTGTTTGGCGCTCGGTGGTTGCCAAGGGGAAGCGGTGTACGCTGCGGCCATTCACCGGATGGGGCCTGACTACGTGCTCGGTTCGTTTTCTTTTTTAGATGTGACAGCGATTAGCGCGTCATGTTTGCTCGCTTGGGAAATGATTCGCTTCCTTTCACTTCAGCTTGAGGAAAAACGGTCTGTAGGGGGGACGAGACAGCCGTGAACGAATATACATTTCCAATTTTATACGGTGTGGCTGTTGGGGTATTAACGCGTCTTTATTTATTGCGCACTGATTACCGCCAATACCCGACATACTTGCACGGCCGGACGATCCATATCGCGTTAGGAGCCATCGCAGCCGGCTTGGGTACGATTGCTGTGCCGGCGATTATGGAAAAAGAATTTGCGGCCATCACGTTTTTGGCGTTGGCGGCTTCGCAGTTTCGCGACGTACGCAATATGGAGCGCAATACGTTAAACGAGCTGGATCAGTATGAACTAGTGCCGCGCGGAAAAACATACATTGAAGGTATTGCGATTGTTTTTGAAGGGCGGAACTATTTAGTTATTTTCGTCTCTTTTTTCTCCACGCTCTTTTATTTAATGTGGAATGTTTGGGCTGCGCTCGTGGTCAGCGTCATCGGCATAATGGTGGCGCGGCGGTTTATGAGCGGAAGCCGGTTGAAAGATATCGCCGATGTGAAATATGTCAAGCCTCATTTTGAAGGAGCAGGGCTTTATGTCGACAATATTTACATTATGAATATCGGGTTGCCGGCGCGAAGGGAAGAGATTTTGCGTTACGGGATGGGCTTTATTTTGACGCCGAAAAACTTCAACGCCCGAACAACGATCGCCAACCTTGGGCAGCGGCAAGCGATTTTGCACGATGTATCGACGGCGCTTGGCATTTACCGTGACTCGGGAACACCGGCGCTCGTGCCGCTTGCCAAACGCGATTTAAACGACGGTCGCGTCGGCGTTTTCATTTTGCCGCAAGTGAAGGATGTCGAAAAGGCGAAAGCGGTCATTGAAAATGTTCCGGTGCTTGAGAGCGCCATCCGCATGCCGGCGAAACGGCGGTGGAAACGGAGAGGAGGCGGCAGTGATGACGCATGAAAAAATGATTTTGGCCATTATTACGACCAATGCTGAAAACGTGGCCGGTGGTGCCCCGATTTTCGTTTGCCGCACAAAAGAGGAAATGGAACAGATCGCTACCAATTTAGAGGCGATTTTAGACGGCATCGCCCATGAACTAAGTGACGGATTGTTTGTGATTGTCAAGCATTAAAGCGGTTGTTGGACGTTTCGCTTTTTGATAAAATAAAGCAGTTGTAGCATGTCTTGGTTCATCACCAAAAGATATCCTTGATGGGTAAAACTGCACATGTTCATGTAACCTAAATGGACAAAACATGTAAAAAAAGAGGAGGCAGCTCCCCATAACTTTGGCAGTAAAAGAAATGGAGCGTCAGTACGCTTAACGGTGGTGAACCGATGCCCTAGGAGCAGGGCGTTTTTTTTCAAGAGCAAAACGATGTAAAAATGAGGATAAAGGGTGGTAGCATGGCAAATCCAGTCGTGGCCATTGTCGGCCGTCCGAATGTGGGGAAATCAACCATTTTCAACCGCATCGTCGGAGAACGCATTTCCATCGTTGAGGATGTACCGGGGGTGACGCGCGACCGCATTTACAGCAGCGCCGAATGGTTGAACCATTCATTTTATTTAATTGACACGGGAGGCATTGACATCGGTGATGAGCCGCTGCTTGTGCAAATTCGTCAGCAGGCAGAAATCGCCATCGATGAGGCGGACGTCATCATCTTTATGACGAACGGCCGTGACGGTGTGACAGCCGCTGATGAAGAAGTGGCGAAACTGCTGCGCCGGTCGAATAAGCCGGTCGTGCTCGCCGTGAATAAAATCGATAACCCGGAGATGCGTGATTTGATTTACGATTTTTACGCTCTTGGTTTTGGCGAGCCGTACCCCATTTCCGGGGCGCACGGAACGGGACTTGGCGATTTGCTTGACGCCGTTGCCCGCCATTTTCCGAAAGATCACGGCCAAGAATATGAGGAAGACGTGATTAAGTTTTGCCTCATCGGCCGGCCAAACGTCGGTAAATCGTCGCTGGTTAACGCCATTTTAGGGGAAGAACGAGTGATTGTCAGCGACATCGCCGGCACGACGAGGGACGCTGTGGACACCTCGTTTGTCCGCGAAGGTCAGAAATATGTTATTATCGATACAGCAGGAATGCGCAAACGAGGAAAAATTTACGAAAGCACGGAGAAATACAGTGTATTGCGTGCGCTAAGAGCCATTGAGCGCTCGGATGTCGTGCTCGTTGTCCTGAACGCAGAGGAAGGGATTATTGAACAGGATAAAAAAATCGCCGGGTATGCACATGAGGCAGGGCGTGGCGTCATTCTCGTCGTCAATAAATGGGATGCCGTCGAAAAAGACGATAAAACAATGGTGGAGTTTGAGCGGAAAATTCGCGATCATTTTCCGTTTTTGGACTATGCGCCGATTTTATTTGTGTCGGCGAAGACAAAACAGCGGCTTCATAAGCTGTTGCCGCTCGTGCAACTCGTAAGTGACAACCATGCGATGCGCGTTCAAACGAACGTGCTCAATGAAGTCATTATGGATGCGGTGGCGATGAACCCGACGCCGACGCATAACGGGCGGCGCCTGAAAATTTATTATATGACGCAAGTCGCCGTCAAACCGCCGACGTTCGTCGCTTTTGTCAATGATCCGGAACTCATGCACTTTTCATATGAACGATTTTTGGAAAATCGCATCCGCGACGCGTTCGGCTTCGAAGGTACACCGATCAAAATCATTGCCCGCCCGCGGAAATAAGAAAAGCGGCGGCGCCGAGATTAGCTCTCGAAGCCAAATGTTCTTCACCCGCAGGGGTGCTTGCACCCCGAGGGGGGAGGTTATTTGTCGGAAGAGAGCTAGGCGCCAAAGCTAGACAGAAAGAAAAGCGTGAGCGATTTGTCGCGGCGGGCACATGTTCTTCGCCGGAAGAGACTGGCCATCCAAAGGCGAAGGTGATTTGACCTCGAGCAGCGTTTTTCAGGAAAGTGACAATCGGGCAAAGGAAGTGGGAAGCGATGGAGAACATTACCGTATTGGGGGCAGGAAGTTGGGGGACGGCGTTGGCGCTCGTTTTAGCTGACAACGGGCACCGCGTTCGGCTTTGGAGCCATCGGGCTGAACAAGTGAGGGAGATCAATGAACAGCGGACGAACGAAAAATATTTGCCAGGCGTCCGCCTGCCGGAGGCTATTATCGGTTATGACGACCTTGACGCCGCGCTTGATGGCGTTTCCATTGTCGTGCTAGCCGTGCCGACGAAAGCGATCCGCGAGGTACTCCAGAGAGCGCGCATGTGTTTGGCTGCGCCGATCACGATCGTTGCCGTCAGTAAAGGAATCGAGCCGGGGACGCATAAGCGCGTGTCGGAAATTGTCACCGAAGAAATCAGTGAATGGCTAGAGGACGTCGTCGTCCTTTCCGGGCCGAGCCATGCTGAGGAAGTGGTGCTCCGCCATCCGACGACGGTGGCGGTGTCATCGCCGAACATGGAAGCGGCACAGCGTATTCAAGATGTATTTATGAATCACCACTATTTCCGCGTTTATACGAACCCTGACTTAGTCGGTGTCGAAGTCGGCGGGGCGCTGAAAAACATTATTGCATTAGCCGCCGGCATCAGCGATGGGCTTGGCTATGGAGATAACGCAAAGGCGGCTCTGATTACGCGGGGATTGGCTGAGATAGCCCGTCTTGGCTGCGCCCTCGGCGCTAACCCGTTGACGTTTGCCGGACTGGCTGGGGTCGGCGATTTGATCGTCACGTGCACAAGTGTTCATTCCCGCAACTGGAGAGCCGGCCATATGCTTGGCCAAGGAAAAAAGCTTGATGATGTGCTTGAAAGCATGGGGATGGTTGTTGAGGGAGTGCGGACGACAAAAGCCGCCTATGAGTTGGCAAAAGAGCTCGGTGTGAAAATGCCGATTACCGAAGTGCTCTATGAAGTGCTGTTTGACGGAAAAAATCCGAAAGAAGCGGTCGATTCACTCATGGCGCGCGGAAAAAAGCAGGAAATGAACGATTTAATGAACATTTTTGCCGAACAGTAACACCGAAAATAGGCGGATGGTGATACAAGTCGTCTCTGTTTTGCATACAATATGACGAACCATCATCGGCTCGAGCTTCCGGAAGGGTATAAGGCGATGCTGAAGTAAAGAAAGCCCCGCTTTACTTCAGCTTTTTTTATGGCGATGCTATAATAGTAGTTGTCGAAAAAGGAGGAACGCCCATGTCACCAGCTTTGGCAAAAATGTGGATCGCCATCACCTCGATGGTATTTATGTTTATTTCAGTCGGCTTCATTTATTTGAGCCGCTATAAGATCAAGATCAAATGGTTAAGCTTTCTTTTGTCGTTTATTGCCTATATTCTGTTAGTGTTAGCTGGCATCATCATCTTTTTCGTTGTGTTCAGCGGACCGACGCCGCAATAGTCAAAGGATGGAGGAACTCATGAAACAGATTGCTCGCTTCCTTTTAGTCTGCCTGTTTATCGTGCCGCTTTCTGGGTGTTTATATCCGCAAGAGCGGCTAAAACAAAACCAAATCCCTTACAAAGACCAAGTGGCGGCCGTCCAATCGGCGGTTAATGAGTACCGGAAGGCGACCGGCGGACTGTTGCCGATTAAAACGCGCGATATGAAAACGCCGGTTTACTTAAAGTACCCAATTGATTTCCAAAAACTCGTTCCGCGCTATATGCAGGAACCGCCAGGAAACGCCTATGAAAGTGGAGGCGTCTTTCAATATGTCATTATTGATGCGGAAACGAACCCAACGGTCAAGCTCCTCGATTTACGCTTAGCTGAGCGCATCCGCGATCTGAAGCTGCGGCTGAAGATGTATACGGATGAGCACCGTTATCCGCCGTTTAAAGATGTTGTCGCGCCAGGTGTGTTTACACTCGATTACAAGAAACTCGGCTACAAAGAGCCGCCATACGCGGTCAGTCCGTTTTCCGGCAACAACTTGTCGTTTGTCATTGACGGCAGGGGGGAAATTTACATTGATTACCGTTCTGACCTGTATAACGCCTTGAAAAAATATCCGCACCATTATAAGCCGGGAGATGACATCCGTGCTCTGTTGACGGATCACTCTCTCTTTGTACCGGCGTACTCCCTTCCGTATACGATCGATGCCAAAACGAACGAGCCGATTTTTTTCACGAAATGAGTCATCATCCCTTCTCTAGGAAAATACATTCTAGAGAAGGGATTTTTTCATCGCTTTTTAGTCATAACCGAATAGGACAACATCATATGCATATAGTGTCCTATCATACTAGTTGATTTCGTTGTTTCTAATAACGACCGAAGGACTGGAGGGGAGTCATTTGGAAAAGGTCGATATTTTTAAAGATATCGCCGAGAGGACCGGCGGCGACATTTATTTAGGCGTTGTCGGCGCTGTCCGTACCGGAAAATCGACATTTATTAAACGGTTTATGGAGCTTGTTGTCATTCCGAACATTAAAAACGAAGCCGATAAAGCGCGCGCCCAAGACGAACTGCCGCAAAGCGCCGCCGGCAAAACGATTATGACGACGGAACCGAAATTCGTGCCAAACCAAGCGGTGACGGTGAAAGTCGATGACGGGCTTGAAGTCAACATTCGCCTTGTCGACTGCGTCGGCTATGCCGTGCCTGGCGCGAAAGGGTATGAAGATGAAAACGGCCCGCGGATGATCCACACCCCTTGGTATGAAGAGCCGATCCCGTTTCAAGAGGCGGCAGAAATCGGGACAAGGAAAGTCATTCAAGAACATTCGACGATCGGGGTTGTCATTACGACGGATGGCTCGATCGGGGAAATTCCACGTCAAGACTACGTAGAAGCTGAGGAACGGGTCATTGGCGAACTGAAAGAAGTCGGCAAGCCGTTTATTATGGTCGTCAACACCGTTCGGCCGCATCATCCGGAAACCGAAGCGCTCCGCCGCGAGCTTGCTGAAAAGTACGACATCCCGGTGCTCGCTATGAGCGTGGAAAGCATGCGCGAGACCGATGTATATAACGTGCTTCGTGAGGCATTATATGAATTTCCGGTGCTCGAAGTGAACGTCAACTTGCCGAGTTGGGTGATGGTGCTTCGTGAGGACCATTGGCTGCGTGAAAGCTATCAGGAAGCGGTACGCGACACGGTGAAAGACATTAAGCGGCTGCGCGATGTTGATCGGGTTGTTCAGCAGTTTGCTGAGTACGATTTCATTGAAAAGGCACGGCTTGCCGGCATCGAAATGGGGCAAGGGATCGCCGAAATTGACTTGTATGCGCCGGATGAGCTGTACGACCAAATTTTAAAAGAAATCGTCGGCGTTGAAATTCGCGGCAAAGACCACTTGCTCCAGCTTATGCAAGACTTCGCCCATGCAAAAGCAGAGTACGATCAAATCGCTGACGCATTGAAAATGGTCAAACAAACAGGATACGGCATCGCTTCGCCTGCTTTGTCTGACATGAGCCTTGACGAACCGGAAATCATCCGCCAAGGATCGCGTTTTGGCGTTCGTTTAAAAGCGGTTGCTCCGTCCATCCATATGATTAAAGTCGATGTCGAATCGGAATTCGCGCCGATTATCGGTACGGAAAAACAAAGCGAAGAGCTCGTTCGTTATTTAATGCAAGATTTTGAAGACGATCCGCTGTCGATTTGGAACTCCGATATTTTCGGCCGATCGCTCAGCTCGATCGTCCGCGAAGGCATCCAAGCGAAACTTGCGCTCATGCCAGAAAACGCCCGCTACAAGCTGAAAGAAACGCTCGAACGCATCATCAACGAAGGCTCCGGCGGCCTCATCGCCATTATTTTATAGAAAAACGAAGACCGCGCGCTCAGCTCCCAATCCGGGAGCTCTTTTTTTTTCGCCATTAATCTTTCATAGGAGAAAAAAATCGCTGAAACCCTTGAGAAATCAGGATTGGCACTTGATTATGCGCATGGCGTTATGGTAATCTTTTATCTGAAATCATTGTTTTGGTGAAATATGCCTAAAATTGGCCGCTTTGGCGAAAAAGATGTTGAATTATCGCGATAAATTGGTTAAGATTAGGCATGTCACCGCATCTTGGCGGAACGAAGGCAGTTCCGTCGCTCCTTCCGCCTCATCTTGAAGAGGCAGGTGGCGCCTGAACTGTCAAGGGGACGCCTCGATCGGCGGCGGGTACGGGCGCATTTTCTGTCAGTCGTTCTGAATGAAAACAGAATCATTGGCTACGTGGGTGCAGCGCTTATTCTTGCGTGCGCCAACCTTTTCGCCGCCAAAGCTGTTAATGTCTATGTATAGAAAAGCAGAAAAGTGTGCACAAATGGTAGTAAACAAGATGAGCTCCCTTGGGAGGAGGTGAATGGCATGAACAAGACGGAATTGATCAACGCAGTAGCTGAAACAAGCGGTCTTTCCAAAAAAGATGCAACAAAAGCCGTTGATGCGGTATTTGACTCGATTACAGAAGCGTTGCGAAAAGGCGATAAAGTGCAATTAATCGGCTTTGGGAACTTTGAAGTGCGCGAGCGCGCTGCCCGGAAAGGACGCAACCCGCAAACGGGTGAAGAAATGGAAATTCCGGCAAGCAAAGTTCCTGCATTCAAACCAGGCAAAGCATTAAAAGATGCTGTAAAATAAGCCTACATAGCCGAAGCAGGAGCTTAGGAGGGAAGGGCAGGTGATCAACTGCCCTTCTTTTTTGTTTTTTTTCGCTCCCTATGCTAGAATCGGATTACATGCAGCTTTTATGACGCAGGAGGATGTTGTTTGTATGTCAGAGATCAATTATGAACAAATTGAATATGCGGTCCGCCTCATCTTGGAAGCGATCGGCGAAGATCCGAACCGTGAAGGGCTTATTGATACACCAAAACGGGTGGCAAAAATGTATGCTGAGGTGTTCGCCGGGCTTCGGGAAGACCCGAAGCAGCATTTTCAAACCGTATTCAGCGAGGAACATGAGGAGCTCGTGCTTGTTAAAGACATTCCGTTTTATTCGATGTGCGAACACCATTTAGTGCCGTTTTTCGGCGTCGCTCATGTCGCTTATATTCCGCGCGAAGGAAAAGTGACCGGGTTGAGCAAACTTGCCCGGGCTGTCGAAGCGGTGGCGCGCCGTCCGCAGTTGCAAGAGCGCATCACGGCGACAGTGGCCGATTCAATCGTCGAAGCGCTCGAGCCGCACGGAGTCATGGTTGTCGTTGAGGCGGAGCATATGTGTATGACGATGCGCGGCGTAAAGAAACCGGGGGCGAAAACAGTCACAACGGCGGTGCGTGGTGTGTTTGAAACAGACGCCAACGCTCGGTCCGAAGTGCTTTCGTTAATTAAAGCGTAAGGAGGGCAAATGATGTATACGAACAGCGATTTTGTCGTCATTAAAGCGCTCGAAGACGGAGTGAACGTCATTGGGCTGACGCGCGGCGCGGATACGAGGTTTCATCATTCGGAAAAACTCGATAAAGGTGAAGTGCTGATCGCCCAGTTTACAGAACATACGTCAGCCATTAAAGTGAGAGGTAAGGCGTATATTCAAACGCGCCATGGCGCAATCGAATCGGAAGGGAAAAAGTAACCGCGCAAATTTCTAGCAAACTAGAGCGTTTTCGACAAAATTGTGTTATAATGAGTCCGTCATTGCGGTGCGGATATTTCTCGGGGACAAGGGTGATTCGTGTGAATGACATCATGGTGAAATTGGCGTCATTGAAGGAACAAATTGAACGGCTGCTTAATCATTCATATTTGCGCGAGCATGTGCCGGCGCCGGCTGTCGATGAAGACCGGTTGCTGTTGGCGCTGTCGATGTTTGCTGATGCTCCAGCGGCGCCGAATGAATCGGATCGGTATATCATCGCCATGATGCTCGTGCAGATCGCCCTTGATACCCATGATGAGGTAACAGATAGCGGCGATGATTTGAAGACGCGGCAGCTTATCGTCCTCGCCGGCGATTTGTACAGCGGACTGTATTACGAGTTGTTGGCGCGTTCTGGCGATATCGCGCTCATCCGTTTGTTCGCCGAAGCGATCCGCGACATTAACGAACAAAAAGTACGTCTTTATGAAAAAAGCTCGGAGCGGATCGAGACGCTATTTGCAGCGGTCGGCACGATCGAATCAGCGTTGCTTGCAAAACTTGCCGATCGCATGGCAGTGCCGCAGTGGGGGCAGTTTGCGTACCATTACTTATTGCTGCGGCGTCTGCTTCAAGAACGGGAATCGTTCGTCGGCACTGGGACGTCAGTGCTCTTTGAGCAAATGGCGCATATCGCATTCCCGCGGGCGAAGGTGCTGACGAACGAGCAACAACGGTATTTGCTTCGCCTTTGCAACCGCTATATCGACCATTGCAAAGAAGCTTTGTTCACGGCGAAATTGCTGCCAAACGACGTGCTGGCGCTCCGCGTGACTGAGCTTTCCGGTGGATTTTCAGCCATCGCCAAAAAGACGGTGGAAGAAGGGTAGAATGATGCATCAATCAAAGGAAGAGCGAGTTCATCGTGTGTTTGAAAAAATCTCCACTCATTATGATCGGATGAACTCCGTCATCAGCTTCCGTCGCCATTTAAAATGGCGCGAAGACGTGATGCGACGGATGAATGTGCAAAAAGGGAAAAAAGCGCTCGATGTTTGCTGCGGGACGGCCGACTGGGCGATCGCCTTAGCCGAGGCGGTCGGGCCAGAGGGGGAAGTGTATGGCCTCGATTTCAGCGAAAACATGTTAAAAGTCGGCGAGCAAAAGGTGAAAGAGCGCAGCTTGCACAATGTGAAGCTCATTCATGGCAACGCCATGCAGCTGCCGTTTCCTGACAATTCGTTCGATTACGTGACCATTGGTTTCGGCTTGCGCAACGTCCCTGATTATATGACGGTGCTGAAAGAAATGCACCGGGTCACGAAACCGGGCGGCATGACTGTCTGTTTGGAAACGTCGCAGCCGACGCTATTTGGCTTCCGCCAGCTTTACTATTTTTATTTCCGGTTTATTATGCCGCTGTTTGGCAAACTATTGGCCAAAAGCTATGAGGAGTATTCGTGGTTGCAAGAGTCCGCGCGCGAGTTCCCGGGGCGGGATGAGCTGGCGGAAATGTTTCGCGCCGCTGGCTTTGTCGATGTCGAGGTCAAACCGTACACGTTCGGCGTGGCGGCGATGCATTTAGGTTACAAACGATGAGTCAAGGTGAACATTCATGAAGTTAAAGGCGATGTATTCGTTTTTAAGCAAGGATTTGGCGGCGGTCGAACAAGAGCTCGAGCGGACGGTTCAGTCGGAATATGGGCCGCTTGGGGAAGCGGCGCTGCATTTATTGCAGGCGGGCGGAAAGCGGATCCGTCCCGTTTTTGTCTTGCTTGCCGCCCGCTTTGGCCATTATGATCTCGAGCGGATCAAGCATGTAGCTGTAGCGCTCGAACTCATTCACATGGCATCGCTCGTCCATGACGATGTGATCGACGATGCCGACTTGCGCCGCGGCCGACCGACGATCAAAGCGAAATGGAGCAATCGGTTTGCCATGTACACGGGCGATTATTTGTTTGCCCGTTCGCTCGAACGGATGGCGGAACTTGACGACCCACGCGCTCACCAAGTACTCGCGAAAACGATTGTCGAAGTGTGCCGCGGGGAAATTGAGCAAATTAAAGACAAATACTGGTTTGAACAACCACTCCGCACGTATTTGCGGCGCATCCGCCGGAAAACGGCGCTGCTGATCGCTGCTAGCTGCCAGCTTGGCGCTCTGGCCGCTGGCGCCCCGGAATCGGTGGCTAAACGTCTGTATTGGTTTGGCCATTATGTCGGCATGTCGTTTCAAATTACGGATGATATCCTCGATTTTACAGGCACGGAAGAGCAATTGGGCAAGCCGGCGGGAAGCGACTTGCTGCAAGGAAACATCACCCTCCCGGTGCTGTACGCGCTTCGTGATGAACGGTTGAAAGCGGCGATCACCGCTGTCAGCCCGGAAACCAATGCGGATGAGATGGCAGCTGTCATTTCCGCCATTAAGCGAACGGATGCCATTGACCAGTCGTACGCATTAAGCGACCGCTACCTCGAAAAAGCGCTCCGTCTGCTCGGTGAATTGCCCGCCAATAAGGCGCGCACCTTGTTGCATGATCTCGCCCTCTACATCGGGAAAAGGGATTATTAACGCTTTCAAGGACATTATTGCCAATGACGCGAAACAATGGTACTATGATGAGGGGAACCCGTTTCCTAGTACATACGACAGTAGGGGTGGAGAGTCAATGAAAGAACGGACATTTTTAATGGTAAAGCCAGACGGGGTTCAGCGCAATTTAATCGGTGAAATTGTCTCCCGCTTTGAAAAAAAGGGATTCCAGCTTGTCGGCGCCAAGCTGATGCAAGTGTCGCGTGAGCTGGCTGAGCAGCATTACGCCGAACATAAAGAGCGTCCGTTTTTTGGCGAGCTTGTTGATTTCATTACGTCCGGACCGGTATTCGCGATGGTGTGGGAAGGTGAAAACGTGATCGCTGCCGCCCGGCAAATGATGGGGAAAACGAATCCACAAGACGCCGCACCGGGGACGATTCGCGGAGATTTCGGCTTGACGGTCGGCAAAAACGTCATTCACGGTTCCGATTCGCCGCAAAGCGCGGAACGCGAGATCAACTTGTTCTTCAAAGAAGAAGAGCTCATTACATATACAAAACTGATGAACGAATGGCTATATTAATGTGAAGACCGGCCACAACTTGGCCGGTTTTTGCCATTTTATGAGGACGACACGATAACGGGAGAGGGGGCAGTACCGATGGATGATTATGCACAATTTATTGCGAAAGTGAAACGAAAAACCGGTATTGATCTTTCATTGTATAAAGAGGCACAAATGAAGCGGCGTTTAACGTCTTTATATGTAAAAAAAGGATTAAACAGCTTTGCCGAACTGTTTGCGGAGATGGAAAAAAACCCGGTGCTATGGCATGAATGTTTAGACCGGATGACGATCAACGTGTCAGAATTTTACCGCAACGCGAAGCGGTGGGACGTGCTTGAGCGCATTATTTTGCCGCGGTTGTTGGCGGAAAATCCGCGTCCAAGAGTATGGAGTGCTGCTTGCTCGGCCGGCGAGGAACCGTATACGCTCGCGATGGTGCTTGCGAAATACCTGCCGCTTCACCGTGTGTCGGTGTTGGCAACTGACATTGATGAAAATGCGCTCGCTCGCGCGCGTCTTGGGGTATACGGCGAACGGTCGCTCGCTGAGCTGCCGGAAGAAATGAAAAAAAAGTTTTTTACGAAAGACGGACAGTATTATAAAATAGACGAAAAGGTGAAACAAGCGGTCACGTTTCAAAAACATAATTTGCTCGCCGATCCGTTTCCGGGGCCATTTGATTTGATTGTCTGCCGCAATGTGCTCATTTACTTCACCGAAGAGGCGAAACGGGCGTTGTATCCAAAATTCCGTGACGCGCTCCGGCCGGGCGGTGTGCTGTTTGTTGGCAGCACGGAGCAAATTTTCAATCCCGGCTCGTACGGGTTTGAAGTCGAGGAGACGTTTTTTTATCGGAGAACATAGCGGGCTTTGCCCACTTTTTTTACAGAAAAACTATTTTCATTTTTTTAATTTATGATATATTTTTACATAAACGCGTTAAAGAGCTGAAGGGAGAGACAGATATGCGTTATTTGACGGCAGGGGAGTCGCATGGACCACAATTGACGGCCATTTTAGAAGGGGTGCCGGCGGGGCTCGAGCTGCGCGCCGAGCATATTAATAAAGAGCTCGCTCGCCGGCAAAAAGGGTATGGACGCGGCCGGCGCATGCAAATTGAAAAAGATGAGGTCAAAATCGTCGGCGGCGTCCGCCATGGCAAAACGCTCGGCTCGCCGATTGCGCTTGTTGTTGAGAACCGTGATTTTCAACATTGGCAAACGATTATGGCTGTTGAGCCGATTGATGATGAAACCGAAGTCAAGCGAAAAGTAACGCGCCCGCGCCCGGGGCATGCTGATTTAAATGGAGCCTTGAAATACGGGCATCGCGATATGCGCAACGTGCTCGAGCGCTCGTCGGCAAGGGAAACGACTGTGCGTGTAGCCGCCGGGGCCGTGGCGAAACGTCTGCTCGAAGAGGTCGGTATTCGCGTCGCCGGACATGTGCTAGAAATTGGCGGCGTGCGTGCCGAGAAGCTCGATTACCGCTCGCTTGACGAGCTGCAAAAAGTGACAGAGGAATCCCCGGTGCGCTGTTTTGATCCGGAGGCAGGGCAAAAAATGATGGAAGCGATCGACTTAGCGAAGAAAAACGGTGATTCGATCGGCGGCATCGTCGAAGTGATCGTCGAAGGAGTGCCGGCCGGAGTTGGCAGCTATGTTCATTATGACCGGAAGCTCGATGCGAAAATTGCCGCTGCCATCGTCAGCATTAACGCCTTTAAAGGCGTCGAGTTCGGCATCGGATTTGAGGCGGCGCGCCGGCCGGGAAGCGAAGTGCACGACGAAATCATTTGGAGCCCGGAACAGGGGTTTTCGCGCCGGACGAACCGAGCTGGCGGCTTTGAAGGCGGAATGACGACCGGGATGCCGATCGTTGTGCGTGGGGTGATGAAGCCGATTCCGACGTTGTACAAGCCGCTTGGAAGCGTCGATATCGACACGAAAGAACCGTTTACAGCGAGCATCGAGCGGTCAGACAGCTGCGCCGTACCGGCGGCAAGCGTCGTTGCCGAGGCGGTCGTCGCTTGGGAAGTGGCGGCGGCGATCGTTGAGCAATTCGGGCAAGATCGGATTGACTTGATCAAAGAAAACATTGAGCGCGCTCGCCGCTATGCAAGGGAGTTTTAACGATGATGGAACGGACGATTGAAACGGCGACGAAACAATATCCGCTTCTGCTGGGCGATGGGGCGGCTCGCGCGTTGCCGCGCCTGCTCCGCTCGCTCGCCTGTCCACCGGGGACGAAGCTGTTTATCATTACCGACGATGCGGTGGCGCCGCTTTATTTGGATGAGGTGCGCGCCATGCTTGCCGCTGCTGAGTATGACGTATATGCCTATATCATCCCGAGCGGAGAGGCGGCCAAGTCATTCGACAACTATTACGCCTGCCAAACAGCGGCGCTCCAGTGCAGCTTAGACCGCCGTTCAGTCATTATCGCGCTTGGCGGCGGCGTTGTTGGCGATTTAGCCGGATTTGTCGCGGCCACCTATATGCGTGGCATCCGCTATATTCAAATGCCGACAACACTCTTGGCTCATGACAGCGCCGTCGGCGGCAAAGTGGCGATTAACCATCCGCTTGGTAAAAATATGATCGGTGCCTTCCATCAGCCGGAAGCGGTTGTGTATGATACGACTTTTTTGCGCACGCTGCCTGAGCGTGAACTCCGGTCGGGGTTTGCCGAAGTGATCAAGCATGCGCTCATCCGTGACCGCCGCTTTTATGAATGGCTGCGTGCGGAAGTGAAGACGCTCGCCGATTTGCGCGGCGAAGCGCTCACCTATTGTATTGAAAAAGGCATCGATATTAAGGCGTCTATCGTACGTGAAGATGAAAAAGAAACCGGCGTGCGTGCCCATTTAAATTTTGGTCATACGCTCGGCCATGCGCTTGAAAGTGAACTTGGTTACGGTACGCTCACCCATGGGGAAGCAGTCGCCATCGGCATGCTGTTTGCCGTGTTTGTCAGTGAACGGCTTTATGGCCACTCGTTTGCTGAGCACCGCTTTGCCGAATGGTTTGCCCGATACGGTTTTCCGGTGTCGCTGCCGACGACGGTGGAGGCCGATCGGTTGCTTGAGAAAATGAAAGGTGACAAAAAAGCATACGCCGGGACGGTGCGGATGGTGCTCTTGCGCGAGATCGGCGACGTCGAAGTCGTGGAATTAGAAGATGATAAGCTGCTCGCTTGGCTAGATGAGTTCGCCAAACAGGGGGGAGGACGATGATTCGCGGCATTCGCGGAGCGATTACGGTTGAACAAAATGAAGCCGAAGAAATCGTGACGGCTACCGAAATACTGTTGCGTGAAATGATTAAGGCGAACGGGGTCGTCGCCGATGATGTTTCGTTTGTGCTCATTTCCGTCACGGATGATATCAACGCCGCATTTCCGGCACAGGCGTTGCGCCGGATTGACGGTTGGACGTACGTGCCGGTCATGTGCACAAGGGAAATTCCGGTGCCCGGCTCGCTGCCACGTTGCATCCGAGTCATGATGACGGTGGCGACGGAGAAAAAGCAGGATGAGATTTGCCATGTATATTTAAAGGATGCGGCCATACTGCGCCCGGATTTGTCGTTGACAAAAAAGACAGAAATGTAATATAGTTAAAATAACTTCTTTGCCCGCCGCATGGCGGACTTCGGAAGAAGTGGAGCGAGAGCTGAGAACGAGTGTAGGGTAGATGAGAATGAGCGAGTTTAGCTGAGGTGAGCGTTTGTTATTTGTTTGCTGACATCTGCCCAAAGACGGTCGTCTTTGGGCGTTTTCTTTCCTCTTTTCGCCTCATAAACCCTCATTCTCCGCCCGCTGATCATGAAGGGAGGAGAAGGGATGTCCACGAATGGGCTAGCCGCTTTTTTAGCGGATGCCAACGAGTTCCGCACTATCCCGATTGTGCGCAAATTTTTAGCCGATGTCATTGAACCGCTTGGAGTATTTAGCAATTTGCGTGATGAAGCGGTGTTTTTGCTCGAAAGCAAAGACGATGAATCGCCATGGGCTCGCTATTCGTTTATCGGGGTCGCGCCGTTTTTGACACTCGAAAGCGAAACAGGCGAGACGTTTTCCGTGAAAGACGAAAATGGAAACGAACAAGTTGTAATGCCGACGTTGAAAGAGGCGTTTCAATGGGCTGAGCAGGCGCTTGATGTCCGACCGTTGAGAGAAGTAGTGCCGTTTACAGGCGGCGCGGTCGGGTTTTTAGGATACGATTTCATTTCAGCCATCGAAAAGGTGCCGCGTCATGAAAATTGTGATTTAGGTATGAAAGCTAGTTATTTCGTATTTTGCGAATCGCTGTTTGCTTTTGACCACCAAAAGCGTGAGCTCCTGCTTATTCACTATATTCGGTTGCATGGTGGTGAAACAGAACAGGAAAAGATTGAGAAATATCGCTCCGCCCAACAGCGCATCGCCGCGTTGGCGGCAAAAGCGGTGCGAATCCAAGCTGAACGGCCGCTGTTGCCGGCAGATGAGGAAGCCGGGCGGGCTGTCTCGTTTGCTCAGGCGATGTCCAATTACGAAAAAGAACGATTTTTGCAAGACGTAGAAACGGTGAAACAGTATATCGCGGCTGGTGATGTGTTTCAAGCTGTTCTGTCGCAGCGTTTTTGCGTGCCGGTCCGCGCGGGCGGTTTGGCCGTTTATCGGTTGCTCCGCCATATTAATCCGTCGCCGTACATGTTTTATTTCCGGTTGAGTGATACAGAAATTGTTGGAAGTTCACCGGAAAAACTCATCCAAGTGCGCAATCGGCGCATTGAAATCGATCCGATCGCCGGAACGAGGCGGCGCGGGCGCTCGCCCGAAGAGGATGCGATGCTGGCTGATGAGCTGTACAACGATCCGAAGGAGCGGGCTGAGCATTATATGCTCGTTGATTTGGCACGCAACGATATCGGCCGGGTGGCAAAATACGGAACGGTCAAGACGCCAATCTTGATGGAAATCGGCAAGTTTTCCCACGTGATGCATTTAATTTCGAAAGTCGTCGGTGAGTTGAATGATGATGTTCACCCCATTGATGCGTTGCTTGCCGCCTTTCCGGCTGGGACGGTGAGCGGAGCGCCGAAAGTGCGGGCGATGCAAATTTTACAAGAGCTTGAGCCAACAGCTCGCGGATTGTACGCCGGGGCGATTGCTTACATCGGCTTTGACGGCAATATCGACTCATGCATTGCCATCCGGACGGCGGTCATCAAAGATGGCTATGCGTACGTGCAGGCCGGCGCGGGCATCGTCGCTGACTCCGTCCCAGAACTTGAGTGGAAAGAGACGTGCAATAAAGCAAGCGCCTTAATGAACGCCATTGAACAAGCAGAACGACTATTTGTCAAAGGGGAGAGGATCGTATGTTGAAGCGGCTGCTTTCCAAATGTGCGGAAGGGAAAACGTTGACGGAAGAAGAAGCATATGAAGCGATGGCCACCGTCATGGATGGGGCGGCGACAGACAGCCAAATCGCGAGTTTGTTGTCGATGTTGTGCCTGCGAGGGGAGACGGTCGACGAGCTGACCGGGTTTGTGCGAGCCATGCGTGACCGGATGATGGCGATTGATGCCGGTGATGATGTGATCGACACGTGTGGCACAGGTGGTGACGGAGCAGCGACGTTCAACATTTCAACAGCTGCGGCAATCGTCATTTCATCGCTCGGCGTCAAAGTTGCCAAACACGGCAATCGCGCTGTTTCATCAAAAAGCGGCAGCGCCGACGTGCTCGAGCGTCTTGGCATCAATATTCAATCGTCGCCAGACGCCGCCAAGGAGGCGTTGGAAACGAACGGATTAACATTTTTGTACGCCCCTTTGTATCACACAGCCATGAAACATGCCGCCGGGCCGCGGAAAGAAATCGGTTTTCGCACGGTTTTTAACTTGATCGGCCCGCTTGCCAACCCGGCACGTTGCAAGCGGCAAGTCGTCGGTGTTTATTCGACCCGCTACGCCGAGAAACTAGCGGAAACGATGCGCCGCCTTGGTTCGGAGCATGTGCTGTTCGTCACCGGTCGCGATGGGCTCGATGAATGCAGCATCGCCACGGAAACTGATGTTGTTGAACTGAAAGATGGAGCGATTCGCCGCTTTGTCATCACCCCGGAAGAAGTCGGTTTGCCTCGCGGAGAGCTTGCTGATGTGCAGGTGCATAATCCGGAAGAAAGCGCCGCATTGCTTGAAGCGGTCATGACCGTGACAGCGCCGGAGAGCGCCGTGAATATCGTCGCCTTAAACGCCGGTGTCGCCTTGTACGCCGCCGGCAAGACAAAAACGATCGCTGATGGGGTGACGATGGCGAAAGACGCTATTTTGTCCAACGCTGCTTATAGGCAGTTGCAGCGGCTGCGGGCAAAGGAAGTGGTCCGTGATGCTTGAGCAAATTTTAGCGACAAAACGAGAGGAACTTGACACATTGACATTGCCGGAACCGTTGCCGGAGCCGAAACGCCGTCCTTTCGCGGCGGCGCTCCGCCGGCCGCGGCGGGCGCTCGGGCTAATCGCCGAAGTAAAAAAAGCGTCTCCGTCTAAAGGCATCATCCGCCCGGACTTTGATCCGGTCGCCATTGCCAAAGCGTATGAGCGCGCGGGGGCTGATGCGATCAGTGTGCTGACGGACGAGCGCTATTTCCAAGGGCACCGCCGCTATTTGCAGGAAGTGAAAGAAGCGGTCAACATCCCGGTGTTGCGCAAAGATTTCATCATCGACCGCCGGCAAGTGGAAGAAAGCGCCCGGCTCGGGGCGGATGCAATTTTATTGATCGGCGAAGCGCTGCCGCCGGAAATGCTCGAGGCGCTCTATCAAGAAGCGTACAGCATCGGGCTGGAATGTTTAGTGGAAGTGCATGCGAAAGAAACGCTTGAGCGGATTTTGGCTCGGTTTACGCCTGAAGTGGTTGGCATTAACAACCGCGATTTGCATACGTTTGTCACAACACTTGAGGCGACAAAAGCGCTCGCTTCCCTCATTCCGCCGTCGAGCGTCATCGTCAGCGAAAGCGGGATCAGCTCATACCGTGATGTACGAACGATCCGCTCATACGGGGTACAGGCGATGCTTGTCGGTGAGTCGCTCATGCGCCAAGCGGATGTCGAACGGGCGGTTTACCGGCTGTTTGGAGAGGATGATGGCAATGGTTCGGCTTAAATATTGCGGCAACCGTTCGGCGGACGATGTGCAAGTCGCGCTCGCGAGCGGGGCGGATTATCTTGGCTTTATTTTTACTGAAAGCAAACGGAACGTTTCACCTGAGGAGGTGAAGCGCTGGTTAGCACTAGCATCACTCGGCGATAAGCAGCTCGTCGGTGTCTTTGTCAATGCCTCTGTTGATCAGATCGCTTCTGTCACCGAACAGCTGCCGCTTCATGTCGTCCAATGCCATGGTCATGAGACACCAGCTGAGCTGGCCGTCGTAAAGGAAGCGACACGGCTCTCGGTTTGGAAAGCGATTCATCACGACGATGGGGCGCTCGAGACGATGAAGCAATATGCAGGGGTAGCTGACGGCTACGTTGTCGACAGCCGCGTCGCTGGTGCATGGGGAGGAACGGGCGTCTCTTTTGACTGGGAGGCGGTGCCGCGCTATTTGGAAGAGGCAGCACGCCAAGGTGTGCCGTGCTTCATCGCCGGCGGCATCACCCCGGACAATATCGAGCGGCTGCTCGCCTATCGTCCCGACGGGATCGACATTAGCAGCGGCATTGAAACAGACGGACGCAAAGACCCGGCTAAGATGAAGCAGATAGAAGAAAAAACAAAACAGTATCTCGCAGTAGGAAAAGGCGCGAAATGATCGTTTCGCTCCATGCTCGGACGATGAAACAGCGCCGCTTCGGCAATCGAGAGGTGCGCTTTCACACGAAATTCGTCATTTAATCTTAAGAAAAAAGAAGGTGGCTTTGATGATGGAACACGTTCCGAATGAACACGGGCGATTTGGTGATTTTGGCGGCAAGTTTGTTCCAGAGACGCTCATGCTCCCCCTTGAGGAAATTGAAACCGAGCTGGACAAAGCGCTTGCCGACGAGTCGTTCAGGCAAGAATATATCCGGATTTTGCAGCACTACTCGGGGCGGCCGACTCCGCTTACGTTTGCACCGAATTTGACACGACAGCTTGGTGGGGCGAAAATTTATTTAAAGCGCGAAGATTTAAACCACACCGGCGCCCATAAAATCAACAACGCTATCGGCCAGGCGCTCTTGGCGAAACGGATGGGCAAGAAAAAGTTGATCGCTGAGACCGGCGCTGGGCAGCACGGGGTTGCGGCAGCGACGGTGGCCGCTCACTTCGGTATGGAATGCATCGTCTTTATGGGCGAGGAAGACATGAAGCGGCAAGAGTTGAACGTGTTTCGGATGAAGCTGTTAGGCGCCGAAGTTGTGCCGGTGTTAAGCGGCAACCGGACGTTAAAAGATGCGACAAATGAGGCGATTCGTTATTGGGTCGCCCATTGCGATGACCATTTTTACATGATCGGTTCGGTTGTCGGCCCGCATCCGTACCCGAAAATGGTGCGCGAGTTTCAGCGCGTGATCGGCGATGAGGCGAAAGAACAGTTTCTCGCCGGCGAAGGAACGCTGCCGGATGTGATTGTTGCCTGCGTCGGCGGAGGCAGCAACGCCATCGGCATGTTTTATCCGTTTTTGCAAGACGATGTCCGTCTCGTCGGCGTGGAAGCGGCCGGCAAAGGAATCGATACTCCGCACCATGCGGCGACGATTGCAAAAGGGACAAAAGGCGTTATCCATGGGGCAATGACGTACTTGTTACAAGATGAGTACGGGCAAATTATTGAACCGTATTCAATTTCCGCCGGCCTTGATTACCCTGGCGTCGGTCCGGAACATGCGTATTTGGCCAGCATCGGCCGCGTTCGTTATGAGAGTGTGACCGATGAAGAAGCAGTGGCTGCGTTTCAGCTTCTGGCGCAAACTGAAGGCATCATTCCAGCCATTGAGTCGGCGCATGCGGTGGCCAAAGCTGTCGAGCTTGCCCGCCAAATGACGCCGGATGAGACGGTGCTTATTTGCCTGTCCGGCCGCGGCGATAAAGATGTGCAAATGATGATGCACCATCTTGGGGTGAAAGAAGGTGAAGACGTTGCGTCTGCCCGTTAACCGATCGTTATTTATTCCGTTTATTGTTGCCGGCGACCCGTCTGCTGATTTGACTGTTGACCTCGCTTTGGCGCTGCAAGACGCCGGTGCTGACGTGTTGGAGCTTGGCGTTCCGTACTCTGACCCACTCGCTGATGGGCCGACGATCCAGCGCGCCGCCGCCCGGGCGCTCGCCGGACAAATGACGCTGCCGAAAGCCATTCAACTTGTTGCCGACATGCGAAAAAAAGGAGTAAAAATTCCGATTATTATCTTTACGTATTATAATCCTGTGTTACAATTAGGAGAAGAATCCTTTTTTGCTTTAGCGCAAGAAAATGGCGCCGACGGCGTGCTCATTCCCGACTTGCCGTTTGAGGAGAGCGGCCCGCTCCTCGAGCTCAGTGAGCGGTTCGGCCTTCCGCTTATTTCGCTTGTCGCTCCGACATCAAAGCAGCGAATTGAGCAGATTGCTTCAGCGGCGCAGGGGTTTTTGTACTGTGTCTCCTCGCTTGGCGTCACGGGCGTGCGTGAGACACTGCCGGAGTCGCTTGGCCATTTCCTAGGTGAAGTAAAGCGGCATAGCCGTGTCCCGGTCGTTGTCGGTTTCGGCATTTCAACACCGGAACAAGTGGCGATGCTGAAAGACGCCTGTGATGGAGTCGTGGTCGGCAGTGCGCTCGTGCAAAAAATCGAACAGTTGCTTGAGCGCCTGCAGACCTCGGAAGAAAAGAATGCGGCTATCGCTGAATTTGCCTCCTATGCCCGTTCGCTCGCCGCGCCGCTTCGGGAGCCGTGTTCTTCGCGCTAAAAAGTTCCGACTTAAAGGAGTGGGCGATATCCATGCAAGTAAAGGAGCAACTTCGGGGACTCCCCCCGTACCAACCAGGAAAATCGATTGAGGAAGTGAAGCAGGAATACGGTCTTTCTGAGATTATTAAACTAGCTTCCAATGAAAATCCATACGGCTCATCGCCGACGGTGAAATCTGCCATCGCTGCTGAACTTGATCGCCTTGCCGTCTACCCGGACGGTTATGCCCGCGCATTGCGCGAAAAAGTGGCCAACCATCTCGGCGTGAAGGAAACACAGCTGTTGTTTGGCAACGGTTCGGATGAAGTCGTACAAATTTTTTGCCGCGCCTTTTTAGAGCCGGGCACGAACACGGTGATGGCGACGCCAACATTTCCGCAATACCGCCATAACGCGATCATCGAGCGGGCTGAAGTGCGCGAAGTGCCGCTTGTTGACGGGCGCCATGATTTGGAGGCGATGCTTAAGGAAATTGATGAAAACACGCGCATTGTCTGGGTTTGCAATCCGAACAACCCGACCGGCACGTATGTGAATGAGACAGAATTGCGCGCCTTTTTAGATCGTGTGCCGTCGCACGTGCTTGTCGTTTTGGATGAGGCGTATTATGAATACGTAACGGCGGACGATTATCCGCAAACGGTGCCGCTGTTACAAGAATACGAACAGCTTGTTATTATGCGTACGTTCTCGAAAGCGTATGGGCTTGCTGCGCTTCGCGTCGGCTACGGCATTGCCAGTGAGTCGCTCATTCGTGCCGTCGAACCGGCGCGCGAGCCGTTTAACACGTCGACCGTCGCCCAAGCGGCTGCTGCGGTCGCGCTTGATGACCAAGCGTTCATCCGTGCCTGTGTCGAACAAAACCGTGCCGAGCTTGAACGGTATTATCGTTTCTGTGAAGAACACGGCCTGAAGTACTATCCGTCGCAAACGAACTTTTTGTTCATTGATTTTGGTATGGACGGCAATGAAGTGTTTCAATATTTGCTCGAGCGTGGCATTATCGTCCGCTCCGGCAAGGCGCTCGGTTTGCCGACCGGCGTGCGCATCACCGTCGGCACGAAAGAGCAAAATGACCGGGTGTTTGAAACGATTTCGCACATGCTTCGCGAAAAACAGCTCACCTGACCAGGTTGACAGTGAATTGGTCAGGAAGGCCAGCCCGTTGCTTTTAGCAAGCAGCGGGCACATTTTTACATAAAGAAGGTGGGTTGGGTTGGAAGGAAACGTGTTTATTGTCGGTCTCGGCTTGATCGGTGGGTCGATTGCTTTAGCCATTAAAAAAGCACATCCAGAAGCAGTGATCATCGGCTATGACGTCAGTGACCATCAACTCGGTTTGGCCCGTTCGCTTAAAGTGATCGACGAAGTCGTCCATTGTGTAGAGGACGGGTTTAGGCAAGCCGATTTGATTGTTCTTGCCACTCCGGTCATGCAGACGGAATTGTTGCTTTCCTCCATGCCGTGTGAGCGGTTGAAGCACGGCGTCATCGTCACGGACGTCGGCAGCACGAAGCAGCGCATCGTTCAAGGTGCGCAGCGCCTTTTGGAGCATGGCGTGGCGTTCATCGGCGGCCATCCGATGGCTGGGTCGCATAAAAGCGGTGTAGCAGCGGCGCGGGCTCATTTGTTTGAAAACGCCTTTTACATTTTGACGCCGACGGACGGAGTTCCACCGCAGCAGGTTGATAAGCTGAAACAATGGCTTTCCGGAACGAAAGCGCAGTTTGTCGTCTTAACTCCGGAAGAGCATGACCGCATCACTGGGGTGATCAGCCATTTTCCGCACTTGATTGCGGCGAGCCTTGTTCATCAGGCGCGCGAGTATGAAAACGAAAACGACCTCGTCAGCCGGTTGGCGGCCGGCGGGTTCCGCGATATCACACGCATTGCGTCAAGCAATCCGGAAATGTGGCGCGACATTTTTATCCATAATAAGTGCGAACTGCTCGCCATTTTTGACCGCTGGATCGCCGAAATGAAACGGCTTCGTTCGTTTGTCGAGGAAGAAAACAGCATTGCTATTTATCATTATTTTCTTGAAGCGAAACAGTTCCGCGATGGGCTGCCTGTGCGGACAAAGGGAGCGATTCCGTCGTTTTACGATTTGTATGTTGACGTACCGGATTACCCGGGGGTTATTTCCGAGGTAACCGGCTATTTAGCTCAGGAAAACATCAGCATTACGAACATCCGCATTATTGAGACGCGCGAGGAAATTTACGGAGTGCTCCGCCTTAGCTTCCAAAGCGAAGATGATCGGGCGCGGGCGAAAGCGTGCCTCGCCAAACATACGAATTTTGCGACATATGAAGGGTAGCAAGAAAAACAGTGGAGGGATGTTGCATGCAGCTGCCAACGAACGTATCCTCGCTTCGGGGAACGATTGAGGTGCCCGGCGACAAATCGATTTCCCATCGCGCTGTCATGCTCGGGGCGCTCGCTTCCGGACGGACGGTGATCGATCATTTTTTGCCTGGTGCAGATTGTTTAAGTACAATTGACTGTTTCCGCAAACTTGGTGTCGACATTCATCAAGACGGGACGAACGTCATCGTCGAAGGGGCAGGGTCCGGAGGGCTTCGTGAGCCGGCCGCCGTGCTTGATGTCGGCAATTCCGGCACGACGGCGCGCCTTTTGCTTGGCATTTTGGCCGGTCAGCCGTTTCATGCTTGCCTTGTTGGCGACGAGTCCATTGCCAAACGGCCGATGGCGCGGGTGACGAAGCCGCTCCGTGAGATGGGAGCACACATTGACGGGCGTGATGACGGAAACTATACCCCGCTTGCGATCCGCGGCGGCGCGCTTCGCCCGCTCCGCTATACCTCACCGGTGGCGAGCGCTCAAGTGAAGTCGGCGATTTTGCTTGCCGGTTTGTTTACTGACGGAGTGACGTCCGTCACTGAGCCGCACCGCTCGCGCGACCATACCGAACGAATGATTCGGTTGTTTGGCGGCGAAGTGAATGTTGACGGCCTAACCGTCTCTATTGCCGGTCCGCAGTCCTTACGCGGGACGCACATTTACGTTCCTGGCGACATTTCATCGGCTGCTTTTTTCCTCGTCGCTGGCGCGATTGTGCCAAACAGTGAAATTACGCTGAAAAACGTTGGCTTAAATCCGACAAGAACAGGCATCATCGATGTGCTCGAGCGAATGGGAGCCGACATTACGATTGACCATATCCGCAATGAGGAAACGGAGCCGATCGGCGATATTACAATCCGCACATCGACGCTTCACGCCATTGAAATTGGTGGTGATATCATTCCAAGGCTGATTGATGAAATTCCAATCATTGCCTTGTTGGCGACGCAAGCGGAAGGGACAACTATCATTAAAGATGCCAGTGAGTTGAAAGTAAAAGAAACGAATCGGATCGATACAGTCGTTGCCGAGCTGAAAAAGTTTGGCGCTGATATTGAAGCAACCGACGATGGCATGATCATTCGCGGCAAAACGGCGCTTTATGCCGATGGGATTGTCGTCGACAGCCACGGTGATCATCGGATCGGGATGATGCTGGCCATCGCTGCGTGCTGCGCGAAAGGAACGGCTCGCCTTGAGCGTCCGGAAGCGGTCGCCGTCTCCTATCCGGCCTTTTTTGCCGATCTTCGTTCTTTGCTGTAGTCTCAAGCGCCCTCGCCCCAAGTGGGCGAGGGGCATATTTTGCTTTGTTCATTCATATGTTGTCAATAAGAGGGATGGCTTCTCCTTACTTTTTGAAAGCGGATACATTTTTTGCGAGACAGCGCGTTGGCGGGCGGCGAGCGGTTCGGTTGCTGAAACGGCCATTGTCGATTATGATTAATCATGTTCCCATTGCAGTAGTACATAAATATTCAGACAGGGAGAGGGCGGATAACATCGCCCACTAAACAACAATCTGTCGCGATAAGAGAGGTTCACGGAAATGACACGCGTTGAACAAATCATTCGTCTAGTAGAAAACGGAAATGTTGACAAAGCATTGGCGCTCGTCCCGAAAGTGAAAAAGTATGGCAGCGATGAGGAGAAATATGAGCTTGCTGACTGCTTGTATGCATGGGGAATGCCGGAGGAGGCAAAAGGGCTGCTCGAGGAGTTGGCCGCCCGCTATCCGGATGATGGCGACATCCGCTTGTTTTTAGCTGAAGTGTATACGGAACTGGAAGCTGAAGATGAAGCGCTCGCCATTTTGGACGAGATCGGTGAAGACGATCCACAGTTCGTTCGGGCGTGCCTGCTAGCCGCTGACTTATACGAAATGCAAGGACTGACGGAAGTGAGCGAGCGAAAATTGCGCCAAGCGTATAAAAAGGCACCGGATGAGCCGGTCGTCCAATTCGCCTTGGCGGAATTGTATTTTTCGCTCGGCGAATACGCGAAAAGCGTGCCGTTTTATGAACAAGTGCAAAAAAGCACGCGCGAGATGGCTGGCGTTCTCTTGGTGGAACGGCTTGCCGAGGCGCTCACCCGATCCGGGGAGTTTGAGGCGGCCCTCCCGTATTATGAAGAAGCGCTCAACGAAAAAACGGACAGCCGGACATTGTTCGCCTACGGATTCACAGCCCTACAGGCCGGTTATGCACAAACGGCCATCGACAAGCTCAGCGCCTTAAAAGAGCTCGATCCAGACTATGCTCCCCTTTACTTATATTTGGCGAAAGCTTATGAACAAGAAGGACAGCTCCGAAAAAGTTATGAGACGGCGCTTGAAGGGATAAAAATCGATGAGTGGAATAAAGAGCTCCGTCTTTATATCGGCAAACTGGCCTTAAAGCTGAACAAACCGGCTGAAGCGGGAGAGCAGCTGAAAAAGGCGCTCGAGATCGATGGTGGCTATATTGAGGCACTTACTGTTTTATCGGCGCTTTGGCTTCACGAACAGCGCTATGAGGATGTAGTGGCGCTTTTGGAGCGGGCGATGGCTGACGGTGAATACGATCCGCAGTTTGAATGGGATTTAGGGCGCGCCAAACATCGACTCGAGATGTATGACGATGCATTAAATCATTACGCTGAGGCATATAATTTCTTTAAGAATAACGTCGATTTTCTTGAAGAGTACGGATATTTTCTCATCGAGGAAGGAAATCGGGCTGCAGCGAGAGAAATATTTCAACAAATCGTCGGTTTGGACCCGAGCCACACGGAGGCGGCCGAGATGCTGCTTGAGCTCGAAGAGTAGGGGAGAAGCGGTGATCGAACCTCTTTCTTGGAAACCGATCGAGGGGGAAGCGCACAATGACGCACGTATCCGTCAATGAAAAAAAAGAGTTCATCCGTTGGTTTTTAAGCCATTATCAGTTGAAACGGCGCGAATGTGTTTGGATTTTAAACTATTTGATGAGCCATGACCAGCTGATGCAAAAGGTGCATTTTGTTGAGAACGCCCAATATTGCCCGCGCGGCATCGTCATGTCGACCCACTGCGTGGATGATGTGCCGTTTCGCTTTTACAAAGGCAATGTGATGACGACCGATGCGGAGAAATCGTTCCATGATATCCGGTTGAACCGTGACGAAGATATTTACATTCAGCTCAATTTCCGCGCTTCTTTTCACTCGCCGCAATATGTTGCTGTACTTGAAGAAAACCCGTATGCACCGAAGCAGGCGCAAGTGAGCGAAAACGATCAGCGTCTTGCTGAGCAATTTTTAGAACGGTCCATTTATGAGTTCCGGCGTGAGCGGCTCATGAAACTGATCGATGAGGCGCTTGATCGCCACGACGAAGAGGCGTTTCGCCGGTTGACCGATGAATTAAACAAATTGTAACACCTTGCCGCAGGCAAGGTTTTTCTTTTGCCGAAAAATATGGTATGGTGATAAGGAACAAACTTTATGGCAAAGGGGAATAGCGATGAAATGGACAAGCGGAGACGTCGCCACCTACGAAAAAGAGCGCGACTACATTGATACGGCGCTCGTTCCGCTTTTGCCGGTGGCTGTCGGCCAAGGAGCGAGGCGGCTCGCTTCCGGCGGGGAGCTTGTCGGGCTCGTCGCCACCGAGGTCGAGCGGCAGCTGAGGGGGCGCGTGTTTTTGTTGCCGCCGTTTGTTTATTTTGTGGATGAACAACGGGATGAGCTGTTGGAAAGGCTGGCGAATTGGACAAACCGGCTCAGGCAGGAAGGGATGGAACATGTGTTTTATGTGACGTGCGATCGCACATGGCAAGAGGGGACGGAGGCCAGTCGCTTTTGGCTCGTTCCGACCGTTCCGCTCGAGAGCATGGATGAGTCGTATAAGCATGAACTCGTCCGCGAGCAGGCCGCTGAGCTGCTCCGCTTTTTCGTTAACCGCTGGACGAAAAGGTAGGCAAAGCAAAGTCCCACGTTTTGCCGTTTGTGATATTGACCTTGTCCAGCAATTGAGCTATCATTAGAATGTCCTAGTTTTCCATTGTGTTATACGTAAAATTGTCCGGTGTGGACTTGACTTTGCATAGAGGGGGGAAGACGATGAGCGACAACAAACATCGCGTAACGAGACGTCAATTTTTAAACTACACGCTGACCGGCGTCGGCGGTTTTATGGCAGCAGGAATGCTTATGCCGATGCTCCGCTTCGCCTTTGACCCGATCTTGAGAGAGACGGCAGGCACGGATATGGTCGCGGTAGCGGACGTCAAAGAGATCACGACCGAACCGAAGCGCTTCGACTTTAAAGTGAAGGTGAAAGACGCTTGGTACGAGTCGGAAGAACCGAGATCAGCTTGGGTGTATAAGGATGAAAAAGGGGACATTATCGCCCTGTCACCGGTTTGTAAACACCTTGGCTGTACGGTCGACTGGAATACGGACAAAAACAACCCGAATCATTTCTTCTGTCCGTGCCACTACGGGCTCTATACGAAAGACGGCACGAACGTTCCGGGGACGCCGCCGACAGCTCCGCTTGACCGCTACGAGTTCGAAGTGAAAGACGGAAAGCTGTATTTAGGCAAGGCGAAACCAAGAGGGGAGGCGTAATGCGTGTTAAACAAGCTGTATGACTGGGTCGATGAACGCTTAGATATTACGCCTTTATGGCGGGATATCGCCGATCACGAAGTTCCGGAGCACGTCAACCCGGCTCATCATTTTTCCGCCTTTGTCTACTGTTTTGGCGGACTGACGTTTTTTGTCACGGTCATTCAAATTTTGTCAGGCATGTTTTTAACCATGTACTATGTCCCGGACATTAAAAACGCGTGGGAGTCGGTTTATTATTTGCAAAACGAAGTGGCGTTCGGCCAAATCGTGCGTGGCATGCATCATTGGGGAGCAAGCTTGGTCATCGTCATGATGTTTTTACATACGCTGCGCGTCTTTTTCCAAGGGGCGTATAAAAAGCCGCGCGAAATGAACTGGATCGTCGGCGTGTTGATCTTCATGGTCATGATGGGGCTTGGTTTTACCGGTTATTTGTTACCTTGGGATATGAAAGCGCTGTTTGCGACGAAAGTTGGTCTGCAAATCGCTGAAGCAGTGCCGCTCATCGGTCCGGCGATCAAAACGTTGTTGGCCGGGGATCCGGAAATTGTCGGTGCCCAGACGTTGGCGCGCTTCTTTGCGATTCATGTGTTCTTCTTGCCGGCGGCTTTGCTTGGCTTAATGGCAGCGCACTTTTTAATGATTCGCAGACAAGGCATTTCCGGTCCGCTATGATCGGTCGGTTGGACGTTTTGAGGCGATAGAAAAAAGGAGGGAATCACGCAATGCATCGCGGAAAAGGAATGAAATTTGTCGGCGATTCCCGTATTCCCGCGGTACGAAAACCGAATATTCCAAAGGACTATTCAGAGTATCCCGGGAAAACGGAAGTGTTTTGGCCGAACTTCCTGTTAAAGGAATGGCTTGTCGGTTCGGTCTTTCTCGTTGGCTTTTTATGTTTGACCGTCGCCCACCCGTCGCCGCTCGAGCGGATTGCCGACCCGACGGACACGACGTATATCCCGCTGCCTGACTGGTATTTCTTATTCTTATACCAATTGCTCAAATATTCGTATGCGTCCGGTCCGTATACAGTCATCGGCGCGATCGTCATGCCGGGGTTGGCGTTTGGCGCTTTGTTGCTGGCTCCGTTTTTGGATCGCGGTCCGGAGCGCCGTCCGTGGAAGCGCCCGGTGGCGACAGGCATGATGCTTCTTACTCTTGCTGCGATCGTTTATTTGACATGGGAATCGGTCGTCACGCACGACTGGGAAAAAGCGGCTGAACAAGGGAAAATTCGTGCGGAAGTGGAAATTGATACGAACGCTGAAGGCTATAAAATCGCTCAAGCCAATACGTGTACGTCATGCCACGGGGAAAACTTGTCCGGTGGTGCCGGTCCGTCGCTTGTTGGCACCGGCTTGACAGCAGAAGAGATTGCGAAGATCGCTAAAGAAGGGCAAGGAAGCATGCCGGGTGGCATTTTTAAAGGCACGGATGAAGAGTTGCAAAAAATGGCGGAATTCATCGCCGGCTTAAAAGCTGAATAATCGTTTCACACGAAAAAGCTGACTCGCGTTAGTCAGCTTTTTTCGTACCTACATTGAATTGAGATGAGGTGCAAACGATGGCATGGCTTTATGCGATATTCGCTTCCCGGCCGGTTGTTTCGCTACTTTTGCTTGTGAATGCTGCCGGCACCGTTTACGGCTATTATTGGTATCGTTATCAGTTGGCGGAAACACCACCCTTGTTTTTGCCATTTGTGCCCGACAGTCCGACGGCGAGTCTTTTTTTTCTCATCGTTCTCGGCGCCTGGCTGCTCGGTCGGCAGACACCGCTGTTTGAAGCCCTTGCCCTTGTGACACTTGTCAAATACGGGATTTGGGCGGTCGTCATGAACGTGCTCGTTTGGCGCGTCACCGGAACGCTTGACTGGGCAGGATGGATGCTCATCGTTTCCCATGGGGCCATGGCGGTCGAAGGCATGCTGTACGCTCCGCTTTACCGATTTCGTCCGGTTCATCTTGCCTTGGCAGCGGTTTGGACGCTGCATAACGATGTCATCGACTACGTATTTGGCATGATGCCACGTTATCATATGTTGGATCATTATGCTGATCAAATCGGTTATTTTACGTTTTGGCTCAGCATTGCCTCCATTGCCGTGGCGTATTGGCTTGGCATCCGCACACGGCGACAGTCGTTCTCGCTTCCTCCCGCATAGCAGTGGAATAGGAGTAACAAGGGAGGAAAATTTGCCCTATCGCTTGATCGCAGTTGCTTGGTCTACTCTTGTCCACTCCTTCATACATTGTAGTAGTGAATGAGGGAGGGACGAGGATGAAACGAATCGGGCTGGCCATGTTGTTATCGATCGCCTTTTTATGGCCAGCGCTCGTTGGCGCGGCCGAATCAATGGAAAGTTGGAAACAGCTTGACGACATTTCCGACGAGGCGCTGCAATTGGCGAAAAATGAGCGTTTTGCTGAAGCCAAAGAAGTGCTCCTTTATTTTTCTGAACGGTTTTTCGCTCTTGGAGCGAGAGAACGGTTAAAATCGGCTGACGAGCTGAGGGCGGTGACTGTGACGCACGAACACGCGGTAAAGGCCATGACAGCATCGATTCCAGCGGAAGACAAAATCGCTGCTCTTACGCAGTTCCGTCTCGTAGTTGATGCCGTCCAATCGACGCATCAGCCACTTTGGTCAGAGATGAAGCCGGCTGTCATGGAGGCGTTCGCTGCGATGGAAAAGGCGGCGGAACGTGGGGAGAGAGAGGCATATGACGCTGCCTTTCGCCAATTTATTGATCGCTATACATTAATTGAGCCGAGTGTGAAAATTGATGTACCGCCAAAAGCGGCCAAAAAGGTTGACGGCAATCTGGAAGCACTGCAACCCGCCTCATTTTGGCAGCTTGCCAAAAACGAGCAACGAGAGCAGCTCGCCGCTGCACGCCGCGATGTCGAAGCGCTATTTGACGGGGTGAAAAAAGATGAAGCTGATCCATCACTCATTTGGGTGATGATTTCGACTGGCGGAGTGATTGTGTTGACGCTGACATACGTCGGCTGGCGGAAATACAAAGGGGAAAAAGAGGAAAAGCGGGCGCGACAGCCGGAAGAATAGGCGCCGCCTCGCTTTCGGAGGGGGAGGGTTCCCCCTCCTTTTTATGTTTGAATTGGATGGCATCTAGCGAATTCAGCGTATGCCGCCCGCGCGAGCGCCGTTCCGGTTATTATTGTTCAAGCGGTCGTTTTTGTTCATCAAGCGTAAATCCTTCACCAAGCACATCGTGCACATCGGTGACGGCAACAAAGGCGTGCGGGTCAACGGACATAATGACGTTTTTTAAGCGTGGCAGCTCGTTTTTAGCGACGACGCAATATAAGACGTCACGGTCGCGCTTCGTATACGAACCTCGTCCTTTTAACACGGTGACGCCGCGTTCCATTTCCGTCAAAATCCGGTTGGCGATTTCCTCACTTTTTTCTGAGATGATCGTCGCCCCTTTCGCCGCATAGCCGCCTTCTTGCATAAAATCAATGACTCGGGCGGCGAGAAAGACGGCGACTAACGTATACATCGCCTCGCGGTACGAAAGGTAAAGAAGCGACAGTGTAATGACGGCGGCATCAAAGGCAAACATCGTTTTGCCCATGCTGATGCCTTTATATTTATAGACGAGGCGGGCGATAATGTCGACACCCCCGGTTGTGCCGCCGTAGCGGAAGATGATGCCGAGGCCAACGCCGATGAAAACGCCGGCAAACAACGCCGCGAGCGTCATATCATGCTGAAGCGGCATATGAATCATGTAGCGTTGAAAAATGGATAAAAACATTGAAACGGCGACGGTGCCGAGCACGGTATAAAGAAACATTTGACGACCAAGCAGCTTCCAACCGATAAAAAAGAGCGGGATGTTGAGCGCCAAGTTGGTGATGGCCGGATCAAGCCCAAACAAAAAATAAAGAAGAAGCGTAATGCCGGTAAAACCGCCTTCCGCCAAATTGTTTTGCATGTTGAAATGGACGAGGCCGAAGGCAAAAATAGCAGCGCCAAGCAAAATAAATAAACTGTTTTTCATTTTTAAGCCGAAAATCATATCGTCCCTCCGTCCACAAAAATAGTCGGCGTCCTTAATTATAGAGGAACTTGCCTGCGCAGGCAACGATGGTCGAAAGCAGGGAAAATTGACGACTGGCGAAAACATTTGTCAAATGCGCCGCTTTTCGCTAACATGGAAACAGACGAGGTGATGGTCATGCAGGAGAAAACGATGAAACAGATGCAACGCGAAGTGGATGAATATATCGGGCAGTTTAAAGAAGGTTATTTCAGCCCGCTCGCCATGCTCGCGCGGCTGACCGAAGAGCTCGGCGAACTGGCGCGTGAAGTGAACCATTATTATGGGGAAAAGCCGAAAAAGGTAACGGAAAAAGAAAAAACAGTGGAAGAAGAGCTGGGCGATTTGTTGTTTGTACTCATCTGTTTTGCCAATTCGCTCAACATTGATTTGCAGGAGGCGCACGACCGGGTGATGGACAAGTTCCGGATCCGCGACCGTGACCGTTGGACGCGAAAGGAGGAATCTCAATGACGATTCGCATCGTCATTGCCGGGCCACGCGGCCGCATGGGCCGTGAAGCGGTGGCACTTGTGCAAAGAACAGACCATTTTGAATTGGCTGCGGTCATTGACCGCCGCTATGACGGGCAAAATTTGGCCGACATCGATGGATTTGCCGGCATCGACGCTCCGATTTATACTGATGCTGTCCGCTGCTTTACCGAGGTGAAGCCGGATGTGCTCATCGATTTAACGACGCCCGAGGTCGGAAAACGACATGCTGAACTGGCGCTGCGCTACGGCGTCCGTCCAGTCATCGGCACGACCGGGTTCACGCCGGAAGATATCGAGCGGCTGACGGAGCTCGCTGAGACGAACGAAATCGGTGCGATCATTGCCCCGAACTTTGCTGTCGGCGCGGTGCTGATGATGAAGTTTGCCCGCATGGCGGCAAAATATTTCACTGATGTAGAAATTATCGAACTACATCATGACCAAAAGCTTGACGCGCCATCAGGGACGGCCCTGAAAACCGCACAGCTTATCGCTGAAGTGCGTCCGTCGAAAAAACAAGGCCATCCGGATGAAAAAGAAACGCTTGCCGGCGCGCGTGGGGCTGCATACGACGGCATTCCGATTCATAGCGTTCGCCTGCCAGGGTTTGTCGCCCATCAGGAAGTCATTTTCGGCGGCGAGGGACAGACGCTGACAATCCGCCATGATTCACTCGACCGCCGCTCATTCATGTCTGGAGTGAAACTAGCGGTGGAAACGGTTATGCATTTACATACGCTCGTCTACGGGCTTGAACATATTTTGGAATAGCGCAAACAGCGCAAACGGGGGAGAGAACAAGATGAAAATCGCGTTAATTGCCCATGACGAAAAAAAGGCGGAGATGGTGGCGTTTGCGACCGCCTACGCGCCTGTGCTGGCAAACCATGAACTGTACGCCACGGGCACAACCGGCTTGCGCATTCAGGAAGCGACCGGACTCGCCGTCCATCGCTTTCAGTCCGGGCCGTACGGGGGCGATCAGGAGATCGGAGCGATGATCGCCCGCAATGAGATGGACCTCGTTATTTTTTTCCGCGACCCGCTTACCGCCCAGCCGCACGAACCGGACATTAGCGCATTGATGCGCCTTTGCGACGTCTATGCTGTGCCGTTAGCAACGAACATTGGGACGGCGGAGCTGCTCATTCGAGGATTGGAGCGCGGTGATTTGGCATGGCGCAACATCGTCCACGGCCGGGCGAAAAGCGGGGAGGAAAAGGAAACAGAAAGGTGACAGCGATGGTGGAAACATGTGATCTGTTAGCGTTTGGCGCCCATCCGGATGATGTCGAAATCGGCATGGGCGGGACGATCGCCAAATATGTGCGGCGCGGGTACCGCGCTGTCATTTGTGATTTAACAAAGGCAGAGCTGTCGTCCAACGGAACCGTTGACGAACGGCAGAAAGAAGCGGCTGAAGCGGCCCACAGGCTCGGTGTATCGGAACGGCTGAATCTCGAGCTGCCTGACCGCGGTCTTTATGTCGAAGAAGAGGCGATTCGCCGTATTGTTGCGGTCGTTCGCCGCTATCGGCCGCGGCTTGTATTCGCCCCGTATTGGGAAGACCGCCATCCAGATCACGGGCAATGCGCCCGCCTTGTCGAGGAGGCGGTCTTTTCCGCCGGCATCCGCCGATATGGAGACGGCGAGCTTGGCGATGCGCACCGCGTCCGCTCGGTGTATTATTATATGATTAATGCCTTTTGCCGTCCGCATTTCCTTGTCGATATTAGCGAAACAGCTCAGGACAAGCTGGCGAGCCTGCGCGCCTATGAAAGCCAGTTTGAAAAACGACCTGGTTCGGTTGACACCCCGCTGACAAACAACTACATTGAGATGATCGAAAGCCGCGAGCGCTGGTTCGGCCAGCAAATCGGTGCGGAGTATGCCGAAGGCTTTTTGGCAAAAACACCTATTCATCTTTTCGATTTATTTGAGGGAGTGCGATGAAGCTGAAAATAGGAATTGTCTGTTATCCGACGGTCGGAGGCTCAGGGGTCGTTGCCACTGAGCTCGGCAAACTGCTTGCCGAAAGAGGACATGAAATTCATTTTATTTCGTCAAGCATGCCGTTTCGGCTGAACAAAGTATACGGAAACATTTACTACCATGAGGTGAGCGTCAACCAATATTCTGTTTTTCAATATCCGCCGTATGACTTGGCGCTAGCGAGCAAAATCGCTGAGGTAGCGAAGCGGGAACAGCTCGATGTGCTTCATGCCCATTACGCCGTTCCACACGCAGTCTGCGCCGTACTGGCGCGGCAAATGGTTGGCGAACTGCCGATCGTCACAACGTTGCACGGCACCGATATCACCGTGTTAGGCTACGACCCGTCGCTTTCCGATATGATCAAGTTCGGCATCGAGCAGTCGGACATCGTCACAGCGGTGTCTAGCGCCCTTGTCCAGCAGACGTACGAACTGCTTGATGTGCGAAAAGAGATCCATACAGTTTACAATTTTGTTGACGAACGCGTCTACCACCGTCGGGAAGCGAGCCATTTGCGACAGGAGTACGGCATCGGTGAAACGGAGAACGTCATCATTCACGTTTCTAATTTCCGGAAAGTAAAGCGCGTGCCTGATGTGGTGCGCGCGTTTGCCATCGTGCGTCAGCATGTGCCGGCCAAGCTCTTGCTTGTCGGCGACGGCCCGGAAATGACTGTCGTCTGCCGTCTCGTCAAAGAACTCGGGCTCAACGACGACGTCCGATTTTTAGGGAAACAGGACAAACTGGAAGAGCTGTATTCGATCAGTGATGTGATGATGCTCTTGTCGGAAAAAGAAAGTTTCGGGCTCGTTTTGCTAGAGGCGATGGCGTGTGGCATCCCGTGCATTGGCACGGCGATTGGTGGCATTCCGGAAGTGATTGAAGATGGAAAAAGCGGCTTTTTATGTGCGCTTGGCGATGTCGAAGAAGCGGCTCAAAAAGCGCTCGCACTGCTAACCGACCGCCGTTTGCATAGCGAAATGGCAAAAGAGGCGGTGCGAACGGTCGAGCAAAAGTTCCGTTCGTCCGATATCGTCGGGCAGTATGAGCAGCTGTATGCTTCACTGGCAGCAAGGAAGGTGAGAGGATGAAACCGCCATTCCAACAGGCGCTTGGTATCATCCGACAGCTAAATCGGCATGGCTATGAGGCATATTTTGTCGGCGGCGCGGTGCGCGATCTGTTGCTTGGGCGTCCGATCGGCGATGTCGATATTGCGACGAGTGCCTTGCCGGACGAAGTGATGGCGATTTTCCCAAAAACGATTGATGTCGGCTCGAAACACGGTACAGTCGTCGTCGTGCACGAAGGAACGGCCTACGAAGTAACGACGTTCCGCACCGACGGCGACTATGAAGACCACCGCCGTCCTGAGTCGGTGACGTTCGTTCGTTCTCTTGAGGAAGACTTAAAACGGCGCGATTTTACGATGAATGCCATCGCCATGGACGAGCACGGGACAATCATTGACCCGTTCGGGGGACAAGAGGCGATCGAAAAGCGGCTTATTCGCACTGTCGGAGAAGCGGACGCGCGGTTTCGTGAAGATGCGCTCCGCATGATGCGGGCCGTCCGCTTTGTCAGTCAACTTGGATTTTCACTCGCTATCGACACGAAGAAGGCGATCATCGCCAACGCACCGCTTCTCGCCCATATTTCGGTTGAGCGGATGACGATGGAGATGGAAAAGCTGCTCGCCGGCCCGTTTGCTGCCGAAGCGTTGCCGCTTTTGGCCGAAACAGGGCTATCCACCTATTTGCCGGGGTTGGCTGAAAAAGGCGAGTGGCTGCGACGGGCGGCCGCGTACCGCTGGCCTTGGCTCGCGGCGCGCGAGGAGCGGTGGGCGCTTTTGTGCCACGCCCTTGGCGTCAAGGAGAGCCGTCCGTTTTTGCGCGCATGGAAGCTACCGAATAAAGTGATCGATGAAGCTGGCGCCATTTTGGCGACGCTCGCTGCTGTCCCTGAACCGGCCGCGTGGACGAATGAGCAGCTGTTTTTGGCCGGCCTCAAGCGGGCACTTTCGGTTGAGGTGGTCCGCGCTGCTTTGACCGGAAAGCCGTACGAACCGCAACATGACGAGCTGCGTCGCCGCTTTGCCGCCTTGCCGATCAAAACGAAAGGTGAGCTGGCGGTTAACGGCAAAGTGGTCATTGATTGGATCGGGAAACCAGCCGGTCCGTGGGTGAAAGAGACGCTGGATGCCATATGGCGGGCGGTCGTCAACGGTGAAGTTGAAAACGAGAAGGAGCGGATTTACGCATGGCTCATGGAGCGCAGTCGGACACAAGAAAAAAACTGTTAGAACTATTTGCCGAGGCAAACGGTGAATTTCTGTCCGGACAAAAGATCAGTGAGCAGCTCGGTTGTTCGCGGGCGGCCGTATGGAAACATATCGAGGAGCTGCGCAAAGAAGGGTTTGAACTCGAAGCGGTGCGCCGCCTCGGCTACCGAATCGTGAGCACGCCGGATAAGGTGACGGCAAACGAAATCCAACTCGGATTGAAAACCGAAACGCTTGGCCATCAGATCCATTTTTTTGAGGAAGTCGATTCGACGCAGCGTATCGCGGCGAAGCTGGCATATGAGGGAGCGCCGGAAGGGACGCTTGTCATCGCCGAGGAGCAGAAAGCCGGGCGCGGGCGTTTAGACCGGAAATGGTTTTCCCCACAAGGAACCGGTATTTGGATGAGCCTTATTTTGCGGCCGCCCATTCCCCCGCAGCAGGCGCCGCAGTTGACGTTGCTTGTTGCCGTGGCGGTCAGTCAAGCGATTCAAGAAGTAACCGGGCTTGTCCCGGACATTAAATGGCCAAACGATATTTTGCTTCACGGTAAAAAATGTGTCGGCATTTTAACCGAGCTGCAGGCCGACCCTGACCGCGTCCGTTCGGTCATCATCGGCATCGGCATTAACGTGAACCAGACGAGTGCGCAATTTCCCGAGGATATCTGCGACATCGCCACATCGCTTGCCATCGAAAAAGGGGAGCGCATAAAGCGCGCGCCGCTCATCCAAGAAATTTTACTTCAGCTTGAGCGGTTATATAAGCAATATTTGGAGCATGGCTTCCGTCCAATTAAGCTTCTTTGGGAAGGATACGCGGTTTCGATTGGCAAGCCGGTGACAGCAAGGACATTGGGCAGGGTGATACGCGGCATCGCGCGCGGCATTACCGATGACGGTCTGCTGATCCTCGAGGATGAACAAAACCAACTTCATTATATTCATTCGGCCGATATTCAACTGTAAATTTCCACTGGAAAAATTGTGACAATTTTGTTAAAATACAAGGCGAGGAAAAGGGCAGTATCTTTGTCGAAAAGAACTGCACCGCGCCGGCAACATGAATGAATAAAGATAATCTGCCTTGATCCTTGCAGAAGGACTGGGACAGAGGGGTGAACGAAACCGACGGTGGTTTATGGCGTCCTTCTTTCTCAAGGCGGGAAAGAAGGACGTTTTGTTTCGGTCGCGTCATCTCCTCTGCAATCAAAGAGGAGGGAACAAAGGTGAAGACGAAAGCCGATTTTTTCCGCATGAAGCAGGCGGACGAGCCGATCGTGATGGTGACCGCCTACGACTTTCCATCGGCGAAGCTTGCTGAACAGGCCGGGGTGGATATGATTTTAGTCGGCGATTCGCTCGGCATGGTCGTGCTCGGTTACGACTCGACGATCCCGGTGACGGTCGATGACATGATCCACCATACGAAGGCGGTCCGCCGTGGTGCGCCGAACACGTTTATCGTCACGGACATGCCGTTTATGTCGTACCACGCCTCCAAGGAAGAGGCGTTGCAAAACGCCCGGCGCATCATGCAACAGTCGGGGGCGAACGCTGTCAAAGTCGAAGGGGCGGATGAAGTCGTTGAGACGATCGCCGCACTGACGAAAGCGGGCGTGCCGGTCGTCGCCCATCTCGGGCTAACGCCGCAATCTGTCGGCGTCCTTGGCGGCTATAAAGTGCAAGGCAAAGATGCGGAAAGCGCAAAAAAGCTGCTCAATGATGCGAAACAGTGCGAACAAGCAGGAGCGATCGCGCTCGTCTTAGAGTGTGTACCGAAGCAGCTTGGGGCGGCTGTAGCCCGAGAGCTTACCATTCCTGTCATCGGCATCGGTGCCGGGGCGGAAGTCGACGGCCAGGTACTGGTTTACCATGACTTGCTTGGCTACGGTGTCAACCGCGTGCCGAAGTTTGTCAAACAATACGCTGCCATTCAAGAGACGATCGTCGAGGCACTGGCCAACTATATCGCTGATGTCAAACTGCGCCAGTTTCCGGAGCCGGCGCACACGTTTACGATGAAGGAAGAAGAATGGGTGGCCTTATACGGAGGAAAACAATCATGATCATCGTTGATCGGATTAGTGAAATGCAGGCGCTGATGCGTCAATACCACCGCGAAGGAAAAACGATCGGGTTCGTCCCGACAATGGGTTATTTGCATGAAGGACATGCCGCCCTCATCGATCGGGCGCGTCAGGAAAATGACATTGTCGTCTTAAGCGTTTTTGTCAATCCGCTTCAATTTGGGCCGAACGAAGATTTTGCCCGCTATCCGCGCGATTTTGAGCGCGATCGGCATATCGCCGAACAGCACGGAGTTGACGTGCTGTTTCATCCGGAGGCAGGCGAGATGTATCCGGGGCCGCTCACGGTGCAAGTCGTCGTGAAAGCACGCACGGATGTGCTCTGTGGACGGTCGCGCCCCGGCCATTTTGACGGCGTGGCAACGGTGCTTACTAAGCTGTTTCATATCGTCATGCCTGACCGCGCTTATTTCGGTCTGAAAGATGCCCAGCAGGTAGCTGTTGTCGACGGCTTGATTCGCGATTTCAATTTCCCGATTGAGCTCGTGCCGGTACCGACGGTTCGCGAGGCCGACGGGCTGGCGAAAAGCTCGCGCAACGTCTATTTATCGCCGCAAGAACGAGAGGAGGCGCCGGCGCTCTATCAGGCGCTGCGCGCGGCAGCGGCAGCCGTCGATGGCGGAGAGCGGAGCGCTGATGCCATTCGTCGTCTTGTGAAAGAGCATATTGAAGCACATACGCACGCTGAAATTGATTATGTCGAAGTGTGTTCGTATCCGGATTTGGCGCCGCTTGAAACGCTTCACGGAACGGTGCTCGTCGCGGTTGCCGTTCGGTTTGCGAGCGCCCGCTTGATCGACAATATCATTCTTGAGCTGCCTAAGGCGCATAGACAAGAGGATTAGGGGGGATCGCCCATGTTTCGTACACTCATGAACGCCAAAATTCATCGTGCCCGTGTAACGGAAGCAAACTTGGATTATGTAGGCAGCATTACAATCGACGAAGATATTTTAGATGCGGTTGGCATGGTGGCTAATGAAAAAGTGCAGATAGTGAACAATAATAACGGGGCCCGCTTTGAAACGTACATCATCCCCGGAGAGCGCGGCAGCGGCGTCTTTTGCCTAAACGGTGCGGCCGCCCGCCTTGTGCAAAAAGGGGATATCATCATCGTCATTTCGTATGCGCTCGTTCCTGAAGAAAAAATCGCTATGCATCGGCCGAAAGTTGCCATTATGGACGAAAACAACCGCATCGCACAGCTCATTGCTGAAGAGCCGGCACATACGATTTTATAATGGGGCAAAAAAGGGGCTTTCCGCCCCTTTTCGTTTTGAGGTGATCATTGATGGCAATGCGCTTTGTCATTATTGACTTAGAAACAACGGGAAACGTACCGAAAAAAGGCGATCGAATCATCCAGCTCGGCATGGCGGTCGTTGAGGACGGCTCGATCGTCAAGCGGTTTGCCAGCTTTTTTAACCCGGAACAACCCATCCCGTTGTTCATTCAACAGCTGACGAACATTGACGAACAGACAGTTGAGGGAGCGCCGCTGTTTGCTGACAAGGCGGACGAGATTACAGCTATGATGGAAGGCGCGTACTTTGTTGCTCATAATGTCGATTTTGATTTGCCGTTTTTGCAAGCCGAACTCGAACGAGCCGGGTGGCCGCCGTTTACCGGTCCGACGATCGATACGGTCGAGCTTGCTCGCATCGTACTGCCGACAGCGGAAAGTTATAAGCTTGGTGACTTGGCCAAACAGCTCGGCCTCCGCCATGATCGTCCGCATCAAGCGGACAGCGATGCGGAAGTGACTGCGAAGCTGTTCATCGCCTTGCTTGAGCGGCTTGGCCGTCTGCCGCTTGTGACACTCGAACAGTTGCGGCGTCTTGCCCGCCATTTGAAAAGCGATATTTACTCACTTCTTGACCTTGTCATCACTGAAAAACAGAAAGAAGCGCCGATGGACAATACCATCGCCCTTTACCGCGGCATTGCGCTGAAAAAGCCGGCGTCAAAGCCGGAATCAGGCGATGATGAGAAGCGCCTCGCTTCGGTCTCATTTGCAGCCTTTTATGAACAAGCGCCGTCCCTTCCGCTTCCTGGCTACAAGCGGCGTGAAGGGCAGTGGGAAATGATGCAACTCGTTTATGAGGCGCTGTCTACATCTCAGCATGCGCTTATTGAGGCGGGAACAGGGCTTGGCAAATCGCTTGCTTATTTCATCCCGGCTGCCTTTTTTGCTTGCGAGCGACAAGAACGGGTTGTCATCAGCACACATACGCTCCAACTGCAAGAGCAGCTCATCCGCCGCGATTTGTCGGTGCTGCGGCAAGTCGTGCCGCCCCCGCTTCGCGTCGCCGTCTTGAAAGGGAAGCAAAACTACCTTTCCCTTGACAAATTTGCTTCGTTTTTGCCTGAGCCGTGCGATACATACGATGCGGCGCTCTTGAAATGTCAGATGCTGGTCTGGCTGCTTGAGACAGATAGCGGTGATTTAGATGAATTGAACGTATCATCCGGCGCTCGTCTCTTGTTGTCCGCGCTTGCCATCGGAGAAGAGGAGGACGGCGGACGGCATCATTTTTTCGCTCAGGCGAAACGACGTGCCGAACAGGCTGATATTGTCATTACCAATCATGCGTTTTTGCTTCATGACTTGACTGCCTCTACGCCGCTTTTGCCGCCGTTTCGCCATCTCATCATCGATGAGGCGCATCGGCTTGAGGATATCGCTGCTCGTTATTTTGGCGAGCGGATCGACTATGTGTCATTTCGCTTGTTAACTGCCAAAATGGCGCAAACGCTCACGAAATGGCTGGAAGCAGAGCAAGGCGAAGTGAAAGCCGTCCTTGCTCGTTGCCAACGGCATCTTGAAGGGCTGCAATTTGAAGGGGACGAGCTGTTCCGCTTGCTGCGCCGTTATGCGTTAGAGAGAAAGCCGGCGCGGGCGGGGCGTTGCCGCTGCCGTTTTTCACCGGCGGACGAGCATGGGCGCACGTGGCAGGCGGCTGTTGAGCTATGTTGGCGTTTGCGTGATTTGACGGCGGCGCTGCTTGCAGAGGCAAAGCCAATCTTACCTGTTGCTATGACTGACGCTATCACACTGCCGGCCTCGCTGGCCGCCGACCTTGCGGCGCTAAATCAGCAAATGAACGCCCTCGTTCGGCTGCTGACCGAAGCGGAGCCAGGAACGGTCCGCTGGATTGAAGCCGATGAAAAAGGGGCGGCAAACGCTGTCCGGCTTTATTCGCAACCCGTCGATCTTGCTGACTTTTTTGCCGATCAGTTGTTTATGAAAAAACGGAGCGTGATTTTGACGTCAGCCACACTTGCCGTCCGCGGTCGATTCTCTTATATGACGACGCGTCTTGGCTTGGATGATTTTTATCCGATCTGTCACTCGTTTCCGGCGCCATTTCGCTATAAGGAGCAGGTCGCGCTCTTTGTGCCAACGGATATGCCGCTTGTTTCTGCCGTGCCGCTTGAGACATACGCCGAAGCGGCAGCAGCGGCCGTGCTCTCGATCGCCCGGCACGTTGGCCGGCGGGTGCTTGTGTTGTTTCCGTCGTATGAGCTGTTGAAAATGACGGCTGAAGCGCTGAAAACGGAAGAAGCGGACGAGCCGTTCGTTTTGATTGCTCAAGGAATGCAAAGTGGCAGCCCGGCCAAGCTCTTGCGAACATTTTTGCAATTTGATCATGCCGTGCTGTTTGGGACGAGTGGCTTTTGGGAAGGGATTGATTTACCGGGTTCGGCACTCGATGCACTCATTATCGCCCGATTGCCATTTGCGCCTCCGGATGATCCGGTGATGGAGGCAAAAAGTGAACAGATTCGCGCCGCCGGCGGTGATCCGTTTTACGAGTTGTCGCTTCCCGAGGCGGTGCTCCGCTTTAAGCAAGGATTCGGCCGCCTCATCCGCACCGAGCAGGACAAAGGCGCCGTGTTTGTTCTCGATCGTCGGCTGACCACCGCTTCATACGGCGCTGATTTTCTCGCTTCTCTGCCGCCGCTGTCGGTATATGATGGAACGCTTTCCGAGCTGCTTGACAAAGCGGATGCATGGCTTTCATGAGACAAGCGGGATGAACAGTCGGTTCGTTTTCAGGGAGAGGGACGGCTGTACAAGACGTTCATAAAGAGAAATGAAACGGTGCAATCTAAAGATTAAAGATGGCAGCTGGCAAAAAAATACCCCGCGTACAGCGGGGGGAGAAAAGAAGCAAATTTGCGTTGGAGGTGTAGGCGGGCAAATTTGTTATGAAATGGTCAGGCAAACCTGCTATAATAGGGAAGAAGCACAACTGCGATGGCAGCTTGCAGCCTCGCCGTTTACCTTCGCCGGCTCGGCCGCAGAGGCGTGAAGAAGCGCAACTGTGATCATAACCTTACTGTATTTGTATTGTTGCCGGAGCCGCCGGCGTGTATAAGTAACAAAATTTGCGCCGTACAGGAGGAAACAACGAAAATGGAAAGCAAAATTGAAGTGCTCGCCACCGTCAAAATCCAGCATTCCGATGATTTGTACAAAATTGTTGACTGCTTGAATCGGACGCTGAAGCGCGACAATTTGATGTTTGGGCTTGCTTTGGATGAAAACGATAAACGCCAAGCGGTCTTTACGATTTATCGGACGTGATCGCCATGAAAAAGTGGGGATGGCTTGCTCTAATTTTTTGGGGTATCCTCATTTGGCAGGCATGGTCGATTTACGGTGAGGCGATGGTGCCAAAACGGTCAATGGTGGAAAAAGCGTTTGCGCGGGCGAAGGAAGCGGTTGGGCTTGTCGACGTGAAGAAAGTCTATACATATTATGGCGATGAAGCATGCACCGTATTCATCGGCCGGACGAAACAAGAGGAGACAGACGTCGTTGTTTGGGTGCCGGAAAAAAAGGGGGATATCGTCGTCAAGAAAGCAAATAGCGGCATTAGCGAAGCGGAAGCACGCGCCATTTTACAACGCGACCGACATCCGCAACGCGTGATTGACGTGACGCTTGGCATGGAAAAGGGCGTACCTCTTTGGGAGTTGACATATATCGATGCAGAAGGAAGGTATTCGTTTTATTACCTCCATTTTGCCGATGGTTCATTCTTAAAGAGGTACAGTTTTCAACGTTGAGCATATGAGGGGGAAGAAACGATGAAATTGGCAAAACGGGTGGCGTCGCTGACGCCATCGGCGACATTGGCCATTACGGCGAAAGCAAAAGAACTAAAAGCGGCCGGGCATGACGTGATTGGTCTCGGAGCTGGCGAACCGGATTTCAACACGCCACAGCACATTCTTGATGCCGCCATCAAGGCAATGAACGAAGGACATACGAAATATACACCATCGGGCGGTTTGCCGGCGTTAAAGGAGGAAATTATAAAAAAATTCGCCCGCGACCAAGGCTTGGATTATGAGCCGGCTGAAGTGATTGTATGCGTCGGAGCGAAGCACGCCCTTTACACGCTGTTCCAAGTATTGCTCGATGAAGGCGACGAAGTGATCATTCCGACGCCATACTGGGTGAGCTATCCGGAACAAGTGAAACTGGCGGGCGGTGTTCCGGTTTACGTCGAAGGGCTTGAACAAAATCATTTTAAAATTACGCCGGAGCAGCTGAAACAGGCAATCACGCCGCGGACGAAAGCGGTTATCATCAACTCGCCGAGCAACCCGACTGGCATGATTTATACAGCCGAAGAGTTGAAGGCGCTTGGTGAGGTGTGCCTAGCGCATGGTGTATTGATCGTGTCAGATGAAATTTATGAAAAATTGACTTACGGCGGGGCGAAGCATGTGTCCATCGCTGAGTTGTCGCCGGAGCTGAAGGCGCAGACAGTCATCATTAACGGCGTGTCAAAGTCGCATTCGATGACGGGCTGGCGCATTGGTTATGCGGCGGGGCCGAAAGATATTATTAAGGCAATGACAGATTTGGCGAGCCACAGCACGTCCAACCCGACGTCAATCGCCCAATACGCGGCCATCGCTGCTTACAGCGGGCCGCAGGAGCCGGTCGAACAAATGCGCCAAGCGTTTGAACAACGGCTCAATATCATTTACGACAAGCTCGTGCAAATTCCAGGATTCACGTGCGTTAAGCCACAAGGGGCGTTTTATTTGTTCCCGAACGCCCGCGAAGCGGCTGCAATGGCCGGCTGCCGCACGGTCGACGAGTTCGTCGCTGCCTTGTTGGAGGAAGCGAAAGTCGCGCTTGTGCCCGGCTCTGGGTTTGGAGCGCCGGATAACGTTCGCTTGTCATACGCGACATCGCTCGATGCACTGGAAACCGCCGTGGAACGCATCCACCGGTTTATGGAAGCGCGCGCTTAACAAGCGGCGGCTTTGCCCAAAGCAAAGCCGCTTTTTCCGCGCCCGCTGCAGCGGCGGTGATTTCGCGAAAATCAGCCGGATGCATGATTTTTTAGCGGTTGCCCCGCACTGTTTTCTACGGTTGTGCCGAGCCGGCCAGAGGCGAAAGGTTTCCTTGGCCGTTGCCGTCGTTTCGCCAGAACGATATAATAGCGAATGAGATGGACGTGTCGATTATTGGAGGGAATGTGTACGTGAAAACGACGATTGCTGAAGTGAACCAATATGTAGGTCAAGAAGTCACGATCGGCGCTTGGTTGGCGAACAAGCGCTCGAGCGGAAAAATCGCCTTTTTACAGCTGCGTGATGGGACTGGCTTTATTCAAGGTGTAGTTGAAAAAGCGAACGTCTCAGAAGAGGTATTTCAACGTGCGAAAACGCTGACGCAAGAAACGTCGCTCTATGTGACCGGCACGGTGCGCGTCGACGAGCGTTCACCGTTCGGTTATGAGCTTTCGGTGACGAACATACAGGTCATCAATGAAGCGGTCGATTATCCGATTACGCCAAAAGAACACGGTGTCGAGTTTTTAATGGATCATCGTCACCTTTGGCTTCGTTCGCGGCGCCAACATGCGATCATGAAAATCCGCAACGAATTGATCCGTGCGACGTATGAGTTTTTTAACGAACGTGGCTTCGTCAAAGTCGATGCGCCGATTTTGACTGGCAGCGCACCGGAAGGAACGACCGAGCTGTTCCATACGAAGTATTTTGACGAGGATGCCTATTTATCGCAAAGCGGCCAGCTATATATGGAAGCAGCAGCCATGGCGCTCGGTAAAGTGTTTTCGTTCGGTCCGACATTCCGTGCCGAAAAGTCGAAAACGCGCCGCCATTTGATCGAATTTTGGATGATCGAGCCTGAAATGGCGTTTTACGAATTTGAAGACAATTTGCGGCTGCAAGAAGAGTATGTCTCTTATCTCGTACAGTCGGTGCTTAGCCGTTGCCAACTTGAGCTCGGGCGCCTTGGACGCGACGTCACCAAGCTTGAGCTTGTCAAGCCGCCGTTTCCGCGTCTAACGTATGACGAAGCGATCAAGCTGCTGCATGACAAAGGGTTTACCGATATCGAATGGGGCGATGACTTCGGTGCGCCGCATGAGACAGCCATCGCTGAAAGCTTCGACAAGCCGGTGTTTATCACTCACTACCCGACGTCGTTAAAGCCGTTTTATATGCAGCCAGATCCGAACCGTCCGGACGTCGTGCTATGTGCTGATTTAATCGCGCCGGAGGGATACGGGGAGATTATCGGCGGTTCCGAGCGCATTCATGATTATGAGCTGCTCAAGCAGCGTCTCGAGGAGCATCATTTGCCGCTTGAAGCATATGAATGGTATTTAGATTTGCGCAAATACGGTTCCGTGCCGCACTCCGGATTCGGGCTCGGCCTCGAGCGAACGGTTGCTTGGATTTGCGGCGTTGAGCATGTACGCGAGACGATCCCGTTTCCGCGGTTGCTCAACCGTCTATACCCGTAAAAAAACCCCCTGCAAAAAGGGGGTTTTTTCGCTAGTGTCATGTTATACTATAGTTGAGGTGCATCGGCATGGAAAAGAAAAAGGTGGCCGAATGGCTGGCGCAAGGAAGCGTCGTCGTTCCGAAACTGTTGCTGGACCATTATAAGCAGCTTGGCTTGAGCGAAGGGGAGCTCGTTTTGCTTTTGCATATGCAATCGTTTTTGGAAGAAGGCATCGTCTTCCCGACACCGGCTGAGCTGGCTGAAAAAATGACTGTTTCGGCGGCAGAATGTATGGAGATGGTGCGTCGGCTTTTGCAAAAAGGAATGGTCGGCATTGAGGAGCATACGGACGAACGTGGCGTTCGCGGCGAAAAATATACATTGGAACCGCTCTGGGAACAGTTGGTACATCATTTGTACGCACAGACCGTCAAAGACGGGCAAATCGGTCAGCAAAAAGAAGAGGAAAGCTTGTATACGATATTTGAGCAGGAGTTTGGCCGCCCGCTTTCCCCATTTGAGTGCGAAACACTCTCGATGTGGATCGACCAGGACGGTCATGAGCCGGCCATCATTAAGGCAGCACTGCGCGAGGCGGTGCTATCAGGGAAATTGAATTTCCGCTACATTGACCGCATTTTGTTCGAGTGGAAAAAGAATGGAATCCGGACGATCGAACAGGCGCACGATTACGGCAAAAAATTCCGCAAGCCGAAATCGTCCGCCCGCCCGGTGAAACAAGCGACAGGGGAATTTAAGCAGACGATTCCGTTTTTTAACTGGCTTGACTCATAAACGAGAGGCGTTGTCTCTCGTTTTTGTTTGGCCAACATGGACAGATGGACTGAAGATGGCGAAAGGAGAAGGAGACCGGTGTTGACAAAGCAGCAAATTCGCTACTGTTTGGATGAGATGGCCAACATGTTTCCTGATGCGCATTGCGAGCTTGTGCACCGCAATCCGTTTGAACTGTTGATCGCGGTCGTCTTATCGGCGCAATGCACCGATGCCCTCGTCAATAAAGTGACGAAGCGGCTATTTGAAAAATACAAGACACCGCATGACTACATTGCGGTGCCGCTTGAAGAGTTGGAACAAGACATCCGTTCAATTGGCTTATACCGGAACAAAGCGAAAAACATTCAAAAACTGTGCGCGATGTTAATTGAGGAGTACAACGGTGAAGTGCCGCGCGACCGTGACGAATTGATGAAACTGCCCGGCGTCGGGCGGAAGACAGCGAACGTTGTCGCATCCGTCGCGTTTGGCGTACCGGCCATTGCCGTTGATACGCACGTCGAGCGCGTCAGCAAACGGCTCGGTTTTTGCCGCTGGAATGACTCAGTTCTCGAAGTCGAACAAACGTTGATGAGAAAAATTCCGAAAGAGGAATGGTCGATCACTCACCATCGGATGATTTTTTTTGGACGTTACCATTGCAAGGCACAAGCACCGCAATGCCCGGTATGCCCGCTTCTGCACTTATGCCGTGAAGGAAAAAAACGGATGCGAAAGAAGGAGAATGAACGTGCGCGTGCCGACTAAGTTCGCCCATCCGCTCTTTTTCCCGGACGGCCAAATGCGTGATACGCTTCCTGATGAACCGTTTCCGCGCCTGCTTAAACACGTGCCGTTTTATTACGATATCGTCCACATTCCTCCACTGCCGTGGGAGGAAATCGAACGTTCACTGCCGGCGCTCGTTGCCCTTTGGCGAGAAGAAAAAGAGGAACTCGAACTCTGTTTCGCCCGCCGCGACCGACGCGCCGCCCGCAGCCCGATCGTGCGTGGATTGTCGTATTTGCTGTCGGCGCTCTGCTGGCTGAATGGCCAGCCAGCAACCAATGTAGTCCGTTGGGAGGAGATGGTGGCGGCACTGCCGTATAAACCTGCCAACGCCGTTGAGCGGCTGCAGTTTATTTTCGACCGTCCGGATTTATACCCAGCGTTTGTTCAGCTTCACGAGCTGTTTGTTGAGACAGAGAAGCTCGCTGGCAAACAAATCGCCATGAAAAAACGGATGACCCCATAAATGGGGCATCCGTTTTTTATTTGTCAACTTAGTTGAGTTATTGACGGTTTTCACCGTTCGCACCAGAGACGTTCGTATTCGGCAGCGTTGTTGGTGTCGTCAGTGCAGAGGCACTACTATTGTCCTGGCTATTGCCCTAGTTGTTGTCCTTGCTGCTGCCCTTGCTGTTGTCCTTGCCGTTGTCCAGGTTGTTGCCCAGGCTGTTGTCCAGGTTGTTGCCCAGGCTGTTGTCCAGGTTGTTGTCCAGGTTGTTGTCCAGGTTGTTGTCCAGGTTGTTGTCCAGGTTGTTGCCCAGGCTGTTGTCCAGGTTGTTGCCCAGGCTGTTGCCCTTGGCCGTTGTTTCCATTGTTGTTATTTCCGCTGTTGCCATCTTGCCCGTTATGTCCATCATTCCGGCCATCATCACCATTTTCCTCATCATCCGGCGTTGTCGGGCCTTCACCTTGCTCACCGCCAGGGATGCGGACGTTCGTGATGGCTGGTTTGCTCATCCGCTCGCCATCTTTCGCATAGACGGCAATCGTATACGAAGCGCCTGGCGTTGGGTTCGCGATCGTCATCTTCAGGTCTTTCGTTGTCACAGTTTCCGTATGGCCTTGGTCGTCTTTGATGCGCACTTCAAAGAGCGTATTGTCGGTTTGTTTATCGTACGACCAAGTGACAGAAATCGCATTGGTAGCTTGGTCATACGAAGCGGTTAAGCCTTTCACCGATGGCAGCTCTTTTGGTTCGTCTTTCGCTACTTCTGTCGGTTGGGAGCCTCGCACGAACAGTTCATACGTAATCTCGCTTGCCGGCGTATGTTTACTTGCTAGTTTCGGTGGATTCGTGCCTTTTTTAATCGGCACTTTCACCACGCTGTCCGGCTGTTCGAATTTCCCACTGCCGTCGTCGATGTGGGAGATGAGCGCTTTAAAGAGCGAACGCGAAATTCTTTGTTCCGCCTTGCTGAGATTTGCAGTGCTGCTTCGTTTGCTGAAACCGGTCCAAACAGCGGCGGTATAGTTTGGTGTATAGCCAACAAACCAACTGTCCGGCACAGCGCTCTCCGGTAAATTAAACTTGGCACCGGACGAACCATAGTTTGTCGTCCCCGTTTTGCCGGCCACCTCAACCCCCGGAACGTTGGCGCTTTGCCCTGTACCAGAACGGACGACCGATTTGAGCATATCTGTGATCATGTAAGCGGTGTAGTCCTGCATAACCCGTTTCGGCTTCGGTTTTAAATCCATTTCCGTGCCGTCCGGGAAGACGATTTTTGTCACCGCGTACGGTTTGGTATACAAACCGTTGTTGCCGAAGGCACTGTAGGCACCGGCCATTTGCAGCGGCGACACATAGCGTGCGACACCGCCGATCGAGTACGCTTCCTCTACCTTATCAAAGCCCATGCCAAGCCGATTGGCAAATTCTTGCGCCCGCTCTTTGCCGACCGCTTGGAACGCTTTTAACGCCGGGATGTTACGCGACCAAGTAAGCGCATAGCGCATCGTCACCGGTCCTTTGTATGTCCGATCGGCGTTGCGGATCGGTGTGCCGTCTGAATACGTGTACGGTTCATCAACGATAATGTGTGCAGTTGACCATTTTAAATATTCAATGGCCGGTCCGTAGTCTAAAATCGGTTTAATCGCCGAACCGGGCTGGCCGACCGGCTGAATGGCGTAGTTAAAGCCGAACTGGACATGATCGCGGTTTCGCCCGCCGCCTAAAGCGCGAATGGCGCCTGTTTTCGTATCGACGAGGGCGATAGCCGATTGTAAGTCTTTTTTATTGGTGAAGTACTGCTCTGAGTTTAATAGTTTTTCGACATGCGACTGCGCTTCTTGATCAAGCGTGGTGTAAATTTTCAGTCCGTCTTCAAAGACGTTAACGTTCGCTTTGTCGGTCACTTCTTTGATCACTTCGTCAATGAAGGCATCATACGGCACGGAGCTTTGCGGTTTTTTCCGTTCGGTAAGCATCGATTGGATCGGCACTTGTTTCGCCTTTTCCGCCTCTTCTTGGCTGATGAAGCCGTGTTTCGCCATGAGCGACAAAACAGTATCGCGCCGTTTTTTCGCCGCCTCCGGATGGTCATATGGATTGTACCGGTTCGGGCTTTGCGGCATACCGGCTAAGAGCGCCGCTTCCACAAGCGTCAACTCTTTTAAGTTTGTCTTGCCAAAGTAATATTCTGCCGCCCGGGCAACGCCGTAAATGCCGTCTGAATAATAAATTTTGTTCAAGTACATTTCTAAAATTTCTTGCTTTGAATATTTTTGCTCAAGCTGCAGAGCGAGCCACGCCTCTTGCGCCTTTCGCTCCAACGTTTTTTTCGGCGACAGGAACGACAATTTCACTACTTGTTGGGTGATTGTACTGCCGCCTTCTGCCCCGAATCCTTCTTGAAAATTGGCGACGACGGCGCCGACTAAGCGGACAACATCGATGCCGTGATGGTCATAAAAGCGAGCATCTTCGGTTGCCAACACGGCATTTTCAAGCACTTTCGGCACGTCTTTATACGAAATGTACGTTCGTTTGTGGCCGCCAAGTTCGGCGAATTTTTTTCCGTTCATATCGTATACGGTTGAAGAGAGCGGGTCTTTGATTTTCGTCTCATCAAGTGGAGGAGCGTCCTTGACGAAATAGGCGAACGCCGCCACGCCGCTGGCCGCTCCGATGAAAATCACAAGCAATATGGCAATGGCGATCGTCTTCAACCACGATAGTCCTTTTTTCTTTTTCGCCTTCTTTTGTTTCGCTTGTTTCGCCTGTTTCTCTGCCTGCTTTCGTTCCACACGAGAACGATATTCACCAGACATAAGCAAATCCTGCCTTTCTTACAAGTTTTCACCTCATACGGTGAAGTACACTTTTTCTACTACACTAATATAATCAATTCTCGGCTGATAGCCAAGTGGGATATAATGCCCATATTGCTCGATCTCCCGCTTCGGAATCGACTTTCGCCCGCCGGCTTCTTGTTCATTCCAACGGGCAATTAAATGGGAGGCATCAAGCAAGTACGTTTCATTCAGCACAGAAAAGCGCAAAATGGCAAAGCAAATGCCGCCATGGGCCATCACTTGCTCCATATGGCGGATTTGGTGGGCATGGAAATTTTTTAGCGGAAACGCCGTTTTGTTTTTCGTTTCCTTCGCTTCAAAGTCGATGTATTTGCCGCGGTAGACGCCGTTGTAGTCAGTCGTGGACGCCTGTCGGAAATACGCTTCTTTAATGACAGCAGCGCTGCGTTTCGGGTAGTCGACACGGACGATTTGCACAGGGGTCGGTTTTTTATAGACAACGGCGATGCCGCGCTCCCGGTAATATTCATTCGTCGCATTTAAGTCTTCTTCGAGCGTCATGCCACGGTTGGCGTAATCAGCCGCCATCGGCTGGCGCGCTGCGTTTAGTCTGTTTCCGCGATACTCTTTTCCGCCCGGGTATTTGAGTGCCATGGCGTTCATCTCCTTTGAATGGTTTTTATTATACCATACGTTCAAGCAATGTGCGCTCTTTTTCTTTAATGGGGCGACCTTGCCGTCCTTGTCGAATGACGGCCGCTTCTCGCTTTCTTTGCCGAATCCGTTCTACTTTTGTCGCCGCAGCAGGGAGTTGTTCTTCCCGTCGCGAATGGAATATCATCATGCCAGAAATGGGGGAGAAGGAATGGAAAAACGGCTCGTCAAAAAAGAAGAAATTGAAAAACAGCTCCAGGAAATTGTCGCGCTCATTGAACAGGTGGATGCCAAAATGGAACAAGTCATTGCTGATGTCATTGAAGAACAGTATGCGCAAAATAAGGAGCAGCTCGGGCATCTCGAAGGGAGAATCGCCGGTGTAGAACGGCGGCTTGACGGGGGAAAAGGGGGAACCGAGCTGCGGCTTTCATCAAAATTGTATTTGGTGTAGCTGGTTGATATGATATGATGAAACATATACCAACAGTTCGCAGACGTTCCGGATCGGCATTTGCACTGGACATTCTTCAAACTGAGTTCATCAATATACGCAAGGAGGGCCGCCATGGGGGAAGAGCTGAAAGCGCTGACGGAACAGCTTCACGAGTACAATGAACAGCTGTTGGCGATTGCCCGGCGTGCTCGCGAACGGAATCAAGAGCCAGATTTTTTTGCCGAAGTTAAACCATTTGCGGAGGAAGTGCAGGCAGCCGCCGAACGATGGAAAGAGGCCGCTTCCCGTTGGATTCGCCAGACGCAGCCGAAATATGTTCACGAGCGACAAATTGAAGCAACGGTTGATCATATGACAAAACTGAGCGTTGAGGCATTTTATCCATCCGTTCCCAACCGCCGCATCAAGCAATACAGCCAGGCGGTTGCCTATACGCTCGACCTTGTCAAGGATCGGCTTGGCGAAACAAGCTAGGCTGAAAAAGAGCGATGTTTTCATCTCGAAATGGAAAAGCTGCCCCCTTTGCCGAGGGAGACAGCTTTTTTCTTATGTGTCTTTTCCTGTTGTGATCGAAACAGGGCCGCTCTCTGCGGTAGCGACGGTGTTGATCTCATATTCGACCCGTTCGGTATGCTTCGGCGGTGCTGGTTCACCATGTTTCGGTTTTTCGTGATCATGGCCTTTTCGTTTATGATTGAAATGCACGCCTCGTCCCATTGCACAACACCCCCTTTATATTACGATGGGGCGTTTGAGTGAGAAATATGCAAAAAAAAAGAAGGGAAAAGCTCCCCTAAGGTCTAAAGTCCTGCGAATTCTCCTGTTTCATTCGGTTGATAGGCTCCAGCTTTTTCTAAATCACGCACTAAGTCGCGATACTCGGCGAGCGAAATCTCCCCGCGCAAATAAAGGCGGCGGGCAAAATCGAGCAGTTCGTTCGCCTCAGCTGGTTCGCAATGTTTGACCACCATGAACTTATGTTTCAATTCAGCAATACCCATTGATGCTTTTCCCCCTTCCCCTTTTTTACATCGTACCATGAAAGTAGGGGAAAAAATTGATTTCCGAAAATTAAAACTTCCGACAAGAGATGACATGTCCGCGCGCACGCCGCTCAGTATTGGCACATATACTAGTGGCAGCCTGAAGGAAAAATCGACGATCAAAAAATGGGGGAGAACGAACATGTACCGTTATCCGCGCCCGGTTCCGCCGCCACCCATTCATGGGCCATATAGTCTAAATGGTCATGGGCCTTATCTCAACCATTGGTCTTCACACATTTCATCACCGCCTGCCCATTGGCCTCACGCTGCACCATTCCATGCTGCGATGCCTTCGTACCCGATGCCATATCCGAAGCCGGAGCCGTTGCTGCCGCCACCGCGCCCGTCTTTTCTCGCCCAGTTTAAAAACAACGACGGGACGTACGATATTAACAAAATGATGAATACGATGGGGCAGATGATCAATACAGTCAATCAAGTGAACGGCTTGTTAAAAGGGCTGCTCAGCACGTTTAAAAAATGAGAAAGCCGCTCCCCCGTTCGGTAGGGGAAGCGGCTTTCGCACCGTTAAATCAGTAGCTCGTATACTTCATTCAGCTGATAGACGCGCTCATAATCGCGCTCATCCATCGCATAGCGGATCTCATGAGGCAAAATGCGGTCCAAAAAGGCGCTCTCTTCTTGCGTCAAGTCACGGACAAACTCTCCTTCCCCCTGATACGGTTTGCTGATTAGCTTTTTGTAGATGCGCTTTGGCGTATCATCGTGACCATCCAAGTAGTTAGACAAAATTTCCCGCAAATAGGCGAGCGTTTGTTCCATTACGGTTTGCCCCCTTCAAAAAAAGAAGCAAACGTCCGGCTGACGTTCGTTTTGCCTTTTGCATATGGATTTTCATCTGTGATGCGCTCCGGATCGAGGTTCGTTTTAATCACCAACATCGGCTCATCAGACGGCTCATTGATCAGCCGGTCGTTCAGCTGTTTAAAGTCAGGCAGTTTCGTCATTCGTTTTGCACCTCCTACCAAGTAGCGTAGCTTACCAACAGCGAAAGTATGTATGTCTCGTTTATGCGGTGGAAAAACGCGCAAGCTAATGGCAAACAGCAAGGGGGTGAGCAGACAGTGACGAACCGGAACGACAATCGAAAACGGAAAAACAAATACCCAAACAATCGCGAAGAAATCGGGAAAGAATGGGACATCCAAAAAGATCCGACACCGGAAAACAACAACCGATACGGAAGCCCGTCGCATAAACAATAGAAGACGAATGCAAAAAAGCCGCTCCCGATATCGGGAACGGCTTTTTTACGGCGCGCCTGGGCCGACAAAGGGCGCGTTTTTGAATTTTGACAGCAAGGCCGTTTGTACGATGTTTTTTGACCGTTCTCTCACTTATTTTCTCAGCCAAACGCGTTGTCTCAACGATGTTCATTCACTCAATGTCAATGTATTTCCGCTTTTGCGGCAGTCGGATGATGAGCGTGCCGTTTTGGAACGACGCTTTCACTTCATGTTCGGCAACCGGATACGGAAACGGGATCACCCTCGTCACGCGCCGCCGCGCTTGCTGTCGCTCGTATACATGACCGTTGGCGTCGGCTGATTCGATCATTTCCTGATGATCGATGATAAGCTGCAGCCCGTCTTCGTGCCATTGTAGGCTGATTTGCTCCCGTTTGATGTCGGGCAGCCGGACGATGAGTTGGTAATCGTGTTTCGTTTCTTTCACTTCGATCGGGATATATGCTTCAGCAAATGTTTGCGCGAAGTAGTCGTCAAGTGTTTCAAATAATTTTTGCAGCGGCCGTTCATCAAACCATTGATTTACCATTTTCCGTAAATGGTGGAATGGGTGATCTCCTCCCCTGCCGGCTGGCGGCTGAAACGGTTCATTCATCGCGCTCCCCTCTCTTTCCTTTTTTGAAGTAGCCGATCCAGCGTGCTTGGATGTCTCTGCTCGACCATATTCCCCTAACCGTTGTCAACCATTGATCAGCAATGCGATTCACTTTCAATGTATGTATGAAAAACGAAAAAGTCACTCTGTGTTTTTTAGCGATTTTTCATGTAGATTTCATTTACACCGGATATAATGGCATCACTGTCGATAAGGGAGGAGGCAGTGCCATGCATTGGATTCATTGGCTTGTAACGTTGTTTTTCTCTGGAACTGCCGTATCGCTTCTTTCTTATCAAGCGTTTGAAATCGTTCAAGCTATTGTCGATTGGTTTGTTGACCGCCACTCGTAGCGGGAATATCCATGCAGGCAGCGGTTAGAGCGTGTACACGGCCCAGCTCAGCGAAAGGTACGTGAAGACGGGCGGCTGTTTTAGAATCCACCCGAAGCGGGGCGGCCAAAACAGCCGCCTGTTTCATTTCGAAGGCCGGTCGCCACCGCCGGTTCGCTTTTGTAGTAAAATTGAATTAAGTCCGGAACGGGAAAAGAAAATAGACGCAGGAGATGAGGAATGGCCGATGAATGGACGGATTTTATTGGTCGAAGATGAAGCAGGGTTGGCTCGCTTTTTGGAACTTGACTTGATGCATGAAGGATTCGATGTGCATGTATGCGAAGATGGGCGCGAAGGGCTTGAGCTCGCTCTCTCTGAACCGTGGGATCTCATTTTACTTGATGTTATGCTGCCAAGCTTAAACGGCATGGAAGTCTGCCGGCGCATTCGGGCGGCGAAATCGACGCCAATCATCATGATCACGGCGCGCGACAGCGTATTTGATCGCGTCATGGGGTTGGATAACGGAGCAGATGACTATATTGTCAAGCCGTTTGCGATTGAAGAACTTCTCGCCCGCATCCGCGCTTTGTTTCGCCGCGTTCATCCTGAATCGGGCGGACAAGTGTTGACGTTTAAAGACTTAGTCGTCGATATGCAGGCGCGTACGGTCAAAAAAGGGAATGCGTTTATCGAATTGACGAAACGTGAGTATGATTTGCTCGTCGCCTTTATGCAAAATATCAATGTTGTGTTGACGCGTGATTTGCTACTTGAGAAAGTATGGGGATTTGACACTGAGGTGGAGACGAATGTTGTGGACGTCTATGTCCGCTATTTACGGCAAAAGCTTGACGAACACAATAAAGAGCGGTACATCCAAACGGTGCGCGGCGCGGGATATGTGATGCGGCCATGAAACGACTTCGCCTCCACCGTCTGTCGTTGAAAGGGAAGCTGACCGTTTTATCCGCCGGCGCGATTTTTATTACGTATTTTATTTTCACATTTTTGCAATACCATATTGTGAGGCAATGGCTGCTCAACGAAGAAGAAAAAACGATGGAACAAACTGTGATAGAAATTGAAACTTATTACGCTGAAAAACGTAATGTATCATGGGAAGATATTCGCCGCAGCCGTTCGTTTCTCGAAAAACTGAATGAGCGCTATCAGCTCATTCGTGTCACCGACCGTGACGGAAACGTTATCGTCTCTGTTTCCAACGGTGCGACAGTATCGCTGTCAACAGGCGGCGTGCCTGACAAGCTGAAAATGGATGAACACTTCATCAACAATGAGCGGTTTTTGTTGCTTCGCCAACCGCTTCATATCGGGGACTTGTCTGGGACGATTGAAGTCGCCCGCCGATTGACGAAATTCGAACAAGTGACGAACACGCTATTTGTCATTATGACAGTGCTTGGTTTTGCGGCCATGGCAGCGAGCGCGCTCGCCGGACGGCTTGTGGCACAAAGCTTTATCCGGCCGTTGAAAACGTTGGCAAAAACGATGGCCGACATTAAAAACAACGGGTTAAAGCAGCGCATCGATGTGCCTTCGGCGCGTGACGAGGTCACCGAGCTCATGATGATGTTCAACAGCATGATGGACGAAATTGAACGTTCATTTGCCCTGCAGAAGCAGTTCGTTGAGGATGCGTCCCATGAATTGCGGACACCGCTAGCCATTTTGCAAGGCCATCTTTCCTTGTTGCAGCGGTGGGGCAAGCACAATCCAGAGATTTTGGAAGAATCGCTTGAGGCGGCGGTGAAAGAGGCAGAACGGCTGAAGCGCCTTGTTCTTGAGCTGCTTGATCTATCGCGTACCGAGGAGATGGAAGTGCCAAAAGAGCTCACGCCTATTGATGCTGCCGCAGCCATCGGGCAAATTGTGAAAAATTTCCGTATTTTGCACCCGGATTTTCAATTCATTGTTGATCAACCGGAAAAACCGTTGGCGCGCGTAGCGATCGCAAAACATCATTTTGAACAATTGCTGTTCATTTTGCTTGACAATGCGGTAAAATATTCTCAACAGGTCAAAAAAATCGCTCTTTCGTTGCGCGAGGAAGGATCGTTTGTTACGGTGGCCATCCGCGACTATGGTATCGGCATTCCACGCGAAGAGCTGGAAAACGTCTTTTTACGTTTTTATCGCGTCGATAAGGCGCGCAGCCGCGAACAAGGCGGCGCCGGGCTCGGTCTTTCGATCGCCAAGGAAATGATCGATAAATACGGCGGGCAAATTACGATGGAAAGCGAAGCCGGTCAAGGAACAACGGTTGAGCTCGCCATTCCGAAAGCGGAATAGGAGAGGAGTTGAGACAATGGGGCATTTTCATGAAGAAGAGGCGGTGGGCAAAAAAGCGATTCATCATGTCGTGGAGAAGTTCCGCAAGCGCGGAGTGAAAATCGCGACATGCAAACCGCGAACAATGATGTCACTGTCGTGCTTAGACGAGGTCGATAAAATGAGAGGATAGACTAGGGAGAGGGCAATGGGGAAGAAACAACAAATTGTTCCGGCTATGAAAACGATGAAGCAGTTTGATGCCTTTTTGGCGAGCGGCTATGAAATCGGGGTGCTGCTCGAAGTACATATTGCCCAACTAAAAAGCATCTTCGATTATGCGCGTCGGCATGGCAAGCGGCTTATCATTCACGCCGATTTAGTGCAAGGGCTGAGCCATGATGAACATGCGGCGGAATACCTTTGCCAAGAGTTTCGCCCGCATGGCCTCATTTCGACGAAGGCGAGCGTCATTATGAAGGCGCGGCAAAAACGCGTCCTAGCCGTGCAACGCATCTTTTTACTTGATTCGCACGCTTTGGAGAAAAGCTACCAGCTGATCGCGAAAACCAATCCCGACTATATTGAAGTCATCCCGGGCGCGATGCCGCACATTATCCGCGAGGTAAAGGAGCGAACCGGGAAACCGATTTACGCCGGCGGACTCATCCGCACTCCAGACGATGTCAAGCGGGCGCTAGAAGCTGGCGCAACGGCGGTGACGACGTCAAACGAAGCGCTATGGCGCCACTACGATCGGGATGGCGATGAGTAGGCGGAGATCGTTGAAGCATCGAGCTAGCCAAACGGGCGGCAATCTGCTATAATAAAATCAACAAGTTAATCATCAGTCAGGAGACATGGAGAGACCATGCATACATGGTAGGCAGAACGCTTATCGTGTTTGTCATGGTCTCTTTTTGTCTTTTTTGCACAGGAGGGACTAATCGATGGCTTTTTCAAGCAGACAGCGGAGTGAGTTGTTTAAAGCTATGAGTGAAAAAACGTATGATGTGCTTGTCATCGGCGGGGGGATCACTGGTGGCGGTATCGCCCTTGATGCGGTTTCACGCGGCATGCAAACGGCGCTTGTTGAAATGCAAGATTTTGCGGCTGGGACGTCGAGCCGCTCGACGAAGCTCGTTCACGGAGGTTTGCGCTATTTAAAACAGTTCGAAGTGAAAATGGTTGCTGAAGTTGGGCGTGAACGAGCAGTCGTTTACGAAAACGGCCCGCACGTCACGACACCGGAGTGGATGTTGCTGCCGATTTATCGCGATGGGACGTTTGGCAAGTGGAGCACCTCTGTCGGCTTATGGCTGTATGACCGGCTAGCCGGCGTGAAGAAGAGCGAGCGGCGGACGATGCTTAATGCTAAGCAGACGTTAGAAAAAGAACCGCTGTTAAAGAGCGACGGGCTCCTCGGCGGTGGTTACTATGTCGAATACCGGACTGACGACGCTCGTTTGACGATCGAAGTGATCAAAAAGGCGGTCGAGCTTGGCGCCGACGCCGTCAACTATACGAAAGCAGAACAGTTTTTATATGACGACCGTGGTCGCATCATCGGCGCCCGCTGCCGTGACATGCTAAGCGGGCAGACGTATGACATCCGTGCGAAAACAGTCGTCAATGCCGCCGGGCCATGGGTCGATACATTGCGTGACAAAGACGGCTCGAAAACGAATAAGCGGCTCCAGTTAACAAAAGGTGTCCATCTTGTCATTGATCAAAAGCGGTTTCCGCTCAAACAGGCAATTTATTTTGATACGCCGGACGGCCGCATGGTATTTGCCATTCCTCGTGATGGAAAAACGTATGTCGGCACGACTGATACGTTTTATGACAGCGACCCTGCCCATCCGACGATGACGGAAGAAGACCGCGATTACTTATTGAAAGCAATCCGGTATATGTTCCCATCGGTTGGCATCACGGCTGATGATGTCGAATCAAGTTGGGCTGGCGTCCGCCCGCTCATTTATGAAGAAGGGAAAGATCCGTCGGAAATTTCCCGCAAAGATGAAATTTGGACATCGCCGTCGGGGCTCATTACGATCGCGGGCGGCAAGCTGACTGGCTACCGAAAAATGGCGGAAACGGTCGTCGATCTTGTCGCCAAGCAGCTTGAGAAAAAGGAACAAAAAACGTTCCGGCCATGTCAAACGAAACAGTTGCCGATCTCCGGCGGCGATGTCGGCGGCTCACGCGAGTTGCCGGCATTCATCGCCAAAAAAGCGGAAGAGGCGGTACGTTATGGATGGACGAAAGAAGAAGGGGCACGACTGGCAAAACAATACGGTACGAACGTTGATCGGTTGTTTGCTTTAAGCAGGCAATACGATCGCTCATCTGGCTTAACGCGAGAAACGTTCGTCCGCCTCGTTTACGCGATTGAAGAAGAAATGGCTGTCAAACCCGTCGACTATTTCATCCGCCGCACCGGTTCGCTGTTGTTTGACATTGATTCTGTCCGCCGGGAAAAAGAAGCAGTCATTGCGTTTATGGCCAGCTATTTACATTGGACAGAGGAGCAGACAGCAGTGTATACGAAGGAGCTGGAGCAAGCTCTCTGCCAAGCGGTGTTAGCAGTGGGGGGATGACCGGAGGATCGTAAACAAATAGAAGAATTTTAGTGGGGACAGATGCTCGATAAAGAGGATCCATAGCACCTATCAGGCTCGAATACGGGTACTTTTTTGCTAGATTTTCACGTAAAGTTTACGTAAAATAAAGAAAAGATGAAAGCGGGGGAAGAGGATGGCGATTACCTACAATCCGCAAACGAAGCAGTTTCATTTGCGAGCGGACAAAACAAGCTATATCATGCGCCTTTTCCACTCCGGCTATTTGGCGCACGTGTATTGGGGGAAAGCGGTGCGGGATTGCCAGGCTGCGCGGGGATTTCCACGGCTAAACCGTGCCTTTTCCGCCAACCCCGTCCCATCCGATCGCACGTTTTCGCTCGATACGCTGCCGCAAGAATACCCGGCCTACGGTAACAGCGATTTTCGCGCTCCGGCGTATCAAGTACAGCTTGAGAATGGTTCGACGGTGACCGATTTGCGCTATAAGACGCATCATATTTACAAGGGGAAGCCTAGACTTAACGGACTGCCGGCGACATATGTTGAACACGAACACGAGGCAGAAACATTGGAAATTGTCCTTGAAGATGGACTCATTGGCCTCCGAGTGACGTTGCAGTATACCGTTTACGAAAAGTGGAATGTCATCACGCGGGCGGTCCGTTTTGAAAACAACGGCAATGAGCGATTAAAACTGTTGCGGGCGTTGAGCATGAGCATTGATTTTCCGGATGCCGATTACGACTGGATTCATCTTCCGGGGGCATGGGCGCGCGAGCGTTGGGTGGAGCGGTGTCCGCTTCTCACCGGGGTGCAAGCGGCTGAAAGCCGCCGCGGTGCGAGCAGCCACCAGCAAAACCCGTTCATTGCCCTCGTGCGAAAAAACACTGATGAGCACCAAGGTGAGGTGTACGGGTTTAGCCTTGTGTACAGCGGTCATTTCCTTGCTCAAATCGAAGTCGATCAGTTTCAAACGACCCGCGTCTCTATGGGGATCAACCCGTTTGATTTTACGTGGCTATTGGAACCGGGCGAATCGTTCCAAACACCGGAAGTCGTTATGGTCTACTCTGATCAAGGGTTAAATGGGATGTCGCAGACGTACCATGAACTATATCGCACCCGCCTAGCTCGCGGCACGTTCCGCGACCGCGTCCGCCCGATTTTAATCAACAACTGGGAAGCGACGTACTTTCATTTTAACGAAGAGAAACTTGTCAACATTGCGAAAACGGCGGCGGAATTGGGCATCGAGCTGTTTGTGCTCGATGATGGTTGGTTCGGTGAGCGCGATGATGACCGTCGTTCCCTCGGTGATTGGGTGGTCAATCGGCGCAAACTCCCGCACGGTTTAGACGGACTAGCGAAACAAGTCAACGAGCTTGGGTTGCAGTTCGGCTTATGGATTGAGCCGGAAATGGTGTCACCCAACAGTGAGCTGTACCGCAAACATCCGGACTGGGTCCTCCATGTGCCGAACCGTCCGCGCTCTGAAGGGCGGAATCAACTTGTGCTCGATTACTCCCGCCAAGACGTATGTGATTATATCATTGAAACCATCTCGAATGTGCTTGCGAGCGCTCCGATTGCGTACGTAAAGTGGGACATGAATCGGCATATGACGGAAATCGGCTCGGCTGCCTTGCCGCCTGAGCGCCAACGCGAAACGGCGCATCGCTATATACTGGGGCTATATCGCGTCATGGACGAGATTACTTCGCGCTTTCCGTACATTTTGTTTGAAAGCTGTTCGGGAGGGGGAGGACGGTTTGACCCGGGGATTCTTTACTATATGCCACAAACGTGGACGAGCGACAATACGGATGCCATCTCACGTCTGAAAATTCAATACGGCACGAGCCTCGTTTACCCGATCAGTGCCATGGGGGCGCACGTCTCGGCTGTACCGAACCACCAGGTCAAGCGGATGACGCCGCTCAAGACGCGCGGCCATGTCGCGATGTCGGGCAACTTCGGCTATGAGCTTGATATTACGAAGTTGACGGAAAAAGAAAAGGAAACCATTAAAGAACAGGTGGCATTTTACAAAGACGTGCGTCATCTTGTCCAGTTCGGCACGTTTTATCGGCTGTTAAGCCCGTTTGCGGGCAACGAAGCCGCATGGATGTTCGTCTCTGCCGACCGCTCGGAGGCGCTTGTCGCCTACTTCCGTGTTTTGGCCGAAGCGAACGCCCCGCTGTCATACTTGCGCCTTAAGGGGCTTGACCCGAATCAAGACTATGAAGTTGAGGGGCTGGGTGTTTACGGGGGCGACGAGCTGATGTATGCCGGAGTAGCCTTGCCGTACCGTTTGGGTGATTTCATTAGCATGATGTGGCGATTGAAAGCTGTTCAACGATGAAGAGATGTTCTCGCTGGAGCCTATGCACCAACCTAAACGAATCGAACCCGTTGTCGTTTAGACATCGGGTTCAAATTGTTTGAGCTTCTCGATGATGCGGCGCTTTCGATAAAGCATCTTCCCAGTTTCAGCGATGTCTTCCATAAACGATTTGTTAAACAGCGAACCGAAGATGACGCCGATGATTGGCACAGCTTGGAACAGCTTTTTCCATCCGTATTGGTCGCGGAACGTCATCATCACTTCCCGCCAGCCTTGCAGCTCGGAAAAGACATGCTCACGCTGACTGGAAAATGAAGAAATTTCGTCTAAAATCGCTTTTTTTCCGACGATGTCCGCCGCGGCAAACTGCAAGCATTTGACAACAAACACGCGCTCTTGTTTTTCGTTTGGGTCGTATCCGTATACGATGGCGATCTCTTGCAGTGTTTTCAACGCGAGCCCAAGCAAAGAAGGGATGTCTACCGCCAGCGTCAACGCCCCGCCAACCCCAGTCGCTGCTCCTTGCAGCTGTGCGAACGTCACGCGCGCCGCGATCAACTCATCGCACACGCGATCCATGGTCTCAAGCGGCAAATACGGCACTTCCTCGAGCGACGTGACACCAAGACGTTCCAATATGTTCTCTTTCTTCACTAAGTATTTCCCGCCGTTTTGAATATAGCTTCCTAATTCGTCGAGCAATTGCCCGAGCTTTCGATGAACAATTTTTGGCGTCAGCTTGTCGAGCACTTGAAACGGCAAGCGGCCGAGCTTTTCCCAAAACCAAAGGTCTTTTTGGGAACGTTCCCAAGCAGTGATGGCGTCAAGTTCTTGTTTCAGCGTTTGTCGAGCTTCCATTCCGTTCCGCCTCCTTTTAATAAATAAGGTGAATAAATACTCGAATGTTTATACGTATAAAAAAAGATCGTGTTTCACAATTGATTTTAAATAAAATATTTACTAAAATATTTACAAAAGAAAGAATAACTCAATTTGTTTTTTAAGGAGGCCCTTCCATGATCTCCACGTTAAAACAACAATTTACCAAGCTTTTCGGCGGGCTAGGAGAAGACATCCGCATGTTTTTCGCCCCTGGCCGCGTCAATTTGATTGGCGAGCATACTGATTATAACGGCGGGCACGTGTTGCCGTGTGCGCTTACGATTGGCACATATGCGCTTGTGCGACAAACGAAAGTGCCGCTCGTGCGGCTGTATTCAAAAAACTTCCCAGAAACTGGCGTCATTACTGTGCCGTATGATGATTTGTCATATCGGAGAGAGCATAGCTGGGCGAACTACCCGAAAGGGATCATCGCTGCCTTTCAAGCGCTCGGCCCGCTAGAGACCGGATTAGACATTTTGTATTACGGCACGATTCCAAACGGCGCGGGATTATCGTCATCGGCGTCGATTGAGCTTGTGACGGCCGTCGCCTTAAACAACTTGTTTGAGCGGCAGCTCGACCAGTTGGAACTTGTGAAAATGAGCCAGAACGTAGAAAACAAATATGTTGGCGTCAATTGTGGCATTATGGACCAGTTTGCCGTCGGCATGGGGAAACAAAACTCGGCGATCTTATTAAACTGCCAAACGCTTGAGTATCGCTATTTGCCGCTTGCGCTCGACGACTATTTCATTGTTATTGCGAACACGAACAAAAAACGGGGCTTGGCGGATTCAGCGTACAATGAGCGGCGGACGACGTGCGAAACGGCGCTCGCGAAACTGCAAACGGTGCGGAACATCGCCTCGCTTGGTGAACTGACAAGCACAGAGCTGACTCAATATGCTCACCTTCTTTCCCCGCTTGAGCAAAAGCGGGCCCGCCATGCGGTGACGGAAAACGAGCGTACGCTCGAGGCGGCCACAGCGCTTGAGCAAGGAGATCTCGTTCGTTTTGGCGAGCTGATGAAGCAGTCGCATATGTCACTGCGTGACGACTATGAAGTGACGGGCATTGAGCTCGATACGCTCGTTGAAGCGGCGTGGGCGCACGAAGGAACGATTGGGGCGCGCATGACCGGCGCCGGGTTTGGTGGCTGCACGGTGAACGTGGTGAAAAAAGCATCTATTCAAGATTTCGTTAAACAAGTTGGAAGGACATATGCCGAAAAAATCGGCTATGAAGCGAGCTTTTATGTCGTTGACGTTGGCAATGGGGCGCGTGAACTGATAGAAATGGAGGAGATGTGCCGATGATTTTGATTTGTGGCGGGGCAGGGTATATCGGCAGTCATGCGGTGTACCGTCTGCTCGAAAAAGGGGAAGAGGTCATTGTTGTTGATAACTTGCAGACCGGGCACAGAGAAGCGGTGCATCCGGATGCGCGGTTTTGCCAAGGGGATATTCGCGACCGCGACTTTTTGCGCACGGTGTTTCAGCAGTATGATATTGAGGCGGTGATCCATTTTGCGGCCAACTCATTGGTTGGTGAAAGCATGGAAGAGCCGCTGAAATATTACGACAACAATGTGTACGGCACACAAGTGTTGCTTGAAGTGATGAAGGAATTTGATGTTAGACAAATTGTTTTTTCTTCAACCGCAGCGGTGTATGGGGAACCGAAACAAATCCCGATCGTCGAAACTGATCCGACAGAGCCAACGAACGCATATGGAGAAACGAAGCTGGCGATGGAAAAAATGATGAAATGGGCAGATCGCGCCTACGGTATCCGCTCGATTTCGCTCCGCTATTTCAATGTCGCTGGGGCGTATGGCACGACGATCGGCGAAGATCACAATCCGGAGACGCATCTGATTCCGTTGATTTTAAAAGTGCCGCTCGGCCAGCGCGAGGAAATTTTCATTTTCGGCGATGACTATGATACGCCGGACGGTACGTGCATTCGTGATTACATTCATGTGCTCGATCTTGTTGATGCCCACGTTTTGGCGCTTAACAAACTGCGAAACGGGGCGGATAGTGATGTATACAATTTAGGCAACGGCAACGGGTTTAGCGTTAAAGAAGTGATTGAAGCGGCGCGGCAAGTGACCGGGCATCCGATTCCGGCTCGTGTCATGGCACGGCGGCCAGGCGACCCGGCGAAACTCGTCGCCTCGTCCGACAAAGCGAAGCGCGAACTCGGCTGGGAGCCAAACTACCCGTTCATTACAGATATCGTCGCTTCGGCATGGGAATGGCATCAAGCACGGCCAAACGGTTATCGGGGTGTATGACAATGGAAACGATCTTTGCGGCGATTGAACAACTGATTCATTATGCTCAACATCGTGGTCTGTTAGCGCCGGAAGATGTGGTGTACGCGCGCAACCGCCTGCTTGCGACACTGAAGCTCACGGAATGGCAGCCCGCCGAGGCCAAAGACATTCCTTTGGCCTCTCCCGATCGGGTGTTGAACGCCATCATCGATTGGGCGTATGAACAAGGATTGTTGGAAACGAATACGATGACCGAGCGTGATATATGGGATGCGAAACTGATGGACTGCGTCATGCCGCGACCGTCAGAAGTGATTCGCACCTTTTACGAGCGGTATCACCGCGATCCGCAAGAGGCGACCGACTGGTTTTATTCGCTCAGCCAGGCGTCCAATTACATCCAAACAGCGCGCATTGCCCAAAACCGGCAATGGAAAGTATCAACCATGTACGGCGAATTGGATATTACCATTAACTTGGCGAAACCGGAAAAAGACCCGAAAGAAATCGCCAAACGAAAAGAGATGCCATCATCGTCGTATCCGAAATGTGTGTTGTGCAAAGAAAATGAAGGGTATGAAGGAACGTGGGGCCATCCTGCCCGCTCCAACCATCGCGTCATCCCTATCACTTTATTAGGCGAGCAGTGGTATTTTCAATATTCCCCTTACGTGTATTACAATGAACATTGTATCGTCTTTCATGCCGAGCATGTGCCGATGAAAATGGATCGGAAAACGCTTGAACGGTTGCTTGATTTCGTAGAACAGTTTCCACATTATTTTATCGGCTCGAATGCTGACTTGCCAATTGTCGGCGGTTCGATTTTAACACATGACCATTTTCAAGGCGGACGCTATACGTTTGCGATGGAAAATGCGGAGATTGAGGAATACATTTCCATTCCTTCGTTTCCGTCATTGACGGCAGGTATTGTCCGTTGGCCGATGTCAGTTATCCGCTTAACAGGAGCGAAAGAGGAAGTGTTGGAAGCAGCGGTACGCCTGTATGACACGTGGCGGGCGTACAGTGATCCTGATGTTGACATCATCGCCTACAGCGGCGATGTTCCGCACAACACGATCACCCCGATTGCTCGGCGTCGTGGTCATTTGTTTGAGCTTGACATCGTGTTGCGCAACAATCGAACATCCACGGAACATCCGTACGGCATTTTTCATCCGCATGAAGAACTACATCATATCAAAAAAGAAAATATCGGCTTGATTGAAGTCATGGGATTGGCGGTGTTGCCGGGTCGACTTGACTTGGAGCTCGAGACGTTGGCTGATTATCTTGTGCACCGGACGAAAAAAGAAGACTGGGATGAAACCATGCTTAAACATTGGGACTGGTATGAATCCATTCTCTCAGCTAATCCGTATACTACGAAAGACAACGTTTACGAGTTGTTGCGCAATGAAGTTGGGCAGCGGTTTGTCACCGTGTTAGAGCATGCTGGGGTGTTTAAACGGGACAAGCGAGGGAAGGATGCGTTCCGACGCTTTCTCAGCTATGCAATTGCAAACATGTCGTCCTTTGTATAAATGCGGCGAAAAAACTCGTTTCATATGAAACATAAGGAAGGGATCGCGAACAGACTATGGCTACGCTAAAAGAAATTGCTGAAAAAGTCGGTGTCTCAGTCGCGACAGTGTCGCGCGTGCTCAATTATGATACAACACTATCCGTCTCGGATGAGACGAGAAAGCGCATTTTTGAAGTTGCTCAAGAGCTGAACTACAAAACACTAAGGGAACGAAGCCAGCAGGCGCGCGAATCGTTTCGCCTCGGGCTGATTCATTGGTATTCCGAACGTCAGGAAATCGATGACCCGTATTATATGGCGATCCGTCTTGGAGTGGAAAAAGAATGTTTTGAACGTGGCATCCAACTTGTCAAATTGTTCAAACAGAACGGCGCTTATCCGATTGAACGGATGAAGGAACTTGATGGTATCATCGCTGTCGGGAAATTCGGACCGAAAGAAGTGAGCGACTTTGCTCGAGGAGCGAAGCAAATCGTGTTCGTCGACTGTTCACCTGATGAACGTCAGTTTGACTCGGTCGTCATCGACTTGCGCCAAGCGACGATCACGGTGTTGGATTACTTGCTTCAGCTTGGGCACACGAAAATCGGGTATATCGGCGGCCGCGAATATGTCGATGGGGAGACGCCGATCCGCGATGAGCGCGAAACAGCCTTTTACGAATACTTATACGTCAAAGGGATGTACGACTCGCGTGATGTATGGATTGGCGCCTTTACTGCTGAAGATGGCTATCGGCTGATGAAAGAAGCGATTGCCAAAGGTGATTTGCCGACGGCGTTTTTTATCGCCAGCGATTCGATGGCAATCGGCGCTTTACGCGCGTTGCATGAGGCTGGGATTGCTGTTCCTCAGGACGTAGCCATCGTCGGGTTCAATGATCTTCCGACTGCGGCATTTCTCCATCCCCCGCTTTCGACAGTGAAAGTGTATACTGAGTTTATGGGGGAAACAGCTGTTGAGCTACTCATCGAACGGTTGACGACAAAACGGACGATTTGCAAGAAAGTCATCGTGCCGACCGAACTCGTCGTCCGTGCTAGCAGCGAGATCGATAAAAAGGGGAGCGGTCAATAAGCCGCTCCCTTTTTCATTAATGAAATTCGATGTCGACGCGCTTTTTCGTTCCTGCCGCTGTTTTTGGGATGTGAATATCGAGCACACCGTTTTTGTATGTCGCGCGAATGTTTTCCGTCGCCGCATCAGCTGGCAGCGTGATCGAGCGTTGGAAGCGGCCGAAAAAGCGTTCGCGCCGGTGCATTTGTTCTTCTTTGACATCATGATGGCGCTGAATGGTGCCGCTGATCGTCAACATATTGTTGTTTACATCAATATGCACATCTTCTTTTCGCTCAAGCCCTGGCAAATCGCATGAAACGACGTACTCGTTGGCTGTTTCATGCATGTCCATGCGCGGCATCCAGTGATGTTCGTCCGTATGGGCAAACAGCGACGGAAAATCACTTGTAAAAAAGCGGTTCATATCGCGACGGATCGATTCTAAATGGCGGAACGGATCATACGGAATTAACGCCATAGTTGCTTTCCTCCTTGACATGAAATGTTTTTCCGTTCAGTAGTGTGAGTCGGATTCTCCTGATTTATGTATGATTCGCTTGCAATTGTTCCATTGCCGTCAAATATGCTTGAATAAGTGCGATTTTCATGTCATTCGGCAAGTCAGCGGAGGACACTCGCTTCATGGCATAGTAAAATTTCACTTCGGGTGTCTGCCGTACGCGCGGATGCGTCCACTCATCGCGCAGCTCTTGAATGATCATTTCATATAGAAGAGACTTGCTTTCCTGTTCATTGAGCGATTCCGACGTCAGCGACCGGTTCGGCCAAAGACGGCGATAGGCATCAAGCAATGCAGAAAACGGTTGATCCATCGTTATATTCTGCCTCCCTATGACGGTTACTTGTTGTCAGCTATTGATGATCTTCCGAAATTCTCTCCTTATTATAGCATACGGCGATCGAGAAGATACTCGCGAGTCAATCTTATGTAAAGAGTGGCGATTGTGGTTTATGAACGAATTTCATGTTCTGTCTATACGGAAAGATAAAAGCTGCAAAGTACCCACCTTTATCTTCATACAGGGAGGGCGATTTACCAGCTGAAGATTTCTGTATGCAGCTTTGGCTGTCCATTCTGGATACGAAACGGGTTATTGCTTTATCAAAAAAGTAGTTGACATAAAGTTATAACATAATATAAAATAAAAAACAGTGTCTCGGCTAATAACCGAGGTGCACTGATGAAATGATCGTAAAGCAAAACGATCACAAAAAACTATTGACAAATAATAAATGGTGAGTATAATGAGTAATTGCCGCGACAGAACAGGTGCGGTGATGAAAAGAGAAAAATAAAAAGATAGTTGACATTTTGAAAGAATGATTTATAATAATAAATGTCGCAATGAGGTTAAATTCCTTATCCTTGTTCCTTGAAAACTGAACGAAACGAAGC